>JAVBUE010000013.1:0-111330 GCA_031555735.1 Tannerellaceae bacterium
ACGCCAAATCGTTCGATGGATTCAGAACCAGAGTGCTCGCTAAAATAATGGCGCTCACTACAGTACAGCTAATCAACAAACTAAACAACCGAAATATTAACAACTTAAAAATCTCCGTCGCTTAAATGCACAACGGGTTAACAGTAGTATTGAATAATCGCTGATTAGAACTATAATTCACTTTCGCTCTTGGAATAACACAAACAGTAAGACTGTTTGTGCCAACTTGTCGAAGAATTTGAGGTAAATCTTCTAATAGGATGTTCGTTAATTGTTGAGAAGCAATTTGCAAGACATTAGGAGCCTTATCTTGAAATTGGTTTTTCAGTGTGCAAATAACATTTTCTATGGTGCCACTTGTTTCTCTTTGCTCGCTGCTCCCTCCCTGATAATCTGCATGATAGTATGCAGTAACTCTACGGGTTAGAACCGGTACAGACCTGACTTGATTTGCATCATTATCAACTACTATTTGTGATGTTGGTTGGATTATGAAATTTTCCATATCTATAAAATTTGAGGATTAACATATTGAATTCCTGCTTCTTTAGCATCAGCTATTTCTATTTCTTCATTTTCAAAAGCTATTATCGATTGGGGCAAAATATCTAATGCGGAAATTGCATTCTGAAATTTATTGAATCTCATATTGTTTTCAAATTGCCGAAAAAATAAATTACTAAACATATCTGATAATCCATGATAGTTCAATGTGGCTAATGCCCTATCTTTGCGACAATTTGTGACCAATACGGTTTTGTTGGTTTTGAAATATTTATAAAGAATCCTCGCTATTTCATTGTTGAGTTGAGTTTCTGGCAGAAAGTCATTGTAGCATTTTTCTTTCTCACTGATAATCATTCCTAATTCAGTTTCTGTTAGATCGGGGATAGTCTTTTTTAGTAAACTCCGGTTAAATCGCCCTGTAGAATCATAGGTGATATTGAAATCAGGCTTTTTTATAAGTTCAATAGCCTTCTTATAAGAAAGAAAGTTTGCATAATTTGTATCAACCAATGTTCCATCCATATCAAAGAACAAAACACTATCGGTATTTACCTCATTCTCATTTTTCATTGTATCCTAATTATTTAACTCCGTCTGTCCATTAAACAGAAAGGCGGATGGGCGCATTTATATATAAACTATCCAAAGTGCATAATATACAAAAATAAGAACTCTATCTAAAGAGATTTCAGTTTCGCCAACAAATTTACAAATATTTGACTAACAGACCTAAATTATCTCTTAAAACCTTTGTTTTTACCCACTTCCGGCTTTGCCGGGGGCTTGATATGCGGTCTTATGGCTTGCTTAACTTCCTGATATTTCTGTTTGAACCAGTCGAGGATATTTTGTCCATTGAGCGATAGTCGAAACTTGTCCGGGTTGTCCTGTTCTTTGAATATTTGTAGTTTAGCGTCCTGCACATTGAAATCTCGGTTGTGTTCGGGCGAATGGAGTTTGCCTGTAAACAGGACTGCCTCGCCTGTGAAAAGCTGTTTAATAGTGTCTATCGCTAACCCGACACTTTTACACAACTGCGCTATCCGCAAATTCTCGCTTAGTTTCGGATATAGCCCGATTAACAGGTTTAAATCTTCCTGCGCCTTGTATGGCTCATAGCCCTGTTTGAGTTGCTTTAACCGGGATTCTGTTTCGGATATTTCGCTTTCTTTCTGTTTGTTGTACTCATCCATATTGAGGAACTTCTCCCGTGCTTCGTCCTTGCGGTCGTATAAGTCCCGGATTTTATCGTTTATTTCGGTTTTCTGTTCCTGTAAAACTTCTACATACTCCTGCAATTCATCCTTTTGGACGAACAACTCACGGTAATACTCCTGATTGGTGGTGTGCTTGGCTTCGGAGCCGTCAATGCCCCGATGCAACCCATATTTTGCCATTGCTTCGGCATAGGTATCCTGAAATAATTTGAGGTTCTCCCTTGTCATCACATCATCGGCGCACAAACGGACGGCATTCGGATTTTTCTTCCGGTACTTTTTCTTACCGGGGATATCCTGCTCCTGTTTCTCCTCCCGCTTTTTGCTTTCTTTGGCTTTTCTTCTTTCACCGGTAACGATAGGAACAACCGTAGCGTGGATATGGGGCGTTTTCTCGTCCATATGCAGGACTGCC
This sequence comes from Tannerellaceae bacterium, assembly GCA_031555735.1. Lineage (GTDB taxonomy): Bacteria > Bacteroidota > Bacteroidia > Bacteroidales > Tannerellaceae > JAJDIA01. The sequence continues at coordinate 2,140 of JAVBUE010000013.1, forward strand.
GATACTACGTTGTCATCTCCATAGGTTTTGCGTAGCCATGCGAGATTATCCTCGCACCACTCACCGAGTTTTCCGGCAGCCTCTATACGCTGCATATCTTCGGGTGTGCCGGATAGCATAATCCGCAAAGCACGGACTTGGTTCGTACCTATTTTGCGGGTCAGTCCGGCGGTATCAAGGCGATGTTGGATAGCCTGCGTCCGGCTATCAACTCCTTTCGGGAATTCGACTAAGTTCCGGTTTAGGTGGGTGCGTTCCTTATTGGCGTTTGCCGGGTCAATGGTTCGCTCGATGTGGGCGGTCATCCCGGCATCGTTGCCGGAAGCCTTATCTATATGTAATACGACAAATCCCATAACTTAATCTGATTTGGAGTTAATGCTTTGTGCCTGTCGGCTTTCAATGACAGCGGGAAACATACTTGATTTCCGCTCGTAATCCGCTTTAGCGGCAGCGGTCATGCAGACCGCCGGGGTGTCCAGAGGGGTTTATCCCTTTGGCTTATTGGGGCATTTTTAGTGAAGTGAAACGAAGCGTTAAGAAAATGCCCTAATAAGCTACGGCTTTTCTTTAAAAGCCCTTGGGGATGGCTGCGATTAAACCTGATAGCAGCATCGACAGGACATCACTCACTCCACACAGTTTATACAATGGGTGATGTGTACCTGCCGGACTAAGTATGCAATGTTTAGATAGCATCGCAAATACTTTTTTCCATACCCTCCAACTTATGCGAAAGAGTTTCCATATCCCGGCTTATCTTTTGGTTGGTAATCCGGGCGTATATCTGGGTAGTCTTAATATTCGTATGCCCAAGAATACGGCTCACGGTTTCGATGGGTACGCCGTGCGATAACAAAATAGTGGTCGCCGCGCTGTGCCTCGCGACATGATAGGTGAGCCGGGTCTTAATACCGCACTGCTCGCCTATCTTTTTCAGCTTCTCATTGCAACAACTGTTACTCGGCATGGGGAAAACATGGTCATCGCCCGATAAGCCTTTGTATTTCTCTATTATCCGTTTGGGAACATCCAACAGCCGGATATTGGAATCGGTGTTAGTCTTTCGCCTGCGGGTAATAATCCACAGGTTGCCGTCGAAGAAGGTTTGCAGGTTGTCGGTCGTGAGGTTCTTTACATCTGCATAAGATAATCCCGTGAAAATCGAAAAAACGAAAAGGTCGCGCACCAACTCATATGTTTTGTTTTTCATCGGAGCCTCAATGAGCGTTTGTATCTCCTCCTCCGTCAGGTAACCCCTGTCCACGCTTTCGGGACTATTGATATATCCCGCAAAGGGATTGAACGGCAGCAGCCCGGTGTTCCGTGCGATGGAAATTATATGCTTCAACACAATCATATATCCCCATACGGTATTGGTACGGCATTTCTTCTTTTCCCGCAGGAAGTATTCGAAATCGTTGATAAACGTCAGGTTCAGTTCTTTGAGTGGTATATCTTCCCGGTGGTAGGTAGTGGGAAGAAACTCCTGGATGTGTTTGCAGACGGTACGGTAGCGGGAGAAAGTACCTTGCGCCCGGCTGTGCCCTACTTTCTTCGCAAATTCGGCGTTGTGCTGTTCGAACAGTTTCAGTAATGTTTCCTGCTTTACCCCGATCCCGAGGTAGGCATTTTTCAGTTTGGTGGCGGTAACATAGCCGTCCGTTTGCATCAGTTCCTGATAGCGGCGGTTTACATCCACACGGATACGGTCGATAGCGAGATTGATTTTCTGCGCCTGTGCGCTCTTTCCCGATGCACGGTTGTTCTTCACATCCCACAGGTGGAGCGGAACATCCATCTTGCAACTGAACTGTTTAACTTCGCCGTCCACAGTGATACGGCACATCAAAGGCAGGTTCCCGTTGGGTTTCTCGCTGCCTTTCTTTACATAAAATAAGACCTTGAATGTTGACCTCATAACTCAATGTTTTTTCTGGTTACAAAATTAGTTATCATTGAGTTATCAGACGGTATGCAAAACTGCGCAATACGCTGAATAAGAACCGTTTAGAAAGAAATTTGCGAAACGATTCAAGTAACGAGATAGTAACGCATCTCCTGCACCATTCTGCCTAAATACGGTTTTCAGCCCATAGCCATATAAAGCAAAACAGAGCGTAACGAACGCTCTATCAGCTAATTCGCTACACTCTGCCTAATTCCGCTTTTTAGTTAGAAGTTTATTTTAATAATCGCCTAAAGATAACCGGAATTTCATATATTTGCAAACAAAGGTATCACCTCAATTCTTTTTCGGATGAATATACAACAACTGGAGTACATCGCCGCCCTCGACACCCACCGGCATTTCGCCAAGGCTGCCGAATATTGCCATGTGACGCAACCCACCCTCAGCATGATGATACAGAAGTTGGAGGATGAGTTGGGACTCAAACTGTTCGACCGCAATACGAATCCCATCTCTCCTACGCCGGCCGGCCGCAAGGTGATCGACCAGGCGCGCAGGGTGCTGTTCGAGGTGGGCCGTATCCAGGAAATCATCAGCGAAGAAGAATCGTCCCTGAAAGGTACGTTCCACCTGGCGGTATTGCCTACCATCGCCCCCTACCTCCTGCCCCGTTTCTTCCAGCAGATGACGGACAAGCATCCCGAACTGGATATCCGTGTCCATGAAATGAAAACAGCCTCTACCCTGGTATCCCTGATCGACGGCTGCCTCGATGCCGCTATCATCGCCAACCAGCCGGATGAGAGCCAATTACAGGGCGACACCTTGTTTTACGAACAATTCTACGCCTATACCGCCCGTAACGAGTCGATCTTCCGGAAAGAGCTGATCCGCACCTCCGATATCAGCGATGAAAAACTCTGGCTGTTGGACGAAGGCCATTGCTTCCGTGAACAGTTGATGCGCTTCTGCCAGATGGAAAAGGTACGCGTACGCCAGGCAGCCTACAGCTTGGGCAGCCTGGAAACCTTCATGCGGATGGTGGAAAGCAACAACGGCATCACCTTCATCCCCGAACTCGCCACCCTCCAACTCTCCGGCGAGCAGAAAGAGCTGGTGCGCCCCTTCGCCATTCCCAAGCCTGCCCGCGAGATCGTTTTTGTCACCCGCAAAGACTTCATCCGCCACAAAATAGCCGAAATCATCATCCAAAGCATCAAACAGTCCGTCCCCAAAGAAATGCTGACGGTACAGGTGGGACAGAAGGTGGTGTGAAAGTGATCAATCCGGTGATCATGTTGTTGAAGCATAAGAAATAGAAATAAAAAATCACTTTTTCCTTGCATATTAGAAAAAAACGTTACTTTTGTAGCCAAATACAAGACAAATAGTAGAGATGAACAACTTTAGTTTTGCATACTTTTTCTTTTATTACTTTTACTTTAGCAGAGTGAAGGCAGGAAGTTGTATGTAAAGCGTAAGAGATAGCAAAACAGAATATATCCATCGAATCATATAAAGTCCTGCCGGAAACGGCGGGACTTTTTTGTTTCATAAAAGACAGAAAAGACAGATGAAGAAGAAAGTTGCCATTCAGGGAATCGCAGGGTCGTATCACGACATCGCTGCACGAAATTATTTTGAAGAGGAAGAAATTGAAGTGGTTGATTGTGCTACGTTCCGTGATGTGGTTGCCTCCATCAAAAAGGATCCTTCGCTACTGGGCATGATGGCTATCGAGAATACCATCGCCGGCAGCCTGCTTCAGAACCACGAACTGCTCCGCCAGAGCGGCCACAAGATCGTCGGCGAATACAAGCTGCGTATCTCTCACTCACTCGTAGCCCTGCCGGGAACATCCATCCACGATATCTCGGAGATCAACTCGCACCCGATCGCCCTGATGCAGTGTGCGGATTTCCTCGACACCCTGCCGCACGTGAAAGTGGTGGAAAAAGGAGACACGGCGATAAGCGCCCGGCGGATCGCCGAAAACCAACTGAAAGGACATGCTGCTATCTGCAGCAAACAGGCAGCTTCGATCTACGGCATGGAAGTGCTTGCCGAAGGGATCGAGACCAACAAACGGAACTTTACCCGTTTCCTGGTGCTGGCAGACCGCTGGGTGGCGGAAGATATGCTGAAACATACGGATATCAACAAATCATCGTTCGTATTCGCCCTTCCGCATACACCGGGCAGCCTGTCTAAAGTATTGTCTATCCTGTCTTTCTACGACATGAACTTATCCAAGATACAATCCCTGCCGATTATCGGGCGTGAATGGGAATACCTGTTCTATATCAACCTCGTATTCGATGATTACACCCGCTACAAACAGGCATTGGACGCGATCTTACCATTAACAAAAGACTTTCAAATGTTAGGTGAATATGCAGAAGGAAAACAAAGTGTGTAGCTTCCAACCCGCTACGCGCGTCAACAACGTACAGGAATACTACTTCTCCCGCAAACTAAAGGAAGTAGCCGAAATGAATGCCGCAGGCCGGCAAGTGATCAACCTCGGCGTAGGCAGTCCCGACCTTCCCCCTTCCGGAGAAACGATCGAAACACTCTGCCGCCACGCCCACCAAAGCAATGCACATGGCTACCAACCGTATGTGGGAATACCCGAATTGCGCAAGGCGTTTGCTGCGTGGTATGCCAAGTGGTACGGCGTGGAACTGAATCCGAATACGGAAATACAACCGTTGATCGGTTCCAAGGAAGGAATCCTGCACATCTCGCTGGCTTTCCTGAATCCGGGAGACGGCGTATTGGTTCCCAATCCGGGTTATCCTACTTATAGCTCGGTAAGTAACCTGGTAGGCGCCCGCATCCTCCCCTACGAACTGAAAGAAGAAAACGGATGGTTCCCCGATTTCGACGCACTGGAGAAAGAAGACCTCTCAAACGTCAAGCTCATGTGGGTAAATTACCCAAATATGCCTACCGGAGCCAATGCTTCCGCAGCGCTGTTTGAGAAATTAGTTACCTTTGGACGCAGGCATGGTATTATCATCTGCAATGACAATCCATACAGTTTCATTCTGAATGATCAACCGCTGAGCCTGTTGAGTATTCCGGGAGCTAAAGACGTATGTATCGAAATGAATTCGATGAGCAAATCACATAACATGCCGGGATGGCGCATTGCTATGCTGGCCTCCAACGCCGAGTTTGTACAATGGATACTGAAGGTGAAAAGCAACATCGACTCCGGACAGTTCAAACCCATGCAATATGCCGCGGCAGAAGCATTAAACGCCCCGGACGAATGGTACAGGAACATGAACGAGGTGTATCGTAACCGTCGCAACCTGGCGGGGCAGATCATGCATTCGCTGGGATGTTCGTTCGACGAAAGACAGGTAGGCCTGTTCCTTTGGGGACGTATTCCGGACAAGGTTGAGAGCGTGAACGAACTGGCCGACCGTGTACTCTATGAAGCCAACGTGTTCGTCACCCCCGGCTTCATCTTCGGCAGCCGCGGCGAACGCTACCTGCGCCTCTCCCTTTGTTGCAACGAAGAAACCTTGCAGGAAGCCCTAACCCGCATCCAATCCACCATTCATCATTAATCATTCATCATTAAACATTACCCCATATTATGCAATTAGAATCCATTATCCTGCCGGGTGTTAACCCGCAACGCCCCATCGTCATAGCCGGTCCCTGTAGTGCGGAGACAGAAGCCCAGGTAGTAGGAACAGCCAAAGAACTTGCCAGCCGTGGCATCAACATATACCGCGCCGGACTGTGGAAGCCCCGGACGAAACCGGGCGGTTTCGAAGGCGTAGGCTCCGTTGGACTACCCTGGCTGAAACGGGTGAAAGAGGAGACCGGTATGTACACCGCTACCGAAGTTGCCACCAAATACCATGTGGAAGAAGCCCTGAACGCCGGGATAGATATCCTCTGGATCGGCGCCCGTACCACAGTGAATCCCTTCGCCGTACAGGAAATAGCCGATGCCCTGAAAGGGGTGGACGTGCCGGTATTTATCAAGAACCCGGTGAATCCCGATCTGGAATTGTGGATCGGCGCCATCGAACGTATCTACGGCGCAGGTATCCGTCGGATAGCTGTGATCCACCGCGGATTCAGTTCGTACGACAAGAAGATGTACCGTAACCTGCCGCTCTGGCATATCCCCATCGAACTGCGCCGCCGGATGCCCCAGCTGCCTATCTTCTGCGATCCGAGCCATATAGGAGGGAAACGTGAACTGATCGCTCCCCTCTCCCAGCAAGCGATGGATATCAGTTTCGACGGGCTGATGATCGAATCGCATTGCACGCCCGATGAAGCCTGGAGCGATGCCAGCCAGCAGATCACGCCCGACGTGTTGGATTACGTATTGAACCTGTTGGTGATCCGCGACGCGACACAGACGACAGAGAACCTGACCGAGCTGCGCCGACAGATCGACCATATCGACGAGCAACTGCTTGAGCTCCTTTCCAAACGCATGCGTGTCTCCCGTGAGATCGGCGTCTATAAAAAAGAGCACAACATGCCCATCCTCCAATCTCCCCGTTACAACGAGATACTGGAAAAACGTTCGCTGATGGGCGAAAGCATGGAGTTAAGTACTGATTTTGTTAAGAATATCCTGCAGGAGATACACGAGGAATCTGTACGCCAGCAGGTAGTAATCATGAATCAACGATGAAAATACTGATATTGGGTGCCGGAAAGATGGGATCTTTCTTCACCGACTTGCTCAGCTTCGACCATGAAGTAGCCGTACTGGAGCAAGACCCGAAGCGGATGCGCTTCATCTACAACGCCCTGCGCCTGCAAAAGCCGGAAGAGAGTAAGGAGTTCGCTCCCGAACTGGTGATCAACTGCGTAACGCTCCATCAGACGATCGCCGCCTTCCAGGCTGTGCTTCCCTTCCTTCCGCCGAATTGCATCCTCGCGGATATCGCCTCTGTAAAGACCAACCTGAAAGAGTTTTATGAGTCGAGCGGCTTCCGCTATGTCTCCACCCACCCGATGTTCGGACCTACCTTTGCCAACCTGGGTAACCTGGAGAAAGAAAACACCATCATCATCTCCGAAGGCGACCATCTCGGGAAGATCTTCTTCAAAGACCTGTATGGCGGCCTGCACCTGCACATCTGCGAATATACCTTTGAAGAACACGACAAGGTGGTAGCCTACTCGCTGGGAATCCCTTTTGCCTCCACCATCGTCTTCGCCGCCACGATGAAACACCAGGATGCACCCGGAACCACGTTCAAGCGACACATGAAGATCGCCCGTGGACTCTTTTCAGAAGATGATTACCTGCTGACGGAGATCCTCTTCAATCCACGCACGCCGACACAGATATCCCGGATACAGGAAGAACTGTCCGCCCTCCAGGAACTCATCAAGGAGAAAGATAGCGCAGGGATGAAAGAGTATCTGAAAAAGATACGCCAGCACATCGAATAGAGAGCCTATTCCACATGCAACACTAACCCCTTCAGGTATTCACCTTCCGGATGGTAGATATTCACCGGATGGTCTGCCGGTTGGGTTAGTTGGTGCAGGATGCGTACCGTACGTCCCGATTCGGCGGCGGCGCTGAATACGGCGAGGCGGAAACTCTCCTTGCTTACCACCTGCGAACAGGAGAACGTAAACAGGATGCCACCCGGCCTGATCTTCTTGAACGCTGCCGCATTCAGTTTCCGGTATCCCTGCAAGGCATTGTGCAGTACATTCTTGTGCTTGGCAAAGGCCGGTGGATCGAGAATGATGAGGTCGTAGTTGGCGCCCATCTTCTCCAGGTATTTAAAGGCATCTTCGGCATACGCCTGATGGCGCGGATCGCCGGGGAAATTCAGTTCCACATTCTTATTCGTGAGGGAGATGGCTTTCGCCGAGCTGTCCACCGAGTGAACCACTTCCGCCCCGCCCCGCATGGCATAGAAAGAAAAACCTCCCGTATAGCAGAACATATTCAGCACCGAACGCCCACGGGCATAGAACTCCAGCAGGGAACGGTTTTCACGCTGATCCACGAAGAAACCGGTCTTCTGTCCCTTCAGCCAGTCCACGTTGAACTTCAACCCGTTTTCCATCGCCACATCTTCCACGCTGCCACCCAACAGGTAGCCGTCTTCACTGCCCAGGTTGGCTTTGAAAGGCAGGGTGGCTTCCGACTTATAATAGATATGCTGCAGGTCGTTGCCCATCACCGCCTTCATCGCTTCGGCCACCTGGTGGCGGGCGTAATGCATACCGACCGAATGCGCCTGTACGACTGCCGTATGGGCATACACATCGACTACCAGTCCCGGCAGGTTATCACCCTCACCGTGGATCAGGCGATAGGTATCGTTGTTCTCCACCCCCGCCAGTTGCAGGGTACGGCGTAAGGCATAGGCTACACCGATCCGTTCTTTCCAGAAAGCGGCATCTATTTCCCGGGGAGTAAACGACAGTACGCGCACGGCAATACTGCCGATCTGGTAATGCCCCACTGCCAGGAATCGTCCGTTCACGCCAAATACCTCTACCAGGTCACCCTCTTCCGGTTTCCCGTCGATGGATTGGATCGCACCTGAAAAGATCCAGGGATGGAAACGCAGCAATGATTCTTCTTTCTTGGGTTTAAGAGTAACGCGGGCAAGGCTCATGTGTTCGGATTTAAGTAGTTGTATATTTTCAGGCAGGTCCAGGCATCCAGCGCCGCATATTTCTGCTGCGACTCCGTAAGCTTGTCGGCTTCCCAGTTTGTCAACCGCTGACCTTTGGATATCTTCTTCCCGAAAAGGATGGCATAGATCTTTTGCAGGCTGGCGTCTTCGATACCAAACTGGCCCACATAGTTCTGCAAATCGAGGAAATGGACCGGTTCAACATCTATCCGGCGGCGCAACGCGCCAAAATCATCCCGCAGGGACAGGCCGATCTTCAGGATCGCGTTGCTTTCCAGAAAACCCAGCAACGACTCGGGCATATCGATCTTGTTCAGCCGGAACAGGTAGCAGGTATCTAAGGTGGATACCTGCATCAGGGCGATCTTATACCGTTGACCTTTCTTAAAACTGGGACGCGTCTCGGTGTCGAAGCCGACACGGGTAGCGTGCATCAACCGGGCGACGGCCTCATCGGCAGCTTCCCGTGTTTCTACCAGCACGATCTGTCCGGTAAACTCTTCCACCGGCAATTGGGCAATCTCTTCTTTCGTTATCGAGTGTGTGAATTGTTGTATCATTCGTTATCGTCAATTTCCATATCATCCGCGGCACGGTAACGTACGGCGTGCAGCGAGCGTAATGCGTTCAACAGCTGTTGTCCCCAGTAGGTACGGAAATTCTTCCCGCACATACCCAGCGCCAGTAGCATGGCAGCCTCGTTCTCATGCTTATATACAGCCACAAAATTACCGGTATCCTGATAGATATCCGCCAGGTTTTCCGAAATAAATGCGGCGACCGGTGTATCACTAAAGGGCATATCCGGGTGGAATGTTTCCAGATAGGTATCGTTGTCGCCCAGCAGTTGGGCGATGTGGGTACGTACGAATTCGTACATCTCTTCCGTCACCGTAAGTTCCATCTCTTCCTCGTCGTCCGGTTCCACGACCGGCAGCAAGGCGGCTTTCAGGTATAACAGCGGCAACAGTTTAGCTGCTTTGTCCACAAAAGCGGCCTGTGCATATTGCCCGGCAGTCTCCACAAACGTGCAGAACTCGTAGGCGACAGACACAAACTCCAGTGTATTCCGGTCGTATGCGGGATGTAGCGTATCTTTCATGTCATTCTCTATTGTGTGGCAAAAGTAAGAAATAATATCGAATACGCCTCCATGAAGGTGTATCAAGTAGATATAGAAGATGTATTACCGGGATTCGTATCCACTATTACCGGCATACGGTTGGTTTAGTTGTTCCACCCGGTTGGAATACATGTCCCACCCCGCTGGAACATGTGTCCCACCTTGGTGGAATACGTGTCCCACCCGGGTGGAACAACTAAACCAACCGTATGCAGGTAACAGATCATCTACCCGTTGTTATTACTCCCTACTGATCAGGCATATAATCTACCTGGAACTTCCTCAATTTCAGGCAGTAAATGGTTTCTGGAGCCACCGATGTCATCGGATTGTAACACCTGTTTCATCTTCTTGCAACAACCATACGCGATCTTTGCCGGAAAATAAATATTTTTGTAGAAAATACGAAACAACGATGGCAACAACACGCATCCTGGTCGTGGACGACGAAGCAGACTTATGTGAGATACTCAAGTTCAATCTGGAATCGGAAGGGTACGAAGTGGATACCGCTTTCAGCGCCGAAGAAGCGTTGCAAAAAGACCTCTCGGCCTATAGCCTGCTCATGCTCGACGTGATGATGCATGAGATCTCCGGATTCAAGATGGCCAGTATCGTACGTAAGACGGAGAAGACGGCCACGATCCCCATCATCTTCCTCACCGCTAAAGATACGGAAAACGATCTGCTGACCGGTTTCAACCTTGGGGCCGACGATTATATTTCCAAGCCGTTCTCCATCCGCCAGGTGGCCGCCCGCGTGAAAGCCGTCCTCCGCCGCACCGCGGATAAAGGGAAAGACCCTGATAATAACCTGTTGGAATACGAAACCCTCGCCCTCGATACCCAACGCATCAAGGCGACCGTGGATGGACAGGAGATCGCCCTCACCAAAAAAGAATACGAGATATTGAAACTCCTCATCGAACATATCGGCCAGGTATTCACCCGCGATGAGATCCTCACCCGTATCTGGCGGGATGAGGCGTATGTGCTCGACCGCACCATCGATGTAAACATCACCCGCCTCCGCAAAAAGATCGGCAACTATGGCAAGAACATCGTCACCCGGTTGGGGTATGGCTATTGCTTTGAGCCGTAATTCACCTAAAGTCTTCAAAGTCCTTACAGCCCTTAAGAAAGCGGCCAGGCTTATTCTACCGTAAAGGTAACGGAGAGGGAATTGCCTTCACCATCAACCACCGTCATGGAATGCCTGCCGGGGGATGGGGTGACGGATAGTTTGTGGAAATCCTGAGTCAGCGTAAGGTAAGCATTATCCAGGTGCCAATAGACGGTGGCGTTGGGATGGCTGTGTACCAATTCGAAGGAGATCTCCCCTACCCGGCCGTCTAATTGGCGGGGAATACGGATGCGGGCGTTCATCTGCGGATAGATGAACTGCATCGGCTGGAGGTTGTCTTCACCGCAACCGGGCTTGAAGGGCGGGAGCTGGCGGTATTCGGGATGATGCTGTTTGTAATACCACTCCCAGGCAGGCGGCAGGGTGAACCAGTTGCGTTGGACGGTAGCCTCGGTGCCTATACAGGTTTCATACACCCGACGGGTTTCATCGGCGGTAAGATGAACGGGGTGATGATACGGGCAAGCCGCCGTCTTCAAGCCCGCGGGCAGGATCAATACGGTATCCGCCTCTTCACAGAAACGACCTTTCAGGTGACCGGACAGGCGGCATACCTCCGCCTCGGTGAACGCAGCCGCCGGACGGTCGAACCAACGCGAAGCGGGTAACATATTAAAGATATCGAAGAGTACGGGACCTGCCGTACGCGCTCCAACCAGTCCCGGTTTTCCTTCGCCGGAAGCATTCCCGACCCAGACTCCCACCACATAACGCGGTGTAACGCCTACCGCCCAGGCATCGCGGAAACCATAACTCGTACCCGTCTTCCAGGCGATGGTCTGCATGGATGGGATGATCCGCCAGTCGATCTCCTCGGGGCGGTTCACTTCCTTGATGGCATCAAACACCTGCCACACGGCGGCGGGTTGGAAGACACGGGTATCCTTCGCCTTCATTTCCTTCCCTTCCGGCATCGACAAGGCGACCGGTTTATTCTCCACCGCCAGCAGCGAGCGCGCCATGTCACTATAGAGAGACGTTACGTCCCACAACGTAGCTTCCGCCCCACCCAGTATCAGCGACAAGCCATAGTGAGAGGAAGGTTTGGTGAGCGTTGTCAGTCCGCCCTGTTTCAGCAGATCGTAAAACTTCGGAACGCCATACTGCCGCAGCATGTGTACCGACGGCACATTGAGCGACCGGGCAATGACTTCCGATGCCGGCACTGCCCCTTCGAATTGCAGGTTGAAGTTCTGTGGCGAAAAGCCATTGATATTGACCGGAATATCAGGTATCAGCGTATGCGGTAATAACTCCCCTTCCTGTAGCATAGCCGCATAGAGGAAGGGTTTGAGGATGCTGCCCGTACTCCGCGGCGATCGGATCACGTCCACCTGGTTGGACGATACCGATTCCTGAAAACGCACATTGCCGCAATAGGCAAGCACCTGGTTGGTTCGCACGTCAACCACCATTGCCGCCAGGTTACGGATATCGCTGCGACTGAACTCGTCGTTCCATCGTTCAAGTAATTGCTCCACCTGTGTCTGTATGCCCTTGTCGATGGTAGAAAGGTATGGCCTGCCCTTGCCCATATGGTAGAAATAGCCCACGGCATGAGGGGCGATCTGCGGAAGGGGAAGCGGTGCGTCGGGAAGCGGTTCTTCCTGTGCAAGGTCGAAGGAGGCGGTGTCGATCATACCCTGTGCATGCAAACGGGCAAGCAAGCGGTTCCGTTTGTGCAGCAGCAGGTCGCGGCTCTTCGACAGGTGGATCATGGCCGGCGAATTGGGCAAGACAGCCAGCGTAGCCGCTTCCGCCCACGACAACTGATCGGCAGGATGTCCGAAATACCGCCAGGCGGCGGCATCCAGTCCCACTACATTACCCCCGAACGGTGCGTGGGACGCATACAAGGCCAGTATCTTTTCCTTCGAATAGCGAAATTCGAGGCGGGTAGCCCAGATCATCTCCACCACCTTCTCCGTCCAGGTACGGGGGCGGTTACGAGCCAGACGGATGGTTTGCATCGTGAGCGTACTGCCGCCACTCACCACCCTCCCGGCTCTTACATTCTGGAGGATAGCCCTTCCCGTAGCCAACGGATTCACGCCCCAATGCCAACGGAACCAGCGGTCTTCGAATGCCAACAGGCAGGCTTCCATCCGGGCGGGTACGGTATCCCGTTGCGGGAAACGCCACTGTCCGTCTTCAGCGATACGGGCTCCCAGCAATTCGCCATGACGGTCGGTCACCACCGTGGCATACGGCACGGTAAACAACCGCCGCGGCAGGCAGCAAATATACCAGACAAGCAGTAAGGCCGACCCGGTCAGAAGTACTTTATAGACAATTTTATCCAAAATCCTATCTCTCCACCACAACCTTACCCGCCGTAGTACGTGCTTGCGCCTGTGTATCATACATCGCCTCGCACTGGATGGCGGGGAGGATGAACGAGCCGGCATAGGCCGCCTGCAAACGGACGGTGAACGTCTTTGATTGTCCCCGTGGCAGATCGAAGTAGGTCAGCACACGGTCGTCGCGGATATCCTGGTAGGTAAAGGCATCGGCGGTCTTTACTCCTTCCGTTCCTTCCCCCTGGATCATCCGTTCGTTGTAGATCTCCCAGCCGGAAGGGATGATGTGGGTGAGGGCGATATCTTTGTAGTCGTTCATGCCGCTACTATTCGCTACCGTTACCCGTGCCTGGAAATCCATACCCTGTTTCAGGTTGCCCACATCGAGCGGACGACCGTTCAGGTCTTCATACCGCACATCCAGCCGCAGATTGTTCGCCATAACGGGCAGGGTATCGTTCAGTAATTGCGTACGCGTAACCAGGTCCGCATACAAAAGGCCGGTACCTTTGTTCGTTACCGTTGCCGTTCCCTGCTGCGGAGAGGTTGGAATATCCGCCTGGTAAACGGCTTTAGCCGATTTCACCACCTGAACCTTCCCTCCTGCCGTATGCCATTCCATGTCGATAGCGCCGGACAGCTTTTCAGCCAGACGTCCCATCGCCATCAGGGAGAAGGCGGTGGACTGCGTGCTGAAGTACGTTTCTTCCGACAAATTCTTCGACACTTTCTGCGCCTGGGTGAAGGCTTCCCGCTCCTTCCCAAGCAAGACCAGGGTTTCGAGGATCATCGCCTCGTCGCGGTCGGATGAGCCATAGATGGTATTATTCGACGAATAAGGATCAACCAATGTCTGGGCATTGAACACCAGTTCATTGGCAGCATTCGCCTTGCCGGCCACCGCATAGGCTATAGCCAGTCGCCATTTAGCCTGGAGGGAAAGGTCTTTCATTTCCTTCATCCGGTTCATCGCCCCCATTTCGGCGGCATTGGCAAGGGCAAGCGTATATAAGCGATACGCCTGCTGGAGGTCGGATTGCCAGTAATACCAACCCGAATCACGGCCCGTCGGCGTCCAGTTCTGTGCCGCCCGCTTCTGGAAGGCTTTCCACTTATTCAGCACCTGCTGATTCACTTCGTAGCCCTTTTCCTGGGCGAGGATCAGGAAGCTGCCGGCATATGAGGTGATCCATTCGTCGGCAACGGCATTACCCGGCCAATAAACAAAGCCGCCGTTCGGCAACTGACGTCCATAGAGGTTGCTGATCGCCGCAAGCACATTCTTCTTCACCGTTTCGGCTTCCTTCGCATCCATCTCTTTGAATTGGGCGATGAAGAGAAGCGGCAGGGCGCACGACGTAAGCTGTTCGGAACAATAGTGCTGGTAGTTATAGAGGTAATCAAACCGGCGGCTGATGTCCACCGACGGGATGCGGGATACTTCGAGCCTGATCCAACTGTCGGACAGGTTACCGTTGAGTTGGTAGGGCAGTTCGGCCGTTTCGCCTGAGGCAAGCAACTTAGACACATGTTGCGTAACCACCGGATTCGGGTTACGCACCGCTATCTCGATCGTTTCTTTAGCCGTTTGTCCGCCGCCGGTAGCCTGGATACGTACCGTTGCCTTTCCGGTTTGCATACCGGCTTTCATACGGAAGAACACCATCCGGTCGCCCGTCTGCGAGAAACGTACCGATTGCGTATTACCGCCGGTCACGCTCAGATCGCCTGTCGATTCAATGCCGACCGTTACATCCTTCACCGATTCTTCCATTGCGAATACATTGACCGGCAACAGGATCTCTTCGCCCACGCTGATCACACGCGGCAAGGTGGAAAGGATCATCAGCGGCGTACGAACAGGGGTTGTTTTCTCCGCACGCCCATACGCACCGTCCTGTCCGGCTACGATCATGGTACGTACCGAGCCTACATACATCGGCAGGGTCACCTTATGCGCGTTGGTTTTTCCTTTATCCAACGTAAACGGACCCAGGAACTTCACAACTGGACGGAAGCGGTTGGCTTTCGCATCCTGCCCTTTCAGCATCTCATCGCCGCCGACACTGAACAACGAACTGTACCGTCCGGCATAGGCGCCGATCACCTGGTCGAACATATCCCAGGTACGGATACCCAGCAATTCGCGGGCATAGAATTCACTCCACGGATCGGGTGTCTTGAAGTTGGTCAGATCAAGCAGGCCATCATCCACGATCGCCAGCGTATAGGTCATCGGACGGCCTTTCTGTTCGCTGACCGATACGGTAAACTCCGTTTCAGGACGCAGCACGTCCGGCATTTTGATCTGTGGTTCAAGTACGGACTCTTTATTGGACACAAACACAGGCACCACGCCATACATGCGGATCGGCAGGTCGTTCACCGTCTGCGCATGCGGCTGGAGCAGCGTAACATGCACATAGATATTCGGAGCCATTTCGGGTGTTACGGTAAACTGATAGCGGGTATCCTGCCCTTCGGATACGGCCACCCATTCGCGTTTCATCACGGTGGAGCCATTCTCCAATGCCACCTGTGCATGACCGTTGGCGGCAGAGGGGATAATGACGGTCACCGTCTCTCCCACCTGGTACGACTCTTTATCGACAGCAAACGACAACATGGTGATTCCACTCGGGTCTTGCTTGTCCGAACGTCCGCGCCAATCAGGCCAGTCGATATAGACGGTTCCCCCGGCGGCATGACCGCTGATCCGGTCTTTCACATACACCAGATACCGTCCCCACGAGGGATAATCAACACGGAATCTGAATTGCGCCTTCCCGTTCACGGTACTCAGCGTACCGGAGGCTTCGGGGGTGATGGACGTATTAGTAATGTACGACGCAAACGAATCGTCGCGGTTCTCCCACCACCAACTCCAGTCCACCCGATAGATCTTGTATTCAAGGTTAGAACGATCCACAGGTTTTCCTTCGGCATTCACCGTTACGACATCAAACACATGGTCGGTATCTGTCTCGATATACTTTCCTTTCGGCTGGTTGAGGTTCACACCCACATACGCCGCAAAGGGCGAGAAGGGCACGGACGTGGTTTGGATACTGGCATCACCCCCCGGTTCGAAAACCCGCGTGGTGATATTTGCCTGCAACATACCCGGGGCATTCTTCGACTCGGGCACTTTCAACGGGAAAGTAGCATTTCCCTGGCTGTCGAGTTTCCCGTCGAACACATCGCTGCGTGCCGACGCATATTCGGTGGCCGGATTGGTGAAGGTATATTGGTTGTAGTTGGGGAACTGTGTATTGACTTTCGAAAGCGTCATCTCCACCTTGACTTTCAAGTCGGAAGCCGTTGCGCCTGTGAGCCAGGACGACGACAGGGATAAGGGAACATTCCCTTTAGCGGCGTCGATATACGTGCCGGGCACCTTGAGGTTGATCTTCAACCGGTTTGGTTTGATGGCCTCGATACGGAAGGCTTTATGGAAAGCGGTACCGCCTACTTTGATATAGCCATTCCAGAGTCCGGTAGGATCATCGGCTTTGGTTGGTACTTCAAAGGTATAGAAACCGTTCGCACCCTTGGCGGAGATAAGTTTACTGTAAAACTGTCCGCGGGGGTTATACAGTTCGAACGATACCGGATGGCGGTCGGGTATCCGTCGTTCCCGGTCTTCAAGGATAAACGACACATGCAACGTATCACCTGGCCGCCATACCCCCCGTTCGCCATAGACAAACCCTTTCAATCCTTTCTCTATCTCCTTGCCGCTTACATCGAAGCGGCTGACGGAAAGTTCTTCTCCCTCCTGCACCTTGAGGTATGTCTTCTGCTTCCCCAACGCCGCCACAACAATAAACGGTTTGCCCTTGGCTTTGATTTCGGCAAAGCCGTTCGCATCGGAGGTCGCCGTACCGATCGGTTGCAACTGGAAATTATAGACGGTAAGGGCAACGGCGGGAAGCGGGTCGGTGGTAAGGATATCCGTCACCGTTGCCCAGACTGTTCCCGTCGCATTCTGCTTGACAAGCAAGCCGATGTTGGTAGCCAGCACATTGCAGGAAGCAAATTTATTCCCCATCATATAATACGAAGGATGGCAGGGGTTCTCTGTCTCCGACCAGTTGAATACATCCCAATCCACGTTGGCATAGGACGTATTATAATAGGTATTCGGCAGATCCCACACCGCTTCATCCGTTTCCGTCATTTCACCCGACGCCACATTGGTGAGCGCTTCAACCGTTTCGGCAAAACGCATCTTTTCCTTACCGTCGCCACAGGCATAGGCCGAATATTCCTGGCGGAAAGAGATCTCCACCCGATAGAGCGATCCCGGCTCCTGGTTGATCAGCCCGGACAGATCCACGGAGTAATCTTCCCACTCGTCGGTCTTCCGTGACGGATCGGTATCCAGCCGAAACATTTTCTTATACACCATCCGGCCGGATCGCCGCAACTCGTTGGACGACGACAGGCTGTTGTCCTGCAGAAACATCAGCATATTGTTTTCGAAGATACGCACCACGCTGATATCCACCGCATACAATCCAACCGCCTGGAAAGGAATGATGAGGTTCTTGGAATCAGGCAGGATCGTTCCCGTGGCCAACATCTTCACCATCGGTTTCAGGGATTGGGCGCTGAAGGAGACAGACGCAGGGTCTTTCAACACCTCGTCGGTACGGCTGCGGATGCCTTCGTTGACCGAGAGCAGTGTCGTAGCCAGGTTTGTTTCTTCGAAATAGATATTTACCTTATTATCTGTTACCTGGAAGATGTACGACGACAGGCCGCTGAGCGTGATCAGCCCTTTCAGATCCTGCGTTTCGGACACCGGCTCGGAAAAGGTCAGCCGGATACCGTTCTCCGGCAGGCTGATCCGTTTGGCGGAGAGGAAGCGGAAGTTGCCTTTCGCGGGAACCATCGCCTTTTCTTCGACCGACTTGTTGATGTCGCCCTTCTTTCCGTTGACCGAAAGGATTACCTCCGTATCTTCCGTCCCTCTCCGGATACCGGCGATGGTAAAAGGATAGACCGTACCGTTATCTTGTGTGTCGATCACTACGGACAGCGGCTGCTTGTCGCTGCTTGTCGCCGAGAGCATCTGTTCGACAAGGCTTTTCTCCACCACGTCGCTGAGGCGTATCTCACCCTTCAGCGTCGCTTCGTCAGGATGAGCGGCGGAAATATCCACAGCCTCCAGTTCGACAGCGAAATTCCGTTCCATCACGCGGAAGGTAAAATCGAACTTCTTCAGGTCGTCGGGCACTTCCACAAAGTCGCCCAACCGGAATGATGCCTGGTAGAACTCGCCTTGCTTCAGCGCGCCGGGCTCGGGGACAAACTCCAGCGTCTTGTTATCCGCCCAATAGGTCTTCCCCTTGAGGGAGGGTGAAAAGCGGAAAGGATTTCCTTTTACTTCGGTGTTCAGGTCAACCACCGGTTGTTCACTTGCCAACTCCACCCGGATGGTGGACGTTTGCGATATCACGCCACCTGTATATGCGTGTACATAGGGAATAAAAGTGGCCGGAGGAGTGATATCTTTCGGTGCCTGTTTACAAGATAGTAACCCGATGAGAAAGAGCAGGCAACCGGCGGCCGGGCTGCGAAAAAAGAGATGGATCATAGCATTGTTTATTATGTTTGGCGACTCACACAGTCGTATAGGCAACAAAGATACGGACATTCCTTTACCACCTGATTGCAACCGCGTGAATTATTTTCGCGGTGAAAGGATCACGGTGCGGGATTGTTCCTATATTTGTCGTCCATAGACAAACGATGAACTTTCGGAGCATTGTTCTGTTGTATATGTACATAACAACATCTTATTCCGCATGAGCCTTTCATTCAAGCCCATTACCATAAAGGACAGAGACACGATCACCTCCTTCACGTTGCCGGGCGATTACCGGAATTGCGACTTTTCCTTTGCCAACATGTGCAGTTGGCGTTTCCTGTACGACACCGAATTCGCGGTATCGGAGGGATTCCTGTTCATCCGGTTCTTTGTATTCGACAAGACACGGGTGGCTTATATGATGCCTGTCGGTAGCGGCGACCTGAGAAAAGCCATCCGTCTGCTGGAAGACGATGCGAAAGCGCATAACAACTCCTTCCTGCTTCTGGGTATCACCCCCGACGCGCAGGCTGAACTGGAACGGGGAATGCCCGGCGAATTTTCTTATAAACCCCAGCGCGACTATTTCGACTATATCTACCTGCGCGACGACCTGGTGAATCTCCGGGGAAAGAAATATCAATCCAAACGCAACCATATCAACAACTTCAAGAAACAGTATGCCTACCGGTATATGCCGATCACCCCGGAACTGGTTCCCGAATGTCTGGCGCTGGAAAAGAAATGGTATAAAGAGAACCAGACGGAAGAAGACAAGGAAGAACTGAGCCATGAGCGCCGGGCGATCATCTATGCCCTGAACCATTTCGACGAGCTGGGGTTGACAGGCGGTGCAATCTGTGCCGAAGGGCAGATCGTGGCATTCTCTTTCGGTCGTCCGATCAACCATAATACCTTCGGCGTGCATATCGAAAAAGCCGATATCACCTACGACGGCGCCTATGCCCTGATCAACCAGGAATTTGCATCCCACCTGCCCGAACAATATACCTACATCAACCGGGAAGAAGACCTTGGCATACCGGGCCTGCGGCAATCCAAACTCTCCTATCACCCGGTGGAACTGCTGGAAAAATATACCGTCCACAAAACAGCCAAACACACGAACGGACATGAACCGAAAAGAGCAAATCAGGACGCTGTGGCAGGTCTGCTTTGACGGATCGGAAGCGTCGCTCGATTACTATTTCGACCGGGTATATACAGAGGAGCATGCCGTTTCGATCGAGAAAGACGGACAGGTAGTGTCCGCCCTCCAGATGCTCCCTTACCGGATGCGCTGGTGTGGAACGGAGATCCCCGTATCCTATATCTATGCCGCCTGTACCGCACCCGAAGAACGAGGCAGGGGACTGATGCGCGACCTGCTGCTGAACGCCTTTGCCGCCATGCGCGAGCAGGGTATCCTCTTCTCTTTCCTGATACCGGCCAATCCGGGATTATTTACGTATTACCGTACGCAGGGATATACGGAAGTATTCGATTGTTCAACAACGCTTATCACGGAAACAGATGTGGCCGATGCGGCAGACGTCTGCACCTGTGTGCCGCTACATCCGTCTATGGCGGATGAATGGTATCCCTATTTCCACGAGAAAGAAAACGGACGCAGCCTGACGGTGCTTCACACGCCCGCACATCTCCACCATGTGGTGACCGATACCCTGCTGTATGACGGATTGGTGCTGGGCTTGCAGGATGAGCAGGGAAACAAAAAGGGACTGGTTTTTGTATCGGAAGAAGAGGGTGTGATGCAAATCCGCGAACTGTTCTATGAATCCGAAGAGGCGAAACGCCAACTGCTACGCGAGGTATTGAAGCGCCTCGGCACTGCGTCTATCAAATGGGTCACTCCTCCCCAATGGCCGGATACCCAACGCATGGGAATGGGCATCGTACTGGATCCGGCGGAAATGATCCGCCTGTGGGCGATCCATCACCATGCCTCCGCCGAAATCATCTGCCAGTTGGGACAAATGGGTATCCGGGAACTGACGGCATTCCTGCTGGATTACCCCCACCGGACGGGTTGCCTGAGCCTGATGCCGGATTAGGGGTGGAACGAGGTTAGTCCAACTGGTACAACCTCATCTTATTATACAGGGTTTTCCGGTCGATCCCGAGCAGTTGGGCTGCTTTCGTCTTATTGTTGTCGGCTTCTTTCAGCGCTTTCCGGATCAGATCGCGTTCATGGTCTTCATCTTTCAGCGCAATGGGGCTTGTGGCAGCGGGGACAGGAAGCGACAGTTCTTCGGGCAGTTCCCTTTGCGTAATATGCGTACCGGATGCCAGCAGCGTGGCATACCGGACCACATTCTTCATCTGCCGCAGGTTGCCCGGCCAGGCATACGATTCAAACAGCCGGATTGTTTCCAGATCAAAACCAGCGATCTGTTTGTTCAGTTCCCGGTTAGCCTGTGCAAGGAAATTCGTGGCAAAGAGCATGATGTCCTCCTTACGGTCTCGGAGGTCCGGGATACGAATCGTAAATTCGTTGATCCGGTGGTACAGGTCTTCCCGGAAATCGCCCTTGCCGATAGCGTCGCGCAGGTTCTCGTTCGTAGCTGATATCAGGCGTACATTGATCGGCACCTCCTGGTTACTGCCCACGGGTTTCACCTTCCGTTCCTGCAAAGCGCGCAGGAGTTGCACCTGTACCTCATAGGTGAGATTCCCGATCTCGTCCAGGAAAATCGTCCCGCCCTGGGCGGCGACGAAAGCGCCGGTCTTGTTATCGATCGCTCCGGTAAAAGAGCCTTTGATATGTCCAAAGAATTCGGAGGCGGCGAGGTCTTTGGGGATCGCCCCGCAGTCCACCGGCACGAACGGGGCATTCCGCCGTTCACTGTGTTCGTGCAGGTAACGCGCCACATATTCTTTCCCCGTGCCGCTGGAGCCGGTGATGAGGACAGACATATCCGTAGGCGCCACCAGCCGGGCATGTTCATATACCTGGAGGGCGCCTTTGCTGACGCCTGTCACGTAGTTGCCGGACGAGGCGGGCGATGCATCAACGGGTTTGCTTGTTTTAACCGGCCTGGAGGCAGACGACGGCTGTGTCAGCTCCTGTATCTTCACCAGCAGTTCTTCCGGATTCAACGGTTTGGCGATGTAATCGGATGCACCCAGCTTCATCGCCTGAACAGCCGTTTGAATATCCGCATAGCTGGTCATCATGATGAAAGGGGTGGCTACCGTCTGCTCCTTCGCCCATTTCAACAACCCGATACCATCCCCATCCGGCAAACGCAGGTCGGAAAGCACCAACTGAAACGTATTCTTCCGGATCGCTTCCCGGGCTGCCGCTACCTCCGTGACGGATTGTACCTTAAAGCCTTTTTTCCCAAGCCAGGTGGACAACATCAGGGAGAAGGTCATATCATCTTCTACTATCAATATCGAAGACATGGAGTTTTCGCTGTTATTTCTTTGTATTTGTGGAAGTTGCAAAGTAAGTAATAAAAACACAAAAAGAACATCAATCGCGATGTTCTTTTTGCCAAGGATAGATTTTTCTTTTTGTTTACTGCACGTATATACAGAAGTTTTTTCACTTCTCTAGGCAGGGTTAATGTTTGGAACGTATTGCACATAGTATATAGAGAATACCGTGCCAAACCACTCTACTCCGCCTCTGTATATTTATATCACGCTCAAATTCAATTGTTTAAACATATTTACATATCCGTACCCAAAAAAGACTCCCAGAGCATAAGCGGGGAATAATTCCCCACCCGGGGAAAGATTCCCCATTATTCATTCCCCAACTCCGCATCTTTCACAACCGATTCGATTTGCCGGATCACATCCGAGAGCAGATGCCGCCAGCCCGCATCCGATAATTCCACATCATCCCGTTCCAGTATCCGTAGCTGTTGCACCAGCGTATTAGCGCCCAGCATGGTGGATACAGGGATCATTTTATGTGAGATACGTTCGGACAGCGTACGGTCTGATTCCTCCAGAGCCTGCTTCAGCAACGACAGGTTATGCTGTGTTTCCGCCGAGAAGGTACGCATGATATGGTCGGATGCCGACTTATCTTCACCCGCAAAAGCGGTCAGCGAAGAGAAATCAGGACGTTTACCCTTGTCGGGCAGGTCGGGGATGATTTTCTTCAATACAGCGATCAGTTCTTCGGAAGAGAACGGCTTGCTGAGCGAATCGGTAAAGCCCGCCTCCTCATACCGTTTATGATCGCGACCGACCGTGGCCGATAAGGCTACAACCGGAATCCTGTCCGCATCCGTCAGGTCGGACGAACGGATCTGGCGGATCAGGTCGTACCCATCCATGCCCGGCATCTGTATATCCGTGATCACGATATCGAAAGGCGCTTTCTTCAGAATCTTGAGCACCTGCCGCGGATTGGTGCAGGAAACCACCTTGAGCTGGTTCTGTCTCAGGATCTCTTCCATCAGCACGATTTGCAACAAGTCGTCGTCCACGATCAGGCAACTGACTGATCGGCCGGCAAACGGGCTCGCTTCCGCCACCGCCTCCTGTTCGTTCGCTTCCGGCAATGCCTGGTTCTCGGCCAACGTCAACGGAATGGCCACCGTAAACTCGCTCCCCTCGCCCACCACGCTATGGAGCGAGATGGATCCGCCGAGCAAAGCCGTTAGTTTACTGGTGATCGAAAGTCCCAATCCGAACCCTTCCGTTTTTTCAGCGCCCGCCAGCCGGGTAAACTCGGTAAAGATCCGTTCCTGTTCGGCTTCCGGGATCCCGGAGCCGGTATCGCTTACCGTGATCGTCAGCGTAGCGCCATCCGATCCTTCCGGCTGCCGGCAAGCCATCGCCAGGGTGACAGCACCCTCGTTCGTAAACTTCAACGCGTTCGACAGCAGGTTGCCCGTTATCTGCCGGATCCGGATCGGGTCACCCATAAACACCCCGTCGGACACAGGACCGAGCTGAAGTTTCAGTTCCAGTCCTTTGGATACAGCCTGTGGCTGGAAACTCTGATAGATATCATTTCCCAGCTCCGCCACCTTAAAGGGTATCTCATGGATCTCCATCTGGCCGGAATCCAATCGCTGGAAATCCAGCAGATCGTTCACCAGGGAAAGGATATGCCCTGACGAACCGCTCATATTACGCAGGTACATCCGTTGCTTCTCATCCGGGAAGGTCCGTTGGAGCAATTCCGTATAGCCGATGATAGACGATAGCGGGGCGCGGATATCATGCCCGATGGTCAGGATCAGTTTCTCGCGGCTGTTCAGCAGGTCTTCGGTATATTTCTTTTCCTTTTCCAACTGCTTGCGGTAAAACTTGCTTTTCGACAAGTCGCGACCGATAAAGAAGAGGAAGAAGATGGCTACACCCAGTGATACCAGCGCGATCACACTGATCAGCCAGGATGTTTTCTCCAGGATACCCTGCCGTTTCTCCAGGCGGCCGACCGATGCCTGCAACTCTTCTTCTTCGATGGAACGGAGGATCTGGTTGATCTTCGCCGAGATCAAACTGTTGTCGTAACGGAGAGCCGCCGAACGGTCCACCAGCAACACACGCAGCCGTTCACGTTCCGACGCCACGCTGCTTTGGATCGTACGCAGGGTTTTCGAGATCGCCTCATCCGGGTTGTAGGTATTCAGCGTGGTATCTTTCACCACCTGCTGGTTGCCCGACACATGGATACTGGAGTCGCGCTCTTCCGCAGGCACAAACACCTCGGCCAGGCGTTTGAAGAATGTTTTCTTTTTCGGGGCGGCCTGGGTGATCACCGTATCCTGTTTCACGTTCACCTGTTCTTTGACCGATGCCAGGTTCACGTCTTCCGATTTCTGTTCCAGCGCTTTGCGGATGTTCTTGTCGTACAGGTCGGCATTTGCTTCTTTCCAAATCTGAAGCAGCAGGGCGGTATTGTTCCGTTTGCGCTCCAATAGCTGCTGGACGGTATCAATCTTTTGCCCGAACACCGTATCCGTCACCAGCGTACGTAACTCTTCCATATTCAGGGCCGCCTGATCGAGCGTCTCCTGGTAATAGGTGTAATCATCTTCGGGCATATCGATCAATTGCCCCATCGTTTCACTTTCGTACAATAAGGTCTGCGTATTGGTAACCAGGTAGATTTTCTGGCGGGGAACGGTATTGACATCCTCCTCCGCCGCAATCTTTTCCACGATCGAGTACAGGTAACTGATAGATACCAGGGCGATAACGGCTAACAGGATATAGCCGAACACTACATTACGTCCAATGCGTTCAAACTGTTGCTTTTTCATATCGATTCTAAACTAATAATTTCACAAATACCCCCAAACAAACGCGATCCTTTCAAGCCTGTACGCCCCGCATAGACAACTGTACGCGATGGCGTTGCAGGTCCACCAGCATCACCTTCACCCGCACATGCTGGTGCAGCGATACGATCTGGGTAGGGTCGTTCACAAACCGGTCTGCCAGTTCGGAGATATGCACCAGTCCGTCTTCTTTGATGCCGATATCGACAAAACAGCCGAAGTTGGTGATGTTCGTCACGATACCCGGCAACAACATCCCTTCGCGCAAATCCTCGATGTTCTTCACGGTCGGATCGAAAGAAAACACCTGGATCGTCGAGCGCGGGTCGCGTCCCGGCTTGTCCAGTTCGTTCAGGATATCCAGCAGGGTAGGCAATCCGGTTTTCGATGTAATATACTTTTCCGGATTGATCTTTTTCTTCAGGTCTTTACCGGCAATCAGCTCAGGTACTGAACATTGAAGATCCTGGGCCATCTTCTCCACAATCCCGTAACTCTCCGGATGCACCGCCGAATTATCCAATGGATTCGCGCTACCCGGCACACGCAGGAAACCGGCGCATTGCTCGAACGTCTTCTCTCCCATCCGGGGTACTTTCAGCAGCTCCCTGCGGGATGGAAAGGAACCGTGTTCGGCCCGGTAATCCACAATGTTCTGCGCCTGCGCCTGCGACAGTCCCGATATATACGCCAACAAATGTTTGCTGGCGGTATTCACGTTCACACCGACCAGGTTCACACAGCTTTCCACCGTCTGATCGAGGCTCTTTTTCAAGGCCGACTGATCCACATCATGCTGGTACTGCCCCACCCCAATGCTTTTCGGATCGATCTTCACCAATTCAGCCAGCGGATCCATCAGGCGGCGGCCGATACTGACAGCGCCGCGCACCGTCACGTCGTAGTCCGGGAACTCATCCCGCGCCACCTTCGACGCCGAATAGATGGATGCACCGTTTTCACTGACAACAAACACCTGCACCTTGCGATCGTACCGGATGTTGGTGATAAACTCTTCCGTCTCCCGGCTGGCGGTACCATTACCGATAGCGATCGCTTCGATCTGGTACGACTCAACCAGTTGGGACACTTTCGCCGCCGCCTTGCCCCGGTCGTTCTGGGGAGGGTTCGGGTAGATGGCTTCGTTATGCAGCAGGTTCCCCTGCGCATCCAGGCATACCAGCTTACAACCGGTACGATAGCCCGGATCGATGCCCAACACCCGTTTTTGTCCCAGGGGCGGAGCCAGCAGCAACTGGCGCAGGTTCTCGGCAAACACGCGGATCGCCTCCTCATCCGCCTTCGCCTTGCTGAGATGGGCGAATTCCGT
This sequence comes from Tannerellaceae bacterium, assembly GCA_031555735.1. Classification (GTDB taxonomy): domain Bacteria; phylum Bacteroidota; class Bacteroidia; order Bacteroidales; family Tannerellaceae; genus JAJDIA01. The sequence continues at coordinate 28,476 of JAVBUE010000013.1, forward strand.
TTCGATGGATGGGCGGAGCAGGCGCTTGAAGGCATCTTCCACCGCCATGCATACCTGGTCGCCACAGGCATCGTCGCTCTTCACGAAGCGGTTGATCAGTTTGGTCACGCAATAGTCGATATCCGGCAGGATACAAACACGCAGATATCCTTCCGCCTCTCCCCGCCGGATCGCCAGCAGGCGGTGGGAAGATACCCGCCGCAACGGTTCGTTGAAATCGAAATAATCACGGAACTTCATCCCCTCTTCTTCCTTTCCCCGGATCACTTTGGAGGAAAGCACTCCCATCAGGGTGTAGGAGTTACGCACCACATTGCGGGCGCTCTCGTTCTCGTTCACCCATTCGGCCAGGATATCCCGGGCGCCCTGCAGGGCATCGGCGGCATCTTTAACGTCGCCTTTCACATAACCCGCCGCGAGCTTTTCGGGCTGTCCGCCCTGTTGCAGCATCAGTTGCTTCGCCAGCGGCTCCAGCCCTTTCTTGCGTGCCATTTCGGCCCGTGTCTGGCGCTTGGGTTTGAAGGGGAGGTAAATATCTTCCACCTCAGTACTGTCCCACGAATCCTCGATCCGCTTTTTCAGTTCCGGGGTGAGTTTTCCCTGTTCTTCCACGGAAGACAGGATGGATTCTTTTCTTTTTTTCAGTTCTTTCAGTTTCTCTAATTGGGTGCTTATACGTCCGATCTGCACTTCGTCCAATCCTCCCGTCGCTTCTTTCCGGTACCGGCTGATGAAAGGGATGGTGGCTCCTTCCTCCAATAACGCAATCGTCTTTTCAACCTGTCTGACAGATATCTGAATAATGTCCGAGATAAGGGTACTAATTACTTTTTCCATCGATATAATCAAGATTTGAGAGAGCAAATATACATGTTTACAGGCTAATTACCGGCAAACAACGGTGTTTATTCGCAAAAAAAACCTATAAACGATGTACCTCATCCGCCAACCGGTTCAATTCTTCCGGGTGGTGGGAGGTGAAAAGGATGGTCTGCCCCGTTTGCCGTTGCCGCTCACGGATGAAGCGGATGATACGGGCGGCCGTCGCCTCGTCAACCCCCTTGAACGGCTCATCCATCAGCAGGCAGGGAACAGGAAAAACCAAGGCGCGGGCAATGGCGACACGTTGTTGCTGGCCATAGCTTAACGCGTCGGGGCGACGGTCGGCCCATTCCGCCAGTCCCGTTTCCGCCAGCATAGCCAGCCCTTCCCGGCGGGCTTCTTCCCGGGTATGGGTACGTGCCAACGGCAGCGCCACATTATCTGTTATATCCAGTTCGGGAAGCAGTTCCGTTTCCTGGAACACATAGGCAATGCCCTGCGAACGATCCACCGACACCTGTCCAGCCACCGGTTGCAGGGTGCCGTTGACCAGGTTCAGCAACGTAGTCTTTCCCGCTCCCGAAGAACCGGAGATACCGTAGATCTTCCCGGAGGCGAAGGTGCATGAAAAATCGGTGATGCCGTATTTGTATCCCGCGTGTGAGAATACGATGGATGGCATCGTGCCGTCGGCGAGCGGTGGCGTGGCGTGGCGCAGCTTCCCGGGGGGAGCGTAACGGACGGCAAACGATTGTTCGGACAACCACCCGATGGCTTTGTCGGTTAGGTAACTGATCAGGATCGCAACGATCGTCCAACTGATCAGCTCGGATACGGCAATGAAACTCTGCGCCCTTTTCATCTCGCTGCCGATGCCGTGGCTGCATAAGGCCAACACCTCGCCCATGATCACCGCGCGCCAGCCGAATCCCGCCGCCGATGCCAGTCCGCTATACAAGAAAGGCCTGAGCTGCGGATAATAGATCAGCGCCCACCGGTTGCGCATCCCCAGGCGGAACTGCCTCCCCATCCGCGACAGTCCGGGGCGTACGTTGCAGACACCTTTGGTCAGGTTCTCCGTCAGGAGCGGGAACATAGTAAGGAATCCGATCAGCAACGGGATCCCTTCCGTATGCAGGAAGATCAGCGCCAGCAGGATGAAGGATACGACGGGAACCGACCGCATGACCGTGAGCAGCGGACGAAACAGTTCATACAACCACTTCACCCGGGCAAACAGGATGGCAAACAGCACGGCGCCAACAAACGACAGGCACATACCCGCCATGCCCCGGAGCACCGTAGCACCTGCCGAGCTGTAAAAACCGGCAGAGACGACAAGGGCGCCGAGGGTTTTCAGCAAGGCGGAAATATCCGGTACCAATGCCGGTTGACCTACATACATCGCCACACCCTGCCAGAGCGCCAGCAGGAGAACTACCGAAAGCAGTGTCATCCCTCTTTTCTTCATGGCGCGGGGGTGATAAAGCCGCTGTCGGGCATTCGTCCGCCGATGGCTTTCGGTTCATACCGGTACATGATAGCGAGAAAAGAACGGATATCAGCCTCCGCCCTGATGGCGGGGATATACTGTATCCGGAGGCGTTCCAGACCGGCGGGCGTAAGCATTCCCGGAGCGAAAAAGCGGCGCGATTCCAGGATGCGGATCACCTCGTCCGGCTGTTCGCGGGCGAAGTCGCAGGTAGCGGTGAGCAGGCTGTCGATGGTTTTCCGTTCGCCCGAGAGGGATGCGCGAATCATGACCGCTGTCTGGGCGAAGCCTTTCCCGTCGTCGCCGGCGGGATTGTTCAGGTTGGCGAGGATACGCATCGTAGTATCCCGTTGCAGCACCATGCCTACAAAGGGGTCGATCAGTACCGCCGCCTGTACCTTGCCCATCAACAGCCCTTGCGTCACCTCGGCGGCGGTGGTGAGCGAATAATCCGTTTCGCACGTCCAATGGGATCGCGCCAGGAAATCGCGGGTCAGGATATCAGGGGTGGTTCCCGTCCCGAACACATGCAGCCGGTGTACGGGTTCCTTTCCTATTATATATAAGGTGCTCCACAGCGGGCAACCCGCCAATACGTACGGGATGCCCTTCGTGTAGAGGTTGGCGGCGTTCACCATCGGCAACACGGCGATATCGGCCTCTCCCTTGATGAGGGCGGCCTGAATCTGTTCGGGCGAATCGAAGATGGTCACCTCCAGCGGCTTCCCTCCCAACCTGGGTGGCTGCTCCATCCATCCGGCAAATGCCACAGCCGATGGCCCACGGAGAACGGATACACGTACCACATCCGCGTCCTTCGGGTTTCCCCAACAACCACACAAGCCCACGACCAGCAGGCAAAGCAGTCCTTTGCGGAAAATGGCACTCATTTGTTTCATGGCGTAAAAATACGAAAAAAATGATCCGAATAATCACCCTCTCTCAGAGACTCTCCCGATTTACATGTCACCATGTCACGCCCGCTTGAATACAGGAATTTTTGTGATATGAGACGGATATGATATCAGATTGATGCCATCAAATAAATACGTGTCATTGATTATTTGGCCAAATACGACTTTCTGTTAATTACCTTACCCTCTAAATCAATGACTTCCAGATCCATCCGGTCACCATTCGTATTCACCGACACCACACTGTTATTGGAATTCACCAATACAGGAAACTTGATCTGCGCACCCGGTTCTTCATACTTATTGGTATGAAGATGGCCACTGAGCATAATATCTACACCGAGGTCATTCAGAACCGGGACAAATTTGCGGAGTACTTCTCGCTGTCCATGCCAGATCTTCGCCTCTTTCGACGGAGGCATGTGGGCAATCACTACCCGGAACCTGGCCTGTTTGAAATCGTTGTTTTCACGAAGAGCCTCCTTCAGCCATTCCATCTGTTCCGTACGGTAGCCGTCATAATCCGTGATACCACTGTATTCTATATCCGAATCCGGTTTATCTTCCCCCGTATCCAACATAATGAAACATACCGGACCTTGCCGGAAGATATAATAGAGGAAAGGTTCCCGTGGTGAAAAATATTGTTGGAACGCAGTGGCGAACTCTCCCCGTGTCTCATGGTTTCCACGTGCATAATACATGGGTTGTTCCTTGGCGAACAGTTCGATGCTCTCATTCATAAATCCATTGAAGATCGTCTCCCGGTCGGTAAATTGGGACACCATATCACCATTGAAAATAATCAAATCCTTTTCTTTATATTTGGCTGCGTTTAATAATTTGGTGATAATACCCTCGCGTCCGTGGATATCATTAACCATAAGGAAGGAGGTCTCTTTCTTATTCGGATCACAAGTTGTGAATGTCAATGCGTCTTTGCGGTAAACATCGGAAGCAGCAACCCGCCCGTAAATCACCTGGATTCCTTCATGCGACAACACCTCCTGCGAATAGATCCGATAGCGGTAGGTTGTACCCGGGGTTAATCCTTTAATCTGAACAGTATGAAGCAAAGATGTATTCTTAACCCCGTTTGTGGTGTTAAAATACTTTGTCCGCTCTTCCCCGTAAAAATGAGTACCGTCATTGGGGGCTAATTCCACCCAACCGACAGAAGGCTTGTCTGCTTCCCATACAATGGTTGCCTCACCCGCCTTTACATTCTGCAGATAAGGGCCATACTTAATCTTTATCTGGGCAGTAGCCACCTGTGTGGCTACTGCGAGTAATAAAGTACAAATTACGTATCCATACAGTTTCATTGCATATCCTGTTTATTGATTAATAACCCTGATTCTGGACCAGTTGCGGGTTCGCATCCATTTCAGCCTGGGAAATAGGCAAAAGCAACTGCTTTTTATCAAAATAACGAACTTCCACCAACCGGTCTTCACGCGGCGCATTCAGATTGACAATCAAACGTCGATCGGGATCAGGCTCATTATAGTCAACTGTTCCGCACAAACGAAACAGATCTCCCGCCATAACTGTTTCCACCACTTTTTTCCCGGTTTTGGCTCCATTGGCATCATAGGCATCCCACCGGACGATATCTTCAAAACGGAATCCTTCGCCAGCCAGTTCAATGGTACGCTCCCTTCTGACGAGTTCACGCACCTTAGCCTGCGTATCGTATTTGGCACGGTCTATAGCTATATGCCCGCCACGCAGGCGTAAGCGGTCGATAATATTCATCGCTTCCGGCAAATCCTGATTCAACTCGACCAGACACTCAGCTTTCGTCAACAGGATTTCGGCATAGCGGAATATAATCGGGCACAAGCCATCATCGTTCATGGATGTAGAATACTGGGATTGGTTCGGGCGCAAATATTTAGCCCACAACATACCGGTATGGGAAGCATTGTCGGCCGCCGTATAATAATCTTTGTTTACGGCGCCACCCGGCAACGTCTTGTCAACCGTATTGAAGATACGCGGTACATTATTACGTCCCATCCAATCCTGCCCGGAATAGATGATCGTATTCTTCAAACGCGGATCACGGTGATAGAACGGATGTACCGGGTCATAGCCGGAACCGGCCTCAGTGATCTGCTTACCATCCGCCATCTCAAACATATCAACCATATTCTGCGTCGGGACGAAAGAAGCCCATCCCCCATCTGCATTATTATAGAAACGGATCACATCGGTAAATGCGGAGGTCGTCTTGACATGTTCGTACGTACAAATAATTTCCTTCGACGCCTGACCAGCCATCGAGAATATTTTCAGGAAATCAGTATCCAGGTCATATTGCCCCAAAGCGGTCACTTTGTTTGCGGCATCCAATGCCTCCTGATAATTGCCCCAGAGCAAATGGAAGCGGGCGATCATCGAGAGAACGGCACCTTTGGCGATACGTCCTTTCTTTGCCGGCTTTTCATTAATATGCTCAGCGCTCCATATCAGGTCGTTCATGGCGAACTCCTTCACCTTCGCTACCGGCTCACGTGGTATCTTGGCTTCTTCGGCTGTTTGAGGAACAAAGTCCATAATAACGGCATCTCCATACCAGGTGGCCAGATAGGCATGGCTATATCCGCGGATAGCCCGTACCTGTGCCAGAAAGTCATTCTTCTGCGCCTCTGTTATTTTTTCCGCCGGGATCCGGTCTATGTTTTCAATCACGAAATTACACCGGCGGATCGTTTCATACTGCCTCCAATAGTTCGGTACGGCAGCAGGCGAGATACTACCCCTGCCCATATTCCTCATATTGGACGCGTTCGTATAATTGAAACCGATATCCGAATAGCTGTCTTCGTAAAACACGAATTTCGAACCGACATAGTTATTGACCCACCAGTTGTAAGCCGCCGTAACAGCAGCATCCGCATCATCCGACGTATTCCAGAACGTGGAAGTCGTCAACTGGTCTTTCGGATACAGGTCGAAGAGATCGTCGCAAGAAGTGAAAGCACCTGTTACGGCCAGGCACAGTGCGAGGCCTATTGTCTTTTTTAGTTTCATAATACAATCCATTTAGAAAGTTACATTAATACCGAATGAATGACTCTTACTGATCGGATACACATCCAGGTTACCCGACTTCGATTCCGGATCCGCATTAAACGGCAGGCTGTCGAATGTAAACAGATTCTCTCCCGTATAATAAATCTTCGCATTCGCTATTCCCAGTTTGTAGATCAGGGACTTCGGCAGTGTATAGCTGAAATTTATATTTTTAATACGCAGGTAGTCTGTGTTCATCGCCCAGAAAGTCGAATAGACTTTGTTGGGCGCACTCACGGAGTTTTCTTCCAGGAACAGACGCGGCCATGTGGTATTCGTATTCTCAGGACTCCAGGCATCCAGCCAGTTCGTGCTGGGATGCGACGTATCGCCGATAAACGAACCGACTACGTCTCTGGAGAAATAACGGTTCGTTCCCGTCACTCCCTGCATAAACACCGACAAATCGAAATTCTTCCATCCGCCGCTAAGCATTAAAGCATAGGTCGTTTTAGGTTGCTCCGTCCCTCTTACCACGCGGTCTTTCGCACTCAGCTTGCCATCACCATCCGCATCCTTGATCCGGAAATCACCGCCTTTAAAAGGAGCAGACCAGGGATTGCCATACTGGGCTTCATAAGCGGCTGCATCTTCATCACTTTGGAATAAACCGTCAACCTGGTACACATAAAAAGACTTAAAGGGTTCACCGACACGATTGATGTTATAACCGTCGATGATCTCATTCACACCGGCCAAATCCAGTAATTCATTCTTGTTATAAGCGAAATTCGCATTGACCATCATGCGCCAATCCTTCGTAAAGGAGTGATTCCAACTGATACTGGTTTCGATCCCGCTGTTGCGTAAAGCCCCTTTATTATCCTGGTAAGTACCGGAAATACCGAATGTATCGGATACCGGAATATTCATGATGATATCCGTTGTTTTGCGATTATAATATTCCGCACTGAACACAAATTCATTCAGGAAGCTGGCATCAAACCCGATACCCCAGTTCACAGCCTTCTCCCAGGTAATCGTAGAAACTTTATGGCTGACCACTGTGATTCCCTGGTTCACCACTCCGCCAAACGGGAAGTTCTTTCCGATATACAATGTCGGCAAATACGGATAATAATCGTCCACGGCATCCTGATTACCTAACAAGCCCCACGAGCCTCTGATTTTCAAAGACTGCAACCAATCTTTTGCGCCTTCCATAAAATGTTCTTCTGAAATACGCCAACCGGCAGAGAACGAAGGGAAGTACCCCCAGCGATAACCTTCGGCAAAGCGGGAGGAAGCATCGGCACGGAAATCAGCTTCCAGCAGATATTTGCCTTTATAATCATAATTAAGCCGTCCGAAATAAGACAACAATGCCAACTCACGGGAAAAACCACTGTTTGTCTGCGTCGATGAGTCGCCCCCATTCAAATCCGTCACATTACTGTTCGGAAAGTTTTTCCGGAAAGCCTTAAGTTCTCTGGAATCATATTTTTCGATCTTATAACCGGCCAACGCTTTCAGCGTATGGTCCTGATTAAACGTCTTACTATAATTCATCAATGCATCAAGTGTATAACGGCTCCATCTGTTCACTGTTTCTGTCAACTGGTCCGGCCCATGATAATTCACTTCATCATACCAGCATTCCTTCCGGTAATCTTTCGTTTCCTTTATATTAGTTACATAGGCGCCTTGCAATGTAAAGGTCAGGTCATCCATAATATGGTAATCAAATGCCAGTACGCCGGAGAAATTTTGCTGAAGGTAGTATATCCGGCTATTGATATCGACCCACGCGGCGGGGTTCCCATCCGAAATAGAGCCATACGACCCATCTTCTTTTTTATAAGGGATCCAGGGTGCCATCCGGTCTGCCTGTCTGATAAGCTGGGTATCTCCGCCTCCATATGAGGCATTCGGAGTGGAATAATCATTGTGGATAAAGGCCATATTGGTCCGCATATTAAACTTCTTGGACAATTTGATATCCAGGTTCGTACGCATGTTGAACTGTTGGCGGTCCGAATGCTTCAACGTACCCTCTTGTCCCAGGAAACCGACCGAAGTCATATACTTTACATCTTCAGAACCACCACTCACATTCAGGTTATGTTTATGCATAAAACCAGTCTGGTAAATATAATCCGTCCAAACCGTATTCGGATGCCCGTAAGGATCTGAGCCATCCTTGAACAGACGGATATCTTCGTCTGTAAAGCGAGGCGAAGCGCCACTCCGCACCATCAATTCATTGTACAGGCGGGCATAATCATACGAACTCAGGCGATCGATCAATGTCGATATATCCGAAAAACTGACATTACCGCTGTAAGAGACCGTTGCCTTACCACTTTTACCACGTTTGGTGGTCACCAGGATCACGCCATTGGCCGCCTTCGAACCGTAGATAGCGGCCGAAGCGGCATCCTTCAGTACGGATATTGATTCAATATCATTCGGGTCAAGCGAATTAAACGTTCCCGTCTCAATGCCATCCACCAAAATATACGGGTCAGCCGTATTCAACGTACCTACACCACGAATACGGATGGTTGAACCATCACTACCCGGCTGGCCGGTGCCGGATGTTACCGTAACGCCAGGAGACAACCCTTGGATTGCAGAAGAAATATTTGTTACCGGGCGATCCAACAGATCATCCTTGGCGATCGTACCCACAGCACCAGTCAGATTGACTTTTGTTTGTGTACCATATCCGATAACCACCACTTCAGACAAAGCCTGCGTGTCTTCCACTAACCGAATAGACAACGAAGACTGATTGCCTACCCGGATCTCCTGTCTGTTATACCCGATATAAGAAACCTGGATAACAGCATCCGGCGCAACCTCCAAGGTGAATTTACCATCCAAGTCTGTAATAGCACCGTTTACCGTACCTTTTTCCACCACATTGGCACCGATAACAGCCTCACCTGTTTCATCTATGACCACACCGGATATAGGCTTTTTTTTCTGCTGGCCGGCCTCCGTGCTATTCGTGTGGACAGGCTGCTTTATCAGTGAGATGTTTTTCCCAATCATTCGGTAAGTGATCCCCGTTTCAGCAAATAGTCTATTCAGTACTTCCGGTACGGATTCGTCCACAACAGTCAGGGAAACCGTCCGGTTCACGTCAATCTCACCTTTATTGTAAACAAAAAGATAATCTGTTTGCTTCTCTATTTCAGCGATTACTTTCTTGATAGAAAGTTGATGTGCCTGAATAGAAACTTTCGCACTTTGCAGGCCTATTTCTGTAGCCCAGAGGGAGGTAACAGACACAAACAAGATTACAGTTGCCATTTTCAGCATACGGAATCTCTGTATAAGGTTTGATACTGGTTTACTGTACAACATATAATTCATGATATTAAAGATAGTTTTTGTTTGTATTTTGATTTAAATCTAAAGGCATGGGAAACTACCCCGCTCATCGGTAAACGTTGTTTGTTTACCGTCGTTTTCTCATCTAACTCAGTCCATAGGCATCACATTTAGGTGTTAAACAATTATTTTAGAGTACAAATACCACATTTTTTTCATCATCCACCGTATATGAAAAGCGATGGGTCAATTGCAGCACATGCAGAATATGTTTTAGCCCATCCCGGGTTCTGAACTTACCGGTACACAGTTGTTTGTATTTCTTTTTATTCGTATCGTTGATTACGATATTCACATCAAAATAGAGTTCCAGTTTGTCAAAAACATCCTCTAACGGCCCGTTGAAATAAAGGATACCTTCGCGCCAAAGCAAATGATCCATCTCCTGAACCGGAAGCGACCGGAGCTTACCATTAGCCAGTACTGCCCTATTACCAGGAGATAAAGTAATTGTTTGCTTATGCTCATAATCCGATATCTCTACTTTTCCGGTCAATAGCGATGTCTCAAACGCCGGTGATTCGCCATAGGCATAAACATTAAAGGTAGTTCCAATGGCTTTGATCTGATAGGTAGAGGTGGATACGATAAAAGGTTTATCCTTATTGGCCTGTACGTCAAAGAAACCCTCCCCTTCAAGGGATACCAACCGCTGCTTATCGGAAAAGCGCGTTGGGAAATGCAACACGCTTCCTGCATTTAACCAGACTTTTGACCCATCCGCCAATATAACCTGCGAATTTTGTCCCGCCGGCACCCATACGGACTGCATTTCCACATCCTCCTTCTGTACATTCAACTGCTGATGTAAGAAATAACCCAATGCAATAAACGCTGTGACTTTTAAGGTTTCCCGTATAACACTTCGTCTTGTCGCCACTTTCTTTGCAGCTTTTTCTCTCTCCGGTTTCTTATTCCAGAGATTTATTTCATACAATCGGCATATCCGCTGATAATGCAACAGATTAGCGTTCTCCTGTTTCAGCCACTCAGTGATAAGACGCGACTGTTCATCGCTGGTTTTTCCTTCAAAATATAGTTGTAGTAATGTGTCGTCCATCGTAATAGTTCTATAACCGTTATATAATAGACGACAGCCGGAAGATATTCACTAGCGTCGCCGTTTTTTTTCTTGAAAAGCGAATCCGGTCAAGAGTCAATGAATAAACCAAAAAGACAAAAACGGCAAATAATCTCTTAATGCAATCCGTAACGCTTTCAACGCTTTCGCGATATGATAATCGACACCTTTCACTGTTATTCCTAAAATGTCTGCGATCTCTTTTCCTGATTTTTCCTCATACCGGCTCATGATAAAAACATTACGGGTCTGTTCGGGTAGCCGGTTTAAGGTATCCTGTACAATGTGCTGTATCTCGTCTGACAGAACCTTTTCAGGGTCACAAGCCTCCAGAGTAGAAATACGTATGGCCAATTCATGTTGCCGCCAATCTTCCATAGCCTCCACTACAGTCCGTGCACGGCTTTGCATTTTCAGATAATCCAGCGATTTATTTTTTAATATGGTCAATAAAAAGGTGGCGATTTTGTCAACGGGCGCGATCTGCATGGTTTCCCATAGCTTCAGCATCGCTTCCGTTGCCAGATCTTCTGCAGCCAAATCATTCCGGACATACAGATTGGCAAATCGAAATGCCCGGCTGTAGTACTCCGTATATATTTGATTAAAGCTTTCCTTTACAAGCATGGTCTTTTGTATTACATATCATCTGTCCACAGGCGAAATCGCTATATTATTGTCAATATGCGGGATAGACAAAACAGACACCATCTACACCTGTTGCAAAAATACGAAAAAGTTACTGAAATCTGGTGCAATCAGGAACCTGATTGCTTCTTGTTGCGGTGTGGATCGGCTCCCATCCGTAGTTCCACCCTTTGGAACTTATTGGTTCACCTATGGAAACTTTTTGGTTCACCTATAGAAACCAAAAGTTCCACCTATAGAAACTTTTAGTGCCATCCTGATGAAACTTTTGTTCCACCAGGATGGCACCGTGGCACCGTGGCGTGGCAGATGTGACAGCAAATAGGCGGGAAAACGGATCTGCCACGCGGATCTGCCACACATCTAACTTATTCATGATCAATAAGATAACGCCTGTTGCGTGGCAGCGTGGCAGATGTTTTGTAAAAATAAACTCCGTGTAGGAGGTAAGGACGGCGACAATGCATCGCTCCACCCGTTCCCGGGTTGATCCAAATTCAAGACAGTTTCTGGTGGACTCTGGATACGCCCCCTTTGGAATAAACCGGGAACGGCTTAGTGAAGACCCTATCCAAAGGGGAGTGTTACCGGATGGGGGTTCAAATAGGCAAGGGGCATAAAAAGGCATCGCCTTAGTATCGGGGGGGATACTAAGGCGATAATGTTATGATATGTGATTAATTATTCAGTAACAGTTTCCGTAACATTAGGGGCATTATTATTTGCTCCTTCTGTACCTTCATCCCAACCTGCTAAATCAGTTACAGCAAAGTTAACTTCCATCTCAACTGCAGAACCGACAGTTAATTGATAATTGTATGTGTTACCTCTTTCTAATACTGAAAGATTGGCTTCTGCCGTATAACTTTTCTGCAACACATCACTGGAATTGTAAACATCATATGCTACCACGATTTTTCCTGTCGCTTCTTCTGTAGGAAGTACCATAAGACCACCTGTAACAAAACCAGTAAACGCACCTGTCAAATAAGTATCTATTGCTGTATATGTATATTGAGTAGTAGAAGAACCTGATCCATTATTCCAACTTGCACTTACTCCATCAGTGGTAGGCCAAACAAGATCTGCGCTAGTGTTTAGACCTGTTAATTTGATTGATGAAATTTTAATTTTTAGCCCTGATTCTGTTTTTGCAGATACTTTAACCTGAGCCAAAGCATGTTCAAATGTATATGTTACTGTTCCATTATTTGTTAAATACTGCTTTGGACCTGTTCCTTTAGCGACTAAAATATCAGTTTTTCCATCTACTGATACAGATACTGATGCAACAGTTCCGTTAGAAACAGTAGGAACAGTCTCATTTGTAAGAATTGTAGCAGGAGAAACTGCATAAAAATAAAGATACTCATTGGAGACGGCAGGCCAATAGACATTATTACCTTCAGCATCGTCATCACGAGTTAAAGACCATACATCATCTTTAGTCATAGTTCCTGAAAAATGTAAACTTGTAGGATTTGAGGCTCCTCCTTTATACCCAAATGCATAAAAATCAGCAAAATCATCAGCAGTTGTTTCTACAGCATCCGCCCTTGTAATCAGCGGTTTAAACTCAATCGCCTTCAGCGATGCGTCGGGATTCACCACATTATCCAATTCATTGGAGCAGCTTGTGAGGGCGATAGCTGCAATGGCAGCAAATAACACTTTCGTTTTCATAATTGTAACAATTTAATTATTATACATTAATATCTATTTCTTGAGAACTAAAATCCAAAATCACTGTATTGTTATTTATATGGTAATCGGTATATACACATCGTTCCAAAGTCCTACACTCACCTGAAAAGAGCCTCCGTTCTCCGGACCCGGCGGTGGTGCCGGGATATCGATTTCCCCTTCCGCATCGATCACCACCGGTTCGGGCGGTGTTTCACCCGGGTGTTCGCGATGGTATTCATCCTGGGCATCGATGAGTTCGGTTACGTCCCAGGAGAGGGTGAGGATACCGCCTTCCACGGAAGGGGTAAGGATCTCTACGGTAAGGATGTGCGGTTCTCCGGGGCAGGCGCCAAACGAGCGGAAGTGTCCGGAGATGGTACCCGATCCGGCCTGTCCGGACACCATCAGGGTGGCGGGTTCGTCGGAAGGCGTGCCGCGTCCCATATAGAAGGAGCTGCTCATGCCCGAAACGGAGCTGCGCATATCTACAATATGTTCGGTGCCTTTCACGTTGCGGATCTCGTAGCTGTAACTATTGGTTACGTCCACGGGACGGAAAACGAGCGGTAGTGCGCCTTCCCCCTGGAAGGTAAACGCGGGTATGCGTACCATAAAGAAGGGTTCGGGTTCGGAGAGGGTTGTCTCGTCGGGATTGGCCTTCGAATAGGTGGTGCGTACCAGCGGGATGGTGTAGGCTGCGATCTGGTCGGGGTCGTTCTCGTTGCGAACGCGGATATTCTCCGGACCAAAGTAGTCGTAGCACAGCGCCATATAGCTCGACCCGGGCACGAGGCGGATGGTACCGCCGGTAGCTGCGAGGTCGTCTATTCCCGATACCGGGCTGTTGTTCAGTGCAAACAGGTTGACACGCATGCCGGCCTTGGGAGGAGTGATGCTATCGGGCCAGGAGATCTGGAACGCAGCAGGCTTCCGCAAGTCTGGCTCTACACCCGGGCCGCTGCCCTTTTCGCAGGCGCACATCCCCATCATGGCTATCAGCAGTGATAAGCAGGATACAATCCGGTATGAGAGAGACGCGGGCACTGACATCGTGTATAAGCAACTTGTTTTGTTAAGGCAAATGTATGGGCTTTCCCCGTCCTCAACTTACATTTTCATCCCATATACTTTCAGTTTCCTTTCAATATGTTGATGAAACGGCATGCCAGGTTGCAAAAACTAATCAGCGGGCGTAATTACCATCAGATTCGGCCGTTCAAGTGGCTTCGTTCTTGCTTATCTGTGAAGGCGGCATACCGAAGTGTTTGCGGCAGAACTGGGTGAGGTGGCTCATGGAGGAGAAGTCGTAGCGGTAGGTCACTTCTTTCGGCGGAACGCCCGCCATCAGGTCGCGGCGGATACGGATGGCTTTCTGTTCCAGCATCCAGTCGTACGGGCTTTTGGCGAAGTAGAGGGCGAAGTTGCGGTAAAAGGCAGAGCGCGACTGGCCGGTGCGTTCGATCAGTTCGTCCAGGGTCTTCACCTGTTGGTAATACTCGATCACCTGCCGGCGGAAAACCAACCCTTCGCGGAATACAGGGCAGAGCAGCGCGGCAATCTCCTTTTTGCTATAACAGGCGAAAAGGAGGTCGAAGAATTCGAGTTTCTTCCGTTCATAAAAAGGCCGCGAATCGATGCCTTCCCCCAGGCAGGTGTGGACAAAGGAACTGAAGTTCCACAGCAGGGGAACCATTCGCAAGGGGGCGAACAACGAATCGTTCTTCCGGCACCAGGGCGCGAGGCTGTCGAGCGGGTAATCGGGGCTATGCAGCAGATCGACAGTGAACCGGCAGATGACGACCTGGGTATCTTCGAGTATCTCCGCCTGGTAAGTAGTGGAATAAGGAATGAGGAACATTTCGCCTTCAGACAGTTCACGCGTACATTTATTCATCGTTACGCGCAAGCGTCCGTCGATGACCATGACAACCACAGCGCAATCCGCTGTTTGGTGTTCTTTCGACAGCCCTTTAAAAGCGATCAGACGGATCCAGGAGTGACTATGGTCCCGCTGTTCGAAGAGAGCCACATCGTCCATTCCGATAAGAGATGAGTGCATTTTTCCTTTTCTTGAGAACTAACAACGCAACAAATATACGGATTCCCGGCGGAGGTTCTCCTCTCTTCGCCCAGAATAATCCGGTTTTGTTATCCTTCCGCTCTTTTGCCGCCCGTTTATCCGCTTCATATCGGATTCTTTTGTATTTTTGCGCGGTATTATACAAATCGACAACAGAATGAATGTATTGGAACTGAGTGAACAGGAAGTGATAAGGAGGGAAAGCATGGAGCAATTGCGCCAGATGGGAATAGAGCCTTATCCTGCAGCAGAGTATAAAGTCAACGCTTATTCAGCCGAAATAAAAGCGTCGTTCAGCGACGAAGGGGAAGCACGCCCCGTACGTATCGCCGGCCGGATGATGAGCCGCCGCGTGATGGGGAAAGCCTCTTTCATCGAGCTGCAAGACTCCGAAGGACGTATCCAGGTATATATCACCCGCGACGATATCTGTCCGGAAGAAGACAAGGAGTTGTACAACACCGTATTCAAACGCCTGCTCGACCTGGGTGATTTTATCGGTATCGAAGGCTTCGTCTTCCGTACCCAGATGGGTGAGATCAGCGTGCATGCGCAAAAACTGACCGTACTGGCCAAATCCATCAAACCGCTTCCGATCGTTAAATATAAAGACGGCGTGGCGTACGACTCGTTTGAAGACCCCGAACAACGCTACCGCCAACGGTATGTGGACCTCGCCGTCAACGAAGGGATCAAGGATATCTTCCTCAAACGCACCAAGGTGTATAATTCGATGCGCGAATACTTCAACGCCGAAGGATACATCGAGGTGGAAACACCGATCCTGCAAGCCATTCCCGGTGGCGCCGCCGCCCGGCCGTTCATCACCCACCACAACGCGCTGAACATACCGTTATACCTGCGCGTGGCCGATGAGCTGTACCTGAAACGCCTCATCGTAGGCGGCTTCGAAGGGGTATATGAATTCTCGAAGAACTTCCGCAACGAAGGGATGGACCGGACGCACAACCCCGAATTCACCTGCATGGAAATATATGTAGCCTATAAGGACTACAACTGGATGATGTCGTTCGTGGAAAAGATGGTGGAAAAGATCTGCCTCGACGTGAACGGCACGACCGAAGTTACGGTAGGCGAGAACGTCATCAACCTCAAAGCGCCTTTCAAGCGCGTCACGATGCTCGACTCCATCAAGGAATTCACCGGCTACGACCTGGCAGGCAAGAGCGAGGATGAGATCCGCGACATCGCCAAGGCGCTCAAGCTGGAGATCGACGAGACGATGGGGAAGGGAAAACTGATCGATGAGATCTTCGGCGAGTTTTGCGAAGGCAACTATATCCAGCCCACCTTTATCACCGACTATCCGATCGAGATGTCGCCGCTGACGAAGAAACACCGCTCCAACCCGGAACTGACCGAACGTTTCGAGCTGATGGTGAACGGGAAGGAACTGGCCAACGCGTACTCGGAACTGAACGACCCGATCGACCAGCTGGAACGTTTCCAGGACCAGTTGCGCCTGAGCGAAAAAGGCGACGACGAGGCGATGTTTATCGACATGGACTTCGTACGCGCCCTCGAATACGGTATGCCGCCCACCTCGGGCATGGGCATCGGTATGGACCGGCTGGTGATGCTGATGACCGGACAGACCACGATCCAGGAAGTGCTCTTCTTCCCGCAGATGCGCCCGGAGAAGACCGTCAAAAAGGACCCGGCAAGCAAATTTATCGAGATCGGCGTACCCGAAACATGGGTGCCTGTCGTACAGAAAGCCGGCTACAACCTGGTGGAAGAGATGAAAGAGGTAAACCCGCAGAAACTCCATCAGGACATCTCCGGGATCAACAAGAAATACAAGCTGGAACTGAACAGCCTGACGGTAGAAGAAGTGGCCGCCTGGCAACAACGTATCAACCTGTAACATATCGACATGGAACTACCCGGTAAGATTGCGATCATGGGGGGCGGAAGCTGGGCGACAGCTTTGGCCAAGATCGTCCTTTCGACGCAGGACAGTATCAATTGGTACATGCGTCGTCCCGAGCAGATAGAAGACTTCAAGGAGATGGGGCATAACCCCTCCTACCTGTCGTCCGTCAAATTCGACACCGGCAGGATCACCTTCTACTCCAACATCAACCAGGCGATCCGTGACTCGGACACGCTGATCTTCGCCACGCCGTCGCCTTTCCTGAAACAACACCTGAAGAAGGTACGGACATCGCTGAGCGATAAGTTCATCATCTCGGCCATCAAAGGGATCGTGCCGGATGAGAATATGCTGATCACCGACTATTTCACTGCGTACTATAAGGTGCCGGCCGACAACATCGCCATCATCGGCGGCCCCTGCCACGCGGAAGAGATCGCGCTGGAACGCCTGTCGTATATCACTCTCGCCTGCCCGGACATTCAGAAGGTGAAAGCCCTCTCGCCGGTATTCCACAACCCCTATCTCGAGAACTCCCTGTGTGAAGACGTGGTGGGCATCGAATACGCAGCGGTACTGAAAAACGTCTATTCCATCGTGGCGGGTATCTGCCACGGGATGAAGTACGGGGATAACTTCCAGGCGGTATTCCTGTCGAACTCCCTCAAGGAGATGCGCCGGTTCGTGAACGCCGTCCATCCGATCGCACGCGACATCGTCGATTCAGTCTATCTGGGCGACCTGCTGGTGACGGCCTATTCACGCTTCAGCCGCAACCGTACCTTCGGCACGATGATCGGCAAAGGGTATTCGGTGAAAACAGCCCAACTGGAAATGGAGATGATCGCAGAGGGTTACTACGGTACCAAATGTATTTACGAGATCAACCAGCAATACCAGGTGGATATGCCGATCCTGGATGCCGTTTACGCCATCCTATACGAACGGAAATCGCCTACGACGGTGATCCGCAAACTGACAAAAACATTCAAATAACATACAAATGAAACGCATTAGTTTACACATTGACAAGGCTTTGGGTGCAGTATCCAAAGAACAGGTTTACGCACAGGAACAGCAGGCGAACGCATGTAACGCCTTATTGCATAACGGCAACGGCGCGGGAAACGATTTCCTGGGCTGGCTTCAACTCCCTTCTTCTATCACGGAAAGCGAACTGGCGGAGATCGAACAGACGGCCAACGTGCTTCGTTCCAAATGCGAAGTGGTGGTAGCCATCGGTATCGGCGGCAGCTACCTGGGCACCAAGGCGGTGGTGGAAGCGCTGAACAACAGCTTCGACCAGTTGATCGGCAACCGCAAGGATCCGGTGATCCTCTATGCCGGACAGAATATCGGTGAAGACTACCTGTATGAACTGACCGAACTGCTGAAAGGCAAACAATTCGGTATCATCAATATCTCCAAATCGGGTACGACGACCGAACCTGCCCTCGCCTTCCGCATCCTCAAGAAACAGCTTGAAGACGCCGTGGGTAAAGCCGAAGCCAAACACCGTATCGTAGCCATCACGGACGCCAAACGCGGCGCCCTGCGTACCCTGGCGGATCAGGAAGGATACAAAACATTCGTGATTCCGGATAATGTGGGCGGACGTTTCTCCGTACTCACCCCGGTGGGACTGCTGCCGATCGCGGTGGCAGGTATCAGCATCCGCGAACTGGTAGCAGGTGCGGTAAGCATGGAACAGGCAACGGCGCTGGACGTTCCTTTCGCCGAAAACATCGCCGCCATCTATGCTTCCCTACGGAATGAACTCTATAAAGGAGGAAAGAAGATTGAGATCCTCGCCAACTTCCACCCGAAACTGCACTACATCGCCGAATGGTGGAAACAGCTCTATGGAGAAAGCGAAGGAAAAGAAGGCAAGGGTATCTTCCCGGCATCCGTCGATCTGACGACCGACCTCCACTCCATGGGACAATGGATACAAGACGGCGAACGGACGATCTTCGAAACCGTCATCTCCGTGGAAAAACCGAACCATACGGTATTGGTGCCGACGGACGAAGCAGACCTGGACGGCCTCAACTTCCTCGCCGGCAAACGGGTGGATGAAGTGAACAAGATGGCGGAACTGGGTACGCAGCTCGCCCATGTGGACGGAGGGGTGCCGAATATCAAGATCACCTTGCCCGAAGTCAACGCCTACTATATCGGCCAGCTTTTCTACTTCTTTGAAAAAGGATGCGGTATCAGCGGTTATATGCTGGGTGTGAACCCGTTCGACCAACCGGGTGTGGAAGCGTATAAGAAGAATATGTTCGCCCTGTTGAACAAACCGGGATACGAAAATGAAACGGAAGCCATCAAAGCAAGGCTGTAATACCGTTTTACCACCTATATATAAAGAAGGGGCTTCATTTGGCCCCTTTTTTATGGTTGCCCAGTTGCTCTCTGCCGTCTTTCGGCAGGGCGGAGAGGGAATAAATCCGTATAGTATATCCGCAAATGTACATTGTTTTTGATACCTTTGTCCGCCGAAACAGCAATAGTATATGATCAGGGAATCCATCAACCGGTATGTGCGTACGCAGCATCCACCTTTTTTCTCTCCCAAAGCCGTCCTGTTTGATATGGATGGCGTTTTATTCGACTCCATGCGATACCATGCCCAATCCTGGAAAGAAACAGCCGAACACCACCAGCTACAGCATACCCTCGAAGATTTTTATATGTTTGAAGGAAGAACGGGCGAAAGCACCATCAACGAACTCTTCCTGCGTACCTTCCAACGGGAGGCTACCCCGGAAGAGAAGGAGACCATCTATGCCGAAAAGGCCGCCTTATTCAACCGGTACAACGACTGCCGCCCCATGCCCGGCGCCGCCGACGTGATCCGGCAATCCAAAGCCTGCGGATGGCAGACGCTGGTGGTGACCGGATCAGGGCAACGCAGCCTGATCGACAAACTGAACCAGGTATTTCCCGGTTCATTCGAACAGGAAATGATGGTGACGGCCTATGATGTGAAGAGGGGCAAACCGGATCCCGAACCCTACCGGATGGGGTTGGCCAAAGCCGGCGTAAATGCATATGAAGCCATCGTGGTGGAAAACGCTCCCATGGGTGTGTTGTCTGCCGTCGCCGCCGGGATCTTCACCATTGCCGTCAATACCGGTCCCCTGCCCGACCGGGTACTGCTCGATGCCGGCGCCCACCTGCTCTATCCGGATATGGAAGCCTTAGCTGCGGGCTGGACGCATTTGTATAAAATTATACAGGAAACAAGTCATAATAAACTATAATAACTTAATTTTGTACCATTATTTAAAAACCCAACATCCCATGAAACGTTTATTAGTAATAGTCTTATTCGTATTAAACCTGGCACCTATGGCACACGCAGAAAACAACCCGTTATTAAGCAAGTTTAAAACACCGCATGAAACGCCTCCGTTCGACAAAATTAAAACATCCCATATCGAACCCGCCATTGATAAAGCGTTGGCGGAAATGGCCGATGAAATACAAATAATATGCGACAACCCGGAAACGCCTACGTTTGAGAATACGATCCTGGCCTACGAAAACGCCGGTAAATTATTAAATAAGGTAGCCTGGATCTATTTCAACCTCCGTTACACCAACAGCGACGATGAGATGATGCAGATCTCCCGGAGCATATCCCCCAAACTGTCGAAGCTGTCGAACGATATTTTCCTGAATGAAAAACTGTTTGCGCGCATCCGCACCATTTACAACCAACGGGCGCAACTGAACCTTTCCACCGAGGATGCGCGGTTGCTCCAGGATATGTACGACTCCTTCAAGGAAAAAGGCGCTACCCTGAACAAGGAAGACAAAGAAACCTACCGCCGGTTAAGCACCGAACTAAGCATGCTCAACCTGAAGTTCGACCAGAACGAGCTGATGGACAGGAACCGCTTCGAACTGCTGATCACCAACGAGAAAGAGCTGGAAGGATTGCCCGAAAGCGCGCGTGAAGCTGCCGCCGACCTGGCGAAAAGCAAAGGGAAAGAAGGATGGCTGTTCAACCTCTCCGCTCCCAGCTACGTGCCTTTCCTCCGATACTCGGCTAACCGCGAACTGCGTAAACAACTATACTACGAGTATATGTCGGTTGGCAACCACGACAACGAATACGATAACAAAGAGGTGATTCGCCAGATCACCACCGTCCGCCTGCAAATCGCCCGCCTGATGGGCTTCGAAGATTATGCCACCTATGCCCTGCAACATACGATGGCGCAAAAGCCGGCACAGGTCTATAACCTCCTCAACCAGTTGCTGGATGCCTACAAACCGGTCGCGCTCAACGAATACAACGCCGTCCAGGGCTTTGCCACAGGGATGGAACAGACCAACATCACCGTCATGCCCTGGGATTGGAACTACTACTCCGAAAAACTGAAAGATATCCGTTTCCAGGTGAACGATGAGATGACCCGTCCCTATTTCGAACTGAATCGGGTGACGGAAGGCATATTCGGGTTGGCTACCCAACTGTATGGCGTAACGTTCAGGGAAAACAAAAAGATACCCGTTTATCATCCCGAAGTGAAAGCGTACGAAGTGTTTGACGCCGACGGCCGTTTCCTCTCCGTATTCTATACCGATTTCCATCCGCGCGACAGCAAACAGTCGGGAGCCTGGATGAACAACATCATGTCGCAGTTTAAGACGGCCGATGGGAAAGACCATCGCCCGCAGGTGATCATCGTCATGAATTTCACCCGCCCGACGGCGACTAAACCGTCGCTGCTTACCTTCGATGAGGTGGAGACTTTCCTGCATGAATTCGGTCATGCCCTGCACGGCATGCTGACGGACTGTACCTATTCCACCCTGTCGGGGACCAATGTATATCGCGACTTCGGCGAACTGCCTTCGCAGATCATGGAGAACTGGCTGACAGAGAAAGAGTTTCTCGACCAGATCGCCGTCCATTATGAAACAGGTGAGAAGATCCCGATGGATCTGGTACAAAAGTTGATCGACGCCGCCAACTATAACATAGGTAACCTTTGCTTGCGCCAGTTGAGCTTCGGCTTGCTGGATATGGCCTGGCATACACTGAAAACACCGTATGATGGCGACATCATCGCTTTTGAGAAAAAAGCATGGAAACCTACCAGCATCCTTCCCGATGCCCCCGGCGCACTGATGAGCAGCAGCTTCGGACATATCTTCGCCGGAGGGTATGCGGCCGGATACTACGGCTACAAATGGGCGGAAGTGCTCGACGCCGATGCTTTTGCCGCCTTCCAGGAAGCCGGGATATTTGATAAAGAGGTGGCCCGGTCGTTCCGTGACAACATTTTATCGAAGGGTGGAACGGAAGATCCTTCCGTGTTGTACAAACGGTTCCGCGGCAAAGACGCCACCATCGACGCGCTGTTGATCCGGAATGGCATCAAGAAATAAGCCTAAACACGTGGCGTATAGTTTAATTATATCTATCTTTGTTCCATAAAAGAGCAGTAACGAAACGGCTGATAATGTGTATTAAGACTGAAAAGCAACTGGAACTGGATAAGCGCTATCTGCGAATGGCAGGCATTTGGGCCGAAAACTCCTATTGTATCCGACGTAAAGTAGGCGCCTTGATCGTGAAAGACCAACGGATCATTTCCGATGGGTATAACGGTACGCCTGCGGGGTTTGAGAACGTATGCGAGGACGACAACAACGTCACCAAGCCCTATGTCCTGCATGCCGAAGCCAACGCCATCACCAAGGTGGCGGCATCGTCGAACAGCAGCAAGGGTGCTACGATCTATGTCACTTCGGCGCCTTGCATCGAATGCGCCAAACTCATCATCCAATGTGGCATAAAACGAGTGGTTTATTCCGAAAAATACAGGGTGGAAGACGGTTGCAACCTGTTGTTACGGGCAGGTATCACGCTTGATTTTATTGATATAAACGATTAATTAGGATCTTGTTTTTATGGACAAAAACAAACGACTGGCTATCTGGCTTCCCGTGATCATCGCGGTGAGCATTGCGCTGGGTATTTTTATCGGCAATCATTATGTTTCGCTCAGCCAGGGTAAAAAACGATCATACCAGAGCGGAAACAAGATAAATGCCGTGCTGGATATCATCGACGACCAATATGTGGATACGGTGGATATGGCACGGCTGGTGGAAGGCACCATCCCCAAGATCTTCAGCGAGCTCGACCCCCACTCCATGTATATCCCGGCCGAAGACGCGGCGATCGTGAATGAAGACCTCGAAGGATCATTCAGCGGCATCGGCGTATCGTTCAACATGCAAACAGATACGATCCTGGTCATCAGTGTGATCAGCGGAGGCCCTGCCGAGAAGGCGGGACTGTTGCCCTTCGACCGCATCATCACGATCAACGATTCCGTCTTTTCAGGCAACGGGTCGAGCCAGATCAAGATCATGCGTACCTTACGCGGGGCAAAGAACAGCACGGTCAAACTGGGTGTACTCCGCCACACGGCGACCGAACTGTTGTATTTCGACGTCACGCGCGGCGATGTGCCGGTCAATACCGTAGATGTAGCCTATGAAGTGGAAAAAGGCATCGGATACATCAAAGTAGTCAAGTTCGGACGTACCACCTACAATGAATTTATTACCGCCATCGCCCGGATGAAAGAGAAAGGATGCACCTCCTTTATCATCGACCTGCGCAGCAATACCGGGGGATACCTGGACGCGGCGGTAAAGATGGTCAACGAGTTCCTGCCGGGAGAGCGGCTGATCGTTTATACGGAAGGAAAGGCGTTTCCGCGCCAGGATATATTCTCGAACGGGACAGGTACCTGCTTGGATAATCCGATCGTGGTGCTTACCGACGAGATATCGGCATCCGCCAGCGAGATCTTTTCGGGGGCGATCCAGGACAACGACCGCGGGCTGATCGTCGGTCGCCGTACCTACGGCAAAGGACTGGTGCAAAGCCCTATCCAACTGAAAGACGGTTCAGAGATACGCCTCACCATCGGCCGTTACTACATCCCTTCCGGTCGCAGTATCCAGAAAGAATATGAGTTGGGCAACGGAGACGCCTACGAACAGGACATATACAACCGCTATATGCACGGCGAATTCGACACGGCCGACAGCATCAAGATGAACGATTCGCTCCGGTACGAGACCTTGGGCCACCGTATCGTGTATGGCGGCGGCGGCATCATGCCGGACGTTTTTATCCCGCGTGACACGAGTGGTGTTACATCCTACTATACCAATGTGATCAACAGCGGCGTATTGTATCAGTTCGCCCTGGATTATTCGGACAGGAACCAGGATAAGCTGACGTCCTTCGATACCTGGGAGAAATTGTATGAATACCTGCAGAACCAGCCGTTACTCTACCAGTTCGTTGATTTCGCGGAGAGCAAGGGGATCAAGAGACGCCCCACCCTGCTCGCCATCTCCGGCAAGCTGATCGTGAACCAGTTGCAGGCGTATATCGTACGTAACTTCTTCGACGAAGACGGTTTTTATCCCATCTTCCAGAAAGAAGACAAGACGCTGCGCCGCGCCGTCAAGATCATGCAGGAAGGCAAATCCCTGCCGTTGACCCACGTACCGGACGTTCCCGAGCAGGCCGACAGCAATGCCATCCACCTGAAAGGATATGGCCTGGCCAAAGAAAAGATTTTTGAAAATATCATTATATAGCTACCTATTGAAGAAAGGAATTGTTTGCATACTATTAGGGCTTCTGACCCCCGCCCTGCCATCTGCCCAGAAAGTAGGGCTGGTCATGAGCGGAGGGGGAGCCAAGGGTGCCGCCCATATCGGAGTGATCAAGGCATTGGAAGAAAATGGCATCCCCATTGATTATGTAACGGGAACCTCCATCGGCGCCATTATCGGCAGCCTGTACGCCATGGGTTATACGCCGGAGGAGATGCTCAACCTGCTCTTGTCCGACGAGTTTTCATACTGGCAGACCGGAACGGTGGAAGAACAATACGCGTACTATTTCCGTGAGCCGCTGCCTACGCCTGAATTCTCCCATTTCTCCATCGAGAAATCGTCGGACTCGCTACAGATCAAAGCCAACTTCCTGCCGCAAAGCCTGATCAACCCTATCCAGATGAACCAGGCGTTCATGGGTTTGTTTGCCCAGGCCACGGCAAAGGCGGGATGGAATTTCGACAACCTGTTTGTGCCCTTCCGCTGTGTGGCATCCGATATCTACGACAAGAAAGCGGTTGTATTCCGCAACGGCGACCTGGGTGATGCCGTCCGTGCCTCCATGAGTTTTCCCTTTGTGTTCCAACCGATCCGCCAGGACAGCATACCGCTGTTCGATGGAGGCATTTACGATAACTTCCCCATCCAACCGATGAAGGATGCGTTCCATCCGGACTTTATTTTTGGTTCCGCCGTCTCCGGTGCCCAACAGGGGAAGATATCCAATAATATGTATAACCAGTTGGAGACGATGATCATGCAGAAAACGGATTATACCGTAGATGATGCAGACGGGTTGATGATCCAGTTTGATTTCTCAACCGTCTCCCTCCTGGATTTCCAGAAAGGAAGGGAATTGATGGAGATAGGCTATCAACGCACCCTGCAGATGATCGATTCCATCAAGGCGCGTGTGCCGCGCACCGTCTCTCCCGAGGAGGTGGCCGAACGCCGGAAAGCCTACCGTGAAAGCCTCCCGCCGCTGGTATTCAAACGGATCTATGTGACCGGCGTGTCCGACGAACAGCGCAAATACGTAGAAGCCCAGCTCCACCGCGACATCAACGATGAGTTTTCACTGGAAGAGTTCAAACGCGCTTACTTTAAGATGCTCACTTACTCCAAGATCAAGGAGATCATGCCGCACGCCGTGTATAACCGCGTGGAAAAGAAATTCGACCTCCATCTGGACGTCGTGATGAAAGAAGAGCTGCAGATCGGTTTCGGGGGAAATGTTTCTTCGCACCAGGCCAACCAGTTGTATCTGGGGATGAGTTACCAGGCGCTTACACGGGTGGCGTCCGAATACCATGCGGGCTTCCAGGTAGGCAACTCGTTCGGTGGAGCCATGCTGGATGCACGATTGTATCTCCAGACACGGATACCGATGTACCTGAGCGGGATGGGGGTTTATTCGAATCGCCGCTACTCTCCTTCCCAGTCTATGTTTTACGAAGACGTGGTTCCGGCCTTTATCAAGCAACAGGAGTTGTATATGAAGCTGAACTTCGGTTTTCCGTGGCTCAACCATGCCAAGATTGAGGCAGGGGTGAGTTACGGCCGCCTCAAGGACCACTATCTGCTGAATAATACCACCACCATAGCGGGCGCTTCGTTTGAAGACAGTTGGTACAACCTCTTCAATGCCTCGTTCGGCCTGATCCACTATTCGCTCAATGCGAAGCAATACGCCACAGCCGGGCGTGAGCGGTATCTCATCGGACGGTATGTCAGCGGTACCGAAACCTATTCGCCCTCGCCGACCTCGCCGCTGGTGCCTGTCAATCATCACCACATCAGTTGGTTTCAGGTCAAAGCGCGGTGGCTGAAATACCAGTCGTTCGGCAGCCGGTTCAGTCTGGGTTACCTGGGGGAAGGTGTCTTCTCGGATAAAGACCTGATGAGCAATTATACGGCATCCATCCTACAGGCGCCGGCCTTTACCCCTACCCCGCACAGCATGATCGTATTCAACGAAGCGTTCCGTGCCAACCAGTACGTAGCCGGCGGTTTGATCCCTATCCTGAAATTTAACCGGATATTTCACTTGCGCAGTGAGTTTTATGCTTTCGCTCCGCTGAAGGAGATACGGAAAAACACGGATGAAGTTCCGTACTACGACGACTGGATCCATTCGTTCCGTCCGATCAATTACATGGGAGAGATTTCCCTGGTACTGCAACTCCCCTTCGCCTCCTTCAGCATCTATGCGAATGGGTATAGTTACCCGAAAGACAACTTCAACTTCGGATTGAACATCGGCTACCTGATCTTCAACCCCAAAATGTTGGATAATTGAGAAAAAAAATGCCAAATCGTTTGCATCTTTAAAAGAAAGCACTACCTTTGCACACGCAAACATCAATGGCCGCGTAGCTCAACTGAATAGAGTAGCTGACTACGGATCAGCCGGTTACCGGTTTGAATCCTGTCGCGGTCACAAATGAAAAGAGTAGCCTTCATCACGGAGGCTACTCTTTTTTTATGACGCCACACATCCCTTGCCATCCGCCGCCCCAGGCTCTTATGGAACAATGTCAAAATGGATCAATATCATCACCCAGTGGAGCGGTTTCATTTTCTTCCTACACGGAGTTTATTTTTGCAAAACATCTGCCACGCGACGACTAAAGTGTATCTAAGTCAAAAGCCATGGCACAGGATCAGTTTCATCCTGATGGAACAAAAAGTTTCTTTAGGTGGAACAAAAAGTTTCTTTAGGTGAAACAAAAAGTTTCTATAGGTGAACCTTTTTGTTCCAATAGGTGGAAACCCGGAGCGTCGCCGCGCCGCCGGATATGCAGTTCCGGCCAGTCTTGAATAGAGGACTCCACCTGAGCTTGACATTGATCCGTTCTTATACTGATCGAGGGCGTGTAAAAAAAAAATATCCTGACTTGTAAAAACAAATCAGGATACGTTGGGTGAATGATGGGACTCGAACCCACGACCCTTGGAACCACAATCCAATGCTCTAACCAGCTGAGCTACAATCACCATGTTTGCCTGTCGGGAAGATCTCCTTCAAAGACGGTGCAAAGATAGGGATTAAATCCGACAATGCAAGTATTTATACTGTAAAAACGTATAAAAAAATCACGGATAAATCGCTTTTTTTCCTGCGAGAAGGGTATTACGCATCAGTGAAATGATCGTCATCGGGCCTACTCCGCCCGGCACCGGTGTAATATACGCACATTTCGGCGCCACTTCATCAAATTTCACGTCGCCCAGGAGCTTGAATCCCGATTTCGTCACACTGCTCGGTACGCGTGTGGTACCAACATCCACCACCACAGCGCCTTCTTTCACCATATCGGCTTTCACAAATTCGGGAACGCCCAGCGCGACGATCAGGATATCCGCATGCTGGCACATCTCCTTCAGGTTGTTGGAGCGGCTGTGGCAAACGGTCACCGTACAATCGCCCGGATACGCCTTCTGGATCATCAGCATGGCTACGGGCTTACCGACGATGTTGCTTCGTCCGAGCACCACGCAATGCTTTCCTTTCGTTTCGATCTGATGGCGCTTCAGCAGTTCCAGGATACCGGCAGGCGTGGCAGAAACGAAACAGGGCAAGCCGATCGACATACGCCCTACATTGATCGGATGGAATCCATCCACATCCTTGCGATAGTCGATCGCTTCGATCACTTTCTGTTCGGAGATATGTTTCGGCAGGGGAAGTTGCACGATGAAGCCATCCACATCAGGATCGTTGTTCAGCTCGTCCACTTTACGCAACAGCTCTTCTTCCGTCACATCGTCCTCATAACGAATGAGAGAGGATTTGAAACCAATCTCTTCGCAGGTACGTACTTTACTGGCGACATAGGTTTCACTCCCACCGTCGTGTCCTACCAGGATCGCAGCCAGGTGAGGAGTTTTTCCACCGGCAGCCTTGATTTGGGCAACTTCTTCAGCCATCTCCTGTTTCATCAGGGCGGCTGTTGTTTTTCCGTCTAATAACTTGTAACCTGTTTCTTCTGTATGATGCATATCTACTCGGATTAACGTTTGAACTGGGGCAACTTCTTACCGCCGCCCGGTTTGGCTGTTGTCAGCATCCGCATCATCTTGCGGGTCTCGTCGAACTGCTTGATCAGCTTGTTCACATCCTGCACCGAGGTACCGCTGCCTTTGGCGATACGCTGGCGGCGGGAGCCGTTCAGGACCGCCGGATTGGAACGCTCATCAGGCGTCATGGAATGGATAATAGCCTCGATACTCTTGAACGCGTTATCATCAATATCCACATCCTTGAGGGCTTTTCCCACGCCGGGGATCATGGAAGCGAGTTCTTTCAGGTTACCCATCTTCTTGATCTGCTGGATCTGGCTGATGAAATCGTTGAAATCGAACT
The DNA here is from genome assembly GCA_031555735.1 of Tannerellaceae bacterium. GTDB lineage: Bacteria > Bacteroidota > Bacteroidia > Bacteroidales > Tannerellaceae > JAJDIA01. Next base: position 57,553 of record JAVBUE010000013.1, read on the forward strand.
GGTTCTTCGCGATTTTCTTTTGCAGGCGACGGGCTTCTTCTTCATCATATTGTTCCTGGGCACGTTCCACCAGCGAAACGATATCACCCATACCGAGGATACGGTCGGCCATACGTTCGGGGTGGAAGATATCCAGCGCATCCATCTTTTCACCCGTTCCGACGAACTTGATCGGCTTGTCAACCACCGTACGGATCGAAAGAGCCGCACCACCACGGGTATCCCCATCGAGCTTGGTCAGCACCACACCGTCGAAGTCCAGGCGTTCATTAAATTCCCTGGCGGTATTCACGGCATCCTGTCCGGTCATGGCATCTACCACGAACAATGTTTCATTCGGCTGGATGGCTTTCTTGATCGCCGCGATCTCCTGCATCATCTGTTCGTCGATAGCCAGACGGCCGGCGGTATCCACAATCACCAGGTCGAATCCCTTCGTACGGGCTTCCTTAATGGCGTTCTGCGCGATGGCTACCGGGTTTTTATTTTCAGGCTCGGAATATACCGTCACACCAATCTGTTCACCCAGTACATGCAACTGTTCGATAGCAGCGGGACGATACACGTCGGCAGCTACCAGCAACGGCTTCTTGTTCCGTTTGGATTTAAGCATATTGGCCAGTTTGCCGGTGAAGGTAGTCTTACCCGATCCCTGTAGCCCCGACATCAGGATGATGGCAGGATGACCGTCGAGGTTCACGTCGATCGCCGTCCCTCCCATCAGGGTGGCCAGTTCGTCGTGTACGATCTTCACCATCAACTGTCCGGGTTTAACGGAGGTAAGCACGTTCTGTCCCAGCGCCTTTTCCTTTACGGTATCTGTAAACTGCTTGGCCACTTTGTAATTCACGTCGGCGTCCAACAAGGCTTTGCGGACATCTTTCAGCGTTTCCGCCACATTGATCTCCGTGATCTTGCCTTCGCCCTTCAACAGCTTAAACGACCTGTCTAACCGTTCGCTTAAATTTTCAAACATAATGTGTCTATGTAATTGTTATATTTTCTTCGCTAACAAGCCGCAAAGGTAAGTAAAATACCCGGCGACGAGGCAAAACATGTCATATTTTCTTATGTTGCCAAGCCGCTTTCTTCAAATAAAGCGTACTGAACATCAGCAGGAAACTGAAATAAACAATCTCGCCGAGGAAGCAGAGATGCACGGGCAACCGCAGGTGAAAGCCTGCCACATACAAGTAGAGGCAATAAAAGCACAACGTGACCAGCTCCATCCATAAGGCCGAGCGCGTATTGCCCGTTCCCGACACCCCGTTGAACACCACGCTGCCTACTGCCGACACCAACATCGCCACCGCTACCACATAAATGGAGGATACTGAGGAGTGGATCAACACCGGATCATTCGTATAAATGGAGGCGATCTCCCGGGGTATGGCACATATCACCACGACGAATGCCACCATGATCCCCAACGACCATTGCGCGATTTGCCGGACGGTACGTAATACCTGGTCGGTATGCCCGGCGCCGATCAGGTTGCTCACGAACGAGTTGGTGGTGGTGGACAGCGAATTGACCGGAATAAACATTACGATATACACGCTGCGCACGATGTTGGCGACAGCCAGTTCACGTTGTCCGAGCCGTTCCACAACAATAAAAAACAGGAAGAACGTACTCATCGACACAAAATACTGGAACATGGTAAATACAGAGATACTCAATACCCTGCGCAACAAGGCGAAATCAAACGAGCGGAAGCGGTCGAGACCGTATTTCCCGATATTCACCGTGTATCTTGTATAGATAAGGAAGAAGAGGATCGATACCGCCTCAGCTGTTACCGACGCAATGGCTGCGCCTTTGATCCCCATCTGCGGGAAGCCTCCGTTACCAAAGATCAGCAGGTAGTCGAGCACCACGTTGGTGACCGCCATCAATATCGCGTTCAGCGTCAATACCCGCGTACGTGTGATTCCGATAAACAACGCCCGGAACATGACATTCACGAACGAGAAGAAAAAGCCGAACACCCGCCAGTCGAGAAACTGCATGGTGGCATCCAGTATCGCATCCGAGGAGATCATCACCCGCATCACTCCGGCGCCCAGTAACCGGGAGAACAGCACCATGCATACAGCCAATGTCAACAAGAAGAACACGCCCTGAATCATGACCGGCCCCACTTCGGCATACCGTTTTTCCCCGTTCCGCCGGGCGATTACGATCTGCGAACCAGTACTAAAACCGAAGGCGATCGTGAAAATACAGATATAATAAAGTCCCCCGAGGGCAGAGGCACCCAGTTCCACTTCCCCTACCCGACCCAGAAAGGCGGTATTCGTCACATTAATCACATTCTGCGCCAGCAGACTGAGAAAAATGGGGTAGCTCACATTCCATATTTGCTTATTTGTGTACATGCGTTGCTTTCTACCAAATCATCATCAGAAAAAAAGCCCGTCCGAATGCGACGAGCTTTTCCTATCCTATCCTGCAAACCAACGATATGTTATACCAGTTTATTGGTGGCTGTATCCGGGAAAATAACTGCCGGTCTGAACGTTTTCGCTTCTTCAAAGTCCATCAGGGCATACGACATCACGATAATGATATCACCCGGTTGCACCTTGCGGGCAGCAGCGCCGTTCAGACAGATCACACCCGATCCGCGTTCGCCTTTAATCACATAGGTATCAAAACGTTCACCGTTATTGTTATCCACCACACTCACCTTTTCATTTGCGATCAGATTCGCCGCATCCATCAGGTCTTCATCGATGGTGATACTCCCGATATAATTCAAATTGGCTTCCGTAACGGTAACGCGGTGGATTTTTGACTTGACTACCTCTATTAGCATCGTGTAAAAAATTGATTCATAACCAAACGGAAATGACGCATTCCTATCGTTTGTAAGTGATATTATCTATCAGCCTGACTTCTCCGCAGAAAACAGTAATACATCCCACAATGGCATCGGCATCGTTCCAGTCGCTTACCGCCTCCAGCGTATCTGCGTTCACTATTTCAAAATATTCCACACGCATTTCCGATTCGGCGTTAATGGTACTGACAACATGGCCGATGACTTCCTGTACGCTCATTTCCGTTGCAAAGTTAGTACTTTCTTTTAACGTACGCGCAATCAGAGGTGCTTTTTGACGCTGTCCCGGTGTCAATCGCACATTACGGCTGCTCATGGCTAAGCCATCCGGTTCACGCAGGATCGGACAGGCGACGATCGTTACATTCATAGCCAGTTGGGCAACCATGGCGCGAATGACAGCGATCTGTTGGAAATCCTTTTCACCGAAATAGGCGTTGTCTGGCTCAACGGCTTCAAAGAGTTTACTCACAATCTGCGCCACACCATTGAAATGGCCCGGGCGTTTCGCTCCTTCCATCACCTGCGACACAGTCCCGAAATCGAACGTACGAGTGTCGGGCTCGGGATACATCTCTTCGACCAACGGGGCAAAAACGCAGTCACATCCCGACGATTCCAGTAAGGCGCAATCGGTGTCCAGGTCGCGGGGATACGTTTCCAGGTCTTTCTTGTCGTTGAATTGGGTGGGATTCACAAAAATGCTGACCACACATACGTCGTTTCCCGCCACGCATGATTGTACTAAACTGAGGTGTCCGGCATGCAGGGCTCCCATGGTGGGAACAAACCCTATCCGCTTCCCATCAAGCCTCTTAGCGGCCAGATAGTGTTTCAAATCATTAACAGTCTTAACAATTTTCATCTTTTTTGATACTGTATGAGGGTGCAAAGCAAGTAATTATTTACGGTAAATGAAAGAAAATTGTTATCTTTGTGCCGTCTTTAAAAAACTACAGTAAAGAATGGATGCAAAAAAGATCTTGTATATAGCTCAAGAGATTACCCCCTACTTGCCTGAATCAGAGATAGCCACCATTTCCAGGAATCTGCCACAGGGCATCCAGGAAAGGGGACGCGAGATCAGGACATTCATGCCAAAATTCGGAAACATCAACGAACGTCGCAACCAGTTGCACGAAGTCATCCGCCTTTCCGGCATGAACCTGATTATCGATGACACGGACCATCCCCTGATCATCAAAGTAGCATCCATACAGTCCGCCCGCATGCAGGTTTACTTTATTGACAACGAAGATTTTTTCCAACGCAAGCACATGACCCACGACGAAAACGGGGTCGATTATGAAGACAACGACGAACGTGCCATTTTTTATGTGAGGGGAGTATTGGAAACCGTCAAAAAACTCCGCTGGATTCCCGACCTGATCCATTGCCACGGCTGGATATCCGCCCTGACGGGGTTATACATCAAACGGATGTATGCCGACGATCCCTGCCTGAAAAATGCCAAAATTGTTTATTCGATCTACAACGACCCCTATACGACCCCATTGAAGAAAACATTTCCTGACAAACTGAAAATGGATGGTGCCAAGGACGGAGATGTCAAAGTGCTGAAAACAGACACCAGCTTTACCGGATTGACAAAACTGGCTATCGATTTCGCCGACGGTGTCATCCAGGGAAGTAAAACGATCAATAAAGAGCTGTTGCAATACGCCCAGAAGAAAAAAGGAACCGATTTCCTGCCGTATCAACCGGCGGATACTTATACTGACAACTTCAACACGTTCTATGATCAAATATTAGCAATCAAATAATTTGAGTATGATGAAGATCAAGTTTTTAATACTTGGACTCGCCCTTAGCGGTATCCTGCTGGGCGGTTGTAATGATGAATTGAACCAGGTGGGGCCGAGCATCCAACCGGGTCAGGACAAGATCACGGTATTTACGGATACTTTCCATCTCGAGTCTTCAACGGTACTGATGAACGCCGTATATGCCAAAACAGATACCAGTTTACTCGGTGAGTTTTATGATCCGTTGTATGGCACCCTGAAATCAGACTACTTGTGCCAGTTTTACTGCCCGGAAAACTTTTCTTTCAAACATGCACCGATCGACGGTAAAATTGATTCCGTGGATTATCAGATCTACTACAATTCATGGATTGGAGATTCGCTGACTCCCATGCGGGCACAGGTCTATATGGTTACAGAGCCCCTGACCAGTCATTATTATACGGATATCAATCCGGCGGATTACTGCGACATGCAGACTGTCATGGGATCACAGATGTACACTGCCCGCGATATGAGCATATCCGACTCCATCCGTTCAACCAGCAGCTTCATCCCTACGGTAAAAATCCGTATGTCGAAAGATTTAGGACAGAAGTTCTATGACGAAACGGTGAAAAACCCGGCTTCCTTTGCCAACCAGGATAGATTCAACCAGTTTTTCCCCGGCTTCTATGTGACGAATACATTCGGCACGGGCAATGTGCTGAATGTCATCAAATCGTATATGAACATTCATTACAGGTATAATATGAAAGGAAGCAAGGGACAGGACTCTGTGGTATATGAGCGTGAATCATTCTCTTCTACCCGGGAAGTGATCCAGTTGAACCGTTTCCTGAACACCGATCTGGATCAGTTGACGCAACCGAACGACGAGTATAGCTTCATAAAATCGCCGGCCGGTGTTTGTACACGCATCGTATTGCCCATCAGGGAAATCAAACCGGTGGTAAACGACCGTATCCTGAACAACCTGACCATCCAATTCCAGGCCATGCCACAGGATGCCTGGAAATTCGCCCTGCAACAACCGAAAAACCTGTTGCTTATCCCGGAAGATTCCGTAAGGACTTTCTTTGAAAACGGACTACTCCCTAATAATGTAAGCAGCTTTGTATCAAGTCCTTTCTCCGTCGGTACCCTTCAATATACGTTTGGTAATATATCCAACCTGTTGAAGTATCAATTGGAAAAGGATCCCGATCATGACGTGGCTTTATGGCTTATACCGGTCAACCATAAGACAGAAACGGGTTATTACGGCACATACACCGTATCAGTAAGCAATTACCTCAGTCCTTCCGGTGTCAGGTTACGAAAAGATGAAGAACATCGAAAACTGGTAGTCACATCCAGCCGGTATAACTGATCCGGATACATATAAAGAAAGAGGCGCGTTTGCTTTTGCAACGCGCCTCTTTCTTATATAGGTATATATCCTTTTCAGATCGATCCCAGCACTTTATTTTTAGCAATGGTTGCCTGGAACTCTTTGAGGTAGAAGGGTTCAAAGTATGCCACATCCTCAAACCGGCCGGCTTGCCAGGCTTTGAGGGCTAAGGGCACCATCCGGGATGCCATTGGGAATATACCCTCCGCGAAAAGGGCATTCCCGGAAATGATCATCTCTTTGCACTTGGCTGCGCCATTCCCAAAAAAACAAATCTCAGCTGAACCCAGCAGGGCTGCGTATGAATCGGCGGAAATCACTTCCGCCATCGTTTCCCGCACCGGATGCAGCAACGCATCATAAACAGCGGAATACACTTCCATCCGTCGCGCGTCGAGCATCGGGCAGTACAGTCCATCCGAACCAAGCAGGTGGCGGCTGATGGCAATATCTGTGATCAGCTCCAGCGTTGGAATCGCGATCAACGGGATCCCATACCCATAACACAATCCTTTCGCGGTGGATACACCGATCCGCAATCCAGTATAGGATCCCGGTCCGCTGCTTACGGCTATGGCATCGGGGCGGATGCGCCGTTCTTTCATCGTATTCACCGCTTCTTCCACAAATACCCCTAATACAGAGGCATGGGATGGTCCTTCGGCAGAAATGTTCTCCGAAACGACTTCTTCATCTACCGACAATGCAACGGAACAACAATCGGTGGATGTTTCAATATGTAAAATGCAAGGCATAGGGTTTGATACAAGCTATCGATATGATTCTGCTTAAAATATGACAGGCAAAAGTACAAAAACAAATCCAGAGAAGCGGGAAATTCAGGGAATAAGTTACCTTTGCACAAAGTAAAAAATTATGGTACAATCAATGACCGGATTCGGTAAGATAACAACCGAGCTCTCCTCTAAAAAAATCACAGTAGAAATCAAAGCGCTGAATAGCAAGCAGATGGATTTGTCCACCCGCATATCTTCAGCTTTCAAGGATAAGGAAATGGAAATCCGTTCGCTGCTACTGCAAAGCCTGCTGCGCGGAAAGGTGGAATTCAACATGTTTGTCGAATATATCGGCAAGGATATCCCGACGCAGATCAATCTGGCCGCCGTGGAAAGCTATTACCAGCAAATCCAATCCATATCCGACAAGTTATCCATTGCCCTGCCGGCCGATTGGTTCCAAACCTTGTTGCGCCTCCCGGATACCATCAAGTCCGAAACGGCGGAGATTGACGAGAACGAATGGAAAGTGATCCTGGAAGCGATCAACGACGCCATCCGCCAGTTGACCGGGTTCCGTATCCAGGAAGGTGAAATGCTGACCAACCTCTTCAAACAGAAAATAGCGCGGATCGCGGATTTGCTCGTACAGGTGGAAAGCTATGAGAGTGAACGCATCGAAAAGATCAAGGCGCGCATCATCGACAACCTGGAGAAGGTAGCTGAAAAAGATTACGACAAGAACAGGTTTGAACAGGAGATGATTTATTACATCGAAAAACTGGATGTAAACGAAGAAAAAAACCGCCTGACCAACCACCTGAACTATTTTATCAGCACATTGGGTGAAGAACAGGGACAAGGCAAAAAGCTCGGATTCATCGCCCAGGAGATTGGCCGTGAGATCAATACCCTTGGTTCCAAAAGCAACCATGCGGAAATGCAGAAGATCGTCGTACAGATGAAAGACGAACTGGAACAGATCAAGGAACAAATACTCAATGTATTATAGTTTTACCTACTCAGCCTAATTAAACAAACACAAAAATGGAAGGAAAACTCATCATTTTTTCAGCACCCTCAGGTTCAGGAAAATCGACGATTATCCGCTACCTGCTCAAGCAGCAACTGAACCTGCATTTCTCTATTTCAGCTACCAGCCGTTTACCTCGCGGCACGGAAAAAAACGGTATTGACTATTTCTTTCTCAGTCCGGAGGAATTCCGGATCCGCATCGCGGCAGGTGATTTTCTGGAATACGAGGAAGTCTATACGGATAAGTTCTATGGCACGCTGAAAAGCGAGGTGGAACGGATGTTGGACAAAGGCGAACATGTGATATTCGATGTGGACGTGGTTGGCGGATGCAACATCAAACAACAGTATGGCGACCGCGCCCTGTCGATCTTCATTCACCCCCCCCACATCAACGAGTTACGGCGCCGGTTGGAACTGCGTGCCACCGACACCCCCGAGATGATCGAGAACCGGATCGCCAAAGCGAACTATGAGATGGGCTTTTCGTCGCGATTTGACGTAGTGATCATCAACGACAATCTGGAAAATGCGTTTAAAGACACCCTACAGGCTGTCCAATCATTTCTTGCCCAATGAAAACGGGCATTTTCTCCGGTTCCTTTAATCCTATCCACATCGGTCACCTGGCCTTAGCCAACTGGCTATGCGAATTCGAGGGATTGGATGAAGTATGGTTTCTGATCACACCCCAGAACCCGTTGAAGAGCAGTGATCAGTTGATGGACGACCGGCTACGGTTGGAATGGACCCGCACGGCGATCGGCGACTATCCTAAATTCCATGTGAGCGACATCGAGTTTTCACTCCCCCGGCCTACCTATACCTTCCACACGCTGGAGACCCTTCAAAGCCAGTTTCCCGACCGTATGTTTTATTTCATCCTGGGAGCCGACAACTGGAAGCAGATCTCCCAATGGAAAAACTACCAGGAGATATTGGAACGGTACCCGATCCTAATCTATCCCCGTAAAGGATATGAAATCCATGTTCCACCTCAGTATCCGAACGTGAAAGCGGTGGACGCACCTGAGATCGGCATCTCATCCACCTTTATCCGTACTGCATTCCAAGCGGGGAAAGATGTACGTTTTTTTCTTCCGGAGAAAATCCGTCCTTTTTTCGGCTGACGGAAGGCATGATGCAGCCTGCTGCGGCGTCAGAGCAAATGAATCATCTCCCGTTGCCTGTTCATAAACTCCAGCCGTTGCTTCTCGCCACTGACGGAGATCAGGACGGAGTTTTTAACCAGAGCATCCAGCATATGCTTCATTTTATGGACGATACGGGGATCCTTGTAGTAATAGAACCCATCGCCAAACATGTGTACGGATGCAACGCCAAAGGTATCCGCGTGGTAGTAGATGCAGGTCGTGTCGAAACCAAAATAACTGAGATTCATTGAAAAAGGCATATTGTTGGACGTTTTTCCCCGCATCATATTACTTCCCATCTCATCCAGCAGCATGTTTGTTTCCTGTTTGATTTGCCGTACCTCATCATCCGTAAGCAATTCCATTTTCCGGAAATAAGTCACCTCGCGGACATGCGACAACATCAGTTCCGGCGGGCAAATATATCGGACAGCCACATCCTGCATCTCCTTGATAAACTGATGATGCAAGACAGTCACTTCATCCGGGATGTACATATCCTTCAACTTACCCGGATAGAGGTCGTTGCTGCACCGGTACATCCATTTAAACATGTAATATTTCGACATCATTTCGTACTTAAAGATCGGAAACATCGGGATCATGATATCCGTTAATACGAATAACTGCGCGTTCGGATGTGTCTTCAGTGTTTTCAACAGATCAATGCATTCGTTTACCGCCTGCTGATACCGGTCAACAGGCAAATGCGCTTCAGCCACACACATCATCTGCACGCCAAAGCGGTTCTTCCCTTGCTCCGAGTCCCGTAGGGCATCAATAGAGATATCGAAATACCGGGTGATCCGGACAACTTCTTCCAGCGAGAAATCAATCTCCCCCCGTAACCTGCGGTATGCCGCTTCCTTACTCATCGGTATGATATCAATCAGTACATCAACAGGGTTCATACCCGCAGGCACCTTCAGTTTGATAATACGTATAAGTTCTTCATACAGTTTTGTCATACACTTTTCCTCTTTCCTACTGGTAACCCTCAAAAAACTACTTTACTGACCACTCCGGTTGATCCGGGCTACAGTCCATCGACAATGGCCCGTTGCCGGCTGAAGAAATCAACTCTTTCGATATTGCCACTTCGGGTGATTAATACTGAATACTTCATTAACGAATCTATCCATTCCCCCATTTCATCGCACAACTCATCATCCAGGGAGGAAAAGTAGTTCACCCCGAACACATTGATGGAGCAAGCCTTGAAAGAAGCGCTGTTCAGAACGATATATGTAGTATCAAAATAAACATTAGATACATGTACCTGAAAGGATTGCCCCGTCAACAGATGCCCGCTCAGGACATCCCGTTCCAAATCATCCAGAAACTGATGGCATTCGGCTTTCATAAGGGATATCTCTTCATTGCTTACCAAACCGGTTTCCACAAAATACCGGATTTCAGTGATGCAGGAGGCAAACAAATTAGACGTCAGCAAATAATGGATCGGTATCTGCTGCACTTCTTTATGCCAGCATTCCTCTAACTGACGTACCTCCGGGGGCAGGTTCAACTCCGACATCCGGCAAGGCATTGTTTCCTTCCTACATTGGTACATGAATTTAAACAGACGGAACTTGCTCAGATAGGGGTATTTGAACAGATGGGATGTAGGGAGCAAGTCTGTTGCGGATATAATCAGCGGATCTGCATCCGACTTCACGAAACGGAGCGCATCAATGATCTGAGTCATGGTCTGACAATACGCCTTGAGTGGATTCGGATTATTCATCCGAAGCATGGTAGCCTTGTACGTCCCGTTTTTCGGATACTCAAGCAACTGATCCAGGGAAATATCCAACTTAACGGCCAGTAAAGCAGCCTCATCCAACGTAAAGGGAATCTCTCCGCGCAAACGGCGGTATGCAGCCTCTCGCTTTAAAGGAAGTATATCCATCAACAAATCTACCGGATTGGTACCAGGCGATGTTTTCGAATTTATGAAGCCTATCAAACTACGATGCAAATCAACCATACACAATAGCACTCTTATTTTTTACTCTTTACGAGAGGTTAAAAACACAATCTGAGACAAAATAAGACATTTATTTTAATATCTCCGCATTATTTTGACTTGAAAAGCAGACGCAGACTATTTATTTTTGCATATCACTTATAGAAACACAGTTTTATATTGGAATATACTACTCGCTAACCTTCCTTAACCTTTTTCGACAGAACTATTATCCTCAAAGAACTAAACCCTTGTTGCATGAAAAAACAGAAAACCGGCTCCTAAAGCATAGTAAGGGTCGGTTTTCGTATCAGTTTTACACCCAATAAGCCCATCAACTTACAATCCGACAAAATAGAACGCCCATGGATTACTTATTTCAACACCGACACATTCTTCACATTTTTTTTCCGTCTCCGGAAACTTTCCTCCTCATAAAACCGTTATTTTTGTAGCATACCAAAATAGGGAGGCAAATGGAAGTATTGAAGCACGAATGCGGTGTAGGTATGGTCAGGCTGCTGAAGCCACTGGAGCATTATCACCAAAAATACGGCAGTTGGATGTATGGGCTGAACAAGTTGTACCTGTTGATGGAAAAGCAACACAACCGCGGACAGGAAGGCGCCGGATTATCCTGCGTAAAACTCGAAGCGAACCCCGGAGAAGAATATATGTTCCGCGAACGAGCCACAGGCACGGGAGCGATCCCGGAAATTTTCGCCGCCGTCCATCACCATTACAAAGATATTCCCGAAGAGCAACTGAACGATCCCTTCTTTGCCAAAGCCCATCTCCCCTTTGCAGGGGAACTGTACATGGGGCATCTCCGTTACAGCACGACCGGCAAATCCGGCATTTCGTATGTCCACCCCTTTCTGCGGCGGAACAACTGGCGTGCCAAGAACCTGGCATTATGCGGCAACTTCAACCTCACGAATGTACAGGAGGTATTTGATGAAATCACATCGATCGGACAACATCCGCGCCAGTATGCCGATACCTATATCATGCTGGAACAGATGGGACACCGGCTCGACCGCGAAGTAGAACGTGTATTTCGCCAGTGCGAAGAAGAAGGTCTATCCGGGAAAGCGATCACCTGCGCCATCGAAGAGCGGATAGACCTGTCGAACGTGTTGAAACGATGCGTACCTGCCTGGGATGGCGGATTTGTGATTTGCGGCATTACCGGAAGCGGCGAATCCTTCGCTGTACGTGATCCCTGGGGAATCCGTCCGGCCTTCTATTATGCCGACGACGAGATCGTGGTGCTGGCTTCCGAACGCCCTGTCATCCAAACGGTCATGAACGTCCATTGGTACGAGGTTCATGAACTCAACCGGGGCGAGGCCCTTATCATCAACAAAGCCGGACAGGTCCGTACTGCCCCTATTGCCGAGCCGAAAGGCAACAGCGCCTGTTCGTTCGAGCGCATTTATTTTTCCCGAGGCAGCGACATCGATATTTATAAAGAACGCAAACAGTTGGGTAACAACCTGGTCTCTCCCATCCTGAAAGCCATCGGACAGGATCTCGACCATACCGTTTTTTCCTTCATCCCCAATACGGCAGAGGTGGCTTTCTTCGGAATGGAAGAAGGGCTGAACAACTACCTGAACAAGATTAAGAGGGAGTGGATCGCCGATCGCAGCCACCTGTTACAGGAAAAAGAACTCGAACAAATCCTCTCCATGCGCATCCGCACCGAGAAGGTCGCGATCAAAGACATCAAGTTACGTACCTTCATTGCCGAGGGACACAGCCGGAACGACCTGGCAGCACACGTGTATGATATTACCTATGGTAGTATTGTACCCTTCGAAGACAACCTGGTGGTGATCGACGACAGTATCGTTCGTGGCACCACCCTGCAACAGAGCATCATCAGCATCCTCGACCGGCTGCATCCGAAAAAGATCGTGATCGTATCGTCCTCACCCCAGGTCAGGTACCCGGACTATTACGGGATCGACATGTCAAAAATGAACGAGTTCATTGCCTTCAGAGCCGCCATCGCCCTGTTGGAAGCCAGAGGGCAGACAGACATCATACTCCAGGCATACAAAAAAGCGAAAAAGCAACAGGCAGCGGCCAAGCCCCCGCTTATTAATTATGTAAAGGAAATATACGCGCCTTTCAGCGACGAAGAAATAGCCGCCCAGATGGTAATACTACTGAAACCTCCCGCGGTAAAGGCACAGGTTGATATTGTTTATCAGACATTGGAAGGCTTACACGCTTCCTGCCCGAACCATCCGGGCGACTGGTATTTCTCGGGCGACTACCCCACTCCAGGGGGTATCCGGATGGTGAACCAGGCATTCATCCACTTCATGGAAGAAGAATACCTGCTGAAAGACCATCGGTTACACATGAATCACTGACAATCTATTAGGAATACATACATGCAAAACGACAAGATCGCAACCCTGATTTTAGAAGACGGCAGCACGTTTCAGGGATTTTCATTCGGTTATGAAAGACCGGTGACCGGTGAAGTAGTGTTCAATACCGCGATGACCGGTTATCCGGAGAGCCTCACCGACCCTTCGTATGCCGGACAAATGATCGTGCTCACCTTCCCCCTGGTAGGCAACTACGGAGTACCCGGACGCACATTCGACGCAGAAGGGATCGCCACCCTGATGGAAAGTGAAAAGATCCATGCCGAAGCCATCATCATCAGCGACTACAGCCATGAATACAGCCACTGGAAAGCGGTGGAAAGCCTGAGCGACTGGCTGAAAGAAGAAAAAGTACCGGGCATATACGGCATCGATACCCGGGCGCTCACCCAGCGCTTACGCGAACAGGGAGTGATGACCGGGCGGATCGTGATCGGGGAAGCAGTAGAGGCAGGCTCCCCCCTCCCCCCTATCCGGTATGACGAGATAAACTACGTAGATCAGGTATCCACCCGCGAAATAATCGTGTATGGCGAAGGAGAAGGGAAAAAACGGGTTGTCCTGATCGACTGCGGCGTCAAGCATAACATCATCCGAAGCTTAGTGAAACGGGGCGTTACGGTGGTTCGTGTTCCCTGGAACCACGATTTCACACAGATGGATTACGACGGGCTTTTCATCAGCAACGGACCGGGAGATCCCGATACCTGCGCCGAAGCAGTAGCCCATATCCGCCAGGCGCTCCAAGGAGACAAACCCATCTGCGGCATCTGTATGGGTAACCAATTACTGGCCAAAGCGGGAGGAGCCTCCATTTACAAACTCAAATACGGGCACCGCAGCCACAACCAGCCGGTAAGGCTTGTCGGTACGGAACGGTGCTTCATCACCTCCCAGAACCACGGGTATGCAGTGGACAATAACACGTTAAGTTCCGACTGGGAACCCCTCTTCATCAATATGAACGACGGGACGAATGAAGGTATCCGGCATAAATCAAAGCCCTTCTTCTCTTCCCAGTTCCATCCCGAAGCCTGTAGCGGACCAACGGATACGGAGTTTATCTTCGACCTGTTTGTCCACACCCTGCAAACAGGAAAACTCGATTTCGACGCGCTGCCGGCTACGCGGAATTACGACAACAACCAATCGAAAACCCCTTATACAGACATCAAAAAGATACTCGTCCTGGGTTCCGGCGCCCTGAAGATCGGCGAAGCGGGCGAGTTCGATTACTCAGGCAGCCAGGCGCTGAAAGCCATCCGGGAAGAAGGGATCGAGACGATCCTCATCAACCCGAACATTGCCACCGTACAAACGTCGGAAGGTGTAGCCGACCGGGTCTATTTCCTTCCCGTCACCCCTTTCTTCGTCGAGAAAGTGATCCAGAAAGAACGCCCCGACGGTATCCTGCTGGCCTTTGGCGGGCAAACAGCCCTCAACTGCGGAGTAGCCTTATATAAGAATAATATATTTGATATATATAATGTACGCGTGTTAGGAACACCGGTTCAGGCGATCATGGATACGGAAGACCGGGAACTGTTCGTACGCAAACTGGATGAAATCGGGGTAAAAACAATCAAAAGCGAAGCCGTGGAATCCATGGAACACGCCCGCAGAGCCGCCAAAGAACTGGGCTATCCGGTCATTATCCGTGCGGCTTATGCCCTGGGAGGATTGGGCTCGGGCTTCTGCGACAACGAAGAAGAACTGGACGCCCTGGTGGAAAAGGCGTTTGCCTTCTCTCCGCAGGTTTTGGTGGAGAAGAGCCTGAAAGGATGGAAAGAGGTGGAATACGAGGTGGTACGCGACCGGTTCGACAACTGCATCACCGTATGTAACATGGAAAACTTCGACCCGCTGGGTATCCATACCGGTGAAAGCATCGTCATCGCCCCTTCGCAAACACTGACCAATACCGACTACCACAAACTGCGCGAACTGGCTATCCGTATCATCCGCCACATCGGCATCGTAGGCGAGTGTAATGTGCAATATGCGTACGACCCCGACAGTGAAGACTACCGTGTGATCGAAGTCAATGCCCGCCTGAGCCGTTCGTCGGCCCTGGCATCGAAAGCGACCGGTTATCCACTGGCCTTCATTGCCGCCAAACTGGGACTGGGATATGGACTGTTCGACCTGAAGAATACCGTCACCAAATCTACCTCCGCCTTCTTTGAACCGGCGCTCGATTATGTAGTCTGCAAGATCCCGCGCTGGGATCTGGGTAAGTTCCACGGTGTTGCCCGCGAGCTTGGATCCAGCATGAAATCGGTAGGCGAAGTGATGGCGATCGGACGCACCTTCGAAGAAGCCATCCAGAAAGGCCTGCGTATGATCGGACAAGGCATGCATGGCTTCGTGGAGAACAAAGAACTGGTGATCGACGATATCGAGAAAGAGCTGCGAGTCCCGACTGATCTCCGTATCTTCGTCATCAGCAAAGCCTTCCGCGCCGGCTATACCATCGACCGGATCCATGAATTGACAAAGATCGACTGTTGGTTCCTGCAAAAACTGTATGGGATTATCCAGACGGCCAACAAGCTATCGGCATGCCGGACACCGGAGTCTATGCCCGATCTCTTGTTCCGCCATGCCAAGCAACAGGGTTTCTCCGACTTCCAGATCGCGCGGGCCATCCTGAAAGAGGCCTCCGGTGATCCCGAACAATGCAGCCTGCTGATCCGTGCCGAACGCAAGCGCCGCCACATCCTGCCCGTTGTCAAACAGATCGACACGCTGGCCGCCGAATATCCGGCGCAGACAAACTATCTGTACCTCACCTACGGAGGAACCGGTAACGATGTGCATTATCTGGGTGATCACCGCTCGATCGTCGTCCTCGGTTCGGGAGCCTACCGCATCGGCAGCTCGGTAGAATTCGACTGGTGTGGCGTGCAGGCGCTGAACACGATCAGGAAAGAAGGCTGGCGGTCGGTCATGATCAACTACAATCCCGAAACCGTATCGACCGACTATGATATGTGCGACCGGTTATACTTCGACGAGCTCACTTTCGAGCGCGTGATGGATGTGATGGAGTTGGAAAACCCCCATGGCGTCATCCTGTCCACCGGCGGACAGATCCCCAATAACCTCGCCTTACGCCTCGACAGGCAAGGGGTGCATATCCTCGGCACATCCGCCCGGAGCATCGACAACGCGGAAGACAGGGAAAAATTCTCCGCCATGCTCGACCGCATCCAGGTGGATCAGCCCCGCTGGAAAGAACTATCGTCGATGGAAGATATCGAGGCTTTTGTGGAAGAGACAGGCTTCCCCGTATTGGTCCGCCCCAGCTATGTATTGAGTGGCGCGGCGATGAACGTATGTTCCAATCCCGACGAACTGAAACGGTTCCTGGAACTGGCGGCCAATGTAAGCCAAAAACACCCGGTTGTGGTCAGCCAGTTTATCGAATACGCCAAAGAAGTGGAAGTAGATGCCGTGGCCGACAAGGGCGAGATCGTGATGTATGCCATCAGCGAGCACATCGAGTTCGCCGGCGTACATTCGGGCGACGCCACCATCCAGTTCCCCGCGCAAAAACTCTATGTGGAGACCGTACGCCGGATCAAACGGATCAGTAAGCAGATCGCCCGTGAGCTGCAAATCTCCGGCCCGTTCAATATCCAGTACCTGGCGAAAGGGAATGAGATCAAGGTGATCGAATGTAACCTCCGTGCCTCGCGCAGCTTCCCGTTCGTCAGTAAGGTGCTGAAGATAAACTTTATCGACCTTGCCACCCGGATCATGCTGGGACTGCCGGTAGAGAAGCCGAGCAAGAACGAGTTCGACCTCGATTATGTAGGGATCAAAGCATCGCAGTTCTCCTTCAACCGGCTGTTGAAAGCCGATCCGGTATTGGGTGTCGATATGGCGTCCACCGGTGAGGTGGGATGCCTGGGTACGGACGCCCCGGAAGCGATCCTGACAAGCATGCTGGCTGTCGGGCAACGTATCCCCGCGCGCAATATCCTGTTGTCAACCGGCTCTGCCAAACAGAAGGTATCGATGCTCGATGCCGCCCGTATGCTGGCGAACAAAGGGTATAGCCTGTACGCGACGGGCGGAACCTATCGCTTTCTGGCGGAAAACGGCATCAGCAGCCAATTGGCCTATTGGCCGGGAGAAGAAGGGACACCCCAGGCACTGACGTTGTTGCACGAAAAGAAGATCGATATGGTGGTGAATATTCCCCGCGACCTCTCCGTCCGCGAGCTCAGCAACGGCTACAAAATCCGCCGTGCCGCTACCGACCTGAATATACCGCTGATCACCAACGCACGCCTGGCAAGCGCCTTCATACACGCGTTCTGTACCCTTACTCCGGACGATATTCAGATAAAAAGTTGGCAAGAATACAAATAAAAACATGATGTAAACAGATAATGCCTATATTTACCGCCCGGATAACAGAGTGTGTATTACATGGAGAAAACGATAGAAGTCGCCCAAATGATCGCCGACATCCTGGTGCCATTAAGCGAACAGTCACGCAATAAGCTTGCATCTATCCTTATGCGTACCGAGCTCCGGAAAAACGACGTTTTTCTGGCTGAAGGCGAGGTCTGCAAGGTCATTGGTTTTGTGGAAAAAGGAATGGTCAGGCAGTATTACTACAAAAACGGGAAAGAACTTACCGAATATTTCGCCTATGAGGATAAGTTGTTCATCTGCATCGAAAGCTGCTTCTTCAGAAGACCTTCGCGGATGATCGTGGAAGCGTTGGAACATACGGTTATTTATGGCATCCTGTTTGAGCCGTTCATGGAAATGATCAAGACCGATGAGGAGCTGGCTGCCCTCTATCGCCGGTTGTTGGAAGGGTCATTGATCATCTCTCAGCGGAAGACAGATTCCTTACGCCTCGAATCCGCCCACGAACGGTACCATCGCCTGATGCGTGAAGATCCGGAAATCATCCGGCGCGCGCCCTTGTCGGATATTGCCTCTTACCTGCTGATGACGCCTGAAACACTCAGCCGCGTACGGGCTAACCTGAACGGTTGACAGACAACCACCCGCCGGAAACGTTAAATACTGTTTATCCGCAGGGATTGATTAGGTTTTCTGCCGGTAAAAAAAGATATTTGCATACCAAAGCCGAATTACTATGATATACACAGATGGATTAGATTAGTTTTTAATTCTCATGTAAGAGGCGAGCTTATGTTTGCCTCTTTTTTGTTTTCCGGCAAGGTGCGGATGCCTCCCTACCCCGTTTGCCAGGCTGACGGGGTAGCACAAACTTGGGAATTGTAACCAGTTTGTTGTATTTATCGCATTTCACAACTTGCGGAAGTTGCAAATTTTAATCAAATATCGCATGAAATCAGGAAAATCAGGAAACGTACGGTTTTCAACCGAATTAGTATCCGGACATCTGTTTCCTTTCTCCCGCCCTGTTTTATATTTGCATCAATCAATGACAAACAAAGCATATTATGACTACCCTACAATTTCAAACCCGGTTGTTAAACATGCAGGAATACATGCTCAATGTTGCATTCATGCTCACTTCAAACAGAGAAGACGCATACGACCTGTTGCAGGAAACATCGTTGAAAGCGTTGGACAACAGAGACAAGTTTACCGACAACGCCAACTTCAAGGGATGGATCATGACAATCATGCGTAACACATTCATCAACAGCTATCACCGGGCTTTGCGCAATATATCGTTGATCGATATGTCGGCAGATCCTTACAATCTGGATTCCAACAACGATTCGATCATAGATTCGCCCGACAGCGTGTGCGACCTGAACGCCATCAGCCATGCGATAGACAGCCTGTGCAGCGAGATCAAAGATCCGTTCTCACTCTATGTAAGCGGCTATCAGTATCTGGAAATTGCGGAGAAACTGGATATCCCGCTGGGAACGGTCAAGAGCCGTATCTTTGTCGCCCGCCAGGAACTGCAAAAACAATTGAAGGACTTTAGATATTCTTAATACATAAACACTCACAATAACCGTTTTAAACAAGCAGAGTGAACCCGTCCTGTCTGACCAGCAGGGCGGTTCTTTTTTTGTATGCCGCCGGATGTCCGGATACCTGGTTTCAGACCGCCAACTTGAATAAAATGATCACCTTGTTGAACATTCCAAAATGCACAACTTGAAGCAGTTGTAAATTCTATTCAGATTTTGCCCAAAATCCCTAAAAACAAAAAAGTGCAGATTTCCGCAATCTTTTTTTCCCCTTATTTTTTCCACTCATTTCCAGCCGCTTTACATTTGCATCATCAAAGGGAACAGAGGGGTTCCCATAGGACATTCTCACTTGAAAAGAAAAAGAATAACAAACGATTTTTAAAACTCTATTTTGCAATGACGGCTTTACAATTTCAAACTAAACTGGTAAACATGCAGGACTACATGTATAATGTAGCATTAATGTTAACAACAGACCGCGAAGAAGCATTTGACCTGTTACAGGAAACCTCTTTAAAAGCATTGGACAACAGGGACAAATATGTGGACAATGTGAACTTCAAAGGATGGGTGATGACCATCATGCGTAACACCTTCATCAACAACTACCACCGCACGGTTCGCAGCTATACGATGATCGACCAGGGAGCCGACTTGTACAATCTCGACACCATCAACGATTCAGGCTTTGCTTCACCGGACAGCACCTGCGACCTAAACGCGATCACCCTGGCCATCGAAAGCCTCGGCAACGAAGTCAAAGGTCCGTTCTCCCTCTATGTAAACGGATACCAGTACAACGAAATAGCGGAAATGCTGAACATCCCCCTGGGAACAGTAAAGAGCCGCATCTTTTTCGCCCGCCAGGAATTGCAGAAGAAACTGAAAGATTTCCAATATAACTAAAAATAGCACAACAACCGTTTTAAATAAAAAGACCAGAAACCGTTTGAACACAAGACAAGGCCGTTCTGTTTGAGTAAACCACAGGGCGGTCTCTTTTTTTTGCCAAAGCTGGGACAAGAGCCCGGGAATGCAACGAAGGCTTTCTGCCTTCAGAGCGACAAATAACACCATCAGGTAGATCTTTTCACATGATTAGATAGAAGTAATGCCTTCGTGCGGAAGATTTAGTTGTTCCACCTGGGTGGGACACGTGCTCCACCAAGGTGGGACATACGTTCCAGCCGGGTGGAACACATGTCCCACCTGGCTGGAACAACTACTCCTTCAGTATGGCGACAACAGATCCTCTATCCGTTGAAAGTAGATCTACCGGATGTTGACGGCAGACCTCTAAAGGGCGATCCCTGCCATCCGTTAAATAAGCGCCGACAATTCCCAGGCGATCAAATAAATGTTGTAAATTTGCGCAGACGCTTCCGGAAGGGGGTGTTTCGTCATTTCTATCATCAATTTTACAGGTAATGAAAAGAGACAACATCATTTTTGACATGATTGAAAAGGAGCATCAACGCCAGTTGAAAGGTATCGAACTGATCGCTTCCGAAAATTTTGTGAGTAACCAGGTAATGGAAGCCATGGGCAGCTGCCTGACCAACAAGTACGCGGAAGGATATCCCGGTAAACGTTATTACGGCGGATGCGAAGTGGTGGACCAAAGCGAAACCATTGCCATCGAACGCCTCAAACAACTCTTCAACGCCGAATGGGCGAATGTGCAGCCGCATTCCGGCGCCCAGGCAAATGCCGCCGTATTCCTGGCATTGATGAATCCGGGAGATACGTTCCTCGGTCTGAACCTGTCGCACGGCGGACACCTGTCGCACGGCTCACCCGTGAACAGTTCGGGTATCCTGTACCGCGCCACCGAGTATAATGTGGATGAAGCGACCGGACGGGTGGACTACGACCAGATGGAAGAAGTAGCCCTCCGTGAAAAACCCAAAGTAATTGTGGGCGGCGGCTCGGCCTATTCGCGCGAATGGGATTACAAACGGATGCGCGAAATCGCCGATAAAGTAGGCGCGCTGCTGATGATCGACATGGCGCATCCCGCCGGATTGATCGCCGCCGGACTGCTCAACAACCCGTTGGAATACGCCCACGTGGTTACTTCCACAACCCATAAAACACTCCGTGGCCCCCGCGGCGGAATCATCCTGATGGGGAAGGATTTCGACAATCCCTGGGGAAAAGCCACCCCGAAGGGCGAGATCAAGAAGATGTCGCAACTGCTCGACTCAGCCGTTTTCCCCGGTATCCAGGGCGGGCCGCTGGAACATGTGATCGCCGCCAAAGCCGTGGCTTTCGGCGAAGCGTTGGAACCCACATACAAAACCTACCAGCAACAGGTGAAAGCCAATGCCGCCGCCATGGCGAAAGCCTTTACGGACAGCGGTTATAAGATCATCTCCGGAGGGACGGACAACCACAGCATGCTGATCGACCTTCGCACCAAATTCCCCGGACTGACGGGAAAGGTAGCGGAAAAAGCGCTGGTGGCGGCCGATATCACCGTCAACAAAAACATGGTCCCGTTCGACAGCCGTTCGGCTTTCCAGACATCGGGTATCCGTGTAGGCACGCCGGCCATCACCACACGTGGCGCCAAAGAGCCGCTGATGGAAGAGATCGTGGAATTGATGGATACCGTACTGTCGGATCCGGAAAACAGCACCACCATCGCCTCTGTCCGCGGGAAGGTGAACGAGATCATGGCCGCCTACCCGATCTTCGCCTGGTAAACAAGACACTCATCTAAAATAGTATATATGAAAAATCTCATTGCATCTATCTGTACAGGTGTAGCATGTACCCTATTGTTCGGCTGTAACGAAGCGGCCGAACAAAAGGAGTACAACAAAGGGATCAACATCATCCCCGCCCCTGCCAGCCTCACCCAATCGGAAGGCAGTTTCACATTGCCCAAAAGCGTTACCTTCTACGCACCCACAAAAGAAGCGCAGACTGTAGCCGGTTTCTTCTCCGCGAAAATACAGGCGGCTACGGGTTACAAACAAACGGTTACCGACCAGGCCGGCCCGGAAACGATCGCCTTGCTGCTGGACAACAGCCTCTCCACCGGCGAAGAAGGTTACCTGTTGGACGTAACACCCAAAGGGGTGACGGTAAAAGCACAGACCCCGCGCGGCCTGTTCTATGGCATGGAAAGCTTTATGCAACTGCTTCCCGCCGAGATTGAAAGCCCGACGTTGGTACAAGGGATTGCCTGGACAACACCCACCGTCAGCATCCAGGACCAGCCCCGCTTCGGCTATCGCGGCCTGATGCTCGATCCCTGCCGGCATTTCATCCCGGTGGAAAACATGAAAAAACACATCGATGCGATGGCCTTGTTCAAGCTGAACACACTGCATTGGCATCTGACCGACGACCAGGGTTGGCGTATCGAGATCAAAAAATATCCGAAGCTGACGGAAATTGGCGGCAAACGCATCGAAGGGGAAGGCTTTGAATATGGCGGTTTCTACACACAGGAACAGATTAAGGAGATCGTGCAATATGCCGCCGACCGTTTCATCACCGTCATACCGGAGGTAGAACTGCCCGGCCACGGCATGGCAGCCATTGCCGCCTATCCGGAGTTGTCGTGCACCGGCGAACCGGCCACCCCGCGCATCATCTGGGGTGTGGAAGATATCGTCTTCTGTGCTGGGAAGGAAGAAACGTTCGCTTTCCTGGAAGATGTGCTGACGGAAGTCGTGGCATTATTCCCCGGTGAATACATCCACCTCGGCGGCGATGAATGCCCGAAAACGAGTTGGGAGAAATGTCCGCTCTGCCAGCAACGGATCCGCGAAGAAGGCCTGAAAGCGAAAGACGGCCATTCGGCGGAAGAGCGCCTGCAGAGCTATTTCGTCCAACGGATGGAAAAAGTCGTTTCCAGATTAGGAAAGAAAATGATCGGCTGGGATGAGATACTGGAAGGTGGCCTGGCACCATCGGCCACCGTCATGTCCTGGCGAGGCGAACAGGGTGGTATCGCCGCGGCATCCCTGGACCACAACGTGATCATGAGCCCGAATCCCGTCGGCCTGTACATCGACCAGTTTGAAGGCGATTACAAGATTGAACCGGTATCCATCGGCGGCTACTCTTCCATCGAACGTATTTACGCGTATAATCCGGTACCCGACACCCTCGAAGCGACCGGGAAAAGCCATTACATACTTGGCGCACAGGGAAACGCATGGTCTGAATACATGTATCAGCCGGAGCTGAACGAATACCGTGTGTATCCGCGCATCCTCTCGCTGGCGGAAATCACCTGGACACCGCTCGACCGGAAAGAGTACAAAGACTTCGAACGCCGGCTGGATAATGCGCTCGTCCGTCTGGACGGTCACGGGATCAACTACCATATCCCGCAGCCCGAACAGCCCAACGGATCGTGTAATTTTGTGGCATTCACGGATAAGGCATCGCTGGCATTCACCACCCGGCGTCCGATGAAAATGGTTTATACGCTCGACGGGACGGAACCGGCAGCCACCTCCGCAATCTATGAAACACCGATCGAATTTACCGAAACGGGTGTGTTGAAAATCCGTTCGGTCTTACCTTCGGGCAAAATGAGTAAAGTACGCGAAATCGTTGTGGAAAAGCAGGAACTGGCACCGGCTAAAACGGTGGAGAGCACCACACCGGGTCTCAAGATGGAGGTAACGTATGGTTATTTCCTCGAATCGTCGCAGCTGGCTGCGGCCACCGAATGGAAATCGTCGGTTATCCCTTCCCTGCGTGAACTCACCCGCGTGGAGAAAACAGATGAATCCATGCGCGGCGTGAAACAATACGGCGCCGTAGCCACCGGATATGTGGATATACCGGAAGATGGCGTCTATTTCATCTCCTCCGATAATGAGGAGGTGTGGATCGACGGCAAGCTGCTGGTAGATAACAAAGGTGAAGTGAAACGTTTCTCCCGCCACGACCATTCGATGGCGCTGGCCAAAGGCCTGCATGAGTTCAAGGTGGTATTCCTCGGGCATATCATCGGAGGATGGCCGTCGAACTGGAATAACGGCGGTGTGATGCTGCGCAAGTCGGATGCGGAAAAATTCAGTTACATCTTACCTGATATGTTGGTGCATTAACGCATTTTAAAAAAATTAAGGGAAAGCGGTGAACAAATCACCGCTTTCCCTGTTTTTAATGGGTTCCGAAACACATGCGGAAAAATAGTGCAATTCATGTGAAGCTATTAAAAAAAATTCTTATTTTTGTCGAAAAAGAAAAAAGACATTACATACAATTGATACTCATGAAGAAATTAATTCTCTTACTTGACGACAAACCAGAAATAGCTAAGATCATAACCCTCTATCTTTCAGCGTATGACGTGAAATATGTTGAAAACCCGATCAAAGCTATCGCCTGGTTGATGGAAGGAAATATTCCCGACCTGATAATCTCCGATATCAACATGCCGGAGATGAATGGAGAAGAATTTCTTAGTTATGTAAAGACAAACGAGATGTTCAGCGATATACCCGTTTTCATTTTGTCGAGTGTTGACGGCAGTGAAGACCGTATTCGTTTATTTGAAAAAGGCGCGGATGATTTTATCCTGAAGCCGTTTAACCCGGAAGAATTAAAGGTAAGGGTACGCAGAGTACTAAAACAATGAAATATCTCTTTTTTGGAAATACCGCACATCTGGAATCCAATCTGAGAATTATATCAGGAGAAGACATTGTCAGTTGTTCTAACCGAATGCAACTGAATATCCTTTTGTCTGATATGGAGATCGCTACCGACAGCGAGATCGATTGCTGCGTATTTCTGGAAAGAAAAAATTATCAGTCAGACCTGCTAACCATCAACCTGCTGAGAAGCCAACAGATCGAAACCTATATCATCCTGATCTGTACGACGGCTATCCCCAAAGAAGAAAAACTGCAATACCTGAAAGCCGGCGTGGATTGTATGGTGTCCGATGCCGTCACCTCTGTGGAGTTGCAACGGATTTTGTCGATCGCCCGGACCTTCAAAGCCAAAAAAAGACTGACCTCATTCAAACAGGACATCAATCCGGCCAACCTCAATTTCAAACTGCCGCTATGGAAACGGGCGTTCGATATTTTCTTTGCCCTGATGGCTATCCTGTGCCTGTCGCCCGTTTTTATCCTGACCGGCTTAGCCGTACGGCTGGAAAGCAAAGGGAAAATCGTGTATAAAGCCAAACGGGTGGGATCCAATTACCGGATATTCGACTTCTATAAGTTCCGCTCCATGTACGCCGATGCCGATAAACGGCTTGCCGAATTCAAGAAAAGCAACCAATATGTACAGGAAGAAGCGGCTGTACAGCAGATACCGGTAACCTTGACAACTGATGAGCCAAAGGCACTGGAGAAACCGATGGACGAAAACAGCATCATCCTCTTCTCCGACAGTGAGAGCACCTCTGAAAAAGCCTATCTGAAAACAAAACGTACCGAACGTTCCAATGCCTTTTTCAAACTGAAAAACGACCCACGCATCACCCGGACAGGGCATTTTATCCGCAAATACAGCATTGACGAATTACCCCAGCTATTTAATATCCTGAAAGGAGACATGTCGGTCGTTGGCAACCGCCCCCTACCCTTGTATGAAGCCGAATTGCTGACAAGCGATGAAAGCATCCTTCGTTTTATGGCTCCCTCCGGACTTACCGGGCTTTGGCAGGTGGAAAAAAGAGGAGGATCGGAAGCGATGTCGGCAGAGGAAAGGAAACAACTCGACATCAAATACGCGCGTACATTTTCCTTCTGGGGAGATGTAATGATCATCATTAAGACATTTTTTGCCTTTGTGCAAAAAGAAGATGTTTAAGCAAATAAGAACTCATGAAGTATCTCTTTCTCATTTTCCTGACATTATGTACCGGGAGATGTTTCTCTCAAAACAAAAATACCGGTTTCGAACGTGATAATACCATCACCGTCACCTCTTCCGATGCCGAATCTATCCAGGCGTTACTGGGTGATTATGAGCGTGTCCAGCTACCTCCCCTATCCGTATTCCTGCAGTCCGTGTATGAACATCCGTCTGTCCAGATCTATGAATCGAAACGGGACGAGGAACAGGCGAACTACAAGGTAGAGAAAACGAAATGGCTGAGTTATTTCCGGCTGAACGGATCCTATCAGTACGGGCGTGTGATGTCTTTATCGTCCCAATCCACCGTTGAAGATCCGCTTTTTTATACCAGTTACGGAAACGCCCAGCATACGTATTACGGGGGAGCCTCCCTCAGTATCCCGCTGGGTGATCTGGTTGGACAAAAACAAAAAGTACGGGCACAAAAAGCACGCCTGCGCAGGATTGAGTATGAATATGAAATGTCCATCGAAGAACGTAAACTGAAAATATTGGAAGCATATAACCAGGTAGTCAGCGAATTAGCGGTATTGAAAGCCAAATCGGACGCTGCCGCCTTATACAATGCCCAGATGAAAATATCCGAACAAGACTTTATCAATGGACGGATAGACGTCATTAGCTTATCTCTGGAAAGATCCAGGCGTTCGGATGCTGTCGTCACCTACCAGGAAGGCAGGGCCAAGCTTCACAATGCCATCACTTTACTGGAAATGCTGACCAATATTAAAATCATGAATCGATAGTATGGATATCACCCTGTTTATTGCCCGTTTCTTATACCGTATCCGATACCAGATGATATTGGGAGGTTTTTTGGTAACCGCACTGGTAGCCTATTTTACGCAATTCCTGCCTAAAACATATACAGTTACAACCAGTATATATACCGGGATCGCCTACAATTCAACGCTTGACGACGACAAGCCCAATACCGTTGTGCTGAACAACCTGTTCGACAACCTGATCAACCTGACGAAAGCCAAGGGAACACTCGAGAATGTGTCCACCCGACTTTTTGCCATGAATATGATCCATGGGCATGCCGAAGAAGACAATATGTATATCACCGCAGCCCACTACAACGAATTGTTGAAGATCGTACCGGAAGAAGTAACCCGGCTGATCGATAAAAACTCCTTCGACAAGACAATCGAGAATCTGAATGCCTATAAGAAAGAAGAACCCCGGAATTTCCTGTTCGAATTATTCAACGGAAACCATCCGCATTACGGCTATTCCAGTCTGAGTAAAACATCAGTGAAACGCCTCGACAATAGCGACCTTGTGGAAGTATCTTACCAGACCAATGATCCGGGGATTGCGCAGAACACCGTAAAACTGATTCATAACGAATTGATACTCACCTATGACGGCATCCGGTATCGGACGGTAAACGATATCATTAAACATTACGAAGATGAGCTCGCCAAAAAACAGGCAGTGCTGAGTTCATTGGAAAACGACCTGACCGACTATAATGTGGAACAGGGTGTCATCAATTACCAGGAACAGACAAAAGCCTTATCCAACTCATACAGTGAGTTTAACAACCGATATGAGATGGTATTGAAGGAATATGAATCGTCTTCGGAACTGATCAAACAATTAGAAAGCCAGATCGAAACACGAACCAAACTATTCCGGGCGAATACTGATTTCATTACCACACTGAATGAGTTGTCTTCCATCAATGGGAAGATCACGGAAATAGAAACGTTCAATACCGCCGACACGAATGAGGCAGCCAACAAAGAACTGGAAAAATACAAAGCCCAGTTAAAAGCCGCAGAACTGAAAATCAGCGAGATCACCGACCAGATGGATGAGTTTAAATATTCCAAGGAAGGGATCGCCATCGATAATATAGTCAACAAATGGTTGGAAGAATTACTCAATAATATCCGGACAAAAGCCGAACTGGATGTGATGAATGCCCGTCGGGATGAATTCCTGGACCAGTACAAGCAATTCTCCCCCATCGGTACCCAGTTGAGCCGGCGCGAACGAGAAATCAAAGTAACCGAACAGGCTTACCTGGAAATATTCCATTCGCTGAACGTGGCCAAACTGAAACAAAAGAACCTGCAGCTCACATCGGCCAACCTCAATACGATATCTCCGCCTACATTCCCGTTGACCAGCGACGGCAACAAACGGATGTTGTTCATCATCGCCTCCTTCATCGGCAGTATCATCTTCATTATCGGATGCAACCTGGTGATCGAACTGCTCGACCGCACCCTGCGGGATGCCGAACGTACCCGTCGGTTGACCAAGCTGCCGGTGCTGGGCGCCTTCACCGGTAATATCCAGTTAAAGTACAGAGGGTATATCAAAGCTTGCAACCGTATATCAGCCACCTATATCTGTAACCGGTTGAACAGTTACCGCAAACCCGGCAAAACCATTTATATTAATGTATTGAGTATTGAAGACCGGGAGGGAAAAAGCTTTGTTTCCACCTACCTGCTGGAACATTGGGAAGTACAGGGCTTGAAAGTAAAATATGTGGATGCGGGCAAAGACACTTCATTGCAGAAACAATACCTGCAGGCTTTCACATTCAAACATATCCTGCACGATATGGATGGCGATGAAGATATCGTCCTGATCGAACATCCGGCTATTTTCCGGAACAGCATCCCGATGGCTTTATTACAACAGGCGGATGTAAATATCCTGATTGCCAATGCCCAACGCGTTTGGAAAACAAGTGATGATGAGTTTATCAGCTACCTGAAGGATATGGTTGGCAATTCGCCGCTGTTTATCTACCTGAATAATGCCATGCGCGAAACAGTAGAAGATTTCACCGGGCAATTGCCTCCGGAGTCTTCTGTTCGCACCCTTACGAGCCGTATCATATACATGGGGCTGACAGCCAGAGAGACCTACGTGAAATAAATCGATCATGAATCGGGTTACAGACACATCACAAAGCAATGTCAAGATGATCAATCTCGTGCTTATTCCGGGATTGATGGGTATTGTATTTGCGTTGGTGACGAATAATATCGTCTTCATGGGAGCGATTGTCGTGTTGCCCATACTCGTTATACTGGCCGTAAAAATCCTGCAATTGCCGCTTATTTTGTATTTCTCCATTTTCGTGGTCAACTACTTTCTGATGGGTATCAGCCGTTATGTCCAAATACCCAAAATTGGTATCCTGATGGATGCATTAATGGCGGTCACCATTGTGCTTATCATTGTCCATTCTGCGTTATTACGGAATATCGAATGGAAACATGCGGTCAATGTGCTGACTGTCGGTACATTTGTCTGGTTATTGTATTGCCTGGCCGAAGTGTATAACCCTACCGGTATGCTCAAAGCATGGATATTATCCCGTGGATTGATCATGCATGGTTTCTTCATCGCGCTCATTGCCGCATTGCTGATTGACAAGTACCGATGGGTAAAAAGCATCATCATGCTTTATGCGGTATTTACCTTGTTGGCTATTGCAAAGATGCTGATGCAAAAAACGCTCGGTTTTGACTGGGCGGAAACCGAGTGGCTCAATCAGGGATCTTACAAAACGCATTTACTTTCATCGGGCACCCGTTATTTTTCTTTTTTCACAGATGCCGGTAATTTCGGATCGAATATGGGTTGTGCGGGCATTCTCTTTTTTATCGTCGCCTGTTATATAAAAAGCCAAAAGCTCCGAATCTTTTATGGCTTTATTTCCGTCATATCCATTTATGGCATGTTCCTTTCCGGAACGCGTGGAGCCATGATTGTTCCTCTGGCAGGCCTGGCATTGCTGGCCGTCATCAGTAAAAACGTAAGAATACTCCTCATTAACGGATTCGCTTTACTATGTATCTACAGCTTTTTTGTGTTTACCGATATCGGACAGGGGAACCAACAAATCCGTCGGATGCGAACGGCTTTTACACCGACAAAAGACGCGTCTTTTAATGTCCGCAAGCAAAACCAGCAAATTCTGGGAGAATACCTCAAGTCAAAGCCTTTCGGTGAAGGTCTTGGCCTATCCGGGCCGGAGAACCAGGAGATATCCGTGCGACTAACTACCCTGATCCCCAACGATTCCTGGTATGTCAAGCTATGGGTGGAAACAGGTGTTGTGGGTTTAACATTATACCTCGGCATACTGCTGGTCGCCATCGGCAGAGGGGCATATATCGTCATGTACAAGATACGCAACCGTGAACTGAAAGGGATCCTCACCGGATTACTCTGCGGCATCTTCGGTATGCTGATCAGCGCTTATGGAAATCCCTTCTGGGGACAATACCCTACGGCGATCATCGCCTTCACCGCCCTGGCAATCGTGTTGAAAGGAACGTTTTTCGACCAGCAATTGGAAGGGGACCCAGTATATATAACAGCAAATAATAACAAATAGATATGGAAGAATATTTCAAATTAGGGAGTGAATGGATTCAGAAGAATGATAACATCTGGCAGATTGGGGAGGCGATCGTCTTTCTGCTCTTCCTGATTTCCGTCTTCTATCTTTTCATCTTTTCCATTTTTTCACTGAGGAAGCGTAAGTATTTCTACCCCGAAGCGAAAAAGAATTACCGTTTTGCCGTTTTATTTACAGCCAACAAAGGGGATGATGTGATTATTAATTCCATCCGTTCATTCCTCTTGCAGGATTATCCGAAGGATTGCTACGATATCTATGTGGTAACCAACGGCGACTTTGATGCTGCCAAGTTAGACGGATTATCGGTCCACATCGTGGAGTATCATGGTTCCAATTATTCGAAAACCAATGCGATTCGAACCGTTGTCGATCATATCGACAGTTCCAAAACCACCTACGATATGGTCGTGATAATCAATGCGGATAACACTGTCGATGCCAATTATCTCCATAAGCTGAATGATTCTTTCTATTCCGGTTGTTCGGCCGTGCAGACACACCGGGTGGCCAAAAACAGGAATACCAGTATCGCTGTGCTGGATGCCGTAAGTGAAGAGATCAACAACTCCATCTTCCGGAAAGGACATACCGAACTGGGGTTTTCCTGCGGATTGATGGGATCGGGCATGGCCTTCGAGTACGAACTGTTCCGGAACAGCATCCATATCGCATCGGACGCGGGGATCGAAAAACAGCTTGAGTTGATCCTGTTGAAACAAAACATCTATATCGAATACCTGGAAGATGTCTATACATACGATGAGAAGGTAGCCAACAGCGCCGGATTCTACCAACAGCGCCGCAGATGGCTGGCTACACAGTTTGCGAACCTCTTATCAGGTATCGGTTCGATGCCGATGGCGATGCTGCGGGGTAACTGGGATTATTGCAATAAACTGTTCCAATGGATGATGCCTCCCCGTGTGATCCTGTTTGGTTTCATCGTACTGATATCCATTCTGCTTACCTGGTTCGACTGGATCATGGCCATTAAGTGGTGGGGGCTTCTGCTCTTGCTCTGCATTACCTTCAGTGTGGCCATTCCCGACTATCTGGTGGATCGCAAACTCCGGAATGCCGTGCTGAGCCTGCCGATCCTGTTTATCCTGATGTTTTTCAACCTCTTCCGCTTGCGTGGAGCCAATAAGGATTAATATGAAAATAGCCATTGAAGCCCAACGTATTTTCCGCCCGAACAAACACGGGATGGATTTTGTGGCACTTGAAACCATCAAAGTATTGCAACAGATCGACAAGGAGAATGAGTATTTCATTTTCGTCAGCCCCGGAGAAGACCGGTGCCTGTCGCCGTCGGACAACATGCACATCATCGAAGTAAGCTGCCCCTCCTATCCCCTGTGGGAACAGGTCGCGTTGCCGGCTGCGGTACGGAAGGTGAAGCCCGACCTGTTGCATTGCACCAGCAATACGGCTCCGCTCTTTTGCAACATTCCCCTGGTACTCACGTTGCACGATATCATTTTCCTGCAACCGCGGGAAAGCAAGAGCGCGTCCATGTATCAGAACTTAGGCTGGTATTACCGGAAAGCCGTGGTACCACGCATCCTGCCCAAATGCCGGAAGATCATTACCGTATCCAACTACGAACGCGGTAATATCCTCCGCCTGCTGGGATTGCCAGAAGAGCAGTTAGTGGCTATCTATAACGGTTTCGGCACCCATTTCCAGGTGATAGACAACCCATCGTCCGTAACCCGTAAATACATAGAGGAAGACAACTACCTCTTCTTCTTGGGGAATACCGATCCGAAGAAAAACACCGGACGTATCCTGAAAGCGTACGCCTTGTATGCCGATCGTTCGGCCCGCCCTCTCCCGTTGTTGATTGCCGACCTGAAAGAAGAGTTCATCGATACCATCCTTGCGCAACAAAAGATCACGCACATCAAACCGTTGTTGCGATATCCCGGATATATCGCCAACAAAGACCTGCCGTACATTTATAATGGAGCAAAAGCCTTCCTGTATGCCTCGCTGCGCGAAAGCTTCGGTATCCCCCTGCTTGAATCGATGGCTTGCGGCACACCGGTGATCACCAGTAATATCACAGCCATGCCCGAAATAGCCGGTGAAGGCGGCCTGTTGACAGACCCTTACCGGGAAGAGGAAATAACCGCCATGCTGCTCAGGCTGGAAACCGACCAGGCTTTTTACGACAGCCAGGTGGCGTATGGTTTGAAACGTTGCCGCGACTTTTCCTGGGAGCATACCGCACGGGCATTGCTCGATCTGTATAACGGTTTCCGCGTTTAAACGGATCAAGCGCCGAAACTACCTGTTCCGTTTCAGCAGGTTTTCTTTCGCTAATACGGGAACAGCCATCGCGAAAAACAAGATTGCCGCCACGGCCGATTTCAACAGCAGTGAAAGCAGGATATGGTCTATATGGACAAACCTTCTTACTAATCCAAGGGCGACCACAAACACAAGGCTGATCAGCAGCGGCCGGGCCAGCGCCTGTATGAATGCTTTAAACGAAGCCTTCAACGTAATGCGTATCAGGATATAATATGCCATGAAGAAGTTGATCAGGAACGCAAAAATGAGTGATAAGCCGATCCCTTCAATCGTTTGGAACACAAATACACCGATGCATATAGCCGTCACCATCACTACGGAAGAAAGCAACCCGCAATAAAACAACCGCTTGGTATCGTTGGCCGCCTGAAATACCGATCCGCTGCTCGACAATACGACCTGGATACCCACGGAGCAGGCCAGCAGTTCGAATACCGGGACAGACGGTTCCCATTGGCTGCCGAATACAATCAGGATCAGCTCCTTCGCGGAAAAAAAGAGAAATACCGAAAGCGGGAAACCAATCATAGCCAGCACATGGACGATCTTCATGTATAATTCGAAGATACGGTTCTTATCGTCCTGGAATTCCGCAAAATAAGGTTGAATGACGGGCGACAGCACATGCGTCAGGTTTTGCACCGGAAGCAACATCAGCCGATACGACTTTTCATAATAGCCCAACATCGCCGGCGAGAGGTATTTGCCAGTCAACAGGTTGTCCAGGTTACGGGCGAAATAGTTGATAAAATTGAACAAGAACTGATAGGTTGAAAACCCGGCGATCTTACGTAATGCCTCCCACCGGATGCGGCCGGGAAGAATCGGGAATTTGAAATAGACCGCAATAAAAGTCAGTACGCCCGTCATCAACGAATAGAGGACCAACGCATAGACGCCCCATCCCTGTAACGCCGCCACAATGCCGAAGACCCCGCTGCATACCTGTACGATCAGTTGACTGAACATCTGATATCTGAACATTTTCGCCCGGAGCAGCAGTGCATTGGGAACGATACCCATACAGGTAAAGACCAATCCGATCGACAATACCCGGCACATATCCAATAATACCGGTTGTTCGTAAAACGTGCTGATCACCGGCGAAAACAGGGCAAACAAAGCCGCCAGCACCACTCCCGAACAGCAGGTAAAAGAAAAGATCGACCGGATCTCCTGCGTCGATAATTCGCGCTGCTGGATAATAGCGGGTCCTATTCCCATATCCGCAAACAAACCGAAGAAAACGACAAATACCGATGTAATCGCCACCAACCCAAACACGTCCGGTGGAAGCAGGCGCGACAACACACTGGTGATAAGCAGTTGGATAACCAACCCCAGGTACTTGGCCAATGCGATATACATTGTACTGGCGATAAATTGTTTTTTCAACGACATGGGAGATGCTTATTTAACAGGGTTCAGGTACTTTTTCAGCAAAAGGCTGACCAACGTTTTATTGGATACGTACCGTTTGTACCGGCGCAGGCAGATCAGGCATAAACGGATCCGTTCATCCAACGGAAGGGAATGCGACTGCCATACGGCGGCATCCAGCATTTGCGACAGATACACATCGATCACACGGCGTACGGCATCCGGTTGATCCGCCACATACGCACCTATTTCCCGGGCAACCGTCAGGTAGCCTTCCATATTCTTCCAGGCAAATGGCCGGGTCATGATCGAATCCGCCCGCAGCCGGCGGTGGAAAAAGGATGCGTCGATCCACCCTACCCGCTCCGCTGCAAGATACAATTGTGTAGTGAACAGTTGATCTTCATGGATGATACCCGGATAATAATGAACGCCACTCGCGTCAAAGAATGAACGGCGGATAAAACTCAGGCAGGGAGACGGCGTATATACCTTATTCTTCAACTGTGTTTCGAAGGCTTCCAAACCGGTATATACCCGGTCTTCCATGCCCGTCGTATGATTATAACGCAGAGAAACCGTTGTTTGGACATCGGCGTCGTAAAAACTGTCCGCATTGAATATCACAAAATCAAGCCGGAGGTTTTCACACACGTGGTAGCATTGCTGCAAGGTATCCGGATCCAGCAGGTCGTCGCTGTCCATGAAATATATGTACTGTCCGGAAGCAATCGCCAGGCCTGCGTTACGCGTCAACGAGGGTCCCCGGTTGGAATGGGAGCGCACCCGGATCCGCTCATCTGCGGCCGCCAACTCCTGCATGACCGCCAGGCTGTTGTCCGTTGAACCGTCGTCAATCAGAATGATTTCCAACGCGTTCAACGTTTGACGGCGTATGTTTTCGACGGTTTCCCTGATGTATTTCTCCGTATTATAGACCGGGATGATTACGCTTACTATCGGTTCTTTCATGGCATACCTGTTATCATTGATCACTGTCATTCACTTTTCACTGGTTCATTTCTCACTGCATCCAAGACCTTTCCCATCTGTACTTTCCACGACAAGGTTCCTTCTATCGAAGCACGTATGCCGGCCGGATCCCGGGGAGCGGTACGATAGAAATCCACAACGCGCCGGATATCCAACGGCGTTTCATCCGCCGGGGCTTTCAGGATGTAGGGCATCGTTTCAAAATCATCGTCTGTTTCCGAGTAAACGAAGGGGATGCCCCGGGCGGCATATTCGCGGTTTTTCAACGTTTTGATGTGGGTGATGCCGCTGCGGTGCCGCCCCAGGCTGGCAATACCGATATCAGCCAACTCAAACATCTCATCCAATTCCGTACCGGATTTGTTACCATGAAAGACGACATGGTCGCTGATGCCTGCGGCAGCCGCCTGTTCAGCCAGCTTCCGGTCGTATCCCTGGTATCCTTCCCCCACAACATGGAATGTCACTTCCGTATCCGGATGCGAACGATAATACTGTTCCAATCCGGCGATCACCCGGTCGAAACCATGCCAGTAATGGATCTCAGCCACGCCCAACAGGTTGATTGTTTGTGGATTCATCCGGACCTGTTGCTTGACGGGCAATACATCAAAGTCGATCCCATTGGAAATGGAGACCACCTGCGTACCGAAAATGTCTCGTTCATCCACAAAGGCCACGATCCGAAACAACTCACGCGCCAACGACTGCCGATACAGTTTATCCAGATAGAATCCGCCTTTCGAATAAAAGGGGATATCTTCGTATTCCTGGTCGTACGGATAGGTGGGTATCTCCATGACAAGCTGCACACCTTGTTTCCGAAGGCGACGCACGAAATGGAGCAGGAACGGATTCGCATTATGGTACGAACGCATATATACGAGTTCGATCTGATGGTCAACGATATACCTGTACAACGAATCCCAGCACATCCGTTTCCTGAACTTGGCCATCACTCCGTTACCGAAGTTCTCCACCACCTCTTCCCGGCCTATCATCCGCAACTGATTACCGGCAGTGTCGAAAGAGGTATGGCACAACACCGTATCCGTCCCACATTGGCGCAAGGCTTTCACCTGGCTCATTATTTTCTTGCTGATGCCATTGTATTCGGCAAAGCCATGGAATACGAGAAATAAAACTTTCATATTTTCCCTTGATCGGTCGTTCGTTCTAATAAACACAAAGGTATCAGATTTTTAGTATCTTTCTCGTTTCAAAGACAGTTTTACAGTTGAAAAACAGTATCTTTACCCGCAATCTGTTACACAGCCTCATTCTAAAGACATCGATTTATGCACCACACACTCGTTTCCATCATCACGGTCAATTATAACGGCTACAAGGATACCTGCGAAATGATCGAATCTTTGCAGCAATTCGAAACATATCCGTATGAGATCATTATTGTTGACAATGCGTCACGGGGTGATGATGCGGCGCAGCTTCAAGAAAGGAACTATCCCAACGTCACGGTCGTAGCCAGTAAGGAAAACCTCGGTTTTGCCGGAGGGAGTAACCTGGGAACCAGCTATGCCAAAGGCGAATACATCCTGTATCTGAACAACGACATCCTGATAGACCGTCCTTTCCTTGAAGCGCTTATCCACCGGTTAGACGCTTCATCCGAAATAGGAGCCGTATCTCCGAAGATCATGTACGCACATCATCCCACCATTATCCAGTATGCCGGATATACCCAACTGACGCGTATCCGGATGAAAAGCCACCAGATCGGCCAGGGAGAAGAAGATCGCGGGCAACACGACTGTGCGCATGATACCGGTTCGGTTCACGGCGCCTGCATGCTTACCTCCCGTCGGATGATAGACATCGTAGGACTGATGACTGACATTTATTTCCTTTTCTACGAGGAACTCGACTGGAGTTACCACATCCAGCAAATGGGGCGTGAAGTATGGTATGAACCGAAAGCAATGATCTATCACAAAGAAGGAATGTCTATTCCTAAAAACACTCCGTTGCGCAACTACTACCTCGCACGCAACCGCATTATCTATACCCGGCGAAATGGACAGGGAATTGAAAAAATACTGTCGCTGCTTTATCTTACCTGTATCACGTATCCATTCAATATCCTCCGCTCTCTCGTTACGTTCCATTGGAAAAACATCGGTGCCCTCAGCCGCGGCCTCCGGGACGGATGGATGCTGCAGAATATAGGTAAAAAAGCAATTGAGATGGATCATTTTACCGTATAACACCGATACAGAAGGCACAAATGGACAGACAAAGCAGGATTGTTTAAAAATAGTAAACATCGAGCGGCAGGAAGAGCTAATCCAAACGCCTGCTCTATCCTTATCCCTTACACGAAGTTTATTTTTGCAAAACATCTGCCACGGTGCCACGCAGCAGGAGATATCTTATTATCCATGAATAAGTTAGATGTGTGGCAGATACCCGTGGCAGATCCGTTTCCCCACCTTTTTGCTGCCACATCTGCCACGCGCGATGCAACCCGAGAGGCTATGACGAAGGCTGACCGGAACTTCCTATCCTATCCACGCGGCGACGCTCCGGGTTTCCACCTAATGAAACAAAAAGGCTCACCTATTGGAACTGTTCGTTTCACTTATTGGAACTGTTTGTTTTACCCTTAGAAACTGTTTGTGCCATCAGGATGAAACTTTTTTTCCATCAGTACAAAAACTGTAAACACTGATTTCAGGAAAGGACAGGCCAGGTAGGAAGTAATTAATGGAACAATATTCAGGAATGGTGTTCGGTATGGATAAATGTTTTGCGTCCTTCTTTCATTTTGAAGAAATTGGCACACATCAGGAAAGCCATGACGGGGATTTTACCTACCGCCTTCACCAATTTCCGGTTGATCAGGTGACGGGGAATGGCTGCGATCAACACCAGGTAGAATACCAACGTGAGCACACACCATTTCATAGCCATCGCCATATGGAGGAGCAGTAAGACAAGACTGATACAGGTAAGCAGCAGCAACATCACCGAACGCGGAAGGAGCATCCACTGGACAATCTTATTGGCATAATCGAAATTCCCATGGATCAATGCCTGCGGAAAATCCACAAACGTAGCATGGAGCGAACCGAATTGTACCGCTTGCCAACGTTTCCGCTGGCGGGAGAAATTCTGTAGGTTCTGTGTCTTTTCATCATAGAGCAGCAAATCGGGCAGGTATTCCACATGGATCCGGTTTTTCAATAACAATACCTCCAGTTCGCGGTCTTCACCGGCGGTCTTCAACAACGACACATGATCGCGAAACCACGCATAATCAAAGGCCATGCCCGATCCCGACAGACTGCCCGAAAAGCCCAGGTTGGCTGTTCCCAGCCGGAACAGGGTATTGTTGATCTCTTCACTCACCGCATCCAAAACGGCCACATCCGTATTCAGGTTTTTTGCCACGCGATGGGCTTGTACAGCCTGGAAACCGGAGGCGAAGGCTTTGTTGATCTCCGGCAGGAAGTTGGGCGTCGTCACATTGTCGGCATCCATGATCACCACGATATCATACATACGCCCTTCCAGATACTGGATGGCCAGATTGAGGGCTTTGGCTTTGGTGCTGTTCGCATAGCTGGCGATCAGCACTTCAACCGGCAATTGCCGCAGGGCATCGTTGGTCGCGTCTTGCATATGGTCGGAAATAACGATCACATCATACGCCGTAGCGGGATAATCTTGTTGCAGGAAAGAGGAAACACTGGATACTATGACACGATCTTCTCCATAGGCAGGAAATAACACGGCCATACGCCGGTTGATGCCGGTCTTCTTCATCACGGGTTTACGTCTGAAGAACGATACGACACCCAATATCAGCAAATAACTTACCATTAGGGTTAACAAGCTGAACAATATACTATCTAAAGCCTCAAGAATCAGCATTCGATCATTTTTATTAGCTACAAAAATATTCTTTTTTTCAACAATGCAAGCAATTTACCTGCGATATTCTGTCAGATCTTTTTCGATTACCGTCCCTGCGTTGCGCATCCCGTGAAACCGTAATCCCCTACACAACAAGTAAAAGGGAAAAAGGTTCGGGAAAGAAGCTGGAAACGGGAGGAGAGGGATGGCTACATTCGGAATAAAGTAATGTTTTCTTCCCCAAAAAGAAGGGAAAATATAAAAAAAAGACGTTTCTTTGTAAAAGATATTGTTAACTCTCGACACCTTTTTATGAGTGAACTAATTTTTTGGAGTTGTGTTTTCATCGTGTTTTATACGTATCTGGGTTATGGAATCCTGCTTTTTGGCCTTGTAAAGGTGAAAGAATGGTTCCGTAAACCGGTTGCATATACCCTGCCCGACCCTCTTCCCGAAGTCACCCTTTTTATTGCCGCGTACAACGAAGAATCGGTCGTACACGAAAAGATGGCCAATTGCCGTCGGCTGGATTATCCTACCGGATTGCTGAAAATCATGTGGATCACAGACGGGAGCAACGACCGGACGAACGAGTTACTGGCAGGATACCCTGACGTCACCGTTTTATTTTCACCCGAACGCAAAGGAAAAACGGCGGCCTTGAACCGGGGTGTACCCTTTGTCCGTACGCCCTTCGTGATCTTCACCGATGCCAACACCATGCTGAACGACCAGGCGATCAAAGCCATTGTCCGTCAGTTTTCCTGCCCCAAGGTAGGCTGCGTGGCCGGCGAGAAACGGGTGGAAATATGTACCGACCAGGGCGCCACAGCCGGTGAAGGAATCTATTGGAAATACGAATCCAAACTGAAGGAATGGGATTACCGGCTGTATTCGGCGGTTGGCGCCGCCGGTGAACTGTTTGCCATCCGGACCCACCTGTTTGAACAAATGCCCGACGATACGCTGCTCGACGATTTCATCCTCTCCCTACGGATCGCCCAAAAAGGCAACCTGATTGCCTACTGCAAGGAAGCCTATGCGGTAGAAAGCGCCTCCCTGAATATGCAGGAAGAGGAGAAGCGGAAAGTACGCATCGCCGCGGGCGGCCTGCAATCCATCCGGAGGCTCAGCCCGTTATTGAATATCTGGAGGTACGGCACGTTAAGCTTCCAATACATCAGCCACCGTGTGCTGCGATGGACGGTTACCCCTGTCGCCCTCTTTTTATTATTGCCCCTGAACATCCTGCTGGCATGTGGCGGGAATATATGCTACCTGGTGTTGCTGGCCCTGCAACTTTTATTTTATATGGCAGGCTGCCTGGGTTACCTCATGGAACAACGTCATGTACGGAATAAATTACTTTTCATTCCTTACTACTTCCTGTTTATGAATACGAACGTGATCCGCGGATTTTTTTACCTCCGGAAAAACAAAGGGAAGGGAGCGTGGGAAAAGGCAAAGCGTAGTAATTCTGTAAAATAGGTGAAAAATGAGAGAAGAAAAAAGAGATGCATCCAAACATTTCTACTATTTTTGTGTCTTTAAAATGTATCCCATTCAAAAAGCGAATATATAATGGATAATTTAGCTGCGGAATATAAAGTTCTTATAGTTGACGACGTACCAACCAACGTCATGCTGGTGCAAGCCATCCTTAAAAAGGAAGGATATACCTTGTTAACTTGCGACAGTGGTCCCAAAGCATTAAAGATTGCCCAGGAGAAACATCCGAATCTGATCCTGTTGGATATCATGATGCCCGAAATGGATGGATACGAGGTATTGCAACACCTGAAAAGTAATCCGGAGACCAACGATATACCCGTCATCATCATGTCTGCCCTCAGCGATATGCAAAGTATCGTCAAAGGATACCAACTGGGTGCGATCGAATACGTAACCAAGCCGTTCCAGCGCGAGGAATTGCTGAAACGGGTGGCACACCGCTTCGAATTATTCAGCATCAAACGTATCAAGCAGGAACTGGAAACAACCATTGAATCGCGTGACACCTTATATTCCGTCATCGCACACGACCTGCGTTCGCCCCTTGGCTCGCTCAAAATGATGATCAACGCCATCCTGCTGATGGTGGACAAAAAAAGCGTCGGGGATGAAGTATTCGAAATGTTGCAGATGATCAACAAAACGTCGGAAGAGATCTTCCTGCTGCTCGACAACCTGCTGAAATGGGCGAAGAACCGCTTGAACCGCCAGCAGATGATGCGCCAGCAGACCGATATCAACGGCATCATTGCCAGTACGGCCGATATCTACATCCCGATGGGCAAGCAGAAAGGCGTGACGATCGTCACCAGCGATATCAACACCCGGCTGATCGGTATGGTGGATATCGAAATGTTGAAGACGATTGTTCGCAACCTGATCTCCAACGCGCTGAAGTTCAGCTTCGACGGCGGAACGATCACCCTCAAGTCGCATACGGAGGGAGATTTCGTGATTGTCAAGGTGATCGATACCGGCAAGGGTATCAAACAGGAAGACCAATCCAAATTATTGAACCAACATACCCACTTCACCACCTACGGCACCAACAACGAGAAAGGCTCCGGCCTCGGCCTGATGCTGATCAAAGACTTTGTGGAACTGCACGGAGGTAAACTTTGGTTTGAGTCGGAAGGCGAAGGGAAAGGTACGACCTTCCTCTTCTCCCTGAAAGCGCTGAACCTGGAAGAATAAGCCGTTTCACGGTTTAGGTAATACACGTCTGAGGAGATAATAGCCGCATGCACCGGACACAAAGGAACCGGTGAATACGCCCAACTTGGCCTGGTTCAACAGGTCGGCTTCCACTGTTGTACCCGTCTGGAAGGAGAGGTTCGCGATAAACAAGGCGACCGTAAAACCGATCCCCCCCAACATCGCGATCCCGAAGAGGGCTTTCCGCGTCATCCCGCTGGGGAACCGGCACCATTTGATACGCACCGCCACCACCGAGAAGAGGTAAATACCAATCGTTTTCCCCAGGAAGAGACCAAGGACGACTGCCAGCGGCACACCTGTCAGGGAAGAAGCGTCGAGATCTCCGAATGTAACCCCGGAATTGACAAAGGCGAAGAGGGGCAGGATCACATAGTTCACCGCCGGATGCAATCGTTCGATAATCATCTGGAGGGGGCTCATCATCCGGTTAGCCAGTGTATGGATATCATTGATCAGGTGCAACTGGGCGGATGTCAGTGAATCGGACTTGATATAGGTCTTTTCAAGCAGGTTCACCTGTAGCCGCATGTTGTCGGAGAAATCATGGATATCGATCTTCTGGTGCAGGGGAACCATAAAGGCCACCAACACCCCGGCAATCGTGGGATGGATACCCGATTCCAGGAAAAAGAACCAGACGAAGAATCCCATCGCGTAGTAAAACAAGCTGTTATGCACCCGCAGGCGTCCACCGATAAACATCACGGCAAGCAATCCCAACGATATCAGCAGCGGGACATTGGCGATATGGCCGCTGTAAAACAGGGCGATCACCACAATACCACCGATATCATCCACCACAGCCAACGCCGTGAGGAAGATGCGTAATCCCAACGGCACCCGGGCGCCCAGCAGCGCTAACACCGCCAGGGCAAAGGCGATGTCGGTAGCCATCGGGATAGCCGCTCCCCGCGCCTCCGGCATCTCGGGGCATACCAGCAGATAAAACAGCACCGGCACGATCATACCTCCAAATGCCGCCAATACCGGCAGAAGCGCCTTGCGAACGGAGCTGAGTTCACCCAGGAGTATTTCCTGCTTAATCTCCAGCCCGATCATAAAAAAGAATACAGCCATCAGCGCGTCGTTCACAAATTCGAGCATGGTCATCGGCTCTCCGCCGTGCGAAAACACGGACACGCCACCAATCTGGAATTCGATCGGAAACGACAACATATTATGGTAAGCCGATTCCCAGGGAGAATTAGCCAACACCATCGCTACGATCGTAGCCATAAACAGCAAAATACTCGGATTAGGTTTCCGTAATACAAAACGACGAAGGAATCTGTAAATAGTCTTTAATTCGCGGCGCATAAGTCTCCTGTTAACAGGTTGATTACAAATGATTACCCGGCAATAGATAAACAAAAAAGCCTGCCGGGAGGTTCAATTCATCACAAAGATAAATCGTTCAGGCTGAATACACCAAACAATCAGCCTGAAATCGGTCAAAGAAACTGCAATAAAATCAGGTGCAATCAGTGGATACGCAGCGTTTCCACCTTCAGCAGGCGGTTTTTCAGGCGATCGGCCTCCCCTTTCCGGATACGCAGCGTCATCTCACAGTCTAATTCAAACCGCTGGGCAACAACTACCGGGTTGTCTTCTTTGACAATCCGCATCACCCCATTCAGGAAAGGGTATTCGAAGGATACGGAGATCTCTTCATCCACCGTCCTTTCTTCAATCACGGCGGCGGCAATGGCTTCCGCGGCAGCCGTACGATAGGCGGTGATCAGCCCGCTCGTTCCCAGTTCAATCCCCCCGAAGTAACGGATAACGACAATCAGGATATCCGTCAGTTCGTTCGAGTTGATCTGACCGAGGATCGGTTTACCG
The DNA here is from genome assembly GCA_031555735.1 of Tannerellaceae bacterium. GTDB lineage: Bacteria > Bacteroidota > Bacteroidia > Bacteroidales > Tannerellaceae > JAJDIA01. The sequence continues at coordinate 101,205 of JAVBUE010000013.1, forward strand.
GCGGTGGAAGACGGTTCGCCGTCGTCGTTCGCGCGAAACACCGTACGGTCGGCACCCAGCATATACGCCCAGCACACATGCCGGGCATCGTAATACTGTTTCCGGTAGGTATCGACATGCGCCTTCACTTCTTCCGCCGAGGCAACGGGGACAGCATAGGAGATAAACCGGCTGCGCTTTTCCGAATAATACCCTTCGGAAAGCTGCCTGATTGTTCGGTAGGTATCGCCGGCCATTCGGTTAATCAGGTATCTTGGTACGCGCCACCTCTTCACGGTAGGCACGGAAATCTTTCATGATCTCTTCGATCTCTTCGATAAAGTACGGATCTTTCACCCGCGCCTTTACTTCGGTATAATAGGTTTCAATGGCGGCCAGGGCACATACGTCCTGGCCACGCAAGAGGAAATAGGGTTCATCCTTCTCGTTGCACTGTTTGATCATCTGGATCGGATTCTTCATCGCTTGCTATTTTTATCAACGTTCATTCACACTTGTTTCTATCTCTTTCAACCAAAGGGTTGCCATGGCGTCGCTCGGCATCCGCCAGTCGCCACGGGGAGACAGGCTGATGGTTCCCACTTTCGGTCCGTCCGGCAGGCAACTGCGTTTGAACTGCTGCTGGAAGAAACGGCGGAAAAACACCTGCAGCCATTTCCGGATCACCGCCGGGGAATAGACACCGGCGAAAGCGATCCGGGCGAGATATTCGATCTTCGCCGGACGGGCACCATAACGCAGGAAATGATACAGGAAGAAATCATGCAGCTCATACGGGCCGACAAGATCTTCCGTCTTCTGGCGGATATTCCCGTTTTCATCCGCAGGGATCAGTTCCGGACTGATCGGGGTATCGGCAATATCCAGTAAGATCCTTCGAGATGATTCTTCCACCTTATGCAGGGCGACCCATTCCACCAGGTAACGCACCAGCGTTTTGGGAATGCCGGCATTGACGCCGTACATCGACATGTGGTCGCCATTATACGTAGCCCATCCCAGGGCCAGTTCGGACAAGTCGCCGGTACCCACTACCAACCCATTCTCCTGGTTGGCGATATCCATCAGCAACTGGGTGCGTTCGCGCGCCTGGCTGTTTTCATACGTCACATCGTGGTTGTCCGGATCATGACCGATATCTTTGAAATGTTGCAGGCATGCCTCACGGATAGATATCTCGCGGAAAGTCACCCCCAGCGAACGGATCAGGGACACGGCATTCGTATAGGTACGGTCAGTGGTGCCGAACCCCGGCATGGTCACCCCTATAATAGATGTACGCGGGAGGCGGAGCAAGTCGAAAGTCATAACGGCTACCAACAGCGCCAGCGTCGAATCCAGTCCCCCTGATATGCCGATCACGGCGGTACGAGCCTGTGTATGGCCGATCCGTTTGGCCAAACCGGCCACCTGTATCCGGAAGATCTCTTCACAACGGGCGGTCAGTATATCACCGGACGGGGTGAACGGATGGGGATCAACCGGACGGGTCAACACCCAACCGTCGCCTACTGCCGGCAGCGTAAAGGCGATCACCGGCCATACCGACGGCAGGAAAGCCGCCGCTCCTTTCAAGAAGCTGGAGCTGACCAGCCGGTCGTGCCGGAGGTTGTCTATATCTATTTCACTTACTATCAGTTGTTCTTCGGGGGAGAATCGTTCGGATTCGTTCAGTATCACGCCATTCTCGGCAATCAGGCAACTGCCGGAAAAGACCAGGTCGGTGGTCGATTCACCCATCCCGCAGGAGGCATATACATAACCGGCAATGCATCGTCCGGATTGTTGAGCCACTAATGCCTTGCGGTAGGCTTGTTTGCCGATCAGCTCATTACTGGCCGACAGGTTCAGGATCACCTGCGCTCCCAACATCGCCAGTTGCGCACTGGGAGGAACCGGCACCCACAAATCTTCGCAGATCTCAATACCTACGGAAACAGTACCGGCGGTGAACAGAATCAGGTGGTGCATCGGATAGGTCTCCGCCCCGATCCGTATCCTGTCTTCCTGCAGATCCAACGCCGAAGTAAACCAGCGTTCTTCCTGGAACTCCTTGTAGTTGGGCAGGTAGGCTTTCGGCACAACACCCAGTATCTTTCCCTGCTGAAAAGCGACGGCGGCATTGATCAGCGTTTGACCACATACGAGGGGAAGGCCGACTACCGTGAACAGGTCGAGGTCTTTTGTCTTATCGACCAATTCCAACAACGCCTTTTCGGCCTCCTGCAGCAATGTCTGTTGCAGGAACAAATCCATGCAGGTATAGGCCGTCACGGACATCTCCGGGAAAGCAAGCAGCTGAACCTGCCGGGCATCTGCACGGCGCATCAGCCCTTCAATCTGTTGTATATTATAAAAACAATCAGCTATTTGCACCCGCGGAACGGCGGCCGCCACTTTCACAAATCCTTGATTCATAGAGCCAGCATTATTATTTCAGCTCAAAAGTACGTAAAACCGCCCGTATTTAACCGGATTCACCCAAAATTCTTCCTACCTTTGTTACCTGTAACAAGGGGTGCCATACTGTAATGGGCTGAGATTATACCCGATGAACCTGACGCGGATAATGCCGCCGCAGGGAAACTATGCAACAGGCTCCCCTCCTATTTGATACGGAAATGAACATTCAAACCCGATTCCGATACCCGACGGCGCTTACCATCGCCGGGTCGGACAGTAGCGGCGGCGCCGGCATTCAGGCTGATCTTAAAACATTTTCCGCCCTGGGTGTCTATGGCATGACGGCCATTACATCCATTACGGCGCAAAATACGCAAGGCGTACGGGGAATCCAGCCTGTCGCACCGGATATCCTGCGCGGCCAACTGGAGGCTGTATTCGAAGACAGTACAATTGATGCCGTCAAGACCGGTATGCTGCATAACTGCGAGACGATCCGCATTGTCGCCGGAACACTGGACCGGTTCAAACCAGCCTATCTGGTAGTTGACCCTGTGATGATCTCCACCAGCGGCAGCAAACTGATCGAAGACGAGGCGGTGGAAGCGGTGGTCGATCTGCTGTTCAAACGCTGTACAGTACTGACACCCAATATCGACGAAGCCCAGTTCCTGACCGGCCTCTCCCTCCGTACACCTGATGATATGGAACAGGCCGCCTACCGGCTGATGCAAATGGGCTGCCAGGCTGTCTTGATGAAAGGCGGCCACCTCGAAGGAGAGACGATGACGGATATCCTGTTTACCGGAGACGCACCTCCTCTCCGACTCCAATCCCCGAAGATCCATACGCAACATACGCATGGAACCGGCTGTACATTCTCTTCGGCGATCACTGCATTCCTGGCTGTCGGCAGTCTGCTGCCCGACGCCGTGAAGCAGGCAAAGGCGTATATCACGCAAGCGTTGGAAGCCGGAGCGGATACCTTTGTAGGAAAAGGGCACGGGCCGGTGAACCATTTCTTCGCCCCCTGCCCCTTACGGAAAACGGAATGGAACGGATGAAACAGCTGCTGGTAATCACTACTCCCGCTTTCTTCGACGGAGAAGCGGAGATACTGACGCGGCTGTTCCGCGAAGGCATGGCCCGGTTGCATATCCGCAAACCCGGTTGCCAAGCTGACGCATTCGTGAAACTGATTAGCGGCATTCCGGTGATCTACCACCGCCACATCGTGCTGCATGACCATTTTGAACTGGCTGCGCAATTCGCTTTGCACGGTATTCATCTGAACAACCGGAACCCGGAACAACCGGAAGGATTTGCCGGAAGCGTGAGCCGTTCGTGCCATACCCTTGATGAACTGGCGGATCTTTCGTCGTGTAGGTACGCCTTCCTCAGCCCTATTTTCACCAGCATATCCAAAGCGGGTTATCCACAGGCTTTTTCCCCCACATCGCTGGTAGAGGCGGCAGGCGATGGGCGGATCAACCCGAAAGTGATCGCCCTGGGTGGAATCAACCGGGATACAATCCCCCGGATAGCGCATCTGCCCTTCGGGGGTGTGGCGGTATTGGGCGCTTTATGGGGACAACCGGAGGATATCCGCGAACAAGCCCTGGTGGAACGATACCGTGCCCTGCGCCATTGTCTGACTATTAACGAACCAAAAGGATGATTTTATCTATCAATCACCGGCTGCTGTTCATCACCCACGGCAACCCTGCCTTTCCGGAAATAGAGCAGGTGGAGCAAGCCGTGGAAGGGGGCTGCCGTTTTATCCAGTTACGGATGAAGCAGGGGCTGAACCGCGACACTGCCGCTGCCATCGTAAGCCATTGCCGGAAGCAAGGCGACGATGTGCTTGTCTGCATCAACGACGACATGGAACTGGCGTTATCCTGCGGCGCATCCGGGGTACACCTGGGGAAAACGGATATGCCGTTGCGGGAAGCGCGGCGGCGGGTCCGGGAATGGGGACGCGCCGATTCGTTCCTGATCGGCGCCACCGCCCATACATTCGATGATATCCGCCGGGCGGTGGACGATGGCGCTTCATACATCGGCCTCGGCCCCTATCGTTATACGGATACAAAAACGAACCTCAGCCCGCTACTCGGACTGGATGGTTATCTGAATATTCTGCAAAAATGCAGGGAAGCAGCGGTTGAAATCCCTATCTTTGCCATTGGAGGCATCGAACGGAACGATATATCCCCATTGATGGCTACCGGGCTATACGGCATTGCCGTATCGGGCGCCATCCTACGGGCAGCAGAACCGACTGCGGAAACCCGCCACATTATACAATTACTAATTACTTGACTCACATGGTAAAAAAGAACAACATGCGCATCACGTACCCCTCATCAGAAAAAATCTATGTACGTGGTGATATCAACAAAATCTGGGTAGGCATGCGCAAGATCAAACTGATGGACAGCGTAACACCGGATAAAGACGGGAAGAGAACCCATAAAAAGAATAGCCCCGTTACCGTTTATGACACCAGCGGGCCATACTCCGACCCGAAATACACCATCAACATCGAAGAAGGGCTTCCCCGCATCCGGGAAGAATGGTACGGCAAACGGAAGGACATGGTGGAACTTTCCGAGCTGAGTTCTGATTACGGGCGGCAACGACAGGCCGACCCTTCGCTGGACGGTATCCGTTTCCCCCGCCTGCACCTGCCCTACAAAGCAAAAGACGGCAAGTGCATCACCCAGATGTATTATGCCAAACGGCGTATCATCACCCCCGAAATGGAATATGTGGCCATCCGCGAAAACCAACAGATCGAAGCATTGGGACTTAAATCCTATATTACCCCCGAGTTCGTCCGTAAGGAAGTGGCCGCCGGACGCGCCATCATCCCCGCCAATATCAACCATCCGGAAGCTGAGCCGATGATTATCGGAAAGCGTTTTCTGGTAAAGATCAATACGAATATCGGTAACTCGGCCCTCTCGTCGGGCATCGACGAAGAGATCGAAAAAGCGATCTGGAGCTGTAAATGGGGAGGCGATACACTGATGGATCTCTCCACCGGCAACAACATCCACGAAACACGCGAATGGATCATCCGCAACTGCCCCGTACCTATGGGTACCGTACCCATCTACCAGGCATTAGAGAAGGTAAACGGGAGGATCGAAGACCTGAGTTGGGATATCTACCGCGACACCCTGATCGAACAATGCGAACAAGGGGTTGATTACTTTACCATCCATGCCGGGTTATTGAAAAGCTATATCGACATGACCCTCACACGCCTCACCGGTATCGTTTCCCGGGGCGGTTCCATCATGGCCAAATGGATGCAGATACACAACAAAGAAAACTTCCTTTTCACCCATTTCGCGGAGATTTGCGAGATACTGAAGGCGTACGACGTGGCGGTATCTATCGGCGACGGCCTGCGCCCCGGCTCGATATACGATGCCAACGACCAGGCACAGTTTTCCGAATTATATACCATGGGGCAGCTCACCCGGATAGCATGGGAGCAGTTTGTCCAGGTGATCATCGAAGGACCGGGGCATGTGCCGATGAACAAGATACATGAGAATATGAAGGAGCAGCAGTATGCCTGCCACGGCGCCCCGTTCTACACCCTCGGCCCGTTGACTACCGATATCGCTCCCGGCTACGACCACATCACGTCGGCCATCGGCGCCGCGCAGATCGCCTGGCAGGGAACAGCCATGATCTGCTATGTAACCCCCAAGGAACACCTCGGCCTGCCGAATAAAGAAGATGTGCGGAACGGTGTGATCGCCTATAAGATCGCCGCCCATGCCGCCGACCTGGCCAAAGGGCATCCCGGCGGACAGGTGCGCGACAACGCCCTTAGCAAAGCGCGTGCCGATTTTCGTTGGAAAGATCAGTTCCACCTGGCCCTGGATCCGGAAAGGGCGCTGCAATACTACAAGGAAAGCGCGGTCACGGATGGAGAATACTGTACCATGTGCGGTCCTAACTTCTGCGCCATGAAACTGAGCCGCGAGGCACAGGAACATTGCAAGATCTGAGGATCGTCCGGATCAAACTTTTTCCAGCGTAGGCTTGATTTTCAGCAGCAATACCTGGACATACATCCGCGTTTGCAGGTCGGCATCGGTGATACGATACAGGTAGTAATCCATATCACCGGTGTCCGTATTTTCATGTTTAAGCACATGGTGGATGCGGTTGTCGATAGCGAAATCGTCGCTTTTCGATCCTTTGGCCGTATCGACCAGTACCTTGTCCGTGCCGGCCTCCCTGATCCGGTAGCATAACCGTCCTTTCGCCGCGTTGGAATAGATTTCGAACTCGAAGGGGCAACCTTCTACCATTCCGCCTTTATTCGCCCAACCGGAAGCCTGCTTTCTGAAATCCAACAAGGCATAATCCTTTGAATCGACGGTCGATGTATTGATATTGTTAAACAGCCCTAATACGGCGATATCTTTAGACATGATCTTCCCTACGGTCAGGGCTGTATCATTCATGTTGATATCCATATCCCCGCTCTTATTCCAAGAGGGTAAAAACCGGCTGTCTTTCTCGATTACAACCTGGTTCTTCTGTATGTCCACCCCTCCGCTATCTTTTTTTTCGACGATATACGTAAAAAGAAGGATAACCGACCCAATGACTTCAAGGATCAGGGCATTAAACAACTTTTTGCGGTACCACTCTTCAATCTTGATCCAGCCGGGCAGGCTTATCAGTGTAAGCGCGGCCGTCATGGCAAAGATCCCCATGAAAAGATAAATAAGCAGGTTAGCAACGTCTGTACTTACATTCATAATAATAGAGTTTAGAGGTTTATGTAAAGAACTGAAACAGAATGCAAGTTACAAAAAGATTGCGTTCGCCAACACGATTTTGATATGAATTATGTGCTACCGTACAATTATGCCAGTGTAATCCTTTTATCCAGGTACACATCCTGGATGGCGTGGAGCAATTCCACCCCTTCCCCCATCGGTTTCTGGAACGCTTTGCGACCGCTGATCAGTCCCATGCCACCGGCGCGTTTATTGATGACGGCGGTTACTACAGCATCCTTCAGGTCCGACGCTCCCCTGGATTCACCGCCTGAATTGATCAGACCCACCCGCCCCATGTATCCATTGGCAACCTGGTACCGGCAGAGGTCGATGGGATGGTCGGTAGCCAGCTCACTATACATCTTCGGACTGGTTTTGGCAAAGCCAATGGCTGTAAAGCCGCCATTGTTGACCGGTAGTTTCTGTTTCACGATATCCGCCTGGATGGTCACGCCCAAATGGTTGGCTTGTCCGGTCAGGTCGGCCGCGGTATGGTAATCCGTTCCGTCTTTCTTGAAATGGTCGTTCCGGAGGTAACACCAGAGGATGGTGACCATACCCAGTTCGTGTGCGTATTCAAACGCTTCGGATATCTCTACAAGCTGGCGGCGACTTTCCTCCGAACCGAAATAAATGGTTGCTCCCACCGCCATCGCCCCCATATTCCAGGCTTGCTTGACGGAGCCGAACAATACCTGGTCGTACGTATTCGGATAAGACAGCAACTCATTATGGTTCAGTTTGACGATAAACGGAATCTTATGGGCATACTTACGCGCCACGGCTCCCAGCACGCCAAAGGTGGAAGCGACAGCGTTACAACCACCTTCCATCGCCAGTTTCACGATATTCTCCGGATCAAAATAGAGCGGATTCGGTGCGAAGGATGCGCCGGCAGTATGCTCAATACCCTGATCCACCGGTAAGATGGAGACATAGCCCGTACCTGCCAACCGCCCATGGTCGAGCAGCCGTTGGAAGTTCACCAATGTCTGGTTGTTACGGTCGGACAATCGCCACACCTCATCCACGATCGCAGGCGAAGGGATATGCAACAGGGATTGATCGATGGTCTGGCAGGTGTGTTCCAAGTAATAACGTTGTTGATCACCCAGTATCTCCCGGATTTTTGTTGTTTCCATAGTTTACTATTTATGAATGAATTGTTATTAGTATAACAGAAGAAAAATAGTATTGGTTATATATAGCAGCCCCTTTTTGGTGGTTTTTTTATTTGATCAATCAGATACAGGGGGTGAAAAATACTGTTTTCAAGGTAAAGAAAGGGGAATATCAAAAGTCCACCTTCAGCACACAATTGACACCCCCCCCTCAGGAACTTCTATCTTATTTCATTTCATATTGTTTTCCAGCTCATCCAATTCAGCCTGTAAACGTTCCAGCTGTTGTCTCTTTAACTCATACTCTTTTTGGTGAGATCGCTTCTTTGCCGCCGCCATGCCGGCTTTGAGATTGTCGATCTGTTCGCTGTAAGCCTCAATGACGGTACCGGATAATGTATGGGCTTCGTTCTCAATGGCTCTGATCAACACTTTAAAGGCATCAGCAATGGATAATTGTTGCCTGGATACGATCGCAGAGGCAGCGGTAGGTTCTATCGACTTATCACGCTTCCTGTACGGTTTTCTGACCAACCGGAGGCCTCCTTCGGTTTTGCATTTGGAAAGATAAGCATACCGTTCTTCATCCGAACCAAGCTGGTGATAATAGGCTTGTCCTTCTGGTGACAACTGAGGATAAATATCATTGATATACTTTGTAAACATTGCTTTTGCAGCACTCTCCTTGTTTCCTGCCATAACTTTAAAATTAAGATTTATATTTCTTGTTAATTGTCTGACAAATATAGAGAAAAAAACGAGGCGATCAACCTGATAAACATAAAAATATTTCTTTGCTTCAACAATTCGCCATTATCATCATTTTTATCGTATTTTTGTGTTGTCCATCACAAAGACAGATAAAAAACAACAGGATATGGATACACAACACACGGAAACCGCTTATTTCGCCTCCGGATGCTTCTGGGGTACTGAGTATTATATGATGAAAGCCACGGGCGTGGTATCAACCGCCGTGGGCTTCATGGGTGGCCACCTGGATCATCCCACCTACAAAGAAGTATGCACCCAAACCACAGGACATCTGGAAACGACCTGCGTAGTTTTTGATACCACCCGGACATCGTTTGAAGAAATGGTGAAGTTATTCTTTGAAACGCACGACTTCACACAGACCGACGGGCAGGGTCCGGACATCGGTCCGCAATACCGTTCTTTCCTCTTCTATCAGAACGAGGGACAGAAACAGGTAGCCGAAAAATACATCGGTATCCTTGCGGAAAAAGGCTACGATGTGGCCACTACCCTGGCTCCTGCCTCTACCTTCTGGATCGCGGAAGACTACCACCAGCAATACTACGAACATAAAGGGACAACGCCCTATTGCCATAGTTACAAGAAAATATTCGATTAAGAAGCTGTTTTGAATTACAAAAATGCAATATAATAAACTGGATATTATATACAGGGGATTTGCCTTTTTCCCTTCCACTGCTTCCACTGCTTCCACTCCCTTTCATAATCAGCCACTTACTGTGGAAGGACCCTCGTTTTTGGGCGTTTCCTTCCACACTTCCTTCCACTGGTTGATTTTCGCAATTTGAAGGCCAAAACAATCATAGGTGGTTGTTCAATCTGTCACCTATGTTTGTTTGAACATCCACCTATGTTTGTTGAAACGTTCACCTATGGTAGTTTTCAACACCTAAGAGCCTCTTTATCAGCGATTAATAATTTGCACTGATCACACCCGGGTGTTGCGCCGACAACTCTCAGGCGTTTTTCCAACAACCGGATGTTGATAAATCTTCATCTACATCT
>JAVBUE010000062.1:0-2940 GCA_031555735.1 Tannerellaceae bacterium
GATGTGGAAGACCGGACGGAATCCTAATTTCGATCGTGGCAGCCTAATCCTGGCCGACGGTTTGATGCTGGCAACCGACGGTGTAAAGACATTATACCTGATCGAGCCCGATCCGACGGCTTTTAAACCGATCTCCAAAGCCGCCCTGCTTGGTGAAGGCGCCGCTTCCCAGGAAGGCATGTCGAGAGTCGGAGGAAGCACACAGAACTGGGCGCCGATGGCGCTGGCCGATGGTAAACTGTTAATCCGCGATCAAAACCGGATGCTCTGTGTGAAGATCACCAAATAACAGGCAAACAAAGTACGTATTTCTGTACGGAGATGATTCCAGCCTGCATCAAATATCCGTTTTTCATGTCTGATAACGCTTTTTGACGTTAATTCACATGTTGTTTAACATAAATTGACCCTCTAAGACTTGACAAATAGTTTTGGAGGCAGTATCTTTGCACTGTGGTTTTTTCATAATAGTATTAGATTTAAGGTTAACAAAGTTTGATTAGGGGTTGTCGCGAGACAGCCTTTAATTTTTTGTGGGATATCCATCCCGTGGGATCGTAATCGGAAGTTGACCTCTAATTTGACAGTGGTATGAAAATGACAAATGCAACAATCCTCTTTTTCCGCTTGAAGCCGTGGACAACGGCTCTCTCTCTTTGTATCTTCCTGCTTGCTTCGCTGATGGCCGCCGCACAGTCGCCCTCGGTAAAGCCCGGTAGTCTTCCGGCTCCTAAATTGGGGATCGGATCCGGGGATATGTTTGTGTACCGCGACTTTGGATCAACGGATAACCATTTTCCCGCCAAGGCGCTGATCGCTTCCCCCGGCAAGGAATCCATGGTAAAAAAGCTGGAGGAGAACGATAAGACTTCGCCTTTTTCGGGGAATAGCTGCATTGCCTGTAGCATCGACCTGGAGGGAGATGCCTGGGGTGGGTGGTTGTATATGTATGGGTATCGGCCGAATGGAGCTGCCGAACGGCAACTGAATTTCGGCGTCTATCCGGAATGTGGGTACGACCTGTCCCTTGCCCGTAAGCTCACCTTTATGGCCAAAGGAAAGAATGGGGGAGAATGGGTGGAGTTTTTTGTCGCGGGATTAGGGCGTTCCGGCGAGACGGGTGCGGTTGTCGAGGGAGCCGGCTACCCGGATTCATCTCCCAAAATCTCCACCGGGTATATCCGGTTGGATAAAGAGTGGAAAGCATATACGATCCTGCTGGAGGGAGCCGACTTGTCGTATATCTCCTGCGGGTTTGGCTTTGTGACGTCGGGAAACTATCAAACGGGAAACGTGACCTTCTATATAGATGAGGTGAAGTTCTCTTCCGGCGCTACGGACTCTGCCGGGAAGGGGAACGGGGATGTGCCGGAAGGCGGCGCCGGAGAAAAGTCGGCCTTCAGTGACCCGTTAGTATTGGCGGGGATTGTGGCGGGGGTGTTTTCATTGCTTGGTATCCTGCTTACGTTTCTGCTGAAGAAGGGAAAACGGGAGTCGTCTCCTGCGGAAGATAAATAGAATAGGTTATTATACAGTATATTATATGAGAAGAATGCTATCAGTTTTCGGTTTTATCGCTGTATCGGCTTTGTTGTCGATCGGTTGGGGACAGGCGGATAAGCCGCTTCGCCTGGGAGTGATCGGTGTAAGCCATGGCCATGTATGGGAAGTGTTCAGCCGGATCGGGCGGGGCGACTTTGTGGTGGTGGGCGTTGCCGAACGGAATGATGAGATACGCAGGCAGTCGAACCTGCATCAGAAACTCGACGACAAACTGTTTTACGCCAACATCGAACAGATGCTCGACGAGACGAAGCCGGAAGCCGTGATCGTCTATGAACCTATATACGAACACCTGAACGTGGTAAAGGTTTGCGCCCCGCGCGGCATCCATGTGATGGTGGAAAAGCCATTGGCCGTCAATATGGAACACGCCACGCAGATGGCCGAACTGGCACGCAAGCATGGCATCCTGCTGCTGACCAACTACGAAACCACCTGGTATAATACAAACCGTGAAGCCTTCCGCCTCGTGCAGGAAGGAACGGTGGGCGAAGTCAACCGTATCAACGTCTATGACGGCCATCAGGGACCGGTGGAGATCGGCTGCGGGAAAGAATTCCTCAACTGGCTCACCGACCCGGTGCTGAATGGGGGCGGGGCGGTGATCGACTTCGGCTGCTATGGCGCCAACCTGGCCACCTGGCTGCTGCCGGGACAGAAGCCGCTGAGCGTCTATGCGGTATTGAAACAGAATAAGCCGGCCATTTATCCCAACGTGGATGATGATGCGACGATTATCGTCAACTATCCCAACACCGTGGTGCAGATCATGGCGTCGTGGAACTGGCCGATGGGACGGAAGGATATGCATATATATGGTAGTAAAGGGTATATCTACCAGGATACACCTACCCGCATGCGCGTCCGTACCGGCAAGGAAGAAGTGGCGCAAACGCCACAACCGTTAGCTCCGCCCTACAACGATGCCTTTCTCTACCTGAAGGCTGCCGTACGGAAAGAGATACAGGTTGCTCCCGGCGATTTGTCGTCGCTCGAAAACAACCTGCAGGTGGTGCGTATCCTCGATGCGGCCGTGCGCAGTGGTAAAACGGGCGAGGTAATCCGCTTCTGAACCGGACATATTCAATTTTTTTTGGAGGCTTATCGCCTGTCTTTCAGGAAGACGCGGAAAATAAAACAAATTTCTTGAAAAAAAGTTCACGATTTATTTGTTTTGTACCAATCAAACCCCTTATCTTTGCACCCACGTTCGCTAAAAATTTGGCAGAAACGTAAAACGATCTTTGAATAATTGAACAACAAAGTAGTACAAGAGACGTACATGAGGCGTCTGCCGTAAGGTGGATGTTTTATGTTGAATTAATACCGTCAATTGGACACAATAAGTCGTCAGGGGCCAAGGAAAAAGATAAAAAA
>JAVBUE010000035.1:0-30511 GCA_031555735.1 Tannerellaceae bacterium
TCCTGTTCCGTCCAATTCCGACCGACCGGCAACGGAAAATCCTTTGTGAAGATAGAAACCAACAGCCTGCTCGTTTTGCTCGTTCACATCAACTTTGTGTAAATGTAGTTCTTTTACGGCAAAATTCAACAAGAAGGAACCTATTCCTTTTCCACAGGCATCAGGATGGATAAACAGCATTTCGATAGCATCGTCCGACACGCCCAAAAATCCGGCTATTGCGTTTTCAGCATCTCGAACAGCATATAGCCGCACCATGTCAAGGTATTTTCCAGGAATGATTTTCCTGAAAAATGAAATATCTTCTTCCTTCAGAAAATGATGCGTTGCCCTGACCGATGCTTCCCAAACCCTCATGAGTTCAGGGTATTCCGGCTTTGAGATGTCGGTTATTTTATAGTTCGTAAGAATTTTACTCATTTTGTAATTGGTAAGGCACAGTTTGTTCGCCTTTCTTTTTTGTTCTTCGTCCACTACAAATCCTTGCTTCTCAAAGAATGGCCGCGCTGTGATACTGACTTCCGACGTTATTCTTTCTGCCCCTTTTTCCTTTGCGTATTTTTCGAGCGTTTGGTAAAGCAAGCTCGCAATTCCCTGATGCTGAAAATCTTTATGGACAAATAAAGTGTGTATATATCCTGTATCGTTAATCGAAGCAAAACCGACTATTTGCCTTTTATCATTCTCGGCGACCATATAATGTTGTTCGGCAGTCAATTCATGCCAATGTGCCAAATCATCACCGCACGAAGCCCAGTCTTCGACTTCTTCAGCAGAATAATCTTTCCGGTTGACGGTTAAAACGGTAGTTTGATACAATTCCTTCATTTCGGGAATATCAGAAATAGTTGTTGGGCGAATAGAGAACATACAGGCAGTTTTTGAATTGTAATGTTTCAGGAACTTATCTTTTCCTGTTTTGCTTAATAGAAGTTGGTTTTCAATGAGGTTTTGTCCGTATGTTAAGTTCCACTTCAACGTGAATTAAGTTCCGGCACAAATATGGTACAAATATACGATGAAAATCGGCAACGAGACATCATCTTCGATAATTTCACAAAAGTAAAAGCCGCAGTAAATCAGTTGTTTACTGCGGCTTCGCTATGGTTGATAATCGTTTCTGAGCGATTTTATTTCACTTCCTCAAAGTCCACATCCGTTACGTTTCCGGTTTTGTTGTCGCTGCTGCCGGGGTTTCCGCCGTTCTGGCTGAAGTCGGGGCCTGGTTGCTGTTGTTGCTGTTGGCCGGCGCCGGCGTTATACATTTCCTGGCTGGCGGCATGGAAGACGGTGTTCAGCTCGTTCATGGCGGCGTCGATGGCGGCGATGTCTTGTGCTTTGTGCGCTTCTTTCAGCTTTGCCAGGGCGGCTTCGATCGGAGCTTTCTTGTCGGCGGGCAGTTTGTCTCCCAGTTCGGACAATTGCTTTTCGGTCTGGAAGATGGTGCTATCGGCCTGGTTCAACTTGTCGATACGTTCTTTTTCTTTCTTATCCGCTTCGGCATTGGCGGCGGCTTCGTCGCGCATTCGTTTGACTTCGTCGTCGCTCAGTCCGCTGGAGGCTTCGATGCGGATACTTTGGCTCTTGCCCGTACCTTTATCTTTGGCCGATACGTTGAGGATACCGTTGGCGTCGATGTCGAACGTCACTTCGATCTGCGGTATGCCGCGCGGAGCGGAAGGAATACCGTCGAGGTGGAAGCGGCCGATCGATTTATTGTCGCGGGCCATCGAGCGTTCACCCTGCAGGATATGGATCTCTACAGACGGCTGGTTGTCGGCTGCCGTAGTGAATGTTTCCGATTTCTTGGAGGGGATTGTCGTGTTGGCGTCGATCAGTTTAGTCATCACCCCGCCCATGGTTTCGATACCAAGAGACAGGGGGGTCACGTCGAGCAACAGCACATCTTTTACTTCACCCGTCAGCACACCGCCTTGGATAGCGGCGCCTACGGCTACCACTTCGTCCGGATTCACGCCTTTCGACGGCGCTTTGCCGAAGAATTTTTCCACAATCGACTGAATAGCCGGGATACGGGTTGAACCACCCACGAGGATCACTTCATCGATGTCCGCCGCGCTCATCCCTGCATCTTTCAGTGATTTGCGGCACGGCTCGATACACGCCTGGATCAGGCTGTCGGCCAACTGTTCGAATTTGGCGCGTGTCAATGATTTCACCAGGTGCTTGGGAATTCCGTTTACCGGCATGATATACGGGAGGTTGATCTCCGTGCTGGTTGTGCTCGACAGTTCGATTTTCGCTTTTTCGGCCGCTTCTTTGAGGCGTTGCAGTGCCATCGGATCTTTCCGGAGGTCGATTCCTTCTTCACGCAGGAATTCTTCTGCCAGCCAGTCGATGATCACGTGGTCGAAGTCGTCGCCGCCGAGGTGCGTATCACCGTTGGTCGATTTGACTTCGAACACCCCGTCACCCAGTTCGAGGATGGAGATATCGAACGTACCGCCACCGAGGTCGAATACGGCGATCTTCATATCTTTATGCGCCTTGTCCAGGCCATACGCCAGGGAAGCGGCTGTCGGTTCGTTCACGATACGGCGGACATTCAATCCGGCGATCTCACCGGCTTCTTTCGTCGCCTGGCGTTGTGCGTCGCTGAAGTAGGCCGGAACGGTAATTACCGCATCTGTTACTTCCTGTCCGAGGTAATCTTCCGCTGTTTTCTTCATTTTCTGCAGGACCATGGCGGAGATTTCCTGCGGGGTATAAAGACGCCCGTCGATATCCACGCGGGGCGTGTTGTTATCGCCTTTTACTACTGAATAAGGTACGCGATTGATTTCTTTCTGGACCTGGTCGTAGGTTTCACCCATAAACCGTTTGATGGAGAAGATGGTCTTCTTCGGGTTGGTGATCGCCTGGCGTTTGGCCGGATCGCCCACTTTCCGTTCCCCTCCATCCACAAAGGCAACGATCGAAGGTGTTGTTCTTTTCCCTTCGCTGTTTGTGATGACAACCGGTTCATTCCCTTCCAGTACGGAAACGCAAGAGTTGGTTGTTCCTAAGTCAATACCAATAATTTTACCCATTGTTGTATCTATTTGAATGTTATTATATGCTTTTTGCTGTTTTCTCACTGGGAGAAGCATTGAACAGTAAACAAACGGTGTGCCAAAGCAGGCCGATGGATGATGCTATAGTTCGTTGTCAGTTTTTATGACAAATTGGCGTTTTTTTGTCTGAATAATAAGTGTGGAATATTTTTTTAATTCTGTGTGAACTAATAACTTCGCTGCTTGTTCAGCATATATGAAACTTGATACCAGTTAGCCACGTTTTTCATACGGACAGCATCCTGCAAAGGCGGCTGCCCCATCTTCCTTTCATGAAATTTTATTACGTATAATCAACAAGAATATCATATATATGAGTGTAGTAACCGTTATTATGGAGACCTTCGGCATGATGCTTTTTACGTTTATCGTCGGCATGGGGGTAGCCTATCTGATCAAACTGCTGACATTCTCATTTTATTTCTTCGATAAGGAACACCTGGCGCTTGTGGTCAAAGAGTACAAGCTGGGGAAAGCCGTGGAGAAGAGACACCAATCTGAATTACGCAAGCGGCTGTATGCCATGGAGAAGATGTCGGATATCGATCGTATCCGCTATATCTATGAGAACAAGAATACGCGCGATCCCGAAGAAGAAGTGGATGATGTGTACGACCTGTTCAAGTTCTACAAAGGCATTTACAAGGACAAGAAAGAGAATGAAGGTATTGACAGTTTAATCAGATATTATTACAACAATGGAGAAGTATGATTTAGGCACCATATTCCAGGGTATCTCTACCCTGCTGCAATCCGATCCGATGATTATGTACGCGCGGATCGGTTTGATCTTACTGGGTATTTTGCTCGTGTATCTCGGGCGGAAAGAAATCCTTGAACCCTTAGTGATGATCCCGATGGGATTGGGTATGGCTGCGATCAATGCCGGCGTATTGTTCCTGCCGGGGAATGTACAGGGCAACCTCTTCCTCGATCCGTTGGTGACCGAGCCGACCGCTCTGATCGACATCCTCCAGATCGACTTCCTGCAACCGGTATATACCTATATGTTCAGTAACGGCCTGATCGCCTGCCTCATCTTTATGGGGATCGGGACGATGCTGGATATGAGTTTCCTGCTTGCCAAACCGGCGCAGAGTATGTTCCTGGCGTTGTTTGCCGAACTCGGCACATTCGCCACCCTGCCGATTGCCTATGCGATGGGACTGAGCCTGCCCGACAGCGCTTCGATCGCCATGGTGGGAGGAGCCGACGGGCCGATGGTATTGTTCACATCCCTCAACCTGTCGAAAGAGATCTTTGTGCCGATCACCGTCGTGGCATACCTCTACCTCGGCCTCACGTATGGAGGTTATCCGTACCTGGTGAAACTGATGGTGCCCAAGAAGCTGCGCGCTATTAAAATAGACCGTTCGAAAGAAGAGGTGAAGAAATACAGCCCGGCCACCAAACTGTCGCTGGCCGTGGTGCTTTGCGTGGTGCTCTGCCTGCTGTTCCCGGTAGCCGCCCCGTTGTTCTTCTCGTTGTTTATTGGTGTGGCGGTGAAGGAATCCGGGCTCACCCACGTGATCAATTTCATCAGCGGCCCGATGTTGTACGGTTCCACCTTCTTCCTCGGTATCCTGCTCGGCGTGTTGTGTGATGCACACATCCTGCTGAACCCGGTGATCTTCAAATTGCTGATCCTCGGTATCCTGGCGTTGTTAATCTCCGGGATCGGCGGTATCCTCGGAGGATATGTAATGTACTTCATCAAGCGGGGTAACTTTAATCCGGTGATCGGTATCGCGGCTGTCAGTTGTGTGCCGACCACTGCCAAGGTAGCCCAGAAGCTGGTGTCGAAAGACAATCCCAATTCCCTGATCCTGCCCGAAGCCCTCGGCGCCAATATCTGTGGCGTGATCACCTCGGCCATCATCACCGGTGTCTTTATCACCCTCATACCGCTGATGATGTAGCCGGAATGTTGCAAATAGTTAAATGTGTAATTATTTTACGTAAAACATAAAATAATAGTTGTTTTATTTGAAAAATGCGTTTTCCTTTGTGCGTGTTTTTAAAGTATCCACCACGTAAAACGTATTTTTCAAATGAAAACAACCTCGCAAGGCCTGCTTCGCTTTATGACCGTGATGTTAAAGATCGCCTGGATCTTCAATATCATCCTGATTGCCTTTGTCTTCGGACTCCTCTCCTTCGTTTTTGTAGTCGATGAAGATCACCACTTTGATCTGAAAGTAAAGGATCGCCAATCCACCCAGACGGAAGTGATCCCTTCGGTAACCGGTATCATCCGGGAGGCGGTTGTCCATCCCGACCAGTATCTGTTGAAGATGAAGGTGGAAAACACGTTGCCGATGTTCGTCCTGGCGTTTAGTTATTTCGCCCTCTTCGAACTGTTATTGATGGTGATCCTGTACCAGCTCCGGAAGATGTTCGAGAGTTTCAGTCACGACACCCCTTTCAGCCTGGCCAATGTCCGCCGGTTGAAAACCACCTCGCTTTGTTTTGCCCTTTGCCTGCCCTTTGACGCATTGCTGCTGGGCACGAATTACCTGATCCTGAAGCAACATGGATTAGGTGATCGTTTCATGCTTGTGGGCGAGTTGAACTATACCTGGCTCATCATCGCCGCCGTGATCTACATTATGGCCGATATCTTCCGGTACGGCTTTGAAATCCAACAAGAGAATAAGGAGTTTGTATAATGGGCATCATCGTGAACTTAGACGTGGAGATGGCGAAGAACAAGATCTCGCTCACCGAACTGGCCGAACGGCTGGGTGTCAGCATGACCAACCTCTCGCTGCTGAAAACCGGCAAGGTAAAAGGCATCCGCTTCGAAACCCTGAACGCCATCTGCCGCGAACTCCACTGCAAACCGGGCGATATCCTTGATTATAAGGACGATTGACGCCTCTCCCTCTCGCCTCCCCAAGGTCTGGATGAATCTGTTTCTTTTGTATCTGTTGGAAGGAATAGGAAGATCTATTACCAACGTATGGATGATTTATTGTCGGCGAACGGATGATTTTCTCGTCCCATATCGCTGGACGGTTCGTCCCACGACCGTGGTGTCTTCGTTCCACAACTGTGGACACTTCGTCCCACAGCTGTGAACACCTCGTCCCACAGCTGTGGGACGAAGTGTCCACGGCTGTGGGACGAAGAAAGCATCCTATTCCCGGCAACAGATCATCCGGTTGCCGACAATAGAAGATACAGTAGTTGTTGACAGAGGAATCGGTAACAGATAGATACCTGCCCGGTCGCGCCTATTCCTGGCTCTCTTGCTGGCGGGTCACTTCTTCGATTATTTTCCCCATGCCGATGCCGAGGTTGAACGCGATATCACGGCCGCAACGCTCATCCGCCTGGTAGAAGCGGGCGATGGCGCGGATACGGATCGGTTCGGGCACGCCGCCCATGGCTTCCGTCACGTTTGAGGCGATGCGCACTTTTTCGGCCTCGGGTACCAGGCGGTATAAATCGCCGGCTTGGGTGTAGTAGTCGGTATCCGTCCGGTGGTTGTACGCAAAGGCGTCGCCTTCAAGGGGTAGGGGCGGCTCGCCGAAGCGCTTATCCTCCACCGGTCCGTTGAAACTATTGGGTTCGTAGTTCACCTGCCCGCCGCTATTCCCGTCGAAGCGCATGGCGCCATCGCGATGGTAGTTATGCATCGGGCAGCGGGGCGCGTTCACCGGCAGGCTTTCGTAGTTCACCCCCAGGCGGTAACGGTGTGCATCGGCATAGGCGAAGAGGCGTCCCTGCAACATCTTATCCGGCGAATAGCCGATACCGGGCACTACATTGGCCGGATTGAAAGCTGCCTGTTCCACTTCGGCAAAGTAGTTTTCCGGGTTACGGTTCAGTTCGAGGATACCGACCTCGATCAGCGGATAATCTTTCTGGCTCCATACCTTGGTGAGGTCGAAGGGGTTGAAACGGTAATCCTTCGCTTCGGCTTCGGGCATCACCTGGATACACATTTTCCATTTGGGGAACTCACCGGCTTCGATGTGTTCGAAGAGATCGCATTGCGACGCTTCCCGGTCGTGCGCCACGATCCGGGCAGCCTCTTCATTGGTGAGGTTGGCGATGCCTTGTTTGGATTTGAAGTGGAACTTCACCCAGTGGCGTTCGTTCCGGCTGTTGACCAGGCTGAACGTGTGGCTGCCAAAGCCGTGCATCTGCCGGAGGTTGGCCGGGATGCCCCGGTCGCTCATCAGGATCATCACCTGATGGAGGCTTTCCGGGCTGAGGCTCCAGAAATCCCACATGGCCGTATTGCTGCGCATGTTGGTTTTCGGGTCGCGTTTCTGGGTATGGATGAAATCCGGGAATTTCAGCGGATCGCGCAGGAAGAACACCGGCGTATTATTCCCTACCAGGTCCCAGTTTCCTTCTTCAGTATAAAACTTGATGGCGAAACCCCGCACATCCCGTTCCGTATCGGCCGCGCCCCGTTCGCCTGCCACGGTGGAGAAGCGCAGGAAGAGGGGTGTTTGCTTCCCTTTTTCACTGAAGAGGGCGGCTTTCGTGTAGCGGGTGATATCGTTTGTGATGATCAGCGAACCATACGCCGCCGATCCTTTGGCATGGACTACCCGTTCGGGAATCCGTTCGCGGTTGAAGTGTGCCAGTTTTTCCATCATCCAGGCATTTTGCAGCAGGGCGGAGCCGTGTGCTCCCGCAGTCTGGATATTCTGATTGTCGGCAACAGGCGCTCCTGCCTGTGTGGTGAGTTGTTTCTTCTTCATGATCTATTTTATTAAAGTGCATAGCCTACCTTTAATAAAACCAGAGGCGAAGAAGGATTGTTCACTCAGGGGATCAGTTTGAGACAAACGGGACTGTCGAGGTGGATATCCTGCCGGGTGTCGGTCAGCAAACCGCTTGCCGGATCAATGGCGAACACCTGGATAAGGTGGCTGTCGCGGCAGGCAGCCAGCAGGAACTTGCCGTTGGGGGTGATCGTGAAATTACGCGGATGGATACCCGTCGGCTGGTAGCCAACCTTCGTCAGCATCCCATTCTTCCCGTTGATGGAGAAGATCGCCAGCCCGTCGCCTTTCAACCGGTTGGAGGCATACAGGAAACGGCCGTCGGGGGTGATGTGGATATCGGCGCTCCCCGCCGCATGGAGGCTGTCGGCTTCGATAGTCTGGAACGTGTGCAGCCCGCCTTTCCGGTAGGTAAAGCTGGTGACCGTCCCACTGATCTCGTTGATCAGGTACGCGTATTTCTTCGACGGATGGAACACCAGGTGGCGGGGACCGGAACCGGCGGCTATATCCATCGCCGTCAGCGAAGCCTGGTGGATGAAGGAAGCGCCCGGACGGTAATCGATATCCATCCGGTACAGCTTATCTGTCCCCAGGTCGGCAGCGAACAGGTAACGTCCGTCGGGCGAGAAAACTACGCAATGCAGGTGTGGCGACTGCTGGCGGGCATGCACGCTCCGCCCTTCAAAGGGGATTACCTGCGATACCGGCGCCAGCGATCCGTCTTCCCGGATGGGAAACACGCTGATGCTGCCTCCTCCGTAATTGGCGGTGACGACAAACTTCCCCTTCGGGTCGATGGCGATATTGCAGGGTGCCGATCCGTTGGTCTCCCGGCTGTTGACGAGGCGAAGGGCGCCGCCCGCCTTATCATACGCCAGCGCGTTGGCATACGATGGGTTGCCGTCGTTCTCCGTTACCGCATATATATATGTACGCGAGGCGTTCGGTATGAGGTACGACGGATTATCCACTTTGGCCATTCCTTTGAACACGGATTCGCCGGTCCGGGTATTGAACTGATAGGCATAGATACCTTCGCTGGCGCCCGACGTGTAGGTGCCCACTAAGAGGTAGAGGATGAAAGGGATCATATCGATAGGATTATGTAAACATATTGCCGTAAAGGTACAATAATCAAAGGTAATCGCTATGCTGATTATCCGGAGAAATGGGCTATATTTGCGGGTATCAGTCCATTATAAAGAATAAATCCCCATGCAAGTATCCGAAATCCAACGCATCCGTCTGCACAACCAACTGCTGCGCGGCAACCGCTTTTCCCGTCCGGAAGAAGTCGTGTCGTATATGGGCGCCATGCAATCGCAGGCGGTAGATATGGCCAAATGGGCGGTCGGGCTCCGTTTGCCAGGCGCTACCCTCCGCGGTATCGATGAGGCGATCGACTCCGGGAAGATCATCCGTACACATATCCTCCGTCCTACCTGGCACTTTGTCGCGGCGCACGATATCCATTGGATGCTCGACCTGTCGATCCCCCGTGTCAAACCTATCTTCGAAAGCTATTGCCGGATGACGAATACCGACGAGGCCCTGGTGATGCGTGCCTTGCGTATCATCGAACGCTTGCTGGAAGGACACAACAGCCTCACCCGGCAGGAGATTGCCGACCGTCTCACCACCGAAGGCATAAAGCTGGAAGATACCTATACGATGAATCATATCATGGGACGTGCCGAAGTGGAACGGCTCGTATGCAATGGGCGGCAGAAAGGAAACAAGCAGACCTATGCCCTGTTCGACGAATGGGTGCCGGGCTGTTCCCGCTTATCGAAAGAGGAAGCGCTCGAACGGTTGGCGCGTACCTTTTTCACCAGCCATGGACCGGCTACGTTGCAGGATTTTGTGTGGTGGTCGGGCATGCTTACGTCGGATGCCCGCAAGGCGATCAATGCTATCGGTTCCGATTTTGTGCCGGAAACGGTAAACGGCCGTACGTTCTGGTTTCCTGCGGATACGCAGTTGCCTGCCGGAGAGGAGCCTTCCGCCCTGTTGCTCCCGGCTTTCGACGAGTTTATCGTCAGCTATAAAGACCGGGAGGAGATTCTGGAAAAGGAACACCACCGGAAGATCATCACCCGGACGGGAATCTTCAGTCCCACCCTCGTACACGATGGACGTGTGATCGGCTCGTGGAAGAAAGAGAAGAAAGGGGTGGGCTTGTTTTTCTTCGAAGAGACACCTCTAATGATCCGCCAGTTGTTCGACAGGGTGATCGAATGTTATGAAAAATATATTTGTTATTGAATTATAAATTAATTTTTTTATATTATGATTTACTATGCTATTACCATGATGTGGATTTTTGATAATAAACTTGACTATGGCTCCAAATGTGGACTCACGAAAAAATGCATATGTTCTATGCCGGATGGTAGGGGAACTGTGGAAATGGAGGTTAAATGGAAAAATGGTGGCGATAACTCTCATAATACTCTTCCAATGTTAAATATCGATATGTCCTATGATTCTCTGGAGAAAGCTCAGGAGTATCTTTTTAACGGAGCAAAAGTAAATGCGAATTTTCTTGATAAATTTAGAATTCAGATTACTGATTTTGGTCAGCTGAATGTTTTAGCCGTTTTCTCTTCTATAGATATTGAAGATATTAAACGGATAGAGAACACAAGGGTGGATATGATCAGTCAGATAGATAAATTTATAACTGGTTCGGATGTTTTTTGTAAATTAATTGACAGTCATTATATTCAATCAGGAAGTAATTGTTTTGGTATTCCGGTTGAACTGTACAATAGTTTGGCGAGCACGGATACTCGTCTTTATGATAATCCGGTTTTCTGTACTGAAAAGAAAGAGAAAGAATATTTACTTGATTTTTTTGATATTGTATCGGATGATCCTATATATATAAATCGAGATACTTGTCTTTACGGTATCAACTTAACGCCGATTTTTTTTACAAGTCGAAAATTTGACTTGACAACGCTGGAGTATTATTTGGAACCTTTGAACTTGTTGCTTTCCGAATTAGTTATTTATAGTTCTGCCATTTCATTATATGGATCCATTATGGAGCATGTTCAGGATGAAATGATGAAATTTGAGAAGAAGAAAATTGTTAATTTGTGGAAAAATCAAAAAAACTTTGATATACCATTTTTGAGAAAAATTATGGCAAAATATGCATTATTGTCTCAATTTGTTATTTTGCGTGATGAGTATTTGGATGTATGGCAGGTTAATTATATTGTAAAATATAAACAAATTTCAACACTCATAAAAGAAAAGAGAGATTTGTATTATCGTTCTGAATCTTTACTGGAAAAAATTATAGAAGAGAAGCAGTCGTATGAAGAAAAAAAGAGAGACACATTTGTGGACTATTTTTTGACATTCATAAGTATGATGGGTTTTTGTACTTTGGTTTGTACTGTGGTTGAATATTTGCATAATAGTCAAGCGGATGAGTTGAGGAATTTTTCAATCCATCCGTTTACATACGAATTGGGAGTGCTTTTAATTTCATTTTTCATAGCATTCCTGATTTTTGTGTTTTGTGTTATGAAACGGAGATAATTGTTGTTTCTAATAAGTAACACTGTTCATATACGTTCCAACACTTTTTCTATCAGGCCGGTCATGGTGCCCTTGTAGTCTGTATTCATTTTTTGTGCCACGCGCCCGGCGATGATGCAGCAGACGGTGAGCGCCCGGTGTCCCATCATCCGGGATAAGCCGGCCAGGGCGGCGCTTTCCATTTCAAAATTGGTGATCTTATTTCCTTTGTGTTCGAACGACTCGATCTTGCTGTTAAGCATTGGGTCGGCCAGGGGAAGCCGGAGGTATCGTCCCTGTGCGCCATAGAAACTGTTGGTGGCGATGGTCATCCCGCGTACGATATCGTCTTGGGCGATCTGGTCGAGCAGTGAAGCGTCGGCCTGTACGGCATAGGGGAGGAGATTGGCTATCTGCCAGTCGAGTTGCTTCATCAGTTCGTGCTCCAGCAGGATATTTCGTATCTTCTCGCTGTGTGCATAGTAATAGATGATGCCGTCGAACCCGATCGATTCGGCTGCCGCCACATAGGTACCGATGGGGACAGTCGGTTGGAGGCCGCCGGATGTGCCGATGCGCACGAAGGTGAGTTGGCGGCTTACCTCTCTGACCGTACGCGATTGGAAGTCGATATTGGCCAGGGCGTCCAGCTCGGTCAGCACAATGTCGATATTGTCGCCGCCGATACCATGCGATACCACCGTGATCCGTTTCCCCCGGTAGGTGCCGGTGATGGTGTGGAATTCGCGGCTGGTGATGTCGCACTCCCGCTCGTCGAAGTAGGATGCCACGGTATTGACACGGTCGGGGTCGCCAACCAGCACGACGCGGTCGGCCAACTGTTCCGGTTTCAGATGCAGATGGAAAGCGCTTCCATCTGCATTGATAACCAGTTCGGATGCCGGAATGGTTCGCATATCCGTTTATTCTTTAATGGGTTTGGACGACGGGCCGGCGGGCTTGGCGATGGATTCGCGCATGGTCGTGTCGGCTTCGATGTTCTTCATCTTATAGTAGTCCATGATGCCAAGGTTACCCGAGCGGAAGGCTTCTGCCATGGCTTTGGGTACTTCGGCTTCGGCTTCGATCACCTTTGCGCGGGCTTCCTGTGCCTTGGCTTTCATCTCCTGTTCGACGGCGACGGCCATGGCGCGGCGTTCTTCCGCTTTGGCTTGGGCGATGTTCTTGTCGGCTTGTGCCTGGTCCATCTGGAGCACGGCGCCGATGTTCTTACCGATGTCGATATCGGCGATGTCGATCGAGAGGATCTCGAACGCCGTTCCCGCATCCAGCCCTTTACGCAATACAAGCTTGGAGATGGAGTCCGGATTCTCGAGGACGGATTCGTGGTTTTCCGCCGAACCGATCGAGGATACGATACCTTCGCCGACGCGGGCCAGGATGGTCTCTTCACCGGCTCCCCCTACCAATTGCTTGATGTTGGCACGTACGGTTACGCGGGCTTTGGCGATCAGTTGGATACCATTTTTGGATACGGCGGTTACCGGTGGCGTGTCGATCACCTTCGGGTTGACCGACATCTGTACGGCCTCGAACACATCGCGCCCGGCGAGGTCGATCGCCGTAGCCATCTGGAAAGAAAGGTCGATGTTGGCTTTCGAGGCGGAGACAAGCGCGTGGACTACCCGTTCCACATGGCCACCGGCCAGGTAATGGGCTTCCAGTTCATCGCGGGTAAGCATTTTCAGTCCGGCTTTGTGGGCTTCGATCATGGCACGGGTGATCACCGATGGCGGCACATTACGGATCCGCATCAGGAACAACTGTACCAGTGAGATATTGACGCCGGATACTTTGGCGGATATCCAAAGCAGGAACGGCACATAATAGAAAAAGATAATCAGCAGGAGCAACGCGGCTCCCAACAGGATAAGAGGCATAAAGCCAGCAGCTTCCATAGGCATTGTGTTTAATTTATGTTAGTACTCTTTCGGTTTTACAATCACATTATATCCGTCCACGCGGGTCACGACCACCTCCCTGTTCTCATCAATCAGCGCGTCGAGCGATTTAGCTTCCACGGTAATGCCTTTGATAGACGCTTTCCCGATGGGCGCCAGGCGAGAAAGGGTGATCCCTTCGTCGCCAACGGCTATTCCCAGTTCGCGGCTGGAGGTGAGCTTCGAATCTACTTCGGCATGCAACGCCACCCGGTTGAACGATTTGGCGCGCAGCAGCCAAAAGAAGATAATGGTGAATGCAACCGTTGACACGGCCAGTGTGATGTGTCCGATGGTGGCTCCCGCCATATAGGCGAAGATCAGTCCGCCGATGGCGAACAACACGCCTCCCACACCCGCCACGGTGATGCCCGGCAACAGGAATATCTCCAGCAGGATCAGCAGGATGGCTAATCCCATCAAAAAAACGATGACAGCTATATCAAACCACATACGGTGACGGATTTTATCGGTTGCTTTTCAGGTAATTGATCTCTGCGTTGCGGGCCTTTTTCTCCCATTCGGCGGGTTGGGGAAGCAGGCTGTCCAGTTGCCCTTCCAGTTGGAGGATGGCAGGGCTCAACTGGTCACGTTTCGCCTTATTCCCTTTTGTGTAATCCATGCGCATGGTATCCAGCCGGGTGCTGAGGGTGGCGATCTGTTTCTTCAGTTGGAGCACTTTCTCGTAGTGGCTGCGTGCTTCGGGGCTTCGGATCTCGTCGAGGGTGTAATACGCCAGGTTGTTGTTGATCGCGAACTCAAAGTCTTTGTGCGGTTTTACTTCTCCGAAAGGCACTACTTCGTGCGCCAGTTTGATCTGGGTGCTGTAGTCGGCGCCTTCTTCCCAGGTAGAGCGGATAGGGAGCAGCATGGCGCGGGTTCGTTTAACTGCCGGGTCGTCGCTGTCCACCCGTGCCCTGCTCTCGTTGGGGATGAAGAGATAGACGCATACTTTGCCTTCGGGCTGGTAGCGGTCGGACACAAACCAGCCAAGGTGTTTGGTTTCGTCGATCACCATCAGGTAGTCGTTGAACGGGGAGTTGAAGGGCATCCCCAGCTGTTCCGGGGTGAGGTAGGTGTCTGTACTCAGGTTGTAACGGGTGACAAAGAGGTCGTATCCTCCCAGTGAGCCATTCCCTTTGGATGCATAGTAGATGGTTACGCCGTCGGGCAGCACAAAGGGGTAATTGTCGTCGTCGTTGCTGTTGACATTCATCGGCAACTGTTTTGTGTCGCCCCATTGGTCGAGCAGTTTCGATTGGGTGAATATGCAGTAGCGGTTTTCCTCCGTCGGTTGGGCGTAGTAGATCTTGTCGCCTTTCTGGTTCATATATACGGTGGACTCTACCGGTTCCGTTGACTGGAAGAAATCCCGGAAGGTGGCGATCGTGCCATTCTCTTCACTCAGGGAATAGACGGAAAGGAACTGGTCCCGGTCAACCACCGCACTGTCTATCACCTGTACCTTTTCCACTTTATCCAGCAGGCGGGCGGCTTTGTCGGCCTGGCTTTTCCGGAGCTCGAAAGCTTCGACATTCTGTTTCTTCTTGCTGAGCAGGTCGATATAATCGGTAAACATTTCGGAGGCTTCTTCAAAGCGATAGGTGCGGAAATAGAGTTCACCCAGGTAGCGGTACGATTCCTGCACTTTCTTTTTCATGGCGAACTCAATGTATTTCTCCGCATTCGCGAAGTCACCGGTTTCGTAACAGCATACGCCGTACCAATGGTTGTATGACGAGTTATTGGGCGCCTGCTTCACCAATCGTTCGAATGCCGGCTTGGCTTCCGCGTATTTCCCTTCGTTATACAACTTCTTTGCCTGATCCAGACTCTGCGCCTGTAGCCCGATACAAACCCATAGAATACCTATTGTGTAAAGCAGTTTTCCTGCGAACTGATTCATAATGCCTTATTTGTTTAGAAATATAGAGATTCAAAGATAAGAATTATTTGAAAGTGGATACGAATTGCAGGGATAAATATCTAATTTTGCGCCCGGAAATGAAAGACTGATGGGTAAACTCACAACAGATGAACTCCTGTTCCGGAAAGTAGAAGAAAAGGTTCTCAAAGCAATTCGGAGGTATGCGCTGATAACGGATGGCGACCGGGTGCTGGTCGGCTTGTCGGGCGGGAAAGATTCGCTCGCCTTAGTGGAACTGCTCGGGCGACGTTCGCGGATCTTCCAGCCGAAGTTCGAGCTTGTGGTGGCGCATATCCGAATGGCGAACATCCCCTATCATGCAGATATGGATTATCTGCGGAGTTGTGCCGATGCGTACGAGCTGCCGTTTGTGGTACGTGAAACCCGGTTCGATCCCTCTACCGACCATCGTAAATCACCCTGTTTCCTTTGTTCATGGATGCGGCGCAAGGCGTTGTTCGATATCGCCAAAGAAGAGGGATGCAACAAGATCGCGTTAGGGCATCATCAGGATGACATCCTTGAAACGTTACTGATGAACATGATCCATCAGGGTGCGTTCGGTACTATGCCGCCTATCCTGCCGATGGATAAGTTCGACATGACGCTTATCCGTCCCTTATGCCTGGTGGAAGAAAAGGAACTGACCCAAATCGCCGCCTGGCGTGGATACCGCAAACAGGTAAAGGAGTGTCCGTATGAATCGGCGTCGAGCCGCTCGGAAATGAAGGGTGTCCTTGACAAGCTGACAGCGATCAACCCTGAAGCGCGATACAGTCTCTGGAGCAGCATGACCCATATCCAGCCAGCCTATTTACCTCGGAAAGTAAGCAAAAAGTAAACAATAAGGGAAACGAAAAGGAAACAAAAAGTTAAATGTAAAGAGCATGCAAGTAATTTATACCATCGGCCTGCTGGTCGTCTCCAATGTGTTTATGACGTATGCGTGGTATGGCCACCTGAAAATGAAACAGCAATTCGACTGGTTCAGCCAGTTGCCGCTCTTTGGTGTAATCCTGTTTAGCTGGATAATTGCGTTGTTTGAATACTGCTGCCAGGTTCCGGCCAACCGGATCGGTTTCCGTGAGAACGGCGGACCTTTTACCCTGATGCAATTGAAAGTGATCCAGGAAGTGATCACCCTGGTGGTGTTTGTCGTTTTCAGCGCCCTCGCCTTTAAAACCGAATCTTTTAAATGGAACCACGCCCTCGCTTTTATCTTCCTGATCGCTGCCGTCTATCTTGTTTTTAAGAAGTAGGCATTCTTCCCGTACCAATCTTTACCTCGTACTCACCGGATTTGCTGCCGGATATGTTGGAGGATATCCGTTTCTTGATTGGGATGGAACCAGTGGATGTGGGTGTCCCGCTTGAACCAGGTCATCTGCTTACGGGCATAAACGCGGGTGTTACGTTTGATCTTTTCGATGGCGAAATCCAGTGTCCAATCACCCGCCAGGTAATGGAACAGCTCTTTGTAACCTACGGTGTTGAGGGAGTTGCAATGCCGGAAAGGATATGCCCTGCGGGCTTCTTCCAGCATGCCGTCGGTCATCATCTGGTCCACACGGCGGTTGATGCGTTCGCACAGTTCTTCCCGGTCGCGGGTCAGCCCGACCCGGATGGTCCGGAACGGACGTTCTTTGGGAGTATGCGTGCGGAAGGCGGAGTAGGGGCGGCCGGTCATCCGGCAGATCTCCACAGCATGGATCACCCGTTTGTAGTTGTTACGATCCACTTCCTCATAATGCACCGGGTCGCACGCCTGGAGTTCATGCAGGATAGGGGCAAGACCTTCTTCCTCGAATTGCCGGTAGATGGCAGTCCGGATGTCGGATGTAACGGTGGGGATTTCGTCAATGCCTTGACAGATGGCATCGATGTACATCATCGACCCTCCTGTCAGGATAACGGTGGGAATGGTTTGGTGTAAAGTATGTAAAAGGGAAACAACTTCTTCTTCGAAACGGCTGGCGCTGTAGTAATCGGTCAACTCCAAGGAGCCAACCATATAATGGTGTACCCGCTCCCTTTGTTCCGGTGTAGGTGCGGCTGTTCCGATGGGAATGTCTTTGTATAGCTGCCTGGAGTCGGCAGAGATAACCGGCGAGTGGAACTCTTCGGCCAGTCGTAGGCTCAACTCGGTCTTACCGACTCCCGTAGGTCCCAGTAAGACAACGAGCGTATCCATCAGAAACGCTCGTCATCAAAAGACGGTTCGGCGCCTCCGCCCAGACCTTCAAAGCCCGATTCGTCCAACTCGTCCAAGTCGTAGTCCGAATCGCCGTAGAAATCTTCGCCGAGTTCGGTGGAGGTTGTTTTGATATCGATCTCTTCGAAAGAGACGGTCTGTACCGGAGGAAGGCCTTCGGAGCGTTTGATCATCGGATTGTCCAGTGACTTACCGGTGATAATCTCACGCAGCTCCATGAAAAAGGCTCGTTCGGTGAGCATATCGAAGACAAAGAGCAATTTTTGTTGCTCGTCTTCCAGCAGATCTTCCAAAACGGTGTTCTCCATGATATAACTGTCCACTTCCGATGAAGTGTCCATTTCAATCAGCGTGATCTCGGTGCGTTTACCCCAATCATCATCGCATATATAGAAAGATGTCATCTGGTCTTTGGTGTACCCTACCGAATCAAGGATCGTGTTTTGCAGATCCAGAAAAGTAGCCTCCGAGTCTATTACGATCTCGCGGCGGAAGTCGTCTGCTTCGTCTGACAGGATTAAAAATCTGAATAACATACGTCAATTATAGTTTTGTACATCAAAAGTAGTGATTATAATCAGAAGTGAAAACAAATGCAGCTTGTTTTGATGCGTGAATCTTATAATTCGTCGATGGAACCGCGGACGATACCACGGCTCGACGACTTGATAAAGTCCAGTATCAAATCGCGCTCCTCGCTCGGCTCATACTCTGTCTCAATACATTTCAACGCCTCAGTGTTGTTCAGCCCTCGGGTATAAAGGGTGCGGTAGATATCCTGGATCAGGAATACCTGCGCGTTGGTGAATCCACGGCGGCGGAGCCCCACGATATTGATCCCGCAATAAACGATCGGGTCGCGTCCGATCAGGGTGTAAGGCGGGATGTCTTTGCCGATCCGGGAACCACCTTGGATCATCACATGGCGGGAGATACGTACAAACTGATGTACGAGGCAGCCGCCGCTGACGATGGCGAAATCATCTATCTCCACTTCGCCGGCAATCTGTGTGGCGTTACCGATGATGATATTGTCTTTCAGGATACAGTCGTGCGCCACATGAGAGTAAGCCATGATCAGGCAGTTGCTGCCGATCACTGTCTTTCCTCTGGAAGCTGTTCCCCGGTTGACCGTCACACATTCGCGGATGTTGGTGTTGTCGCCGATCTCAGCGGTGGTTTGTTCCCCTTTGTATTTCAGGTCCTGGGGGATATTGGCGATAACGGCTCCCGGAGAAATGGTGCAATTGTTGCCGATTCGGCTTCCATCCATGATCACCACATGGGGATGAATCGTACAATTATCGCCAATAACTACATCTTTTTCAATCACGGCGAATGGAGATATCGTGCAGTTTTTACCGATTTTTGCGTCAGGATGAATGACGGCTAATGGGGATATGTTCATGGGATTCACTTATTTGTTTTTGATGATCTGTGCCATAAATTCAGCTTCGCTGACGAGTTTCTCGCCTACAAACACATATCCTTTCATGGTGGATATGCCGCGGCGGATCGGTGCCAGCATTTCAAGACGGAGGATGAGCGTATCACCCGGAACTACTTTCTGGCGGAATTTGACGCCGTCAATTTTCATGAAATAGGTGGAGTAACGTTCGGGTTCGTCCACGGAGTTGAGCACCAGTAAACCACCGGTCTGTGCCATGGCTTCCACCTGCAACACACCGGGCATCACCGGTTCCTGCGGGAAGTGTCCGGTAAAGAAGGGCTCGTTGGTGGTGATATTCTTGACACCCACGATATAGTCGCCTCCCACCTCAATAATTTTGTCCACCAACAGGAACGGGTAGCGGTGGGGGAGTAATTCGCGGATGCGGTTGATGTCCATCACGGGCGGATCGTTCGGGTTATAGACGGGAGCCTGTACATCGTTCAACTTGATGTCTTTGCGGATGAGTTTGGCCAGCTCGTTGTTGATCTTATGCCCCGGACGGGTCGCGATCACACGACCCCGGATGGGTTTGCCGATCAGGGCGAGGTCGCCGATCACATCCAGCAGTTTATGGCGGGCGGGTTCATTGTCGAACACCAGCGGGACGTTGTTGATATATCCCAGCTGATCCAGGTTCTTATGCGGGATATGCATCATGTCGGCCAGTTTGTTGGCTGAATCCTGCGGGATCATCTGGTCGTAAATGACGATGGCATTATCCAGGTCGCCTCCCTTGATCAGGTTGTTTTCCAGCAATGCTTCCACTTCGCGAACAAATACAAAGGTACGGGATGCCGCCAGTTCCGTCGGGAAATCACAAAGGTCGTCGAGCGTGGCGAATTGATTGGATAATACGGGCGAATCGAATGAGACCAGTACGTTGATGCTGAACTTGTCGTCCGGCAGGATCACCAGGGATGAGCCGGTCTTTTCATCTTTGACCTCAATCTTTTTCTTGACGATATAGTAATCTTTCGGGGCATTCTGTTCTTCGATGCCGACTTGTTGGATGGCTTCGGAGTAGTAACGCGAGCTGCCATCCAGGATCGGGAACTCAGGCGCGTTGACCTCGATCAGGCAGTTGTCTATCCCATAGGCGTATAAGGCAGCCATGGCATGCTCGATCGTGCTGACCTGAACGCCGTTTCTGGAGAGTACGGTACCTCGTTGAGTACCGCTTACGTTTTCCGCCAGGGCATCGAGTACCGGTTGATCTTCCAGGTCAACCCGTTTGATCTTGTACCCGTAGTTCTCGGGTGCCGGATGAAACGAGATCTGGATTTCCAATCCTGTGTGTAGCCCTTTTCCTGCCAGTGAAAAACCGGCTGCAAGCGTCTGTTGTTTCTGCATATCTTCGTTTATTGATTTTTTTTCTTTAGTTCTTCTACTTCCCGTTGCAGCTGGCCGATGGTGCGGTATATGTCCGGAAGTTTATTAAAAATGGCGCTGGAACGCATGAAGTCCCTGGCGTTGATGGCAGGCGCCCCCAGTACGGTGGTGTTTTCTTTGATGCTGCTGATCACACCGGCCTGTGCTCCCAGTGTGACATGGTCGGCGATCTGGATATGCCCCGACAGCCCTACCTGTCCGCCGAACATACAATGGCGGCCGATCTTGACTGATCCGGCCACACCTACCTGCGCTGCCATCACCGTATTTTCGCCTACTTCCACATTGTGGGCGATCTGGATCAGGTTGTCCAGTTTCACACCCCGGTGGATGATGGTCGATCCCATCACGGCGCGGTCGATCGTGGTATTGGCACCTATCTCCACCTGGTCTTCGATGACTACATTGCCTAATTGCGGTATTTTCGTGTAATTCTCCCCTTCGGGGGCAAAGCCGAAGCCGTCGGATCCGATCACGGATCCGGCGTGCAGGATGCAGTCCTTACCTATTTTACATCCTTCATATATACATACATGCGGGTAGAGGATGGTATTGTCTTCGATGGTTACGAAATCACCCACATAGGCATAGGGATAGATCCGGCAGTTGTTCCCGATACGTGCCTGTTCGCCGATAAAAGCAAAGTCGCCTACATAACAACCTTCACCCACCGTGGCCGATGCGGCGATGGAAGCGGTAGAGGCGATCCCCGTCTTTTTCGCTTTCATCTGTTCAACCAAGTTCAGTAATTGCGCCAGTCCGGCATAGGCGTTGGCCGTCCGGATCAGTGTGGCTTTTACCGGTTTGGAAGGGGTAAAGTCATTGTTGATCAAAACAATGCTTGACGCTGTTTCGTATAAGAACTGCTCGTATTTCGGATTAGCCAAAAAAGACAGTGAACCGGGCTTCCCTTCTTCAATCCTGGCGAACGTATGTACTGTGGCTTCCGGATCACCTTCAATTGTCCCCTGGAGAAAGTCCGCGATTTGTCGGGCTGTAAATTCCATCTCTTATCGTTATATTAATGTTCGTGTAAAATCTAAATACCGTGGGAGCTATATGTTCAACGTGCAAAAATGATAAAAAAACTTGGTTTTGCCTATGAATTACACGGAATTATGCCTTTCTCACACAGATAAACGGTCATTTCCTGTTGAACAGCCTGTGCTTCCTTCGCGGCAGCAGTAGCAAAAGCAACGGAGGAGTCGGCGTAAATGATGGCGCGTGAAGAGTTGACCAACAAGCCGCAGTCATCGTTCATCCCATATTCGGCCACTTCCTTCAGGCTTCCGCCCTGTGCTCCGACACCGGGAACCAGCAGGAAGTGATTCGGGGCGATCTGGCGGATTTGCCGGAATTCCATACCTTGGGTGGCGCCTACGACAAACATCAGTTGTTCGTCGGTTGCCCAGTCCTGGGCTTTACGGAGCACTTTTTCAAACAACCGTTCGCCATTGGCGTCGGCGGTCAACTGGAAATCGTGCGATCCCTTGTTGGATGTCAACGCCAGCAGGATCACCCATTTGCCGGGATAGACAAGGAACGGTTTCACGCTGTCTTCTCCCATATACGGAGCGACGGTCACCGAATCAAAATCAGAATAGTCGAACAGGGCGCGGGCATACATCTCCGACGTATTCCCGATATCTCCCCGTTTGGCATCAGCGATGATGAACTGGTCCGGGTATTGTTCGCGGATATAGGCTACCGTCCGTTCCAGTGTGACCATGCCTTTGGAACCCAGGCTCTCATAAAAGGCCAGGTTGGGTTTGTAAGCTACGCAATAAGCGGCTGTGGCATCGATAATCGCTTTGTTGAAGGTGAAAACGGGATCCTCTTCCCCCAGTAAGTGGGACGGTATTTTTTTGATATCGGTGTCCAGCCCGATGCAGAGGAAAGATCCTTTACGTTTGATATTCTCAATGAGTTCTTGTCTTGTCATGATACAGATAGTTATTATAGTTCGCTTTCCTTCAATCGTTCCGCATTCTCTGCAATGATCAGTTGGTCGATGCATTCCTGGATGGCTCCGTCCATAAAGGCGGAAAGGTTGTAAATTGTATAGTTGATACGGTGGTCGGTGATGCGTCCCTGGGGATAGTTATAAGTACGTATCTTGGCCGACCGGTCGCCGGAGGATACCATCGTTTTTCGTTTCGATGCGATGTCATCCAGGTATTTTTGGTATTCCATATTGTAAATACGGCTGCGGAGTTCGATCAGCGCTTTCGCTTTGTTCTTCAACTGCGATTTTTCATCCTGGCATTGTACGGTGATCCCTGTGGGGATATGGACCAGGCGGATGGCAGAGTAGGTGGTGTTCACTGATTGTCCGCCATGGCCGGATGCACAGAAGATGTCCGTGCGTATATCCGATTCCCTGACTTCCACATCGAACTCATCGGCTTCGGGAAGCACCGCGACGGTGGCGGCGGATGTATGTACACGCCCCTGAGTTTCCGTCTGGGGGATACGCTGTACACGATGGACGCCCGATTCGTATTTCAGGATACCATATACCCCTTCCCCGCTGACGGTGAAGATGATTTCCTTAAAACCTCCGGCAGTCCCTTCCGTGTAACTGGTTACTTCGATCCGCCATCCCTTGCTTTCACAATACTTAATGTACATCCGGTAGAGGTCGCCGGCGAACAAGGCTGCTTCGTCTCCTCCGGTACCCCCGCGGATCTCCACGATGGCGTTCTTGTCGTCCTGTGGATCCGCCGGGACAAGGAGGAACTTAATTTCCTGCTCCAGCTCGGGAATGCGGGATGTGCAACTGTCGAGTTCCTCGCGCGCCATCTCTCTCATCTCCGGATCCTGCTCGGTGTCCAGGATGTGGCGGGCACCGTCGATATCGTAAAGTGTCTGGATATAGGTATTGCGCGCCTGGGTAATCTTCTCCAGATCGCGGTATTCTTTGTTCAGCTTGACAAATCGTTTCATGTCGGCTATCACAGCCGGGTCGGTAATCAGGGTGCCGACTTCCTCAAAACGACTTACCAGTCCGTCTAATCTGTCAAGTAAACTGTTATCAGCCATTGGGTATTAATATACAAAGCGACCGTATTCGCTTTCAATGATTAGTTCGTTGTGATCCGCATCTTCCACCTGTCCGACGATCCTTGCGTCGATGCCGAACTGTTGCGAGATGGCAATTACTTCTTCGGCATATTCCGGAGCGATATAGACTTCCATCCGGTGTCCCATGTTAAACACCTTGTACATCTCGTACCAGTCGGTATGGCTTTGTTCCTGGATGATCCGGAACAGGGGCGGGACGGGGAAGAGGTTGTTTTTCGTGATCCGTTTGTTTTCCACAAAATGCATCACCTTTGTTTGGGCTCCGCCGGAACAATGGACCATGCCGTGTACCTGTGGTCGTAACCGGTCCAGTAAGACCTTGATCACCGGGGCATAGGTGCGGGTGGGTGAGAGTACCAGTTTGCCGGCTGTCATCCCGGTTTCTTCCACACTGTCTGTCAACTTTAATCCGCCGGAATAAACCAGGTTGTCGGGGATTGAGCGGTCGTAGCTTTCGGGGTAGCCGAATGCCAGGTATTTGGCAAATACATCGTGGCGCGCAGATGTAAGCCCGTTGCTGCCCATGCCGCCGTTGTATTCCTTTTCATAGGTAGCCTGGCCGAAAGAGGCCATACCTACGATTACATCACCTCCCTGTATGTTTTTGTTGTCGATTACATCCGCACGTTTCATCCGGCAGGTCACTGTACTGTCCACGATGATGGTACGTACCAGATCGCCTACATCCGCGGTTTCCCCGCCGGTGGCGTAACAGCCGACTCCCATGGAGCGGAGTTCGGCCAGCAGCTCGTCCGTCCCGTTGATGATCGCCGAGATCACCTCTCCGGGAATACGCATTTTGTTGCGTCCGATGGTGGAAGAGACGAGGATATTGTCTGTGGCGCCCACGCAGAGGAGGTCGTCTATATTCATAATCAATGCGTCCTGCGCAATCCCCTTCCATACGGAAAGATCTCCTGTCTCCTTCCAGTACATATAGGCCAACGACGATTTGGTGCCGGCGCCGTCGGCATGCATGATATTGCAATAAGCCGGATCACCCCCTAAGATATCGGGAATGATTTTACAGAAAGCCTGGGGGAAAACGCCTTTGTCGATGTGCTTTATCGCATTGTGCACATCTTCCTTAGAGGCGGATACGCCCCGTTGATTATATCGCTGGTCACTCATGGGTTGTATATTTAGTTTGCAAAGGTAATACTTTTTTACTTCCTATGCAGGATCTGCCGGAACTTCAAAGGGCGAATCGTCTCAACGAAGTTTCAATACATCCCCTTCTTCCGGCACATAGTCCAGTGGTTTTTTGTTCATTTTATACAACCGGCTTATCTGGATACCGTATGTCTGCGAAATGCTGTGCATGGATTCGCCGATTTGTACCACGTGGTCATAATGGGGCTTGTCGGCTTTTTTCTTTTTCTTTTGCAGGTAAACGATGTCGCCTTGTTGCAGGGGGAAATCTTCGGGCACTTCGTTGTATTTGATCAGGTCTTTCATTTTGAACTGCAGGTCGTGTGCGATCTGGTTGAAGCTGTCGTTACTCCGGGCATAGACGTAGATCAGGCCATGTGTCTTGTAGATATCCCTTTTGAATGTCTGGACGATGGCAGGATTGCCCTGGCTCTTCCCCCGGGATGGGGTTGCTTTGCCTCCCCGGGAGGAGTCGTAGCGGTACAATTCATAGTCTTCGATCATTTTGATCAGTTTATTGGCATACGCCTTATCGGTCGCATACCCGCATTTCTGCAGTCCGCGCGCCCATCCCTTATAATCAGTGATGGTGAGCTCAAACAGCGGGGCGTAACGGGGACGATCCACGAGGAAATGGGCATGATCTTCATATGATTCTTCCACCCGGCCGTATTTGCGGAAACATTCCCCCCGGAGGTCGTCGTCATGATACACCCGTCCCCCTCTCCAGTCGGAATGACATTTGATGCCGAAATGGTTGTTGGATTTACGTGCCAACTCACTTTGTCCTGCTCCTGATTCCAGAATGCCCTGGGCAAGAGTGATGCTGGCGGGAATACGGTATTTCTGTTGATGGCGGATGGCCAATTCATTGTATTGTTCAATGTATTTCTGATACGACGGGATCCGATGCTGGCTGTAAAGGAAAGAAGAATTAACCCATACAAAAAGAAAGGCGAGTAAGCTGAACCGGGGGGAAAATCTCATAATTGATCACTATCTGTTTATTATTCAGCACAAAGATATAACTATAAAGAAATAATCGTTATATTTGCTTGAATAAATCTTTGCGATATGAAAGAGACCAGGCTGGAAATTAAAGTACAAGAACTTGCAGTTGACGAACTTTCGCCCTTAGAGGTAGAATTGATGAGCAGGGCTGTTGCCGCTGCCAGGGATGCGTATGCGCCCTATTCCCGTTTTCAGGTGGGTGCCGCCGTTATGCTGACGAACGGGCGGATCATTACCGGCAATAATCAGGAGAATGCCGCTTATCCCTCAGGTATGTGTGCCGAGCGGGTGGCAGTGTTCAATGCCGCATCTCAATACCCCAATGTATCTGTACGCGAGATAGCCCTGGTCGCGATGAAAAACGGGACGGTAGCCGACAGGATAACCCCCTGTGGTGCCTGCCGTCAGGTACTCCTGGAAATGGAGCAACGTGGAAATACGCCCATCCGCCTGATGATGTGCGGGAAGGAGAAGGTGCAGGTTGTCTTGTCTGCCGCTGATTTGTTGCCTTTATCTTTCGGCTCATCCGACCTGAAATAACTGCGGCGGATGAATACCCAGGCTGCCCAGGCTGCCAATAACAAGCCCCGGAAAGAACGGAACACCGTTTTCCCGGGGCTTGTGTATGGTGGCTGTCTCCGCTGATCAGATACCCAGAGATACTTTGATCTGCTGGATCTTTTCGTTGGCTTCGGCTTCCGCTCTTGGCAGGTCGTCCACACTCTTGATCTTGGCATGTACTTCGCAATAGAACTTGATCTTGGGCTCTGTCCCCGACGGGCGGATGGATACCTTCGTATCGTCTTCGGTGAAGTACTGGAGCACGTTGGAGGTGGTCGGCATATCAAGCGTTAGCGTTTCGTTGTCGCTGTAGCTGATACCTTTCAGGCTGCCGTAGTCGTAGAAGAGGCTTACCTTCGAACCGGCGATCTCCGTCAACGGGTTCTGGCGGAAGCGTTTCATCATCGCTTCGATCTCTTCGGCGCCACTCTTGCCTTTCTTCACTACGGAGATACCCACTTCTTTCGAATAGCCGTATTCCACGTAGATCTTTTGCAGCAGCTGATACATCGTGATGCCCTGGTCTTTCGCCCAGGCGGCGATCTCGGCGAGGATCACACAGGCGGAGACGGCATCTTTGTCGCGCACAAAATCCTCACAGAGGAATCCGTAGCTTTCTTCGCCGCCGCCGATATAGGTTTTCTTGCCTTCGTTCTGCAGCATCACATCGGCGATCCATTTGAATCCGGTATATACGTCGTACATCTCCACGCCGTTCTTTTCGGCGATGGCGCGGATCGTTTCCGTGGATACGATCGTTTTAACGATGTATTCTTTGCCTTGTACCTTGCCCAGTTGTTTCCAGCGGGTGATGAGGTAATAGACAAACATCAGGCAGGTCTGGTTGCCGTTGAGCAGCACCCATTCGCCATCGTTGTTTTTCACGGCGGCACCTACGCGGTCGCCGTCCGGGTCGGTGGCCAGCACCAGCTCGGCGTCTGTCTCTTTCGCTTTCGCCACCGCCATTGCCAGGGCGGCGGGTTCTTCCGGGTTGGGCGAAACAACGGTGGGGAAATCACCGCTCACCACGTCCTGCTCAGGTACATGGATGATCTGGGTGAAGCCGAAGGCCTTCAATGCCGCCGGTACCAGCTTGACGCCTGTGCCGTGGATCGGTGTGTAAACGATTTTCAGATCGTTATGGCGGGCGATTGCTTCCGGAGAGAGGGTGATTGTCTTCAGGGCGTCGATATACTGGTCGTCGATCTCCTGTCCGAGGATGGTGATCAGTTCTTTCTTGCCTTTGAACTGGATATCGGCAGCCGAGCGGATTTTGTTTACTTCGGCGATGGTGTTACGGTCGTGCGGTGCGATCATCTGGGCGCCGTCGTTCCAGTAGGCTTTGTAGCCGTTGTATTCTTTCGGGTTATGTGAAGCCGTCAGGATGATACCGCTCTGGCAGCCCAGGCGGCGGATGGCGAACGACATTTCCGGTGTCGGGCGGAGGTCTTCAAACAGATAGACCCTGATGCCGTTGGCAGAGAAGATATCTGCGGATATTTCGGCAAACCGGCGGCTGTTATTGCGGCAGTCGTGGCCGATCACCACCTTGATCTCCGGCAGATTGGCGAATTCTTTCTTCAGGTAGTTGGATAATCCTTGCGTGGCGGCTCCCACCGTATAAATATTCATGCGGTTGGAACCAACGCCCATGATGCCGCGCAGTCCGCCGGTGCCGAACTCGAGGTCTTTGTAAAACGACTCGATGAGATCCGTCGGATCTTCATGGTCGAGAAGCGCCTGTACTTGTGCGCGTGTTTCGGCGTCATAGCTGTTGGAAAGCCAACCCTCTGCTTTCTTTCTGACTGATTCTATCAATTCCTTATTTTCCATCTTGCTTTTGTATATATGATTAGTTGTTGTTCTTGTACGTTGCCAAAATTGAAATGGGCAAACAAATATACACATTTATCCGTACGGGATGCTTTTTCGCAAATTTAATTTGTAGAAAACAAAAATTCCTGGACGGATTCATTTCCGCAATGGTCGGTTACCGAAAAGCGGAGCGTATGCCTGCCGGGTGTCAGTCGTTCAGGATCAAACCGGTAGGTGGCGACCGACCGGTTGTTCATTTCGAACAGGGCGTAGGCGCCATCGATCTCTCCCCGGTAGGAGGAAACACCGCTCAGGTCGTCGGTCACCCGAAAAGAAATCCGCCTGTTTTTTTGCCAGGAAGCCGGGTTTAGTGGGAGGATGGCAGGGGGGAGGGAATCCCGTCTGACGGTATAGCGGCCAAGTTCCCGGATATCGGCTTCCATCCATCCGTCGCGGTAGGTGCCTCCTATCCAGCTGTTCCATCCTTTGTTCAGCCGCA
Source organism: Tannerellaceae bacterium (assembly GCA_031555735.1). GTDB lineage: Bacteria > Bacteroidota > Bacteroidia > Bacteroidales > Tannerellaceae > JAJDIA01. The sequence goes on from JAVBUE010000035.1 coordinate 28,421, forward strand.
CAAGGCCGTATTGCCGTTTGTCTGTCAGGGTGTCGTGCCGGAGGCGGATGGATAGCCGGGCGCTTTGGTGGAGCACCACCGGTTTGTCGTGAAGCCGGTGGATGGCGGCAAGCGCGGTGCTGTCGTCCTGTACGTCGTAGCAGAACCACAGGTTGGTGTACAGGCATCCTCTGGGAACGGTCAGCCGGATCCCTTTGGCGCCAAACCGGTTGATGTCTGCCCAATGGAACAGCTCGGCATGGGTGGTGTCGGGTGGCGCGATGGGTTGTCTTTTCCCTTCGATCGCTACGACCTGACGGGCTGTATTGCCGAATGCGTCGGTCAACCGGTACACCAGGTAGTACGTGCGTTCTTCGTCGATGGTGAGTATGCCGCGGTTACGGCTGTCCAGGAAGGAAAGGTGGTTGCCGGGTTCGACAAAGCTCTTCATGTAAAACGAACGGCGGTCTGCCCATTCTCCGTAGTCGATAAAACTGTTGATATACCGCGATTCGTCGAAGGAGAAACTGTCTATCCTGCTTTGGAAGATCATCTGGCTGTCTGCCGTCAGGGTGATCTCCTTCACGCCGTATATGTTCGACGTCTGATCCATATAGTCGAAAGCCTTCACAGCAAAGCCGATCTTTCCCCAGGCTTCTATGTTGCGGGCGGGGGTGGTGGCTTTGTTTCCTTTTAATGCTGGTGTTTTGATTTCCACGTTGCGGTTGCTGCCGTTTACCATCCCTTCTCCTTCCTGGGGATAGATCCGGATGCCTTGTATCACGGGAGGGCGGGTGTCGGTGACGGATGCCTGGAAGCAGGGTAGTGGATCGAGGACTTTTTCTGTTTCCGTATTCCTTATTTCAAAGTGCAGGTGAGGCCCTGCCGAACTGCCGGTATTGCCGCTTAAGGCTACCACTTCGCCTTTTCCCACCGGTATTTCATCCGGTGTCAGGGTGAGGTTTACCGCAAATCGTTCCTGGACGTATTGTTGTGCTTTCACATACGCGGCAATCTTCGTCGAGAATTGTTGTAAGTGCCCATACACGGTCGTAGTTCCGTCCGGATGTGTCAGGTAAAGGCCGTTTCCGTAGCCGCCCGGGCTGACGGAGATGCGGGATACATACCCTTTCTCCACGGCATGTACCGGTTTCCCTTCCGTGCCCTGTGTTTTGAAATCGATACCGGCATGGAAATGGTTCGCTCTCAGTTCGCCGAAATTTCCGCTCAGCAGGATCGGGAAATCAAAGGGGTTGCGCAGTGTTTGTCCGTTTACCGGTAACGCAATGCAGCAGAGTATGCATACTATATAGGATTGGATTGTTTTCATTACGGCGGCAAAGGTAGTCAAAAAAACGGTAGGCGTGGTTTTCTGTTTTCGGATGTCCCCTACATGAAGTTTATTTTTGCAAAACATCTGCCACGGTTCCACGCAACAGGCGTTATCATATTGATAATGGATATGTTAGGTGCGTGCTAGATGCCTGTTGCAGATCCGTTTTCTCGCCTTTTTGCTGCCACATCTGCCACGCGGCGATTCTCCGAGTTTCTACCTAATGGAACAAAAAGATCCACTTAATGGAACAAAAAGATCTACTTAATGGAACTGTTTGTTTCACCCTTAGAAACTGTTTGTGCCATCAGGATGAAACTTTTTTCCCATCAGGACAAAATCTAAAAGGGGGCATGATATTCTCGCATGCCGCTGATGTCACCGTAACCAGTTGGTCGGCAGCCTGTTGACATGTGACATCAGGAGAAGGGGAAGTCCCTGTATGGTGTAAGGGCGGGCAAAACCACGGGCCAGGGCTCCCCTATATACTTATGTAGGGAGGGGCTCCCGGCATTTTTTTTCTGTTTTTGAGCATAATTTTCCATGAAAAAGTTTGGCGTTACCGAAAAGAACGTTACCTTTGCACCCGCAATGACAGGGAACGCCGCCTCGAGCGGCTCTTTTTTCCGGGAATTGCGAACGATCTTTGAATAATTGAACAACAAAGTAGTACAAGAGACGTACATGAGGCGTCTGCCGTAAGGTGGATGTTTTATGTTGAATTAATACCGTCAATTGGACACAATAAGTCGTCAGGGGCCAAGGAAAAAGATAAAAAA
>JAVBUE010000028.1:0-54393 GCA_031555735.1 Tannerellaceae bacterium
TTCCTTCCACACTTCCTTCCACTGGCTGATTTCCGCCATTGGAAGGCAAAAACATCCACCTATGTTTGTTCAATCATCTACCTATGTTTGTTCAAACATCCACCTATGTTTGTTGAAACGTTCACCTATGGTAGTTTTTTACATCTAATAGCCTCTTTATCAGCGCATAAGAATTTGTGCTGATCACGCCCGGGAGTTGCGCCGACAACTCTCAGGAATTTTTCCGACAACCGGATGTTGATAAATCTTCATCTACATCTCGTGTCAACAACGTCTGGATGTTGGTTGAACAACATCCAGATGCAGATTGAGATTCTCAAAACAGTTTCTCAAAACAGCTTCTTAAATATTATTAATGATGTGAAACGTACTTTAAAAGCGTCTATCTTTGTCGGTTATGAGACAGTTGATGATCGTTGTGTTCTTTTTTGTATGTACCACCATTCGCGCAGACGAAAAAGTAAAAGGCCATGTGTTTGATACGCATAATCAACCGGTTATTGGAGCCAATGTGTATTGGGAAGAAACAAAGGACGGCACGACGACCGATATGAACGGGTATTTTGAACTCATTCGGAAGGAGGGCAACGTGAACCTGGCATGTAGTTATACGGGTTATACCACCGCGCGTGTTGCCGTGGGCGACAATGCCTCAATGCTTCGGCTGGTATTGTCGGACGACGTGGCATTGGAAGAAGTGGTCGTCAGCGAACGGCGTCCGGGCACCGTCTCCTCGCGTATCAGTGTGCTGCAAACGCAAAAGATCACGTATGATGAGTTGTGCCGCGCTGCTTGTTGTAACCTGGGTGAAAGTTTTGAGACGAATCCTTCGGTCGATGTTTCGTATGCCGACGCGGCTACCGGCGCCCGCCAGATCAAGTTACTGGGGCTGTCGGGCACCTATGTGCAGATGCTGACCGAAAATTATCCCAATTTCCGGGGCGCCTCTTCCCTGTATGGCTTGGATTATATCCCTGGAACATGGATGGAGAGTATCCAGATATCCAAAGGAACTTCGTCCGTCAAGAATGGTTATGAGGCATTGGCCGGACAGATCAACGTGGAATATAAGAAACCGCGGACGGCGGATATCGTCTCCGCGAACCTGTTCGCCAGTGACGCCGGACGGTATGAAGCCAATGCCGACGCCTCCTGGCTGGTGAATGACCAGCTGGCTACCGGCTTCTTCGTGCATTACTCGAACGACAGCCAACAACATGATGATAACGACGACGGTTTCCTCGATTATCCCCTGAAGGAACAAGTGAACCTGATGAACCGCTGGATGCAGCAGTCTGGGCGTTACCTCGCGCAGTACGGCGTACGCTACCTGCATGAAGACCGTACCGGCGGACAGGCAACGGCGCATCACGATCTCGCCGATCCGTACCGGATCAGCTTGCAGACCAATCGCGTGGAAGGTTACTCCAAACAAGCGTATATCATTGATCCTGAAAAAGAAGAGAATATCGCCCTCATCCTATCCGGTTCGTACCACGAACAACGTTCGGCATACGACCGTACGGATTATAATATCTACCAGCGGAACCTGTACGCCAGCCTGCTGTACGAAAAGAAACTGGCGCCCGCGCACAGCCTGAGCGCCGGGCTTAGTTTCAACCACGACGGCTTCGACGAGAACTTGACGCGGGATATCCGCCTGGTGTTCAACCGGTCGGAGACAACGCCGGGCGCATACGTGCAATATACCTGGAACTGGGCGGATAAGGTGATCCTGCTGGGGGGTGTCCGTGCCGATTATAGTTCGGTATATGACTTTTTTGTGACGCCCCGCCTGCATGTTAAGCTGAATCCGTTCGACTGGTTCCATGTCCGCGCTTCCGCAGGGAAAGGATTCCGTACCGCCAATGTGCTGGCGGAAAACAATTACCTCCTGTCGGGCAGCCGGGAAGTGCAGGTGGCCAACGGGCTCGACCAGGAAGAAGCCTGGAATACGGGTGTGAACCTGTCGTTCTTCATCCCGCTTTTCAGCCGCGAACTGACAGTAAACGCGGAGTGGTATTACACGGATTTCATGCACCAGGTGGTGACCGATATGGATAGCGATCCGCATGCCGTACGTTTTTATAACCTCGACGGCCGGTCGTATTCAAGCAGTTTCCAGATCGAAGCTACCTATCCCTTCTTCCGGGGCTTTACTCTGACGGCAGCGTATCGACTGACGGATGCGGAAACGGATTACCGGAACGCCGCTGGCGTGACGGCCCGGCTGGAGAAGCCGCTGGTGAGCGACTACAAAGGGTTGCTCACCGCATCGTACCAGACGCCACTGAAAAAATGGCAGTTCGATCTCACCAGCCAGTTCAACGGTGGCGGGCGTATGCCTGTGCCGGATGCGGCGCGTCCGTTGTGGGATCCGCGCTACGATGCTTTTGCGGTAGTGAACGGGCAGGTAACGAAATATTTCCGCCTTTGGTCTGTTTATCTGGGGGTTGAAAATCTCTTCGATTATATGCAGCCCGATCCGATCATCGACGCGGCGCATCCGCGGGGTGATGATTTTGATGCGTCCATGATCTGGGGACCTGTACACGGACGGAAGATCTATGTGGGTATGCGGTTCAACCTGCCCCGGTATTAACAATATAGGTACTTATTCATTCTAAATAGCAGTAACGATATGAAACATCTGATCTCAGTAATCCTTTGCGCGATGCTTGGCAGCCCTTCGGGATTTGCCCAGGATGCCAAAAAGAAAGATACCAAAGAGACGGTTGTCTTTGCGGTGGAGAATATGCATTGTGAGAATTGTGTGAAGAAAGTGGAAAAGAATATCTCCTTCGAGAAAGGGGTGACCGACCTGAAGTGCGACCTGAAGAACCATACGGTGGAAGTGACTTACCGGACGGATAAGACTACGGAAGCGAACCTTGTCTCAGCCTTCAAAAAGTTGAACATGGATGCCGTAGCGAAAGAAAGTGAAGAGGGTAAGCCGGGTAAAAACTGATTCCCCTCGGTTTTTTTAGGTTGAACGTGCAGCGTTTACAACCGAATAATCATCTTATAACCAGACAGCCTTACGGCGTACCGACAAGACTGAATGAACGAACAGCAACTGATAGAAGGTTGTAAAAAAGGAGACCGCAAAGCACAGAAAACGCTTTATGAACAACATTCGCCACGAATGATGGGTGTTTGTCTGCGTTATGTGAGCGATCGGGAAACAGCCCGGGACTTGTTGCAGGACGGTTTCGTTAAGGTGTTCACCGGTATGGACTCGTATTCGGGTATCGGTTCGTTTGAGGGTTGGATGCGAAAGATCTTTGTCAATTGTGCGTTGGAATATTTACGCAAGGGGGATGTGTTGCGGGATGCCGCGGCATTAGACTATACAGCCGAACTGGCTCAGTCTGATCATACGGTGGTATCCGAGATGTCGGCTGTCGAACTGATGAAGCTGGTACAGGAGTTACCCGATGGTTTCCGGCTGGTGTTCAACCTGTTCGCCATTGAAGGGTATTCGCATAAGGAGATCAGCGAAATGTTGCACATCACCGAGAGTACCTCCCGTTCACAATACACGAGGGCCAAGCAGTTGTTGCAACGCAGAATTAACGATTTAGAACGATGAACGCGTATGAGTGAGAATAATATGGACAGGTTTGATGAGGTGTTCCGGTTCAAACTGCAACAGTTTGAGGCGGATACGCACCCGGACGACTGGGCGGCGATCGAGAAGCGTCTGCCTGCCTGCCCGTCTGTTCCATTCTATCGGCATATACGCTATTGGGCAGCCGCAGCCGTCATTACCCTGCTGATGGTGACAGGCAGCCTTTACCTGTTTACGGATGAGGGCGGACAACCGGCTGTTGTGCAGGAAGTCCGGAAACAAACCGATGCGCTGCAGTTGCGCATGAAAGAAGAAATGACCCCGCTTATTACAGCGGACAAGATACAGTTACCTGTCGGAAAGCAGAAAGAGAAACCTGTCCTGGCCGTTGTCCACCCGGTGGATGAGGCTGCGCTTTTGCAGCGCGAGGAAGCCGAAGCGCTCCCCGCCGGCCAGCCAGCAATCGTTGATCCCGCTTTAGACACGGAGCCGGTTGAGGAAATACAGCACGCAGATGACCCGGCAGATGATGAACCTCAACAGCTCCGTGCCGTAAGCCGGGCGGCGGAGCATGAAAAGCCTCCCCGTAAATGGCGCTTTGGCATGGGAGGGGGCGGTCTGTCTATGGGAGCCGGCGACGTGATGCCCCAATATGTAACCCAAAGCGCGGTGTTACGGGCGGAGAACCTGCAATACATGAACAATAAGATGGCGACGGCCGAAGAGCGGGCGCCTCTGCCGAAAACGAATGTGGAACATAAGGTGCCCATCTCGTTCGGGCTGACCGTGAGCCGCACTCTGAGTCACCGTTTCGCCCTGCAAACGGGGCTGACTTATTCGTATTTGTTCTCCGAATGGGAAACGAATGGTGAATACCACGGCAAAACCGAACAAGGACTGCATTTGATCGGTATCCCGCTGTCGGCTACCTATCTGATCGCCCAGTGGCAACGGTTCAATGTATATGCTACCGGTGGTGCGTTGACCGAATTGAATGTGGCCGGCCGGTTGAATACGAAGCTGTACGAAGGCGACGACCTGAAGAGTAAAATAAGTGAAGATATCCGTATGAAGCCCCTGTTGTGGTCGTTGAACGCACGGGTGGGAGTGAGTTATCCCCTCTGGCGTTTCCTCAGCGCTTATGCCGAAGGCGGGGCTGTGTATTATTTTGATAACGGCAGCGATATAGAAACCATCCGCTCCGAAAAGCCCTTCAACGTAAACTTCCAGTTCGGACTACGGGTAGGGTTCTGAGAGGACTTCGTGATTAGAAGATAGATCAGAAATATAATGTATAAACAAAAATGTACTGCAAAATGAAAATGTGTAAATTAGGGCTGATGTTGATTGTGACAGCCATTACGATGTTAACTTCCTGTCTGGGTGAGTCGAATAATTCGGTAACAGCCGAGGCTTATCCCGGTGTGTTCCGTTTCCGTAATACCACCATGATGGTGGAAACCATCTATGGCTATATCTATTCGCCGGATATGATGACCAGGTATCCCGAATATACCGATGGCAGTTGCGCTGCGGTCTCTTTCAGCTTTGATATGGGCGCGCCGGAAAATGCGGATGCGGACAAGAAAGGATACATCACCGCTTCGAGTTTCAGTGTAGAAGCGGCCTTTGAATCCGGAGACGTGTTAAATTATACGGACACCACCCAGGTGATGGAAAATGAATTTGCCATGCTGAGTGGCGGCTATGGTATGAATAACTACCAATTGTGTACGGTGATGAGTGGAACCTTATTCCTGACCTCCGTCTATGCCAAGAATACGAACCAGGAAAGCCATTTTCAGATGAGCCTTGATCCAGGGCAGGAACCAACACTGTCTCAAGATGGTAAAAACTATGTCTATAAAGCCTTCCTGCGCGGAACCGTTGTCTATCCGGGTAAAGCACCGGCTACCAATCTGGGTACCACGCAAGGGTATGACCTGCATCGCCAACTGGAACAGATCAACGCCCGGGAATTGGCCCGGGGAAAATCGGATTATCTGTTACAGATATACTATGTGAGCGAAATCAATGACAGCGTTCCGGCATGGACACCGGTTGAATTGGCTATCGGATTCTTAACGGAAGAAAAGAAGTAAGATCTATGGGGAAGCGTTTACCTGCCTGTATCGGGATTGTTTGTATGGCCGGACTGCTCTTCGCTTGTATGGGTGAGAGCGATCCAAAGACTGTTTACCAGCGTATCGGTGTCGTACAACAGGAGCCGGAGGCGACGTTCCATACCATCGACGGCTACCGGATCACGTCTCCGGCTTTCGACGGTGTACCGGCAGGTAATTGCTACCGTGTGGATTTCAAAACCTACACGCTCCCTGATTTCCCGCAAGGGAACGTGTATGATGCGGAGGTGACCCGTATGGATACCATCCCTGTATGGCCCTTTGCCGGTGCGTTTACGGATACTTCCCGGATATTCCCGGATGAAGAGCGGTTGAAAACCATCCGGATCAATAAACAAAACAATTACCTGGACGGAAGGCTCTTTGTGTATGTCACCCGCGACTCATTCTTCCGTGATGAGACGGCACGCTACGATCTGTCGTACAACTGGGAGGAAACGAAAAACCGGGATGCGAACGGCAATTACATTTACGACCTGTTCCTGCGTTTCAACCGGGAGGGTGGAACGGATACGGTACGGGTGGCCAACACCCTTTTCTCCAACGCCTTTGTGCTTGATGAATTCCTGCGGAAAGCTTCTGAAAAAGAAATCTCAGCTGGTAAAGATTCCGTCATCATGCGGGTGAATTATGCCCAAACGTATAACCGCGACTCCTCCGCCTGGACCTGGAGTGTCACCGATACCTTCGCCCTGCACATCTCTACCCCACGATAATCCCCTTTTGCCGTGGTTTTTACCGCAAGAAGCGAATATCAAATTTGGTCAAAAATAAAGCTAACTCATAACTTTTACGTATTTTTGTCGTTTCTAAGGTGTAGGTAGAATGTATAAAGAGATCGTTAAGTGGGTGATCCTCCTGATTACACAGCCGGGAAAGGCTTGGGGAATGTTGGTGGAGGAACAGGAAGAAGGGGATAAATTTCTGTCTCGTTTTGTATATCCGTTATTGGGATTGGTTACGGTGGCTGCTTTTCTGGGTATTTTGTTTACCCGGAAAGAGTTCGATGTCCAACTGGCGCTGAAGGCTGCTATTCGTGCGTTGCTTGCCGGCTTCGGCGGTTTCTACCTGAGTGCGTACCTGCTCAATGAAATATGGCTGGGTGTCTATAAACGTGCAAAAGACTTGCGTTTGTGGCAACGTTTTGTGGGTTATTCGTCGTCGCTGATGTTTACCCTGAATATCGTATTGACGCTGTTGCCCGAATTTTTTTTCCTGAATATCTTCCAGTTATATACTTTTTATATCGTCTGGGAAGGCGCCGTTACCTACATGCAGGTGGATGAAAAAGAACGGGTGAAATTTGTCGGGATCGTCACCGCCATTATCCTGCTCATCCCTTTCGTCATTGAAAAGATCCTTTTTGTACTCATGCCGGGACTGCGTTTCTGAGAATAAGTAGCCATGAAAGAAAAGATACAGACATCCGTCCAGATAAAGAACAAGCGGGCAACGTTCGACTATGAGTTACTCGACACATTTACCACCGGCATCGTGCTCACCGGTACGGAAATCAAATCGATCCGGTTGGGTAAGGCCAGCCTGGTGGACTCCTATTGTCTGGTGGAACGGGGCGAAGTATGGGTGAAGAATATGTATGTGGCGGAATATTTTTATGGCACGTACAACAACCACGTCGCCCGACGCGACCGGAAACTGCTGCTCAACCGGAAAGAAATCAGGAAACTGGAGGCTGCCGAACGTAACAGTGGCTTCACCATCATACCCACCCGCCTGTTTATCAACGAAAAAGGACTGGCCAAACTGGTTATTGCCATCGCCAAGGGTAAGAAGGAATACGATAAACGTGCTTCCCTCCGCGAGAAAGACGACAAGCGCGAAATAGACCGGATGTTTAAAAAATAACGTATGATACTGTCCCGCATCTGGATGTGTGTGAAACGGGCGCTGCCGAAAGCTGCTCGCACCTGCCTGTGGTTGCTGAAAATCATTCTACCCATTTCCCTGTTTGTACGCCTGTTGCAGTATTCCGGCCTGCTGGAGACGTTTTCGGCATGGCTCGAACCGGTGTTCTCCCTGGTCGGTCTGCCGGGTGAGACGGCCATTGTGTTTATAACCAGTGTGTTCTGTCCGTTGTATGCGCCGATCGCGCTGATTGCTTCCATGTCGTTAGGTTTGCGCGAAGCCACGATCTTGGCGATTATGTGCCTGGTAGCCCATAACCTGGTGGTGGAGTCGTCGGTTCAGGCGCGGACGGGATCGTCATTCTGGGGAATGACGGTGTTGCGTATTTCGATGGCTCTGGTAATCGCTTTCTGCCTTAACCGGATCATGCCCACCGGAGAATGGGGTACGGTTGGTTCGGCTGCCAGCGCGGCGGCATGCGACAGTGTGTGGGAAGTCGTCACCCTTTGGTTTTTTAGCTCCCTTCAGGTGATCTTTACGATCGCTTGGATTGTTACATTGTTGATGATCCTGCATTATACATTCGAAGAGTTCAGGTTGATGAAAGGTCTTTCGGCGGTTTTCGCCCCACTGATGAAAGTGTTCGGCTTACCAAAAGACGCCGCCTTCCTCTGGCTGGTGGGTAATCTGGTAGGCCTCGCCTATGGCGGCGCCATTATGATGGAACAGATGGAACAGAAGAAACTGTCGTACCACAACGGCAACCTGCTCAACCATCACCTCGCCATGAACCATTCGATGCTGGAAGATACGCTCATCTTTGTCGCCATAGGAATTCCGGCATTGTGGATCATCTTCACCCGCCTGTTCTTCGCCATCGCGGTGGTATGGGCACGCCGGGGCTATGCATACATAAAATATCAGACATGGGAAAAGAAACATTCATACACGCCCTGAACGAACGCATCCTGATCCTGGACGGAGGGATGGGGACGATGATCCAGGGATATCAACTGACAGAACAAGACTACCGGGGCGAACGCTTCGCCGCCTTCCCCGGACACCTGAAAGGAAATAACGACCTGCTTTCGATCACCCGGCCGGATGTGATCGGCACGATCCACCGCCAGTATCTCGAAGCCGGCGCCGATATATTCTCCACTAACACATTCAACGCCAACGCCATCTCGATGGCCGACTATGGCATGCAGGAACTGGTGACGGAGATGAACCGGGAAGCCGCCCGCCTGGGACGTGCGGTGGCAGACACGTTTATGGCCGAACATCCCGGACGTCGGGTGTGGGTGGCCGGTTCCATCGGACCTACCAACAAGACGGCTTCGATGAGTCCGGATGTGAACGACCCTGCCTATCGCGCCGTTTCCTATAGAGATATGTACGACGCGTATAAGGAACAGGTGGAAGGATTGGTAGCGGGCGGTGTGGATCTCCTGCTTTTCGAAACCACTTTCGATACCCTGAACGTCAAGGCGGGGCTTGATGCGGCCGATGCCGTGCTGACGGAACGGTCGCTCGATCTCCCCGTGATGCTCTCGCTTACGCTGGCTTCCCAGGGTGGGCGTACCCTGTCGGGACAAACGCAGGATGCTTTCCTGGCATCCGTACAGCATACGCGTATCGTGAGTATCGGGCTGAACTGTTCGTTTGGCGCTTCCGATATGTTGCCCTGGCTGCGCGAACTGGTTGCCCGTGCGCCATATTTTATCAGCGCCCATCCCAACGCCGGGTTGCCTAACAGCCTCGGTGCCTACGATGAAACGCCGGAAACGATGGCGGCCCACATCCGTACCTTTATCGACGAAGGATTGGTCAATATCGTAGGCGGTTGTTGCGGGACCACACCGGCGCATATCGCCCGTTATCCCGGACTGATTCAGGGAGCAAAGCCCCATCAACCCGTACCGGCATCCGAAAGCCTCTGGCTCTCCGGTCTCCAGTTGCTGGAAGTAAAACCGGAAAACAACTTTATCAATATCGGCGAACGTTGCAATGTGGCAGGTTCGCGTAAGTTCCTCCGCCTGATCAGGGAAGGCAACTACGAAGAAGCGCTCACCATCGCCCGCAAACAGGTGGAGGATGGAGCGCAGGTGATCGATATCAATATGGATGAAGGGATGCTGGATGCCGTAAAGGAAATGACGACTTTCCTCCATCTCATCGCTTCCGAGCCGGATATCGCCCGTGTGCCTGTGATGATCGACTCATCCCGTTGGGATGTGATTGAGCAGGGTTTGATGTGCATGCAGGGGAAAAGCATCGTCAACTCCATCTCCCTGAAGGAGGGAGAGGAGGTGTTCCTCCGTCATGCCCGCCGTATCCGGCAGTTAGGTGCGGCGATGGTGGTCATGGCGTTCGACGAACAGGGCCAGGCGGATCGTTTCGAACGCAAGACGGAGATCTGTTCGCGCGCGTACCATTTATTAGCTACACAGGTGGGTGTCCCTCCCCAGGATATTATCTTCGACCCAAATATATTGGCTATCGCCACCGGGATCGAAGAGCATAACGGCTACGGCCTTGCCTTCATCCGCGCGGTGGAATGGATCAAAACGAACCTGCCTGGCGCGAAAGTAAGCGGTGGAGTAAGCAACCTGTCGTTCTCCTTCCGGGGTAACGACTACCTGCGCGAAGCCATGCACGCCGTATTCCTCTACCATGCCATAGGGAAAGGGATGGATATGGGGATCGTGAATCCTTCGTCATCCGTCTTATATGATGATTTGGATCCGTCTTTCCGCACGTTGCTGGAAGATGTGATATTGAACCGCCGTCCCGATGCCGCCGAAGAGTTGTTGGCTTTTGCCCAGCAGATGCAGGTACAGAAAGCCGGCTCCAAAGAAGAGAAGCAGGACGAATGGCGCGAACTGCCGCTCGACGAACGCCTGCAATACGCCCTGGTCAAAGGGTTGGGCGATTATCTGGATACGGATCTGGCGGAAGCCCTCACGCACTATTCCCGTGCGGTGGACATTATCGACGGTCCGTTGATGGCGGGGATGAACAAGGTGGGCGATCTGTTCGGCGCCGGTAAGATGTTCCTTCCGCAGGTGGTCAAGACGGCGCGTACGATGAAGAAAGCTGTCGCCTTCCTCCAGCCTGCCATCGAAGCTGAGCAGTCGGTTTCGGGATTGACAAAAGCCGGTAAAATGGTATTCGCTACCGTCAAAGGCGATGTGCATGATATTGGCAAAAACATCGTTTCCATCGTGCTTTCGTGCAATAATTATGAAGTGATCGACCTCGGCGTGATGGTGCCGGCGGAGACCATCATCCGTACGGTGATCGAAGAAAAGCCCGATTTCCTTTGCCTGTCGGGGCTCATCACTCCATCCCTCGAAGAGATGGCGCATGTGGCTGCCGAGATGCAGAAAGCGGGACTGAGCACACCCATCATGGTGGGCGGTGCTACGACCTCGAAGCTGCATACGGCGGTGAAGATCGCCCCGTGCTACGACCATCCGGTGTTCCATGTGCTTGATGCGTCGCAAAACCCATTGATCGCCAACCGCTACCTCAACCCCGATACGCGTGAGGCGTATGTGGAAGAGTTGCGTGAAGAACAGGAATGGTTACGCCAGTCGATGAAGAAGAAAGTGGTTCCCCATGTGTCTCTTGCGGAAGCCCGCTCGAAGGGGTTTGCCATGGATTGGAAACACTATACGCCGGTTGTACCCCGTCAGGTGGGTATTCAGGTAGTGCCCCATATCCCCATCGAAAAGATTATTCCGTATATCAACTGGACGTTCTTCTTCCATGCCTGGAAGTTAAGTGGAAAGTACGGTGAAATTGCTTCCCTGCATGGGTGTGACAGTTGCCGTGCGGCATGGCTGGCGGGTTTCCCGGAAGCCGATCGCGCCAAGGCTGCGGAAGCCATGCAATTATTCAAAGACGCACAACGGCTGTTGCAGCGTTTTGTCGATATGCGGGCGGAATATTGCAAGGCGGTTTATGGTATCTTCCCCGCCAACAGCACGGGGGATACGATCCGTATCGGCGATGTGGACTTCCCAATGTTGCGCCAGCAGGTGATCAACGAAGACAAGGTCTATAAATCGCTTTCCGACTTCGTGATGCCAGCCTCCGAAGGCCGCCCTGATTATGTCGGCGCCTTTGCTGTCACCGCCGGAGCGGGAACCGGTCACCTGCGTGCGGAGATGGAGAAGGCGGGTGACAGCTTTGGCCTGATCCTCCTGCAAACCCTCACCGACCGCCTGGCGGAAGCCACTGCCGAATACCTGCATGAGAAGGTACGGAAAGAATACTGGGGGTATGCGCCGGACGAATCATTAACCGTATCCGAACTCCTCAAAGTAGATTACAAAGGTATCCGTCCCGCTGTCGGTTATCCGTCGATCCCCGACCAGTGGATGAATCATGTGCTCGACCAGTTGCTCGACCTCTCCCGTATCGGCATCAGCCTTACCGAGAATGGCATGATGATCCCCACGGCTGCGGTGAGCGGATTGTATATCGCCCATCCCTTATCCTACTACTTCATGATTGGCACCATCGATGCCGAACAGTTGGCCGACTACGCCCAACGCCGCAACCTCCCGGAAGAAACCCTCCGCAAGGTGCTGAGCCGGCATGTGGTGTGAAGAAAACCCCTTTAAACTAAATCTTATGAGACAAAGACATTGCTTTCACTCCATTTTAGTATGTATGCTATGTATATGCATTACAGCTTGTGAAAAAGACTGCCGGATAGAGCCGTCTGAAGATATTCCCGGTAGGATCCGGAGCGATTTTTCAGCAAGATATCCCGCCGCGGAAATCATAAATGCCGCCCCTGACTATGGCACGTTCTACCAGATCGACTTTGTTGATGAAGAACAAAACCAGGCATCCGCCTTGTACAGGAATGAAACCTGGGAAAATACCTGTACCTATTTCAAACAGGTTGGCCAGCTGCCGGCGAAAGTGCAACAAGCATTCGTACAGGCCGGATATAGCATTAGCCAGCCCCTCGAAAAGGCTTACAAAACGGAGCAGGCCGGAATCGAGAAAGCGCTATACACCATCCATTTCCTGTATCCCTGGAAGAAAACCAAGGATATGACACACAATATCCTTATCAATGAAGACGGTATGTTGCTCCAAACACTGACGGAGAGCCTTTATGACCCGATCCAAATGCCTTTCCCCCTTTCCGAAGCCCATTTGGGCTTTATGGCAGCCAGGTACCCGGGAGCCGACGTCAAAGCGTATGTACACATAGGAGGAAGATATGAATATATCATTCTCCATGAAAGTATCCTCAAATATGTTTACTTTAGAGGTGCAGACATAAAGGACGGCTATTTCTGGGATGAAACAAGATACGAATTAAGCCGGGATGTCCGGATTCCCGCCAATGTATTGAAAGTACTCAGGGATAGCGAACCGGATTTTACCTACACAAACATCTACTACATCGAATCGACCGAAGGGAATTCCTATCTATTCGTTGATAAGAACCATGAGTACGAATTAGGTTACTCCATATACGAAACGTTGGGAATATAAACCATCATTTCACACATGTCATGCCAGCTTCCCATCAGGGATTTCGTATGACATGAGCCGGATTTCTTGCCTGCTGCCGCGCTTCCCGGATCACCTCTTCGGGGTAACCGTTGAGTTCGAGGATGCGGATGGCGTTGCGGGTGGTGAGATGGCCGGGTTTCAGTTTGTAGTCGAAGTGGATATCTTCGTCTTTGATCACCTCGGTGAAATAGTACAGGTCGTACGCATCCCGGAGGAGATCGGCCAGTTCGATGTCGTGCGTTGAGACAAAGACGATGTTTTGCGGTGAACGGTTGAGGTAGGTGAGGACGGCTTTGCCGGCGGCGATTCGTTCCACCGTGTTCGTTCCTTTAAACAGCTCATCCAGCAGGAAGAGGTTGGCGGCGGTATCGATACGGCTTTCGTCCAGCATTTCCCGTATGGTGAGCACTTCTTCGAAGTAATAGCTTTTATCGTTCAACAGATCGTCGGAGATGCGGATGGCGGTGAAGATACGCATGGGTGAGAGGCGGAACCGGCGGGCGAAGCAGGTATTTAGTGTCTGCGCCGTAAGGCAGTTGATGGCTATCGTACGGATAAAGGACGATTTGCCCGCCATATTGGAGCCCGTCAGCAGGACGGAGCGACCGTTGATGTGCAGACTGTTAGGGATACAGTCGGGGATCAGGGGGTGATAAGCCTCTTCAAAAGCCAACTCGGCCGGTTCGGTCGAGTATTCGGGTTGGCAGTAATAGGGAACTGTTTCCCGGATGGCGGTTATAGACAGGGTGCTGTCTATCTTTCCCACGTAGGCGAATAGCGTATGAATGTCTTCCCGCTTGGCATCCAACACCTCCAATACATTGAATACCACCTGAGGTTCGATCAGGAACAGGATCTTGATATACTCGGTAATGGCATACAGGAGCTGCGCTATATCTGAATCCAGTTTTACTTCCAGGCTGAACAGTACCAGCCTTTTCTTCAGTTTTTCGATGGAGCGGAGCGATGCGAGTACCGCATCCCGGTTGGCGGCTTGCGGCAGATCAGTCCGGAGGATTCTTCCCACGCATTTGCACAGCGTCAGCAGTTGCGGAATGGAGGAGGAGTACATGTAGAGATTCTTCTTGTTCCAGTAATGGAATAGCATGTTGATCACCAGTATCCCGATCAGCGGGAGGAAGAGTTGGGAAACGAAAAATACCCCGATAAATAGTACGAACGATACCACCGACATCAGCCGGATCACCCAGAACCACGCCGGCCGCCGCAGGTATTCTTCCTGAAAGAGGCTGGTGAGGTAGTAGGCCTCCCGTTTGTTCAGTTTTGACAGGATGGATTGTGTTTGCAGGCGGGTGTCTTCATATTGTGCGAAATAGCTGATCCACTGTTCCTGTTCGGTAAAGTCGGTTGATGTGTCGATCGTGAGCAACCGGTCGAAGAGATATTGTTGTCCGACGCGTGAGCTTGTGTGATCCATATAGATGAACAAGTCCTCCATATTCAGGTCGCCGACTGTCCGGTCGGAGATTACCTGCAGGCTGTTGTCGTGCCGTTTGTTACGCGCGTACTGCCCGATCAGGTCGAAGTGGAATAGTTCGTTTTTCATAATGAAAACAAAAATAGGAATAAAGTCTTACCTTTGGCCTTTCATGCGGAGGAAAAGAAGAAAATATACAGGTACCCGGCTGATCGTATTGGCTGTTTTGCTGTTGGCTGTCTGGTGTATCATGGGGATACCGGGGGCCGGGGAGTGGTATGCCCGGACGGTGTACCCGGTGGTGTCGGCAGTCCTTTCGCGTATCTCTTCTCCTTTCCCCTTCTCGGCGGGCGACTGTTTTATCTATGGCAGCATCGCGGGGCTGGTTGTTTTTATGCTCCATGCACTGTTCCGTCGGAAGCCGTTCTGGCGGACTGTGGGGCGTATGGCCGAATACCTTGCCTGGGTATATGTATGGTTCTACCTCGCCTGGGGGTTGAATTACTTCCGCCAGGATTTCTTCCAGCGTACGCATTCACAGCCGGTGGCGTATGAGAAGGCTGAATTCCAGGCTTTTTTGTCGGCTTACACCGATTCGTTGAACGCGGCGTATTGCGAGGTGGATCTGGATGCCGCCACCGTAGATCATGCCGTTAAGGAGGGTTACCGTACGGTTAGCCCATCCCTGCACTTGCTCTTGCCGCGCAACTATCAGCAGGGCAAGCCGATGCTGATCACCCGCCTGATGAGCGCCGTTGGCGTGAAAGGTTATATGGGGCCGTTCCTGACGGAGTTTAACCTGAGTGGCGACCTGCTGCCGGTTGAATATCCTTCCACCTACGCCCACGAGATGGCGCATGTGCTCGGTGTGAGCAACGAAGCGGAGGCGAACCTCTGCGCCTACCTGGTCTGTACCCGCTCGCCGCTTCCCGAAATGCGTTTCTCCGGCTACCTTTCCCTCCTGTCGTATGTGCTGGGTAATGCCTATATGTCGCTTACCGAAGAGGAGTTTACCGCCTGGAAAGAAACGCTTCGTCCCGAGGTGAGGCAGCTCTATAACGCGAAGGTTAACCATTGGCATTCCCTCTACAGCCCGTGGATCGGCGAGATGCAGGACAAACTCTATAATTTCTACCTCAAGGGTAATAACATCCCCGCCGGTACCGCCAACTATGCGGAGGTTATCGCCCTGCTGATGGCGTGGAGTCAGCCGGAAAGGTGACTTTGTAACTGTAGTTTCCATATCATGAGTATGCATATTTTAATCGTAGAAGATGAACTGGGTATATCCAAATTCTTAAAGGAGGGTTTGGAAGAAGAAGGCTATACTACTATGATCGTTGCTGACGGGTTTACCGCTGTTAAGGAATATCACCGCTCGAAGCCGGATTTAGTTCTGCTGGACTGGATGCTTCCGGGTATGCACGGAATCGATGTCTGCAAGGAGATTCGACAATACGATAACGAAACGCCCATCTTGTTTCTGACGGCTAAGGATACGGTTAGCGAAACGATTGAAGGATTACGCTCCGGTGGGAATGATTATATTAAAAAGCCTTTTTCGTTTGAGGAACTGCTTGAACGGATCAAGATACATTTTCGTAATCAACAAGAGGACGTGATTCTGAAACTTGGCGATATTTCGCTGAATAAATCGTCTTATCAGGTATTCATCCGCGACGAAGAAATTTCACTGACCCGGCGGGAATTCTCTCTGTTGGAATTCTTGATACGCAACAAAGGGAGAATATGTACCCGCGACGAGATTATAAACAAGGTTTGGGGGATCAGTTTCGAGTATGATACGGGGGTGATAGACGTGTTTATGAATTCTTTGCGGCAAAAAACCTTCTGTCAGATCATGCTTAAGAAAAGCAGACAATAAATTCAAAACAGCTTCTAAGTAGTGCTCTACGATATATAGCTTGCTCTAAAAAATCACTACCTTTGCAACCAGAAAAAGGAATGCTCTTATGATTAAAAAAATCTTCACAACCGTGCTGCTCGTTGTGTCGGTTACGGTATCCGCTCAAAATGTCCAGTTGCACTATGTTCCCCGCCACACATTCGCGCCGGATGATATGCCGGATAATTTCCTGCTGAGTACGGTCGAACTGTTTAAACCCGATAAGTGGGGATCCACTTTCGCCTTTATCGATATGACGTACGACGGCAGCAAGGGTGCTATTAATTCGGCGTACTGGGAGATCGCGCGTGACCTGAAGTGCTGGAGTTTTCCACTTGCCGCCCATGTGGAATATAACGGCGGTGTAGTGGACGGTGTGCCCGGCGCCATTCCGAACGCGTATTTACTGGGGACTTCGTACAACTTCCAACTGGGACAGGCTTTTATGGGTACGTACCTGGCGTATAAGTACAACGCCTTCAGCAGGCATAGCGATGATATCCAATGGACGGTGACGTGGAATTGGAGCCTTTTCGGCGACAAACTTTCCCTTTCCGGTTTTATGGACTGGTGGACGGAGAATAAAGACCGTACGGGCACAGGCGGCGAATCGGGCAAAAAGCTGATCCTGCTCATGCAACCGCAGTTCTGGTACAACTTTACACCGCATATCGCCGCCGGCAGCGAGGTGGAAATCTCCAACAACTTCTATGGAGCCGGTAACATCTTCTACGTATTTCCTACGATAGCCGCTAAATGGACGTTTTAATAAGCTGTCAATGATATGAATTATACACTTCCGGTCGTACTTGCGGTAGCGCTGCTGCTGGCGCTGGCATTGATCATCGTTTATAATAAACTGGTCCGGAACAAGAACCGGATGCAGGAAGCATGGAGCGCTATCGACGTGTTTCTCAAGAGGCGCTTCGATCTCGTTCCCAACCTGGTTGAGATTGTCAAAGGTTATGCTGCCCATGAGAAAAATGTCCTTGAACAGGTTACCCGTTACCGGACTCAGGCGATGCAGGCTCCCGACCTGCAGCAACGGTTGGAATCGGAAACCGCCCTTGGCCGTGCGGTGGGTAACCTGGTGGTGGTGGGCGAACGTTATCCCGACCTGAAAGCGAACGCCAGTTTCCTGCACCTGCAACAACAATTGTCTGAATTGGAAGACGACCTGGCATTGGCGCGACGTTATTACAACGGCACAGTGAGGGAGAACAATATCGCCCTGGAGAGTTTCCCGTCGAATATGCTCGGTTCCCTGTTCGGGTTTAAGAAAGGGCTCTTCTATACTGTCGATGCGACCGAAAAAGAACTTCCCGGAATCAAACTCTGACAGCGATGGCGAAGCGTATAATGTGTCTGTTTTTACTGCTGCTCGGGTCGGTTGCCTATGGACAACAGCCGGTTGACGAGCAGATCCTTTCGTTTCATTCGGATGTCGTTATCGCTGCCGACGGTACGGTGACTGTCACGGAACATATCAGGGTATATGCGTCCGGGGAACAAATCAAGCGCGGTATCGTACGTCGCATACCTCTGACCCGTGCCGACCGCAACGGGAATAAACGGGAAATAGGCATCGAAGTCCTTGCGGTGTTATGCAACGGCAGTCAGTCGGACTACCGCAATAAGCGCGAAGGGGATATGCGGGTGATTTATGTGGGGAGTGGGGATGTATTGCTTTCGCCGGGTGAATACACGTATGAGATTACGTATAGCAGTCGCGGTCATGTGGGTTTTTTCGATGATTACGACGAATTGTACTGGAACGTGACGGGCAACGAATGGGATTTCGCTATCGTCGATGCTTCTGCAACTGTCACCTTGCCGCAGGGAGTGTCGGCCATAGCGGCTGATTGTTATACGGGCGCATTCGCTCAGGCGAAGAAAAACGGTGAGGTGAAGGATGAGGGTAACACGGTGAGTTTCCATACGACCGCACCCTTGTCTCCGGGCGAAGGACTGACCGTAGCCGTTTCTTTTCCCCGCGGGATCATTGAACGTCCTGCTCCTCCAACCGCGTTAGCCCTTTTTTGGCAGGAATACGGACGTATCATCGGTGCGGTGGTGTGTCTGCTGCTTTGGCTCATCTATTGTTGGATTACATGGGTCAAAGTGGGGCGTGATCCCCGCAAACCGGTGGTGATTCCTACCTTCCGTCCGCCGCACGATTGGTCTGCCGGATTGGTTCGTTATCTGTATAAACGGAAGAGCGACGACACGGCTTTTACTGCCACATTGGTTTCAATGGCGGTAAAAAAGGCCATCCTCATCAATTGCGAGGATAAAGCATATACCTTGCAGGCGAAGGATCGTGTGGCGACCCTGGCCGCAGAGGAACAGGTCTTATACGATTCGCTGTTTACATCCTCTAAGACATTGGTGGTAACGGAAAAGAACCATACGCGTATAGCCAAGGCGACACTCCAATTGGAAAAAGCCCTTTCCTCGAAGGTGGATCTGACGGATTACTATCTCCGGAATCTTACGTTTATCGGTTGGGGCGGTCTTGTGGCTGTGGCGGTGTTAGTGCTTTACATCCTGATAAGCCCGTCGGATACCGGCGCCGGTACGCATATCTTCGTGGTATCCCTGGGATTGGCGCTCATCGTGTCGGTTGTTTATGCGATATACATCTGGTTGATAAAAGCGCCCACGCCTTTGGGCGCTACTGTTTCGGCAGAATTGGAGGGTTTCCGGATGTACCTCAAAACAGCCGAGGAATATCGTCTGAACTTGCTCACTCCTCCTGAACAGACGCCCGAATTATTCGAGCGGATGTTGCCATATGCGATCGCTCTGGATGTGGAAAATGAGTGGAGCCGCAAATTCGAGTCAGTGCTCAAGCACTACAACTATGCCCCGGATTGGTATAAGGGTTCCGAGCCCTTGGCGTATGGCGCGATGGCTGCTTCATTCACTACTTCAGTAAACAACGCTTGTATCGATCATGCATTGTCTTCGTCTTCCTCATCCGGTGGAAGTTGGAGTTCCGGAAGTGGTGGCGGCGGTTTCTCGGGCGGCGGCGGTGGTGGCGGCGGTGGTGGCGGCTGGTAATATTCCCGGGCGTTTTTCACGCGTTTTACACTTCGCTTCATTCATTTTTTTATTGTCTATTTCGAATTGTATGAGTAACTTTGCCCCAATTTTCAAGATGACGATAATAGAACAGCTATATGAGTAAGAAATTTGCGGAATATTCGAAGTTCGACTTGGCGCAAGTGAACAAGGAGATGCTGAAGCAATGGGAGGATGGCGACATCTTCCGCAAAAGTCTGGCCATCCGCGCCGGACGCCCGTCGTTTGTATTCTACGAAGGACCGCCCTCCGCCAACGGGATGCCGGGTATCCATCATGTGATTGCCCGTTCGATCAAAGATATTTTCTGCCGCTACAAAACCATGAAAGGTTTTGAAGTCAAACGGAAAGCCGGATGGGATACCCACGGCTTGCCGGTGGAACTGAGTGTGGAAAAAACGCTCGGTATCACCAAAGAAGATATCGGTAAGAAAATATCGGTAGCCGAATACAACGCCGCCTGCCGCAAGGACGTAATGAAATACACCCGGGAGTGGGAAGACCTCACCAAGCAGATGGGTTACTGGGTGGATATGGACGATCCGTATATTACCTACGACAACCGGTATATCGAAACACTGTGGTACCTGTTGAAGGAACTGTATAACAAAGGCCTGCTGTATAAAGGATATACCATACAACCCTATTCGCCGGCCGCCGGTACGGGGCTGAGTACACACGAGTTGAACCAGCCGGGTTGTTACCGCGACGTAAAGGATACCACCTGCACAGCCCAGTTCTATGTGCCTCTGCCGAAGAAGGGAATGACGGGCTTTGGCGATGTCTATTTCCTGGCATGGACTACCACGCCCTGGACGCTGCCTTCGAATACAGCCCTTTGCGTTGGCCCGAACATTACCTATGTGGCCGTACAGACCTACAATCCTTATACCGGTATCCCGATGACGGCCATCCTGGCCAAAGACCTGGTCGCTTCCTTGTTTAATCCGAAAGCCGCCGAGCTGGCGCTGGAAGACTACAAAGAAGGCGACAAGCTGATCCCCTGGCGGATATCCGGCGAATGGAAAGGAACCGAACTGGCCGGCATGTCTTACGAGCAACTGATCCCGTGGGTAAACCCGGGTACGGGCGCTTTCCGGGTTATTACCGGTGATTTTGTGACGACGGAAGACGGTACGGGTATCGTACATATCGCACCTACCTTCGGAGCGGACGACGACCGGGTGGCGAAAGCCAACGGTGTGCCGCCGTTGATGATGTGCGACAAAGACGGTGTGATGCGCCCGATGGTGGACCTGACGGGTAAATATTATAAGTTGGAAGACCTCGATCCTGCATTTGTACAGGGGCAGATGAACGCTGCGGATTATGATCCGTTCGCCGGTATTTTCGTGAAAAATGCCTACGACCCGGCACTCACCGATAAAGACGAAACACTCGATATCCGGATCTGTATGATGCTCAAGGTGCAGAACCGTGTGTTCCGCATCGAAAAACAGGTGCACAACTACCCGCACTGCTGGCGTACAGACAAACCGGTGCTGTATTATCCGCTCGACAGTTGGTTTATCCGTACTACCGCCTGCCGCGACCGGATGATCGAACTGAACAATACGATCAACTGGAAACCGCAGAGTACCGGTACGGGGCGCTTCGGCAAATGGCTCGAAAACCTTCAGGACTGGAACCTGAGCCGTAGCCGTTACTGGGGTACGCCATTGCCTATCTGGCGTGCCGAAGACGGTTCGGAAGAGAAGTGCATCGGCTCTGTGGAAGAATTGTACAATGAAATAGAACGCTCGGTGAAAGCGGGGCTGATGGAAGAGAATCCGTTCGCCGGTTTTACACCGGGCACTTATACACCGGCAAACTACGACCTGATCGACCTGCATCGTCCGTATGTGGATGAGATCGTGCTGGTGTCGTCGAAAGGACTGCCGATGAAACGCGAGTCCGACCTGATCGATGTATGGTTTGACTCGGGCGCGATGCCGTATGCGCAGATCCATTATCCGTTTGAGAATAAGGAAGCGCTGGATAGCGGACGGGTGTATCCCGCCGACTTTATCGCCGAAGGTGTGGATCAGACACGCGGCTGGTTCTTTACGCTCCATGCCATCGCCACGATGGTGTTCGACAGTGTGTCGTTCAAGACCGTTGTATCGAACGGGCTGGTGCTCGATAAGAACGGCAACAAGATGTCGAAACGCCTCGGCAATGCCGTCGATCCGTTTATGACGATCGATAACAACGGCTCCGACCCGTTGCGCTGGTACATGATCACCAATGCTTCGCCGTGGGACAACATCAAGTTCGATCCGGAAGGCATGGACGAGGTGCGCCGCAAATTCTTCGGAACGTTGTATAATACGTATTCTTTCTTCTCCCTGTATGCCAATGTGGATGGCTTTGATTACGGTCAGCCGGATGTAGCCTGGGAGAAACGTCCGGAGATCGACCGTTGGATACTGTCGTTGCTCAATACACTGGTGAAGGATGTGGATGGTTTCTTTGATACCTATGAACCGACACGAGCCGGACGCGCCATCTCCGAATTTGTGAACGATCACCTGAGTAACTGGTATGTTCGCCTTAACCGCCGCCGTTTCTGGGGTGGGGGGATGACGGACGATAAACTCTCGGCGTACCAGACGCTTTATACCTGCCTCGAAACGGTTGCCAAGCTGATGGCGCCGATCGCACCGTTCTATGCCGACCGCCTCTTCCTTGACCTGATCGGAGCCACCGGACGCGAGAATGTGGAATCTGTCCACCTGTCCGACTTCCCTGTTTGCGATGAGAACCGTATCGATAAAAGCCTGGAAGAACGGATGCAGATGGCACAGGATATCTCGTCGATGGTACTGGCTCTGCGCCGCAAGGTGAACATCAAGGTCCGCCAGCCGCTACAGACGCTGATGATTCCCGTGATGGACGCCCACCAACAGGAAAGCATCGAGGAGGTAAAGAACCTGATCCTGAACGAGGTGAATGTGAAGGAACTGAAATTTGTAAACAATGCCGACGGTATTCTTGTTAAAAAGGTCAAACCGGACTTCAAGAAGCTCGGCCCGCGGTACGGCAAGATCATGAAAGACCTGGCCGCCGTGATCCAGGGAATGCCGCAGGCGGATATCCTGGCATTTGAAAAGACGGGCTCGTTCGCCTTTACCGTGGCCGGACAGGAAGCGGTGGTGGAACTGGCCGATGTGGAGATTATCTCCGAAGATATCCCGGGCTGGCTGGTCGCCAATGAAGGGCGGTTGACGGTGGCGTTGGATATCACCGTCACGGAAGACCTCCGCAAGGAAGGCCTGGCGCGCGAACTGGTGAACCGCATCCAGAACCTGCGCAAGAGCAGCGGGCTGGATATTACGGACAAGATCAAGATCCATATCCTCTCCTCGGAAGAGATGGACGATACGGTTCAGGAATACAACGACTATATCTGTAAGCAGGTACTGGCCGTCGCCCTTAAACCGGTGGATATCCTCAGTGAGCCGGTTTTACTCGATTTTGAAGACTTCACGGTGTCGATCCGTATCGATAAGGTGGACGAAGCATAAAAATAAATGGATTCCATCTTGTTGCTGTCATATATTTCAGTATATTTGGACTGCATCAGGATAAGGGTGTTAAATATAAAATGTTGAACCAATAGAATGTATGATTATGGCAGAGAAAACCAGATATTCGGATGCTGAACTCGAGGAGTTTCGCGCCATTATTTTAGAGAAGCTGGAGATCGCGAAGAAAGATTACGAAATGCTTCGTTCCGGGATCACCAACTCCGACGGCAACGATGTGGCCGATACCTCTCCCACGTTCAAAGTGCTGGAAGAGGGTGCCGCCACCTTATCGAAAGAGGAAGCCGGACGCCTGGCCCAACGGCAGATGAAGTTCATACAGAACCTGCAGGCCGCATTGATCCGTATCGAAAATAAGACGTATGGCGTTTGCCGGGAGACCGGAAAATTGATTCCGAAAGAAAGACTGCGCGCTGTTCCTCACGCTACCTTGAGTATCGAAGCCAAACAGGGGGGTGCGAAGTAGTATGAAATATTCCAAAGGATGGGGAGCAGTGTTGATCATAATACTGCTCCTTCTGCTTGACCAGAGCCTGAAGATCTGGATAAAGACGCACATGACACTGGGACAGAGTTTTGTGATCACCTCCTGGTTTCATATCTATTTTACGGAAAACCCCGGGATGGCTTTTGGTATCGAAGTGATCAGCAAGCTGTTCCTCACCGTTTTCCGTATCGTGGCGGTAGGGTTTATCGGCTATTACCTGTGGAAGATTGTCAGAGAGCGTTTTCATTTCGGCTATATCGCCTGCATCGCGATGATCTTTGCCGGGGCGATCGGGAATATCATCGACAGTATTTTTTATGGTGTGCTCTTCAGTGAGAGCACGCGGGATACGGTGGCCGTTTTCCTGCCGTCCGGTGGCGGGTATGAAGCCTGGCTGCATGGCAGGGTGGTGGATATGTTCTATTTCCCGCTGATTGATACGATCCTGCCCGAATGGGTGCCGATATGGGGTGGCGAGCATTTCGTTTTCTTCCGCCCGATCTTCAACCTGGCTGATTCGGCGATCTGTGTCGGTGTTTTTATCCTTCTCCTTTTCTTCAGACGTACACTCTCTCTCAGCCTGTCGTCCGAAAAAAGTATCCCGGAGGTCAAGTAAATGCAAGGTAAATGGTGGAAATATGGCGTGATAGTATGGGTGGCGGCCGGATTGGCTGCCTGTAGCAAGGTGCCCGGTAATATCCTTCAGGAGAAGGAGATGCAGCAGGTGCTGACTGATATGCTGATTGCCGAAGCCATCACCAATACCGACTATCAGACCTACCGGGAAGATAGTACGAAGCTGGCGCTCTACCAGTCTGTTTTCCGTAAATATGGCATCACACAGGCACTGTACGACAGTTCACTGGTATGGTACGGGCGCAACCTGAATATTTATATCAAGATGTATGAACGCGTGGTGGTGGATCTCGACAGACGTATTGCCGACCTTGGCGATGTGCAGGCGGATGCCGCTCCTTCTTCCAACCGCGACTCGGTGGATATATGGCCGCGGGGCAACCTGATGGTGCTGGAACCTTCCGCGTTATTTAATGGGGTGGTGTTCGATATCAAGCCGGAGTCCAACTATCCTTCGGGCAGCTCGTTTGTGCTGGGCGTTCGTTTCTGGGGGTTGAAGAAAGACCCGGCGTTCAAGCCTGAGCTACGGCTGAGCGCCGAGCAACGGGATACCACCCTTACGGTCACCCGCGAAATCGGCAGCGACGGTTACTATGAAGCGGTGTTGCGTACGCTGCCTACCCGCCAGGTCCGTCGTGTTTATGGCTCGATCCGCCTCGATAATATGGATTCGACCTATTATAAGGTGTATGTGGACAGCCTGAGCCTGATGCGGTATAATTACGGGACTCCTTTCCACGAAGAATAACAGCCTGCTATTTCCCATGCGCCGCCTTGCCGCACATTATGTCTGGTTCACAGACGTCCTCCTCCTGCATTATATCGAACTGGCCGACGATGGCAGCCTGTCCGGTATTTTCCTGTTGACGGAAGAACTGGCGGGTACAGCCTTTTACGACGGGGTACTTATTCCTTTGCCTGCCGGATACCGGCCGTCGCCCGCTTCGTTGGTGGCGGATTGGAGAAGGATGACCGGTGAGTTGACTCCCGGCAGCCGGGTGGATGTATGGCGCTTATCCGGCCTGTCCGCCGCGGCGGCGAAACTCGGCACAGGTGAGGGCGGTAGCCACTGCCACATTGAGCGACTCTGAGGTCTCCTGCCCAGCCGGGTAGTTGGGAATATACAATTTTTCGTTGATCAGCGACGCCATTTCGGGACGGATGCCATTGCCTTCGTTCCCCATCACGAGTATGCCTGTTTCCGATAAGGGGCGGTCGTAGATGTTATCCCCGTCGAGAAAGGTGCCGAAAAGGGGAATGTCTTTTGCAGCCTGGGTGCGGAGCCAGGTTTCCAGATCCGTATAATGTACCTGTACGCGTGCAAGGGCGCCCATGGTGGCCTGTATTACTTTGGGACTGAACACATCGGCGGTTCCGGGTGTACAAACGATATGGGCGATACCGAACCAGTCGGCTATCCGGATAATCGTTCCGAGGTTTCCCGGATCCTGGATATTGTCGAGCGCCAGTACCAGTTGGCTGGCGGGATCCACTGCGTCGATCAACCAGGCGGGTTGCCTGAATACGGCCAGTACGTCCTGCGGGTTTTTCAGGAAACTGGCCTTGCGGATGTCTTCGTCTTCGTCCAACAGCAACTCTTTGGCCGGGATGTCCCCCTGGGTAGCCATCCACGACGACCGGGCGATCAGCAGCTCGCATTCGAACACCGGCAGCAGGTCGGCCACCAGTTTATTCCCCTCCGCTACAAATGTCCCGTATTCATTCCTGAACTTCCGCCTTTCCAGCGACCGGATATATTTGATCTTGTTCCTGCTCAGCATGATCTGTCTTTTTACAAGGCAAAAGTAGCTGAATTTATGTAATTTCCAGTACATTTGTGACCGTAAAGACGAGGGATGAAAGGAATTCGGCTCATAGGATATATATTGGTATGCAGCTTATGGATGGTAGCCTGTGGCACGACAAAGTTTGTCGGCGAGGGGGAATACCTGCTCGACAAGGTGAAGATTGAATCGGACAACAAAGACTATAATGAAGCCGAACTGCGTTCCTATGTCCGCCAGTTGCCCAATTTCAAAGCATTTGGTCTGATGAAATGGCAGTTGTATGTCTATAACTGGTCGGGGCGTAACGAAAACAACTGGGTGAACAAACAATTGCGGCGCATGGGAGAAGCGCCGGTCATCCAGGATAACGAACTGGTGGACCAGTCGGTAGCCGAACTGGAACGTTTCCTTGTCAACAAAGGCTATATCCATGCCGAAGTAGATGCCTCCATCGATACCACCAGCCGTAAGAAAATGGTTGTAACCTACCATGTCACTTCGAATGAGCCTTACCGGATCCGTAACTACGCCATCCACCTGGACGACAACCGGATCGACAGCATTGCCCACCTCCAGCCGCCCCGCCGGAATCCTATCGCCGCTTCTTTCCTGACAGCCCCCGAGGGTTTTACGCCCCTGGTGAAGGAAGGGAGCCTGTTCGACCGTGATGTGCTTGATGAAGAGCGGCAGCGTGTCACCTCCCTGTTACGCCGTCGCGGCTACTATGCCTTCAACCGAGAAAACCTGTCTTATCTGGCCGACAGCGCGTTGAACCAGTACCAGGTGGACGTGGATATGCAACTGCGTCCTTTCCGGATGCAACGCCCGGACGGCACATTGGCCGATACCCTCCATCGTCCGTATTATATCAAAGACATTACCGTACTGACCGATTACAATACCTTGGGCTTGGGAGGAGATGAAGAAACCTTCTTCCCGACCGATACGGTACAGAGCCGCGATGTGCGGATCATCTATGGCAAGAACGGCCGTACCGTCCGTCCCGGCGTATTGCGGAAAAGCACTTACCTCACCTCCGGGCAACTTTATAATGAGCGGAACGTGGAACAGACCTATTCGTCTTTCGCTTCCCTGAAAGCACTAAAGAATGTCAATATCCGCTTTACCGAGGTGGAGGAGAACGATACGATGAAGCTCAACTGCCTGATCCTCACTTCGCCGGCCAAATGGCAGAGTGTGGGGTTCGATCTGGAGGGTACTAATTCGGACGGCGATTTTGGCGCCGCCGCCAGTGCCAACTATCAACACCGGAACCTGTTCAATGGGTCGGAAACCTTTTCTGCCCGTGTCCGCGGCGCGTACGAAGCATTGTCGGGCTACCCGGGCGTGGATGGGTATTGGGAGTTGGGGGGAGATGCGTCGATCTTGTTTCCCCGCTTCCTCTTTCCCTTCGTCAATACTTCGTTTGTGAGGAAGCTCCGTGCTTCCACCGAATTGAAGCTGAGTTACAACCGGCAGCGCAGGCCGGAATACGAGCGTGCGATCGTTTCCGGCGGATGGAGCTATATCTGGCAGGATCGGAGCAATATGCAGGCGCGGCATACGTATCAATTGCTGGATGTGGATTATGTATATCTGCCCCGGTTGGACTCGGCGTTTATCAGCGAACTTCCTCCGGCCATTGTGCTGTATAATTATACGGAGCAGTTTATCATGGGGTCGAGCTATACCTATTCGTTCAATAACTACAGCCCGCTGCACCGGCAACGTAACTCACACTCGGTGCGCGTGTCGTTCGAACTGGCGGGAAACCTGTTGTATGGCCTGTCTAAAATGTTCGGGGCGGAGAAAGATGCGAACGGGCTGTATAAGGTTTTCGGCATCAACTACGCCCAGTTTGTGAAAACGGATGTGGACCTGAGCAAAGGAGTGGTACTGGACAGCCGCAACAAATTGGCTTTCCATCTGGGCCTTGGGGTAGGGGTGCCGTATGGGAATGCCGAACGGCTGCCGTTTGAGCGGCAGTATTTTTCCGGGGGGGCCAACAGCGTGCGCGGATGGTCTGTCCGTTCGCTCGGGCCGGGCAGTATGCAGGTGGGCGACTCCGTATCGTTCGCCCTTCGTACGGGGGATATCCGCTTGGATGCCAATGTGGAATACCGGACGAAGCTGTTCTGGAAGTTTGAAGTGGCCACGTATATTGATGCCGGTAATATCTGGACGATACGTCCCTATCCCGAAAAGCCGGGCGGCAACTTCGACTTTTCCCGCTTTTACAAAGAGATCGCCGTTTCCTACGGGCTGGGTCTCCGTCTCGACTTCGACTTCTTCCTGCTCCGTTTCGATACCGGATTCAAAGCCTTCAATCCGCAGGAAAGCGGGTCGAAGCGGTGGGCGATCACGAATCCCAACTTCGGTAATAACTTCGCCTGGCATTTCGCCGTGGGTTATCCGTTCTGAAACAGCCGCCTGATGGCGGGACTTCCCCCGTATCCTTTTCTTTCTTTTTTCCCGGGTGCATAAACAGCATCCGGTTCTGCTTTCGGAAACCCTCCCGGACGATCCTGCCTATTCTCCGCCAAGTACCTGGTAGAACTACCGTCAACAACAGGAAGAAGTATCGTCAACATTAGGTTGCTCTGTTACCGGCGTCAGGAAGATCTCTTCTCTCCACAGCCGTGAAGTTTTCTTTTCACAACTGTGAAGTTTTCTTTTCACAGCCGTGAACTTTCCTTTTCACAGCTGTGGGACGAAGAGTTCACAGCTGTGGAAAGAAGACACCACAGCAGTGGGCTGATCTTTCCAGCGTTGTGGGACGATTAAAGCATCCTAAACGCGACACTACTTCTTCCTATTATTGTCAATAGAAGATGCGGATGTTGACAATAGAAGATCCCTCTTCCGATAGCAAATGCCGCTGACGCGGGATGAAGAAGGGATGGGTGATTGCCAGGACGCTTACACCGGTTTTAGTTCCGTTTTGTATAAGATGGGGATAAGAATATGCCCCAATCCGACAGTTTTTTTTGGAATTTATCCGGCGGATTTACGTACGACTGCCTATCTTTGTTGGAAATCGAAGCATGCTGTTTATGGATGGAATCGCAGAACAATCGCTATGGAAATTGCTGGAAGATATCACGGAGAATCTGAAGTATCAACGACTGGCGGATGTGTTCCGTTTTGTCTCATTCGCGCCCTTCGAGTCGTACGGCCCCCATCAACATGTGCGGATTGAGATCAACTATGTGAAGAAGGGCAGTTGCATCCTCTGCCTGGATGAGAATGAGAGCTTTAGTTTCAACGAGAATGAGATGATGATCGTTTCCTCCAACGCCCACCATTTCTTTGAAGCGGGACCTGAAGGATGCACGCTGATGCAGTTGGAATTCCTGCCCGAAGTGTTTTCCCGGTTCGACCTGAATAAGGAAGGAAAAATAGACGGGAGCATGCAACTGACGGTCTTCTCCGAGCGAAACAAGCTGATCAAGATCGTCAACAACGTACGCATCATGCGCGCCGTCCAGCGTATCGTGAACGAACTGAACGCCCGGAACAGGTACTATAAATACCTGGTGCTGATGTATTATGCCGAACTGCTGATCCTGATCAACCGCCACATGGAAGAGGTATATCTGCCGATCGGCGGCAATGAATCCATGATTCGCGCCATTGCGTATATCCGTATGAATTACCAGTCGGATATCAGCATTGCGGACGTAGCTTCCCATGCCGGATTCGGCGAACGCTACCTGCGGAAGCTCTTTGCCCAGCACCTGAACATGTCGCCCCTGGATTTCCTGAACCAGATCCGGGTGAATAAGGCGATCGAACTGCTTCGGAACACCGAGATGTCGGTGAAGGAGGTCTGTTTCAGTTGTGGCTTCCAATCGCCGCAATATTTCTCACGCGTATTTAAACAATGGGTGGGGACATCTCCCCGCGAATTAACAAAATAAAGTAAACGACCATGAAAAAGCAACTTTTCCTATTTGTGCTCCTCTTTTTGTGTGTATGGACATCGGCCGCTCAGACCGACGGCGCCGTACGTTTGTCGCCCAGGGTACAAACGGTTTCGGGCGTACGTGAACCGGTGATCAGCCTGAACGGCCGTTGGGATTTCCAATCGGCATCTATCCCTGTAACGGGCATAGAGGTGCCGGGCGAATGGCTGATGCAGGGTTTCGTGGTTCCGGATGGCGAAACGGCTACATATACACGCCGGATCACGGTTCCGGACGATTGGGGCGGCAAACGTGTCAAGATCCGGTTCGACGGGGTAAGTTCCTACGGGCAGGTAAAGGTGAACGGACAGGTGGTCGGTGAGCACGAAGGGGGCATGGTGCCTTTCGAACTGGATATAACCCGGGCGGTCAGGCCGGGTGAGAACATGCTGCAGGTGGATGTGCGAACAGGTACGGTCAGCGACCGCCTCGGCTGTATCTCCCAATACGCCTGTCATACGGTAGGCGGATTGCTCCGGAAAGTCACCCTTTTCGTCCTGCCGGAAGTGAACGTGGCGGGTATGGATGTGGTGACAACACCGGATAAGTCGTTCAAACATGCTGAAATTACCATCATTACCGATATTGCGGAAGAGTCGCCCGTGGGTGATGCGATCTCCCTCCGCTACACCTTGGCCGACGCTACCGGCAAGGTGGTGGCGACAAAGACTTCTCCTGCCGAAAAGAACGGCAAACAAACCACCGTGTTGGCTGTCCGGAACGCCCGGCTGTGGAATCCGGAACAACCATACCTCTATACGCTGACCACCACGTTGCTGCGTAACAACCGTTCGGTGCAGGTGAACGAACAGCGGGTAGGTATCCGCCAGGTGGAAGTGAAAGGGAATCAATTGTATGTGAATGGTGTCGCCGTCAAACTGCGCGGTGTGAACCGGCATGAGGTTCATCCGCTGCGAGGCAGGAGCCTGACGCCCGAACTCTGCCTGCAGGACGCCCGGCTTTTCAAGGCGGCGAACTGTAACTATATCCGTACCTCCCACTATCCTCCTTCGGAAGAATTCCTGGAAGCCTGCGATGAAATCGGGCTTTTTGTGGAGAGCGAGGCCGCGCTGACGTGGATTCAGCACCATGCTTCCCCGATCTGGAAAACATGGAACTACCTGGATGAGCAATACCTGCCGTACATGCTTCGTGCCAACCGGGACAATATCCTGGCAGGAAGGATGCACCCGTCGGTCATCCTTTGGTCGGTAGCCAACGAGTCGCGGTGGTCGCCGCTCTGGGAACAGGTGGTGGCGATGGTGAAGGAAATGGATCCCTCCCGCCCGAACAGTTTCCATGATCAGTGCTGGGGCAGTTTCAATAATGCAGGCAGTAAGGCGGATATCGCCAATATCCATTATCCGGGCATTAACGGACCGGCGGTTTGCGATACGTTTAAACGGCCTGTTTTATTCGGTGAATACGCCCATTTGACCTGTTATAACAGTCGCGAGCTGGTCACAGACCCGGGTGTACGGGCGGCATACGCCCAACCCTTGGTGGAGATGTGCGACAGTATGTATTATCATCCCGCCTGCCTGGGGGGAGCGATCTGGAGCGGTATCGACGATGTCTTCCACCTGCCCGGCGGACAGATTACGGGCTATGGTCCCTGGGGGCCGATCGACGGATGGCGCAGGGAAAAACCGGAATATACGGCCCTGAAGAAAGCCTATACCCCTTTCCGTATCCTGCATAGCGAATGGAAAAAGGAAGGGTTGGTACTGACGGTGGAAAACCGGTACAATTTCATCGGCTTCGACAAGGTGGTGATTGAGGCGGGCCACCGTAACGGGGTGATGAACCGCATCCCGTCTTCGTTGCCAGCCCGCTCGAAAGGGAAGATTCTGATCCCGTTGAAGGAAGATGCCCGGCAGGATGTGTATCTGAAGGTAACGGGACCGGATGGGTTAGTCTGTCAGGAAGAACTGTTTACCGTTGCCGAAGAAACACCGGCAGCCCGGCCGGCCGCGACGCTCACCGTGGAAGACGGGAAAGAGCTGTTGACTATCCGCTCTGCGGCGGGTACGGATGTGCAAACCGTATTATTCAATAAAACAACCGGGCTGCTCTCGCAGGCATTTGCCGGTACGGATGTGTTGCTGGAACAAGGCCCCCTCTTTTTACTGGTGCCGATGAACGACGACGACGGCGGCAAGCCGAATGTGGCGGGAGAGACCTACCAGAACCTGATTTTCCCGCTCAAGGATTACCCGCACCTGACGCTTTTCGCAACGGATTTCCGGCATCAGACAACTGCAGAAGGGAATGTATGCGTGGAGGTGGAAGCATCCTATGTAAACGGAGACCAGGGAAAGATATCCTACCTGTTTACCACCGACCGGAAGATAGAAGTGGCGTATGAAATGAAGATGGCTTCGGAAGAGATCCGTCCCCGGCAATATGGGATGTTGCTCCGGTTGCCGCGGCAGATGGAACACCTGCAATGGAAACGAAAAGGCGATTTCACCGTGTATCCGGCGGATGATATTGCCCGTACCGAAGGAAAGGCTACGCTGAACGCCCAACCTTTGTATGAACCGGAAGCGTGGAGGAAACAACCTTCCCATCCGTGGAAGGACGATGCCAATATTCTGGGATCGACGGATTTCCGTTCCACCAAGACACAACTGCTGAGGGGATCGCTTACGAACGGACAGGGCCGCGGGATCACCGTCCACGGCAACGGTACACAAGCCTGGAGAAGTTGGTTGCAGGATGGCTGTATCCACCTGATGATCGCCGACTATTCGAATACGGGCTCCGAGCCTTTCTACGGTACGCCTTTCACTCGTGGACGGATCTCCCTGAAGAAAGACGATGTGATCCGGGGTAAAATGACCTTTGAACTGTACTAATACCAGTTGTTCCCATGCAAATAGGCACTATAGACCTTCTCATTTTTATCTTGTATTGTTTGCTGATCCTCTTTGTCGGGCTCTTTGTGTCGCGAACGAAAAAGGGGGAGAAGAAAGATACGAGTGATTACTTCCTGGCCGGCAGGGGGTTGGCCTGGTGGGCAATCGGTTCGTCCATCATTGCCTCCAATATCTCGGCGGAGCAGTTTGTGGGTATGTCGGGTTCGGGATACGCCATCGGGCTGGGCATGGCCACGTATGAATGGATCGCCGCCCTGGGGCTTATTATCGTTGCTAAATTCTTCCTGCCTGTGTTTCTGGAAAAGAAGATATTTACCATGCCACAGTTCCTCGAAGAACGGTTCGACGGGCGGGTGAAAACGGTGATGGCTTTCTTCTGGCTGCTGGTGTTTGTGTTTGTGAACCTGACCTCTATCCTGTATCTCGGCGCACTGACGGTCGGGAAAGTAGTGGGCGTCCCGTTGTGGATGGGGGTATGCGGCCTGGCTTTGTTTGCCGCCGTTTATTCGGTCTATGGCGGATTGAAGGCAGTTGCGCT
This sequence comes from Tannerellaceae bacterium, assembly GCA_031555735.1. Classification (GTDB taxonomy): domain Bacteria; phylum Bacteroidota; class Bacteroidia; order Bacteroidales; family Tannerellaceae; genus JAJDIA01. The sequence goes on from JAVBUE010000028.1 coordinate 33,400, forward strand.
GACGGATGTCATCCAGGTGGTCTTCCTGATCGGCGGCGGCCTCATCACTACCTATATCGCACTGGATCTGGTGGGGAAAGGGAATGGGGTGGTACAGGGCTTTACCAATTTATATGCACAGGCGCAGGATAAGTTCCATCTGATCCTGGACCGGTCGCATCCGGGTTATAAGGATTTACCCGGGTTGTCGGTGATTATCGGCGGACTGTGGGTGGCGAACCTGTATTACTGGGGATGCAACCAATATATAATCCAACGGGCATTGGCCGCCCGGACCGTAAAAGAAGCGCAGTATGGGATGTTGTTTGCCGGATTCATCAAACTGTTTATCCCGCTGATCGTGGTTATACCCGGCATCGCGGCCTTTGTGTTGCAGGCGCCGCTGGAGAAATCGGACGAAGCGTACCCCTGGCTGCTCGGCACACTCTTGCCGACGGGACTCAAGGGTATCGCTTTTGCAGCGCTCACCGCGGCTATTGTTAGCTCGCTGGCCTCGATGATGAACAGTATATCTACCATTTTTACCATGGATATTTACCGGGCGTATATCCGGAAGGATGCCGGACAACCGGAATTGGTTCGGACGGGACGGTGGACAAGTTTCGTGGCGCTCTTGATCGCCGTGCTGATTGCTCCCCTGCTGTCGGGGTTGGACCAGGCGTTCCATTATATCCAGGAGTTCACCGGCTTCATCAGTCCGGGTGCGCTGGCGATCTTCCTCGCGGGCTTCTTTTATAAACGGGCTACGTCCAATGGGGCGCTGGCCGCGGCTGTGGGGACATTCGTCTTCTCCATCGTGCTGAAGGTGTGCTGGCCGGATCTTCCCTGGTTGGATCGGATGGGGATCGTCTTTCTGTTGTGTTGCGGACTGGTCGTCGTCCTGGGTCGCCGGATACGGGAGAAAGAGGCGTATGTGGTAATCAGCAGGGAATTGTTCCGTACACCTGCCTGGTTTAACATCCTGTCGGTGGTGATCTTCCTGATCTTGGTTGTGTTTTACTGGTTATGGTGGTGAACGGAATGAATATCAACAAAAACAAAATAGTAGAATGGCAATGACATCAAAAGAAAGGCTTATCAGCGCGATCAATCATCAGGAGACCGACCGTCCTCCGGTGTATTGCAGCATTGTGCCCCAGTTGGCTGAAAAGTTGAGTAATTTTTGGGGCATTCCCTGCGAACCGTCGATCGACTCACCCATGAGTGGCAACCGGATCTCGTGGCGCGACCTGATGCTGCGGTTGGGATGCGACTGTATTTGTGTGGCGTCGTGTGCGCCGGATACCGGCAAGACGTACCGGCGGGACGACGGACTGATCATCAACGAATGGGGTATCGGCATGCGGAACCACGGTCTGTATGATGATTTTGAGTTGCACCCGTTGGCGCATGCCGAAACGGTTGAGGATATCGAGCGGTATCCGTTCCCGGATGTGAACAGCCCGGGGCGCTTCCGGTATGCGGAGGAAACGATCCGGGCATTCGGAAAAACACATGGGATTATCGGCGACCTTGAATGTTCGATCTTTGAGACTTCCTGGTATCTGGTGGGACTGGAGAAACTGTTCATGGACATGGCGATGGAAAGGCCGTATGTGGATGTGTTGTTCGACAAGATTACTCATTTCCATACCGAAGTGGGGAAACGGTTGGTGGAACTGGGTGCGGATATCATCTGGTGCGGCGATGATTTTGGCTCGCAACAGGGACCGATGATCAGCCTGCAGATGTTCGACCGGTATTTTGCGCCCCGCATCGAAAAGATGTTCAAGGCGTTTAAGGCGGTCAATCCGGAGGTGAAAGTGGCCTGGCATAGCTGTGGCTCCATCCTTCCGCTGATCCCCCGTTTCATCGAACTGGGACTGGATATCCTCAACCCGATACAACCATTGGCAAAGGGAATGGATCCGCAATGGCTGAAAGATACGTATGGAGATAAACTGACGTTCTTCGGTGGCGTATGTGTCCAGGAGTTACTGCCGAAAAGCACACCGGTGGAGATCAAGGCGGAGATCAAACGGCGCAATGCCATCCTGGGAAAAGGGGGTGGGTTCCTGTTGGCGCCGGCACACAACATACAATCGGACACCCCGCTGGAAAATATCTTCGCCCTGTTTGAGGCGGTACGGGAAATCGGACAAGAACATTCATTTTAACAAACAGATAGTATGATGACAGATTTGAGTGATGTATATCAGGCGATCCTGGGCGGACAACTGGAGCCTGCGGTAGCGCTGACCAAAGAAGCGATAGAAAATAAGGTTTCGCCTGAAACGATTATCAACGATTACATGGTGAAGGCGATGGAAGAGGTTGGACGTAAGTTTGAGATAGGGGAGGCGTTTGTGCCCGAACTGCTGATGTCCGCCCGGGCGATGAAAGGATGCCTGGAACTGCTGAAACCATTGATGCAGGGAGAAAAAGCCTTTTCTTTGGGGAAGGTCGTGATCGGAACGGTGAAAGGCGACCTGCATGATATCGGCAAAGGACTGGTAGCTTCCATGCTGGAAGGTTGCGGCTTTGAGGTGGTCAACCTGGGAACGGATGTGCCGAGTGAGAAATTTATTGCGGCAGTGCAGGAGCATCAGGCAGAGATCCTGTGTATGTCGGCTTTGCTGACAACTACGATGAGCTATATGCAACTGGTGATACAAGCGCTCGACGAAGCCGGTATGCGCAACCGGGTGAAGGTCATGGTGGGAGGAGCGCCCATCACTGAACAGTTCGCCCGTCAGATCGGCGCCGACGGGTATAGCAGTAATGCCAATGGCGCCGTAGTCAAAGCCAAAGAACTGATAAACGCCTAAACAATTACCGAATGAGTACGATACAAATGAAAGACTGGATTCAACACGTGATCCAGTCTCCCGAACGAATCGCAATCCCGATCATGACCCATCCGGGTATCGAGAGGATAGGGCGGCGGGTGGTTGATGCCTGCAAGGATGGGCAGATACATGCCGATGCGATCAGTGCGCTTACGGTTTATCCGGCAGGAGCGACAACGGTGATCATGGACCTGACGGTGGAAGCCGAAGCCTTTGGCGCGCACATACTCTTTCCACCCAACGAAGTGCCGAGCGTAATGGAGCGCCTGTTACAAAATGCCGCCGATGTGGAAGCGCTGGAAGTACCTTCCCTCAGCACGGGACGAATAGGGGAGTACCTGAAAGCGAACCGTATCACGGCGGAACGTATCACAGACCGCCCGGTGTTTGGCGGTTGTATCGGCCCTTTCTCGCTGGCAGGCCGGTTGTATGATATGACGGAGATCATGATGGCTATCTATATCGAACCAACGACTGTTCAACAGTTGCTGGAGAAGTGTACGGCTTTCCTGATCAACTACCTGAAAGCGTTACGAGATACGGGTGTGAATGGGGTTATTGTGGCAGAACCGGCTGCCGGCCTGTTGTCGAACGCCGATTGCCTGAACTACTCGTCGGTCTATCTGAAACGGATTATCAACGAGGTACAGACGGATCATTTTGCCGTGATCCTGCATAACTGCGGTAATACAGGCCATTGTACGGCGGCCATGCTCCATACCGGAGCGATGGGCTATCATTTTGGAAATAAGGCGGATATACGGAAGGCGTTGGATGACTGCCCGTCGGATGTGTTGGTGCTGGGTAACCTGGATCCTGTGTCGGTGATGAAGCAGATGAGCGAAAGTGAGGTGTATAACGCGACTCGTACGCTGCTCACAGGCACATCCGCTTATCCCAATTACGTCTTATCCACCGGATGCGATGTGCCGCCGGAAATACCGGTGGCTAATATCTACGCATTCTATGAGGCGCTGCGTGACTATAACCAGAACGTGGGGGCAAATTAAAAGAGCTATCGCATGAATTTGCTTGAGATCATACCTGTCGCTTTCGACAGTCTCGGCATACAACGGGAAACGATCAGCCGCTTTCTGGGGTATGGCGGGGCTGAACCGGGCGGGGAGGTAGGCCGACAAATCCGCCGTTACCTGGCAGAGGCTGCCGCGGTATGCCGTCCGTTGTTCGGCTATCGGATCGTACAAGGGCGAACGACTGGTAAACAGCGACTGGAACTGGATGGCGTTTCGTTCCATCCCGGTTCTGTCATTGCCCATGCGTTGAAAGGGTGCGACCGGTATATCATCCTGGCGGCGACAGCGGGTGATGCGTGTAACGATTGGATGCACCAGGTGAAAGACGAAGGGGATATGCTCCATACCTATATTGCTGATGCTATCGGTTCTGCCGTGGCGGATGCGACGGCACAATATGCGGAAAGGTTCCTGGCAGAGGAAGCGTTGCTGGAGGGTTGGCGGATCACGAATTCGTATAGCCCGGGTTATTGTGATTGGAACGTCAGCGAACAACAGCAATTGTTCGGCTTACTTCCCAGCCGCTTTTGTGGTATCTCTTTGAATGACTCCTGCCTGATGAACCCGATCAAAAGTATCAGTAGCGTGATGGGGCTGGGAGCGAATGCCGAACGGAAAGCCTATAGCTGTGATATCTGTAAGCGGAAAGATTGTTTTTTGCGGAAGTCTTTCGCTACTGATTGATAGCTATCCGGCGCTTTTTGCGTAGCTTTGTTCCCGTATTAGTCATAATCAGAACAAAAAGATGAAAACAAACAGTCAGAAGGCGCGTTTGATACATACGCCATACCAGAAACCGGATGCTTACCATGCTCTCTCCATGCCCGTTTATCACGCTGTCGCTTACGAGTTCGATACGGCCGAAGAGATGGAAAAGGCGTTTTGCGGACAGACCAATGAGCATACCTATTCACGTATCACGAATCCGACGGTACAGTATTTTGAAGACCGGATACAGATAATTACGGGTGCCAACAGTGTGACGGCGCTCAATTCGGGTATGGCGGCCATCAGCAATACCTTCCTAACCATTGCCTGCCAGGGTTCCAACATCGTTACATCACGCCATCTATTTGGCAATACCTATTCGATATTGGCTTCTACGCTGGCGTCTTTCGGTGTGGAAGTCCGTTTCTGCGACCTGACGAAACCGGAGGAAGTGCATAAGCATATCGATCAGCATACCTGTGCCCTGTTTCTGGAGATTATCACAAACCCGCAATTGGAAGTGGCTGATCTGAAGGCACTATCGGCGATAGCCCGCACCGCCCGGATCCCATTGATAGCAGATACGACGATCGTTCCCCTCACGCATTTCCGGGCATCCGACTTTGGTGTGGATATCGAAATCATATCCAGTACCAAATATATATCCGGTGGAGCTACCAGCTTGGGAGGACTGATTTTGGACTACCAGACGACCGACTGGTCGCAGAGCCGGATGCTGAAGTCGTGGTATGAACGATTCGGTGAAAAGGCGTTTGCCACCCGGCTGCGGAAGGAGATTCACCGAAACCTGGGCAGTTATATGTCGCCACAGGTAGCCTATATGCAGTCGTTGGGATTGGAAACGCTGGAGATGCGTTACCGGGAACAGGCTTCGACCTGTCTTGAACTGGCCAGCCAGATGCGTTCATTGCCGGGAGTGGAGGCGGTGAATTATCCGGGCTTGCAACAAAACCCTTTTTATGCACTGAGCTATGCGCAGTTCGGTAGTTTGCCAGGTGCGATGTTCACCTTCAATCTGGCTTCCCGGAAGGAGTGTTTCTCTTTTCTGAACAGGCTGAAGATGATCCGTAGGGCGACGAATCTGTTTGATAACCGGTCGTTGGCGATCCATCCGGCCAGTACCATCTACGGCACATTTACGGAAGAACAGCGCCAGCAGATGGATGTAAGTCCGCAAACGATCCGGCTGTCTGTCGGTCTGGAACCTACGGATGATCTGTTGCGGGATATCCGGCAGGCTTTATTGCTCCCCTGACAGCCGTCGGGGCCGCCAGGGGGAGTGGTGAAAATGATTAGTTCTTGTTTTCTTTGTTGCTTAAAAAATCACGTACCAGATCTTCCGGTGAAATGGGCTTGTTTTCCGGATCATCCCACGGTGTTGGTTCATCTATGTCGAGATCCCAATCAGATGCGTCGTCATCCTCGGGTGGGATTTCGGATAGCTTTTTGCTGTATTGGCGGTAACGTTCCAGCATGATCGCTGCCTGGTCGGGTTTGGTTTCTAACAGTTGATCGTACCCTAAACTGGTAAGTATTTCGGGGTTATCCGGAAAGCGTTCGAACGCCTTATGTATGATCGTGGATATTTCTTCCCTCCTGTCTGTTTCCATGCAGCATTTGAGCAGGTTGGTATAGATAGCCGGTTCTTCATACATAACCTTTGCGTCTTTCTCATATAATTCATGCAGGATGGAATATCCTTTTTCGAAATGGCCTAATTCGGTATGGCAATCAGCCAGGATTGGTTGGATATAAGTATAGATGGCATCATTTGCTTGTAATTCCTCATAGGCTTCGATCGCCAGTTCATAACTTTCGTTCATATAGAGGCAGTACGCACGCAGGAGTTTCAACTCTTTGCTGGTGTCTTCGCAGGTAAGGGCGAAATCAAAGGCATCGATCGCTTTTTCATATTCGGTGGAAAGGGCGTAGAGACGACCGAGGGCAAACCAGTAATCGAAGGAGAAGGGATTCTTGTCGATCAGTTCGTTGCACACCTTGATGGCTTCAGGTATTTTGTTTTCAGCTTCCAGCGTGAAACAAAATTCGTCTTTGAGCAGGAGGTTGTCGGGATAGAGGCAAAGCCCCCAATTGATCAGATGATCGGCTTCATGAAGCAAATCAAGGTCGTTCAGTAAGGAGGCGAGGTATTCGAAGATGTTTTCCGTAAACTCGTAGTTAGCAGCGATCCGGTTTTCCACATAAGGAACCACCTTCTCGAAATAATGACCGAGAGCACAAAAACATTCCAACCGCAGCATCTCCGGGTCGGGATTATCTGTCTCACCGAACGTGTCGATCAGTGCCAATGCCTGGTTATAGTCTTCATTGAAAATAAGCTGCTTGCAATACTTGAGCTGCAGATCCGTGTTGCCGGGGTGTAGTTTCATGCCTAAACCCAGCAACTCATCATAGTAGGTATAGTCCTCTGATTCTTCAAAGCTGTTCAGCAATTCGTCAATCTCGTCTGCATCGAAATAGGGTTCCTTTTCCGACTGACGGGCCGACAGATACCGTTGCAACAGGGGTGAGATATCGTCTTTTTTCATATGTTTGTTGAGTGATAAAGCGTTAAACCTTGTCTTTCACCTTTGTCCAGGTGTCTTTGAGCGACACGGTTCGGTTAAATACCAGTTTTCCTTCCGTGCTGTCTGGGTCAATATTAAAATAACCGATCCGTTGGAACTGGAAATGGTCGTAGGGTTTAGCCTCCTTGAGGAAGGCTTCCACACGGCAATTCGTTAGTACCTGTAATGAATCGGGGTTCAGTAATTCGGTAAAGCCCTTGTCTTTTTCTTCCGACGGGTTTTCCGACGTAAAGAGACGGTCGTACAGGCGGACTTCAGCCGGTATGCTATGGGATGCCGATACCCAATGCAGGGTACCTTTCACTTTGCGGTTGCTGTCGGGCATGCCACTCTTGGTAGCAAAATCACATTCGGCGTAGATTTCTTCGATTTCACCGTCGGAATTCTTTTTGCAACCGGTACATTTTACAATATAGGCGCTCTTGAGGCGTACATCCTTTTCAGGAGCCATGCGGAAGAAATTCTTCGGGGCATCTTCCATGAAATCGTCGCGTTCGATATACAGTTCGCGGGTAAAGGCGATCTCGTGCGAGCCGCTTTCCGGATGTTCGGGATTATTCACAGCTTCCATCATCTCCACCTGTCCTTCGGGATAGTTGGTGAGGATCAGTTTTACCGGATTGATCACGCCGGATACACGGGTGGCCGTAGCATTCAGGTCTTCACGTACGGCATGTTCGAGCAAAGCCATATCCACTACGCCATCGTATTTGGTATAGCCGATTTTATCGACGAAATTACGGATCGACTGCGGGGTATAACCACGGCGGCGGAATCCGCAGATAGTCGGCATACGGGGATCGTCCCATCCGTTCACCAGTCCTTCTTTAACGAGTTGCAGCAGTTTGCGTTTGCTCATTACCGTATAGGTGAGGTTGAGGCGGTTGAATTCGATCTGGCGCGGACGGTAATCGTCTGTTTTCAGCAGATCGATGAAGTAATCGTATAAGGGGCGGTGTACTTCGAATTCGAGTGTACACAAGGAATGGGTGACACCTTCGAAATAGTCGCTTTCACCGTGGGCGAAGTCGTACATCGGATATACTTTCCACTCGGTACCTGTCCGGTGGTGCGGGTGTTTGATGATGCGGTAGATGATCGGGTCGCGGAAGTGCATATTGGGCGAGGCCATGTCGATCTTGGCGCGCAGGGTCATACGGCCTTCTTCAAACTCCCCTTCGTTCATCCGGCGGAAGAGGTCGAGGCTTTCTTCGATGGGACGGTTACGGTAAGGGCTGTTTTCACCGGCCTGTGTCGGCGTTCCCTTCTGTCGGGCGATTTCTTCGGCACTGAGTTCGTCCACATACGCTTTGTCTTTGTTGATCAGGGCAACGGCGAAGTCATACAGTTGGCGGAAGTAGTCGGAGGCATAAAATACTTCGTTCCAGTGGAATCCGAGCCACTTGATGTCTTCCATGATGGAATCGACGTATTCCACGTCTTCCTTCACCGGATTGGTATCATCAAAACGAAGGTTGCAGATGCCGTTGTATTGCTCGGCGATACCGAAGTCAAGGCAGATCGCTTTGGCATGTCCGATGTGGAGATAGCCGTTTGGTTCCGGCGGGAAACGGGTTTGGATGCGTCCGTCGTTCTTCCCTTCAGCCAAGTCTTTCTCTACAAAAACTTCGATGAAATTGAGGCTTTTTTTACCCTCTCCTTCGTTTGTTATAATCTCACTCATGGTGCAAAAACTATGTTTAGTCTTAAAGTTCGGCAAATGTAGTGGTTTTATTTGATTAGGAGTGGGAGAAAGGTAAAGAATTTAAGGGCTACAAGGGTTGTAAGGTAATAAGGGCTACAAGGGCTTTAAGGGCTGTAAGGTGAGGGAATCCGAAGAATTCCGCATCTAAGCTGATTATTATTAGCTGGAATAGAGAGAACTGTTGCGGTTCTTTCATCAGTTATTCATTTACCTTAAGGGTCTTGAGGCCATTAAAGCCCTTGTAGCCCTTATTATCTTACAGCCCTTGTCGCCCTTATTTAGAAACCTTTACTTTCATTTCTACGTTGTTCTTGCCGCATCCGGCTCATCCTTTCTCTGAATCCGCCTTCTTTGAGGAATTGTTCGCCCAGTGTTTTTTGCAGTTTGGCTAAGAGATAATCTGTCTGCCGGATCAAGCAAATGGCCATATTAGCTATTGTTTGAGGAGGGCGGCTTTTTACGATGGGCATATAGAAGGCGGTATCATTGTGTTTTCTTCCGAGGTCGCGCATGGTTTGTAGTTCTATGGAGTCGTCTTCCCACTGGCGGTGTCTTCGTGTGCGCAGGTAATCTTCATAATCGATAAGGAGTTCGTGCAGGCTGGCTTTGGCTACACTGATTAGTTTGATCTCGGTTTCTTTGGATGTAGTAGAAGCAGCGTATCCTTCTACGATGTCTTGTTTGCCGGAACGTGCTGCCTGGATCATTTGATCGATGCTTCGGTCTCCTTTTTGCAAATAAGAATGGCAGAAGTGATAGGTGATATCGTAGATGGCTTCTGCTTTTTGATAGCAAAGTAAATCACGATAGTTGCCGGTTGTCTGGTAAAGTGATGAATTCTTCATATGCTAAGTAGTTTAATAAGTGGATACAGAATGTAGGAAATATGATATGGTTGTATGCTATGTGAACGTCAGTACAAATGTGGTGAGTTTGCTGCCTGGGATGCTTTGGAGGGTGATGCTTCCACGGGAGAGGCGCATGATCTGGCGGGAGATGGAAAGACCTACGCCACTGCCGTTTGCCTTGGTGGTGAAGAAGGGTACAAAGATATGTTCGGCTTCTTCCGGAGGAATGGCAGAGCCGTTGTTGCTGACTTCGATGATGACTGCTTCCTCTTCATTACAGAATGCATGGATGTGGATAAGGCCGTCGTTTCGTTCACCGCCGATAGCTTGCATTGCGTTTTTAAGCAGGTTGAGCATGACCTGTGTGATGAGGTTTTCGTCGGCATAGAGGATCAGATCGTCTGGTTCCACTTCCACTTGGAAGGTGATATCCGGGAAATAGTTGTGGTGCTGTGCCAGCTTCACCATCCGGTCGATAAACTTACCTACGAAAAACAACGATGGATTGGGTGTGGGGATATGGGTGAACCGGCGATACGATTCCACAAACGACAACAGGCTTTTGCCGGTTGTACTGATCACCTCAAGGCCGTTGCTGATCTCTTCGTTCGTATCCCCATGCATCGATAGCAGGGTATCGCTGAGCGAGGTGATCGGGGTGACGGCGTTCATAATCTCGTGGGTCAATACCCGGGTGAGGCGTATCCACGAATCGATCTCTTTCTCATCCAATTCCTTGTTGATATCGTTGATAGCCACGATGCGGACATGTTTTTCCTGCAACGTCATCTCCGACACACGGATGGAGAGGTGCATGGTACCCCGTTCGTTCTGAAGCGTTACCTGGTATTTGTTGCCCGGCCGGGCGTTGCTGAGCAGTTCCTCCATGGCAGGCTCAACGCGCCTCAACTGTTTGATGTGGGTGAAGATGGTGAGGCCGAGCAACCGCAACGCCTCATTGTTCGTCTGGAAGATATTCCCTTTGTCGTCGAGCACGATCACGCCGGTATTCACCGAATTCAGTATCAACTCATAGTATTTCTCTTTCTGCGCCGCCGCATGTTTGGCCTGGAACAGGATCTGGGTAATGCGGTTCATCGATTTGTTTACCAGCCGGTCGTCCGAAGAGAGTTTATTGACAGCATATTTGAAGGCGTAGTCGTCGTTGTCTATCGCGTCGAACATAAAAGCTACCTTTTGTGCATTCCGTTTATACAACTGGCGCATCAGGTTGACGGCTACCAGCCAGCAAATCACCGCCAGTACCAGCCATCCCCACTGTCCGGAGAATAGCAGCCAGGCGACCCAAGTAGTTGCGGTGACGAGTAATGCCAGTCGGAAAGCGAGGCTGTCGATGATTCTTTTCAGCATGCCCGTCAGAGTTCGTATCGTTTGATCTTATTGTACAACGTCTGCCGGGAGATCCCCAGTTGGTTGGCTACCAGCGACAGGTTGCCGTTGTGCTTGTCCATCGCGGTTTTAATCATCGTGTACTCCATCTCTTCCAGCGTGGTGGCCTCTTTGGATGATGTTGCAGATTCACGTTTTTGCGGGAAGTCGAAGTCGTCCGCCTGTAAAGTATGGCCGTCGCAGATAATAACGGACTTTTCAATGGTATGTTCCAGTTCGCGGATATTCCCATACCAGGGCTGTGCTTTTAATTTCGCCACGGCCTCCGGACTAAGTTTCAGGGTGGGTTTCCCGTAGGTCGTCGCATACTTGGTCAGGAAGATGTTTGTCAACGGAAGGATATCTTCGGGCCGTTCACGCAGCGACGGTATCTTGATGTGTATCGTATTGATGCGATAGAGTAGGTCTTCGCGGAAAATTTCCTTATGTACCATGTCCGGGAGGTCGCGGTTGGTAGCCGAGATCAGGCGGATATTCACCGGAATGGGCGTGTTGCTGCCTACGCGGATGATACTTCGTTGCTGGATGGCTGTCAGCAGCTTCGCCTGCAGGTGGTAGGATAAATTACCGATTTCATCGAGGAAAAGCGTTCCGTGATCCGCCGCTTCGAATTTCCCGGGTCTGTCGGCACGCGCATCGGTAAAGGCACCTTTCACATGTCCGAACAGTTCGCTTTCGAACAACGTCTCCGTAATGGCGCCCATATCGACTGCCACGATCGGGCCGTTCTTCCGGTTGGATTGCAGATGTATTTCCCGCGCCAGCATTTCTTTTCCCGTGCCGTTCTCACCGGTGATCAGGATATTGGCATCCGTCCGCGCCACCTTGTCCACCAGCATCTGTAACTGTTGCATGGCGGCGCTTTCGCCCCAGAACATCCCACTTTCTTTGGATATCACCTGTTTGGGGGATTTGCCTCCTTTGGATGTGCCGGTTGAGGTGGCGTAGGCCGTCTGGAGGGTGTCGATCAGCCGGTTGTTGTCCCACGGTTTCACGATGAAATCGGCAGCTCCTTCTTTGATTCCCCGTACGGCGAGGTCGATATCGGCGTATGCCGTAAACAGTACGACGGGAAGGGTGGGATGATCTTTCCGGATCTCCGACAGCCAGAACAGTCCTTCGTTGCCATTGTTGATCCCGGCGCTGAAGTTCATGTCGAGCAATACCACATCGATCTTTTCATCGCGCATCGTTGTCTTGATCTGGTTGGGCGTGGCGATGGCTACCACTTTCTCAAAGCAGTTTCCCAGCAGCATCTGTACTGCCGTGAGGATCGCCTTGTTATCGTCCACCACCAATATGGTTCCTTGTTTAGCCATGTGTATTGTTTATCTGATAGATGAGCAGTGTTGCAAAGGTAGTTTTTCGTTTGGTATTCCGTTCCAATTCGGGGAGGAAAACAAATCCGACAGTAAATTTACCGGGTAACAGACGATCCGTATGATGACGATACATCTTCCTTATGACGACGATAGTTCTACCAGGTATTGCCGGAGAATATGCGGGACAGTGTCAAAATCTTTTACACAACTGTCTAATTTTTGGACAGGTGGAGGTGGTATATGATATTGTAAGTGTCTGTTTGTTATTTGTTTAGATTTTTTGGCACGGCCTTTGTTCTTTTCGTGGAGGAAATATAATTGTACAAATGAAGAAGATCATTCTGACAACAGTTTTTGCCATTGCCCTGGGCGGTTTATCCCAGGCACAGGAACAGGATAAGATATGGGGCATGCAGGAATGTATGAAATACGCGTTGGCGAATAGCCCGGCGGTACGGCAATCGGCCTATTCCTATGATACCTACAAAGCTGAATATACGAATGCCCTCGGATCGTTCCTGCCCACCCTCAATGCCGGGACGTCTCTCCGGTATAACTTCGGCCGCGCGGTGGATCCGGAAACGAATACATACGTCAATACCACCACCCTGAACAATAATTACGAAGGCTATACCCAACTGCCGATCTTCCGCGGCGGACAGCTTGTCAACCAATGGCGGATGGCGAAATCAAACCGCCAACGCGGATTGAACGATATTCAAAAAACAAAAGACGATCTCGCGCTGAACGTGATGGAAGCCTATGCCAATGTCGTTTATTACATCGGCACCGTACGCTTTTCGGAAGAGAAACTGGCCGAAAGCCAACGTACCTTATATAAGATACAACGGCAGGAAGAGCTTGGCCTCAAAGGAAAAGCCGACGTGGTGCAGATCGAAGCGCAGGTAGCCGAAGGCGATTATACCTTGACCCATCAGCAAAACCTGCTGACCACCGCTATTCTCAAACTGAAAGAATACATGAATTACCCCTATGGCGATACGCTGGCAGTAGATACCACCTATGTGGCGATCGATTACCTGATGCCTCCGGAATCGGTGAGCGAGATATACGACTTCGCCCTCGGCAATAACCCTGCCGCCCTGCAGGCCGGCTTTAAGGTGAAAGCCTCACAGATGCAATACCTCATCGAAAAGGGGAAATTGTTTCCCAGCATCTCCCTGTCGGCCGGTATCTATACCAGCTATTTCGAAAACCTGAAGTCCGAAACGGCGCCGATGGCTTTCAAGAACCAGTTCAAAAACAATCGGGGGGAATATATCTCCATCAACCTCAGCTTCCCGTTGTTCAATGGATTCTACACCTATACCAATATCCGCCGCGCCCGTAACAATATGCGCATCGCCGTAGAACAACAGAATGAAACGCTTCGCCAGCTTCAGACGGCCATCGAGCAGTCGGTTGCCGACCGTGACGGTTTCGCCAAGGAAAGTATCCAGATGGAAAAGAAACTGGCCGCCGACCAGCTCGCTTACCAGGTCACCCTCCGTAAATACGAAGAAGGACTGATGAGCGCCATCGACCTGCAAACCTCGGCCAATACCCTGATCCAGTCGAAAGCCAACCTGCTGCAACGCCGGTTGATGTATCTGCTTAAGAGCAGGCAGGTTGCGTATTATAAGGGGGATCCGTTGGTAAGGGAGTAGTTAGTAGTTAGTAGTTAGTAGTTAGTAGTTAGTAGTTAGTAGTTAGTAGTTAGTAGTTAGTAGTTAGTAGTTAGTAGTTAGTAGTTAGTAGTTAGTAGGAAAAAAGCATATAAAGAGAACGATCATGGATATTCAATTGGAAAAAAAGAAGGGACTGAAGAAGAAGCATTATCCGTATGTAGCCGGAGGCGTTTTATTCCTGGTATTGGTGGGATGGATCATTTTCGGAGATCATTCATCCACCTTGCGTGTGGATGCACGGGGGGTAAGTATCGGTAATGTGACGGCTGGCCAGTTCAACGATTTCGCCCGCTTCGACGGACAGGTGCAACCCATCACCGTGGTACAACTCAGCCCGCAGGAAGGGGGTATCGTGGAAGAGAAGGTGGTGGAAGAAGGTTCGCAGGTGAAGAAAGGCGACGTGATCGTACGCCTCTCCAATTCCAACCTCGACCTGCAGATCCTCGATGCTGAAGCCAATCTGGCAGAGAAGCAGAACTTCCTCCGCAACACCCAGGTGACGATGGAGCAGGAAAAGCTGAACAACCAGAGCGAGAAGTTGCAACTCGACCTCGATATGACCCGCAAACGCCGTGCCTATGAGCAGCAGGAGAAGCTGTACAAGGAAAACCTTATCGCCAGGGAAGAATACCTCCAGGCCAAAGAAGACTACGATCTCACCACGCGTAAGCATGCCCTCATCACCGAACGCCTCCGCCAGGATTCCATCTACCGTTCGTTGCAGACCGAGCAGATGGAAGAGAACCTTGCCAATATGCGTGAGAACGTCTTGCTGATCCGCAAGCGGAAAGCCAACCTGGATATCCGCTCGCAAATCGACGGTGAATTAGGACTTTTGGATGTCGTGCTCGGCCAAAGCCTTTCTCCCGGCCAGAAGATCGGACAGATCAACGACCTCTCCGATTATAAGATCGAAGCCCTGATCGACGAGCATTATATCGACCGCGTACGCCAGGGACTGAACGCCACCTTCGAACGCCAGGGAAGCACCTTCGCTCTCCGCGTGCAGAAAGTATATCCCGAAGTTCGTTCGAGCAAATTCCGTACCGACCTCGTTTTCACCGGCGAACGTCCGGATAATATCCGCAGCGGACAGACCTACTATATCAACCTCGAACTGGGACAGCCTACCGATGGTATCCTCATTCCGAAGGGCACCTTCTTCCAATATACGGGGGGAAGCTGGATCTTCGTCCTCGATAAAGACGGTAAGAAAGCTCATCGCCGCCAGATACGTATCGGTCGCCAGAACCCGCAGTACTACGAAGTGCTGGAAGGGCTTGAAGCCGGCGAACGGGTGATCGTATCGAGCTACGAGACGTATAAGGACAACGAAGTGCTTGTGCTGGAGTAAGTATCCGGTCATTCGGACAGACCGGATACATGCCAATCTTTAGGAGGAAATCTAACAAAAAAACATATTTACCATGATAGTGCGTAACGTATTCCGTTCTTACCTGAAGAAAGGAAGGAACAACCTTTTCAAAATAGTGTCGCTCGGCGTTGGCCTGGCAATGGGTCTGGTATTGATCGCTAAGGTGTACTTCGAACAATCCTACGATGATTTCTTCCCGGATAAGGAGCGGATTTATCAGGTAAGATCGACCTATACAACCCCGGAAGGCAAGCATGATCCGGTAGTAAACCTGAGTGGCGGTGTCGTGGTAGGTATGAAGGAAATGATCCCCGGTGTAGAAGTGGCTACCCGCCTGACAACCCTGAATGGGGATGGCGTGTTGTTTACCCAGGATCGTACAAAGGTCAAGAGCAACGCCTATCTGGCGGATACCTGCCTGTTTGATGTCTTTCCGCTGAAAGTACTTTCGGGTAATCCGCGGGAAGTGTTGGGACGACCCATGTATGCGATGGTATCGCGGGAGGTGGCTGAAAATATGGGAGGCGTTGACCGGGTGTTGGGGGCTACCTTCACATTCGACAATTTCCCCGGACGGACACTTACTGTCGGTGGAGTGTTTGAAGATGTGCCCGCCAATTCACATCTCAGTTACAGCCTGCTTGTGTCTCTCAATTCCATTTCCAATTTTATGGGCGATGGCTCGCTGAACTGGTTGGGGAACGACCGTTATACGGGTTATGTGAAAGTGGTTCCCGGCGCTGATCCTGCCTCTTTCGATTCGTATATCCAGGCGATGAAAGAGAAATATATGCCGCTCGATTACCTGAAAGAAGTAGGTGTTACCATCGATTATAATTTTTATCAATTAAAAGAGGTTCATGGTGGTAGTCCGGACGTGCAACGTTCCATGCTGTTACTCTCCCTACTGGCTTTCGCCCTGCTGTTTACGGCGGTGATGAATTATGTGCTGGTGGTAATCTCTTCGCTTGTGAACCGCTCGAAAGAGATGGCCGTATATAAATGCTATGGCGCATCAGGCGGGAATATCCGCCGGCGGATGTTGGTGGAAACATTTGCCGACCTTCTTCTCTCGCTCCTGGTGGCAGTTGTGTTGATCTTTGCTTTCCGGGGTGTTATCTACGACCTGTTGGATACGGAGATAGGTGTGTTGTTTACCGACCGGAGTTGCCTGCTGTTATTGGTGGTCTGTCTCTTTGTGTTCCTGCTTTCGGGATTGATACCGGGGTATTTGTTCGCACGTGTGCCGGTGGCTGTCGCTTTCCGCCACTTTGTGGAAACACGCCGGTTCTGGAAATTAGGCTTGCTGTTCTTTCAGTTTATCGCCGCCGCATTTTTCACAGTCTTACTGCTGTTTATCTGGCGTCAGTATCAATTCATGGTGAATGATAACCCGGGTTATGCGTATGAGAACCTGTCTTATTGCAAGCTGAATGGTGTCGATAGCGACCAGCGGCAGAAGATCATTGAGGAAGTAAGGCGCCTGGCTGAAGTGGAGGATGTGACTACATTCAGCAATTTACCGTTCGAATGGGCATCGGGTAATAATATCGGTCTGCCGGGTGATGAGCGGGAGATGTTCAATATCGCCGATTTATATTCGGTGGGTAACGGTTACCTGAAAATGATGGAAATCCCTGTAATCGAAGGAAGTTCCTTCCGGGAAGATGTGCCTAATTCGGATGAAGTGATGGTGAGCCGCAGTTTTATTGAAAAGATAGTACCCTATACCCAATGGACGGATGGGGTAGTGGGGAAAAGCATCACAATCACCGAACATAGCAGAAATGATAAAACCTTTACGATCTGTGGCGTATATGAAGAATTCCGGCTTGGCTCTATCGGTCATCATGATACGCGTCCTTCCGTCCTGTTTTACAGGCATACGCCTTCTTCCATCTTATTAGTCAAGTTCCACTCCTTCACGCCCGAAGCGATGCAGAAGGTATCGGGGGTGGTGACTGCCTTAGTGCCGGATAAGAATATCGAGATGTACTCTTTCGCCGGTGAAATGGTGAACATGTACCGCGACTCGCGCCAGTTCCGCGACCAGGTCATGCTCGGAGGATTAGTCACCCTCTTGATCTGCCTCATCGGGCTCATCGGTTATACCAACGACGAGATGAGCCGCCGCCGCAAGGAAGTGGCTATCCGCAAGGTGAACGGCGCCACGATTGCCAACATCGAACGCCTCTTCCTCACCGATATCTCCCGTATGGCTATCCCGGCCGTGATCCTGGGAGGTGTGCTGGGTTACTTCACCATCCTGAAGTGGCTGGAAAATTTCACGTTGAAGGTGACCCTTTCTCCTGGCTGGTTTGCCGTCTGCGGCATCGCCGTCTGGCTCATTATCCTCACTGCCGTGGCTGTCAACTGCTACCGCGCCGCTACGGAGAACCCGGCGGAAAGTGTGAAGACGGAGTAGCTTGATAACTTAAACGTACCATACTTATTCTCCAATACCTATGAACGCATATAGACTCATTACACGCTCTTTCTTCAGGAAAGGGCAGAATAACCTTATCAAGATAGTATCACTCGGCGTCGGACTGGCAATTGGGCTGGTGTTGATCGGCAAAGTATATTTCGAACAGTCGTATGATAATTTTTATCCCGATAAAGAACGAATATACGGCATCCTGGCGAACTATACGATTGGTGAAGACCATTTTGACGACTATAATCAGGTAAGTGGCGGTGTGGCGCCGGGCATGAAAGCCGAACTACCCGAAGTGGAAGTGGCTACCCGGGCGACATTGTTTGAAACAAGTACTTTTTATACGGCCGACAGGAAAAAACTGTATGGTTGGTTCATGCTGGCGGATACCTGCCTGTATGATGTGTTGCCACGTCCTGTATTGGCGGGTAATGTGAAAGAGGTATTAAGCCGTCCGATGTACGCCCTTGTCTCCCGTTCCATTGCCGAAAAGATGGGAGGTATTACGGCAGCGTTGGGGCAGACGATCGAGATAGACAACCGCCCCGGCAAGGTGTTGACCGTAGGAGGTGTGTTTGAAGACCTTCCCCAGAATGCAAGTCTGAAATATGACGTGCTTGTCTCTTTTTCTTCCATGTCCGAATTTTTCCCGGATCGTTCCATGGAATGGTACGGAGGCGACCGGTACAGGGCTTTTGTCAAGCTGGTGCCCGGTACAGATCCCGAGAGCCTGGCTCCTTCTATCCTGAAGATGCAGGAAAAATACCAACCGAAAGAGGTGATGGAAAAAATGGGAGTAGAGATAAGGTATAACCTGATCCCCCTTACCGGTATGCACAGGGGAGAGCTTTGGGTGAAAATACTGTCGGCGTTGTTAGGTATGCTGGCATTTGTGGTCTTGTTCACGGCTGTAATGAATTATGTGCTCATTGCTATTTCGTCTTTGGTACGCCGGTCGAAAGAAATGGCGGTTAACCGTTGTTACGGTGCCTCGGATAAGAATATCTATGGCATGATGCTGCTCGAAACAGGTATCCATCTGGTGCTGTCGCTCCTCCTGGCTTCCCTGTTGATCCTGGCGTGTCGGGGAATAGTGGTAGGATTGCTGGATACGTCGTTGGAAGCATTGTTTTCGCTGAATGGCTGTTTGGTGCTGGGTGGCGTGTGCCTGGTGGTGTTCTTTGTCTCCAGTCTGGTGCCGGGATATCTGTATTCCCGTATCCCTGTTTCTTCGGCTTTCCGGAAATACGGCGAAACCCGCAGGCTGTGGAAGTTGGGCTTGTTGTTTGTACAATTTGTCATTACCGGATTCCTGGTTACATTATTGGTGATTATCAGCCTTCAATACAGGCATATGATTCATAGCTCTCCGGGCTATGCCTATGAGAATCTGGCTTATTGCGACCTTAGTGGTGTGGGCAGCGATTCACGCCGTAAGGCTTTGGACGAGATCAGTAGTATGCCTGAGGTTGCCGCAGTGTCGTCATGTAATAACCTGTTGTTGAACAGTCCTTCCGGTAATATGATCCAATTGCCGGGCGACGACAGGCAGTTGTTCAATGTCGCCGACCTGGAAACGGTTGGCAACGGTTACCTCGACCTGATGGAAATACCCGTGATAGCCGGGCGTATGTTCCGGGAAAACGCAGCTTCGTCGCACGAGGTAATGGTGAACCGTGGGTTTGTGGAAAAGATGAATTTGTTTGCCGACTGGAGCGATGGTGCGGTGGGTAAAAGTATTTGGATTTCCGGACACAGCAACCGGGACTCGACACTGTTTACGATCTGTGGCGTGTATGAAGATTTCCGTATCAGTGCGATCGGCTGGGAAGACGAACGTCCAACAGTGATGTTCTACAAGCATACCCCGTCTTACAATCTGCTTGTAAAATACCATCACCAAACGGCAGAAATTAATGAGAAGGTAACCAAACGCCTCGAAGCCCTTCTCCCGGATAAGGAAATCATTGTGAATTCCTATCCTGCTAAAATGGTGGGCATGTATAAAGATACCCGGAAATTTCGAGATTCGGTAGTGATAGGTGCTCTCGTTGCATTGATTATTTCCCTGATCGGCCTGATAGGGTACACCAATGATGAGATGAACCGCCGCCGCAAAGAAACCGCCATCCGCCGGGTGAACGGCGCTACCGTTTCCGAAGTGTTGCTGCTGTTTATGAAAGATATCCTGCGTGTAGCGATACCCGCCTTATTATTGGCTGGAGGTGCAGCCGCCTATGTCACAACAAAGCTGATGAGCCGTTTTTCTGAAAAAATCCCGCTTTCACCGCTACTTTTCATTGCTTGCGGTCTGGTGGTATTGGTTATTATCCAGTGTGTAGTAGGGTTTAACTGCTACCGCGCCGCCACGGAGAACCCGGCGGAGAGTGTGAAGACGGAATAAGTATTTTTTTTATCATAAACGAACCAACCTTACCGTGCCAACTTTACTATGAATGAAACCGATTGTCCCCGGCCTTTGTATGGTTGCTGGCGGATGATCGGTTTCTGTAAATGTATTAGAAGCTGTTTGGAATTACAAAAATGCAATAGAATACACTGAATAGTATATACAGGGGGTTTGCTTTTTTCCTTCCACACTTCCTTCCACTGGCTGACTTCCGCCATTTGCCGGGAGCAAAAACGTTGTCAAAATTTCAATCTGCATCTGGATGTTGTGCTGTCAACGTCTGCATGTTGGTTGAACAACATCCAGACGTTGTGGACACGAGATCCAGATGAAGATTTATCAACATCCGGTTGTTGGAAAAACTGTTAAAAACTACCATAGGTGAACGTTTCATCAAACATAGGTGGATGTTCAAACAAACATAGGTAGATGTTTGAACAACCACCTATGATTGTTTTGGCCTTCCAATAGCACTGCCGACACCGTGATATCAACTCCGGCTGATGTCACATAAAATCCCGTATTCATGCGGGCGTGACATGGTGACAACACAAACCGGGAATGTCCTTAAGCAACTCCTTCCATTACACATAGAATGAACACACTTAGATAAAAAAATC
>JAVBUE010000056.1:0-15810 GCA_031555735.1 Tannerellaceae bacterium
ACATAGGTAGATGTTTGAACAACCACCTATGATTGTTTTGGCCTTCCAATAGCACTGCCGACACCGTGATATCAACTCCGGCTGATGTCACATAAAATCCCGTATTCATGCGGGCGTGACATGGTGACAACACAAACCGGAAAACCCACTGAGAGGAGATGCGTAGTTGCCGATACGCATACACCAAAATCACAGGACATCCGAATCCAATCGGCGGAAGCGATGCGGCAAATAACCTTCTGTCAGATCATGCATAAGAAAATTAGATAATAAATTCAAAACAGCTTCTAATTGGTTTGTGATCAATTCAGATTCGGAGTCCGTAACAATGAAAATTCGCCATGGATAATCTCTTTGCCCTTTTGTTTCTGCCAGATAATCGGCTCTTTCGGTTACAAAACGCTCACTCACGCAATTGCCGCTTTTTGTTTGTGTGACTTTCCGGGGTAGTACACCTTTGAATGTATCCTTTTCCCTGGAAAGCCATAAGCCAGGATAGTCACATAGGTCGGATTCGGTAATAAGTAAAAAGTCATTGTTTGTAGTCCGGAACAATGCAGGAAAACTATACAATGTATTGTCGTCATATTTACTCACCTCCCTGCATACATAAGGAGATTCAGACATCGACCCGAAATCTTTTTCCTGCATTAGATACCCTGTAGCAGATGCGGGCAAATGCAGAACCAACTGTTCATCTTCAACAATGGCCTGTTTGGTTTTCAGGTTTGTCTTGAAACGATAGGAAACACCCTGGTCATATGCCCGGAACACAATCGAATAATTTCCTTTCAAACTCATTATCAGCTCATTGTAAGACTCTTCGATTTTGTTTGTTTTTACCTGAATGGTTGGAATGATTGTGTTTTGCACAAAAGACCTTTTTGTTCCTGACACTTTAGGATCCACGCATATGTGATGATCATTCAAAGTCATATCTATAGGCGAGTAATCCAACACGATTCTTTCCGAATTCATTATCTGAATACTTACCCGGTTGTCCACCTGAATGTTCATTTTTACTTTTTTATCCGGAGACTGGATCGTATATACTTTTGCTGATGCAAGCATACAGACACTCCACATAAAAAAAGGAATACATATTAAGCTTCTCATATTGTATTATTTAGCATACTGACCGACTAAAGCAGCAGAAGAGGGGTAAAGGTAGGGAAAAAAGTGAGCCGGTCAGTCTATTTTCAAACAAAACCGGAACAAAAAAACAGTGGGCCGGATGAATCTGTCTCCCCGTGAATATCTATTCCAAACCGAATCCGTACATTTGTCGCATCATTCGGCTACAATCAGCCGGAAGATCATTTAAAATTACCCCGTATGAAACCATCATTTTTTTGTTTAGCAGCGTGCGCCCTGCTTACCACGGCTTGTGGAGAAGGCGGCAAAACCAACGGAACGCAAGGTGTGAACCCAGCCAATATGGACCTGTCTGTCGCACCCGGCGCCAATTTCTACCGCTATGCCAGCGGCGGATGGATAGACAGCCACCCGATGAAACCCGAATTTTCACGCTACGGCGTCATGGATGCCCTGCGTGAAAACAGCCAGGAACAGGTGAAAGAACTGATCAGCCAACTCGCCGCCAAAGACAATGCCCCGGGCAGTATCGCACAGAAGATCGGCGACCTCTACACGATCGCCACCGACAGCGTCCGCCTCAATGCCGAAGGCGCCGCACCCCTGCAGCAATACCTGGGCACCATCAATGCCGTGAAAGACAAGAACGAGCTCAGCCCGCTTCTCGCCACACTGTTCCGCAACGGGGTGTTTCCCTTCTTTACGGCTTATGTCTATGTGGACGATATGAACAGTTCCGTCAACATCTTTCATATCCGGCAGGGAGGTTACTCGATGGGCGACCGCGACTATTACCTCGAGAAAGACGCCCGTTCGGAAGAGCTGCGTACAAAATACACCGCCCTGATCAACCGGCTCTTCACCCTCTCCGGCTACAGCGAACAACAGGCTGCCGATGCCGTGAAAGCCGTGATGGCCATTGAGACACGATTGGCTACGGCATCCTATCCGCGCGTCAAACTCCGTATCCCGATGGATAATTACCACATGACATCCCTCGCCGACCTGCAAAAGAACAGTCCGGCGATCGACTGGAAGGCTTTCTTCAACAGCTTCGGAGTCGGGCAGATCGAACAACTCAACCTCGCCCAACCCGAACCGCTGAAGGAAGTGAGCGACGTCATCGCCTCCACATCGCTGGAAGACCTCAAATACTACCTGGCCTGGGAGACCATCCTCTCCGCCGCGTCCTGCCTGAGCGATGATTACACTGCTGCCACGTTCGAATTCTTCGGCAAAACGCTCTCCGGACAACAGGAACAGCAGGCGCGATGGAAACGGGCGGTCAATGTGGTGAACGGCACCCTCGGCGAAGGCGTCGGGCAACTGTATGTCGAGACCTATTTCCCCGCCGCACACAAAGAACGGATGCTCGAACTCGTGGGCAACCTGCAGACAGCCTTGGGCGAACGGATCAAAGCGTTGCCGTGGATGGGCGATGCCACGAAAGAAAAGGCGCTCGAAAAGCTGGCGGCGTTCCATGTCAAAATCGGTTATCCCGACAAGTGGCGCGACTACTCGGCGCTCACCATCCAGGCCGGCGATACGTACCTCGACAATATTGTTCGCGCCAACCAGTTCGACTACGACTATATGCTGAGCAAGTTCGGCCAGCCGGTCGATAAAGACGAGTGGCTGATGACACCGCAAACGGTCAACGCCTATTACAACCCCGTCACCAACGAGATCTGTTTCCCCGCCGCTATCCTGCAACCGCCGTTCTTTAACATGGAGGCCGACGACGCGGTGAACTACGGCGCCATCGGTGTGGTGATCGGCCATGAAATGACACACGGCTTCGACGACTCCGGCCGGTTGTACGACAAAGACGGCAACCTCTCCGACTGGTGGACGGAGGAAGATTCACGAAACTTTGAAGCGCGCGCCGAAGTGCTGGTCAATTACTTCGACAACATCATCGTGCTCGATACCGTCCATGCCAACGGACAACTCACACTGGGTGAAAACATTGCCGACCAGGGCGGGCTCCATATCTCCTGGCAAGCCTACCAGAACACACTGAAAGGGAAAACCGCACCCGAGCCGGTCAATGGTTACACGGATGCCCAACGTTTCTTCATCGGCTACGGATCGATCTGGGCGGGACAAATCCGCGACGAAGAGATCCTGCGCCTCACCAAGATCGATCCGCACTCCCTCGCCGTCTGGCGTGTGAACGGAGCCTTGCCCCATGTGGACAAATGGTATGAAGCGTTCAATATACAGGAAACTGATCCGCTCTTCCTGCCGAAAGACCAGCGGGCGTCTATCTGGTAACCACCATAAAAAAAGGGGCTGATTGCAAGCCCCTTTTTTTTATTGGTATTCATCCAGCCTGTCGCCCCACAGGTACTTATCTGTTTCTTTGACCAGGATGTTGGAGAGGAACAATAAAGAGACCAGGTTGGGGATGGCCATGAGGGCGTTCATGCAATCGGAGAAATTCCAGACAAAGGCGAGGTTCACCATCGAACCGGCAAATACAGCCACCACCCACAACAGGCGGTATGCCCGGATCCACATCCGCCCACCCAGATACTCCACCGCTTTCTCACCATAATACGACCATCCCAGGATGGTTGAGAAAGCAAAGGTCACGATACCGACCGACAGGATGAGAGGACCGACAACCGGTATCTTATCGAAGGCCGCTTTGGTAAGCGCCGCTCCCTGGGTATGGTCGATGTCCGGATAGGCGATCACGCTGCTCACAAGCACCAGACCCGTCAGCGCACAGATCACTACCGTATCCCAAAACGTTCCGCTGGCCGACACCAACGCCTGACGGACAGGGTTCCGGGTCTGTGCCGCAGCCGCCACGATCGGCGCCGAACCCATTCCCGACTCGTTCGAAAACAGCCCCCGCGCGATCCCATACCGGGCAGCCATGATCACCGTCGCACCGGCAAAACCACCGCCTGCCGCCTGCGGCTCGAAAGCCGAGCGGACGATCAGCGAAACCGTCTCTCCCAGATACGCCGCATTGATGAACAGGATATACAAACAACCGAGGACATAAAACACTGCCATGAACGGTACCAGGGTAGTACATACCCGTGCGATCCCCTTCACGCCGAAGATGATCACCAGCGCTACCAGCACACTCATCATCGCTCCGGTAGCGTAAGTCGGTATAGCCCACGACTCCCGCAACAACATCGAGATTGAGTTGGCCTGTACGCTGTTGCCGATACCAAACGCCGCCAACGCGGTGAAGATGCAGAATAGCACAGCCAGCCAGCGCATCTTCAACCCGCCCGCCAAGGCGTACATCGGTCCGCCGATCATCTCGCCGTTCGCTCCTTTCACCCGGTATTTCACGGCCAAGAGTCCCTCGCCATACTTGGTGGCGATCCCGAACACACCTGTCAGCCAGCACCACAATACGGCGCCCGGGCCTCCCAGGGTGACGGCCGTAGCCACACCGATGATGTTGCCCGTGCCGATCGTCGCCGCCAGCGCCGTAGCCAACGCCCCGAACTGGCTCACATCACCCTCAGCTCCTTTATCAGACTTCACCGACAGGCGGATCGCCGTAAATATCTTACGCTGGGGGAATTTCAGACGAATCGTCAGGTAGATATGCGTACCCAATAAAAGAATTATCATCGGCCAGCTCCATAAAAAGGAACTGAACTCATTTACCAGTCTTTCAATACTTTCCCACATACTTGTTTCTTTTTGAAAAACAAATATATGTAAAAAAACAGTTACACACCCCGCATTGTTATTCTTTATGAGAAGTTGGTATCCGTATGAACAAATGCACCAGATATATACTCATGAGACTATCGGTCCTTTACCGCTCATTGGCCGCGCAGGAAGATCATCCGTCGCCGCCGGAGTCCCTCCGGGCTGACACCGTCGTTCCGGGATCCATTCCGGATAAGAAGTTCCACTTCACCGGCTTGCCCGTCCTCTCGTTCGACCGCACCAAGGGAACGGGTTTCGGGGCATGCCCATGGCGGCTACGCCTAAGGATGCGTACGTCAGTCCACTGCTGCCGGGTGGCGGTATCGGTATCCGTTACCTGATCCTCCCCATCTACCATATCAACCTCGGCATGGACGGTGCTCTCGGAAAAGGAGACCAGGGTGTCTATTTCCGCATTGGCGAAGCGTTCTGAAAACGACACCCTTCGCACCAACTTGTGCCGGCAAGTCATTGGAAACAGATCAAAAACAAACCCGCAAACCACCTCCCTATACATTATTATATAGAATTTTCACTTCAGAATACACGGCAGCGTGGATTATTTCCGTATGTTTGCACTCGATTTACAAAAAAGAAGAAAAATGGGCAAAAATCTTGTCATCGTAGAATCTCCGGCAAAAG
This sequence comes from Tannerellaceae bacterium, assembly GCA_031555735.1. Lineage (GTDB taxonomy): Bacteria > Bacteroidota > Bacteroidia > Bacteroidales > Tannerellaceae > JAJDIA01. Next base: position 5,431 of record JAVBUE010000056.1, read on the forward strand.
CCAAAACGATCGAAAAGTTTCTGGGAAAAGATTTTCAGGTAATGTCGAGCTACGGACACATCCGTGATCTGAAAGCCAAAGAATTCAGTGTGGACATCGCACACAACTACGCGCCCGAATATGTCGTTACTGCCGACAAGAAAAAACTGGTGACCGAACTGAAAGCCAAAGCCAAGGCTGCAGATACCGTATGGCTCGCTTCCGATGAAGACCGCGAAGGAGAAGCCATCGCCTGGCACCTGTCCGAGACGCTGCAACTGGATCCGGCAAAAACAAAACGCATCGTTTTCCACGAAATCACCAAAAACGCGATCCTCCATGCGATAGAAACGCCGCGCGATATCGATATCAACCTCGTGAATGCACAACAGGCACGCCGGGTGCTCGACCGTATCGTAGGCTTTGAGCTATCACCCGTGCTGTGGCGGAAGATCAAACCATCCCTTTCCGCCGGACGGGTGCAGTCTGTTGCCGTACGCCTCATCGTCGAACGTGAACGCGAAGTGAATGAGTTCGTGGCCGAAGCAGCCTACCGCGTCGTAGCCAACTTCGAATTACCCGACGGGGCTACCCTCCTGAAAGCCGAGCTGGGTAAACGTTTCAAGGAAAAAAGCGAAGCGATGGCATTCCTCGAATTATGTAAGGAGGCGTCCTTCACAATCGATGACATCAGTACCAAGCCCGTCCGGAAATCACCGGCGCCGCCGTTCACCACCTCCACCCTGCAACAGGAAGCCGCCCGCAAACTGGGTTACTCGGTCGCACAGACCATGATGATCGCCCAGCGGCTGTATGAATCGGGGTTGATCACCTATATGCGTACCGACTCGTTCAACCTGAGCGACCTCGCGTTGGGAACAACCAAAGAAGCCATCCTCAACCTATACGGGGAGAAATACTACCAGTTCCGCCGGTATCAGACCAAGAGCAAAGGGGCACAGGAGGCACACGAAGCCATCCGTCCCACCTTCATCGCCAATGAGGAGATCGAGGGTACGGCGCAGGAAATCAAACTCTATGAGCTGATCCGCCGTCGCACCATCGCCAGCCAAATGGCCGATGCTGAGCTCGAACGTACTACCATATCGGTATCCATCAGTAACTCGAAAGAAAAATTCATGGCTACGGGAGAAGTCATCACCTTCGAAGGGTTCCTCCAAGTCTATCGTGAAAGCTTCGACGACGAGAACGAAAAAGAACAGGAGAACGGAATCCTGCCGATGGTACATCCTTCCGACGTACTGAAAATGAAAGAGATAGTAGCCACCGAACGTTTCTCGCAACGCCCGTCCCGCTACACGGAAGCCAGCCTCGTGCGCCGCATGGAGGAGCTGGGTATCGGACGTCCTTCCACGTATGCGCCGACCATTCAGACGATCGTCAGTCGGGATTACGTGGCCAAAGGTGACAAAGAAGGCGTTCCCCGCACCTATACCATCCTGAAATTGAGCAAGAACACGATCAAGGAGAGTGAAAAGACGGAAGTGGTAGGAGCCGACCGGCACAAACTCTTCCCTACCGATATCGGCATGGTGGTAAACGACTTCCTGCTCGAATACTTCCCCAAGGTGATGGATTACAACTTCACCGCCAACGTGGAAAAAGAATTCGACTCCGTAGCCGAAGGAGAGATGGAATGGTCCCATTCGATCGATAAGTTCTACAAAGTATTCCATCCCATCGTAGAAGAAACATCGTCTATCCGTACCGAGCATAAGGTGGGCGAACGCGAGTTGGGTATCCATCCCACAAACGGGAAACGGGTATTTGTCAAGATCGGCCGCTTTGGCCCTGTCGTACAGATCGGACAGGCGAATCCGGAAGACAAATCGGCCGAAAAACCGCAATTCGCCTCCCTCCTCAAAGGGCAATCCATCGAAACCATTACGTTGGAAGAAGCCCTCAAGCTGTTCGAACTGCCCCGCGTGGTAGGCGAATACGAAGGGGCGGAGGTCGTGGCTGCCGTTGGCCGCTTCGGTCCTTTTATCCGTCACCAGGGCAAGTTCGTCTCGATACCCAAAGAGTTCAATCCCCTGAGCATTACACTGGATGAAGCGGTCGGACTGCTTCTCGAAAAGAGCAAGAAAGACGAACAGCGTTTCCTCAAAAAGTTCGACGAAGAGCCGGACCTGGAGATTCGCAATGGCCGTTTTGGCCCGTATATCGTCTATAAAGGGAAAAACTATAAGATCCCCCGGACCGTTAAGAAGCCGGAAGAGATGACGCTGGAAGAGGCGCGCAGCCTGATTGCCGACGCTCCGGATGCCGCCCCGGCTAAAAGGGGAAGGCAGGCAAAGAGCAAATAACCGCCATCCCGTCCGTAAAAGTAAATAAACTGTTACCTTTGTACTTTATCGTATATAGGTAACAGTTTTTTTATGAGTATGCAGAAGAACCACTTACAAAACCACCTGGCCGGCTTCCTGCTGGCTGTAATAGCAGCTGCGTTCGGCAGCTGCGGATCAGGCAGTGATGAACCTGATGTAGTAGTTCCCCAACTGACGGTCGCACCCGCTACGCTGACTTTCGGAAGCGGCGCAGGCTCCCAAACCTTCCAGGTAAGCTGCAACGGCACGTGGAAACTCACCGTCACAGGCGATTGGTGTACGGCCTCTCCCAATTCCGGGGCAGGAAGCAACGGTAGCCATATCACGGTGACCGTTGGCGAGAGCAGGGAAGATACCGACCGCCAGGCCACGGTCACCCTCACCTCCGGCGCCCTTTCACAGACCGTAACGATCATCCAACAGAAACGTGCCAGTATCGCCATTGCCGCCGACAAAACCGGCATGGGAAGTGACGCACCGGCCTTAGCTGCGAAAATGAAGTTGGGATGGAACCTGGGCAATTCACTCGAAGCACAGGGTGGAGAGACCAGTTGGGGCAATCCCGTCACGACAAAGGCGTTGATCGACGCCGTCAAAGCCGCCGGTTTCCAGACCGTCCGCATCCCCTGTGCCTGGAGCACGTATTTCGAGAACGCCGCCACCTACACGATCCGCCAAAGCTGGCTGGCACGTGTGAAAGAAGTGGTGGACTATTGCGTGGACAACGGCATGTATGCCATCATCAACATCCATTGGGATGGCGGATGGCTGGAAGAGAACCCGAAGTTCGACACCCAGGCAGCCACGCTGAAGAAAGAAAAAGCCATCTGGGAACAGATCGCCCTCTATTTCCGCGATTACGACGAACACCTGCTCTTTGCCGGTACGAACGAGGTGCATAAAACCGATTATACGGATCCTACGGCTGAGAACCTCACCGTACAGGCCTCTTTCAACCAGACGTTTGTGAACGCCGTGCGTTCCACGGGGGGACGGAATACCTGGCGCAACCTGATCGTCCAGGCGTATAATACGAATATCGACCAGGCTGTGGCGCACCTCAAGATGCCGACGGATCCAACCGCCGGTCGCCTCATGGCCGAAATCCATTACTACGACCCGTACGAATATACCCTGATGGAAAAAGACGAGTCCTGGGGTACCGTCAAGTATTTCTGGGGAAAAGAAGGAGGGTTCGACCAGTATGGGGATATCTCCGGCTGGGGACAGGAAGATTATGTCCGTGACCAGTTCGGACGGATGAAACAGCATTTTGTGGACAAAGGAATCCCCGTGATCATGGGCGAATACGGGGCGACCTTCCGCGTTGTTCCGGATACCAACCTCCAGAAGCAGGTGGTGGCCTCCCGTAATTATTACTTCGGGTATGCGACAAAAACGGCGGTGGCCAACGGGATCATCCCCGTCTATTGGGACAATGGGGTGACGGGGACGAACGGCTGCGGCCTGTTCGACCGGGCTACCGGCGCACAGGTACACACCGAAGCCATCAAAGCCATCGTCACGGCTAAGTAAGGGGCGGGATCAAACCACCGTTTGCCCGCGGCTGTCGCGGATCATCGCCAGGGGGATGCCCGGACGCGACGGTTTCTTCAGGGTGGAAACAGCAGGCTTTTCCTTCGGGACACTCAGGGCCTTCTCATAGACAGGGCGGTTGGAAAGTACTTCGATCGCCTTGTCTAATACCTTATCATCCTTGAGGTTTTCCTGCAACTCCCCTTTCTGGTAGTAGTAACGTTTCACGATCTCGGTTGCCAATACCTGTTTGATCTCATCCTTGAAACGGTCGAAGTCCCGTTCGATATCCGGGGTGAATTGCTTTTCAAGGGCAGTGAAAACGGTGGTATCGCCATCGAGATAGCCTTCAAAGTCCGCGATCTCCCGGAGGCTGTTCAGTACTTTCACGCTCTGGCGGTCGTACGTGAAATTCTTTTCCTTCGCATAGGCTTTTAACGCTTCGAAATCGGCATCGGATACGGCAAACTCATCCACCGGGGGAATGGTTTTGTGGCGTTGAACCCAGTCGGTCACAAAATCGAAGAGGATGATATCGTTCACCAGGTAATACATCATGGTGGGCATCTTCGGTTCTTCCACTTCAAACTCGGGACGAACACCGCCACCATCGCGTACCGGGCGTCCTTTGGCGGTATGGAACACGGAGGTGAGGCTATCGGGTATCGCCGCCACGCTGCCGTCGGCATTGCGGTGCGAATAGTCGATCTGCTGGATGCATCGTCCGCTGGGGATGTAATATTTACTCATCGTCACTTTGAGCTTGCCGTCGAAAGGAAGGTCGCGGGGTGCCTGTACCAGCCCTTTGCCAAAGGTACGCTGACCTACGAGTACGCCACGGTCGAGATCCTGCAGGGCGCCCGACACAATCTCCGAGGCCGAAGCCGTTCCTCCGTTGACCAACACAGCGATGGGCATCACCGTATCCAGCGGTTCCACCGGTGTGCGATATACACGGTCCCATTGGGCGATTTTCCCTTTGGTGGACAGTACCTCCTGCCCTTTTGGGACGAAGAAGCCCACGATCTGCACCGCCGACTCCAATACCCCGCCGCCATTACCGCGCAGGTCGAGCACGAGCGACTTGATGTGTTTGTTCTTTTTCAGGTCTTCGAAAGCAGCTTTTACTTCCTGTCCGCTCTTATCAGTGAAGGTACGGAGGTAGATGTAGCCGATACTGTCTTGCTTCACTCCATACCAGGTGACGGCATTGACCAGGATCTGTTTGCGGACGAGGTTATACTCCCGTGGTTTCTTTTCGCCGGGACGGAGAATGGTGAGCTTGAGCTTTGTATTGGGTACGCCTTTGAGGAGGTTGCTCACCTCGTCGTTGGTCGATCGGCTGACGTCGATGGTATCGACCTTCAGGATACGGTCGCCGGCCTTCAAACCGGCCAGTTCGGCGGGCATCCCTTCGAACGGTTCGGCAACGATCACACCGCCGTCGCCTTCCCGCTGGCGGATATAGGAACCGATACCGCCATACTCGCCGGTGGTCATCAGTTGCAGCGTTTCCATTTCCTGTTCGGGGATATATTCGGTATAAGGATCAAGGCCCGACAACATGGAATCGATCCCGCGGCGCATCATCTGGTTGATATCGATCGTATCCACGTAAAACATCTCCACCTCTTTTACCAGGGCGTTGAATATCTCGAGGTTCTTACTTACTTCAAAACGATTATCTGTCTGTGCGGCCGCCGGCATAGCCATGGCGGCAAGGAGGGAGAGGACGGCTGTCCCTGTAATCAGTTGTTTACGAATCACTGTGTACATCGTTGGGTTGTATAAATGATAGTGTAAAAGTATATAATATATAACCGTTTATCCTAATATAGGATTTACTTTTAACTTTATTTGTTCCCATTGGGAGGCGGGTATCTCCGGGCCGATCACATCGATCACATAGCCTGCCAGCATCGAACCGATGCGCGCCGACTGCTCCAGGGTGGCTCCCACTGACTGGCCATAGAGGAAACCGGCAGCAAAATGATCGCCCGCACCGGTAGTATCGAGGGGCTTTCCTCCTTCGGCCGGCACCTGCCATACTTCGCCGTCGCGGCATACCAGGGCGCCTTCTTTTCCCAGCGTGACGATGGCTGTTTCGACCTGCGTGGCGAGTGCCTTCACGGCTTCATGCGCCGGAAGGCCGGTATAGGCCAACGCTTCGCTTTCGTTGGAGAAGAGGATATCGACCCAACGGGGAATAATATCCTCCAGCAGGGGTTTGAAATGGTTGACGATATTGAAATTGGAAAGGTCGAGGGCGATCTTCAGCCCCAGGGCTTTGGCCTTCCGCATGGTGGCGTGCATGAGGGGCTCGTTCACGATCAGGTAGCCTTCGATATAGATGCAGTCGAATGTGCGGAGCATTTCTTCGGTCACTTCATCGGGGGTGATGGTGGCGGCGGGGCCGAGGAAGGTGCCCATCGTACGTTCGCCATCGGGCGAGATCAGGACGGTACAACTCCCCGTCACGCCGCCAGTATGGATAAAGTAAGGCGAGACGCCGGTTTGCTGCACCGCTTCTTCATAGTAACGCCCTACCTCGTCTGATCCGATCTTCCCGATAAATCCGGCCTTTCCCCCCAGGTTCGACAGGGCGCGCATGGTGTTACAAGCCGATCCGCCGGGGGTTTGTGTACGTTTCAGGTTTCCCTGTGCTTTCCGGATGGCATTCATCTGCTCCTCACCGATCATGTCCATGGCACCTTTCCGGATACCTATCTGCGGTAATACGTCTTCATTTTCCAAACGTAACAGTACGTCAACCAGGGCATTACCTAATCCTATTGTTTTCATGCGTAATTTTTCCCGCAAAGATATTGCATATTTAGAAAATAGCTTGTACTTTTGCAGTGCATTTTCAGGAAGCGATCAGGTAAAACCCTGATGGATACAGCAAAATCCCGGAAAATAGCTATATTCTTCCTTAGCTCAGTTGGTTAGAGCATCTGACTGTTAATCAGAGGGTCCTTGGTTCAAGTCCAAGAGGAAGAGCACTCATAATAAAGCAGTTACACATCAGTGTAATTGCTTTTTTTGTTTCTGTATCGTCGGTTTACGTGTCTGTTTACATGGATTGTTTGGGGCCTCGTCTTTGGGTGTTTCCTTCCACACGTCCTTCCACTGGCTGTCATTGCATACACCGGGCAAGCCCGGATGGAGATAAGATCTGTTACTGACAATATCAGGTAGATCTATTGGTAACATCTGATAGAAGTAATACCTTCCTGCTATTGTTCTTCACCCTCCACCATGGCGGAGGGATTACTCCACATGGGTGGAATGGTTACGCCACCCGGGTGGCGCTTCCTCTTCACCCGGGTGATGATAAAACGCCACCCAGGTGAAGAGAAGCCTCCACCCAGGTGGAGAGAAAAGCGGATCATAAGGCCGACAACAGATCCTATGGATGTTGACAGTAGATCATTCGGTTGTTGACGGTAGCTCTTCCTGTGCCGGAATAGGTGCACACCTCCGGTAATCTCCACCGGTCAATCAGCCCTCTCCCGGTAAAGTGGAAGCAGCATGGAGGCAGTGGAAGGAGAAAAAGCGCCTCCTTCCACTGCCTATCCGGCTGTTAATTTGCATGTTAACCCCCATCAGTGGAAGGTGGAAGGTGATTTCGGAAAACCATTGTAGAGGGATAAAACAGGGGGATAAAACAGGGGAGAGTACAACAAAAAAAGCGAGGTGTCCTTCACAGGAGACCTCGCGAACTCAAATTATAATATTATAAAACACTTAAAATGCGAATATGATACACTTATTTCGGCTGTCCGTACTGCGATGGCGTGACACCAAACTGTTCGGTGAAACGTTTCCGGAACGTCGCCGTATCGTTGAAACCGACCATTTCAGACACTTCCTGGATGGAATATTGCTGTGTAAGGATGAGTTCGGCCGCCTTCTTCAGACGGATGATACGCGTGAGCTCGAGGATACTACAGTCGGAATATTGCTTGATCTTGCGATACAGCGTAGGCAGGCTCATATTGAGCGAATCAGCCAGCACCTTGGCTTCGAAGGTAGAGTCGTCCAAATGCTTTTCGATGTTTTTGATCACGGCATCCATAAATGGATTGGACGGGGTGGATCCCGGACGTCCGATCGATCCGCCTTCTTCGTCGCCATTCTCGGAAGCGGCAGCAGCAGCCTCGCCCACCATCAATGAGCGGGTATAGAAATGCTTCAACTGGTCGCGACGGCGTAACATGCTATGTACCTTGCTGCGGAGGATTTCCACGTCGAACGGTTTGGTGATATAATCGTCGGCTCCCGATTCAATCCCTTTGATCACGTCTTCGCTTTCCACTTTGGCGGTGAGCATCACGACGGGGATCTGTGTAGTTTTCGGGTCACTCTTGATCTCCCGGCAGGCTTCGAACCCGTCTTTGACAGGCATCATGACGTCGCAGAGGATCAGGTCTGGCATCTCGCTGCGTGCCATCTGCACCCCTTCTTCCCCGTTGCGGGCTTCGAGCACCTGATATTCTTTGCTGAATACATGGCGGAGGAACCAGCGTATCTGGTCACTGTCGTCGATCATCAGCAACCGCTTGCCGGTGGCTTTCTTTTGCGGGATCACCTGGATGAGTTCGGCGATTTCTTCTTTCTGTTTGTCGTTCAGTTTGACGAGGTCGGCTTCCGGCTCCACAAACTCAACGCGCTTCTCCATCAAGTGCTTTTTACCTACAGGTATATATAATGTATAGGAAGAGCCGTTGGGAGTGGTGTCTTTCCGGTACATACCTCCCAGGTCGTCGATCATATCCTCCACCTGGCGAAGGCCGCGGCGGGTGTTTTCGTTTTCATCCAGTCCTTCGTCCTGCACCGAGATCACGGCATAAGGGAGATTGTTATGGCGTTCGACAGCGATATCGAACGTCACCTTTCCATACATGAATGTATTTTTCAAGGCATTCGTAAGCATGGTACGCAGGGCGTATTCCATCTTGCGGCGGTCGATCCAGACAAAGAGTTTCTCCGTTTGGGTGGTGACCACGAAATCGACATTGTTCATCGCGATCCAGTCCACGAACAGGTCGCATATCTGTTTGGTGATATCAATCAGGTCGTAACGGGCGATGCGTAGGTAGTTGGCCACATCGTTGGAATGGCGGTTACCGATAAGCTGGTCGGCAAGGTCCTGCATGGCCAGCGTATTCCGGTAGGCCGACAGCATCTGGGTGGCTACTTCTTCTTCCGATCCTTTATTCTGCACGACGAGCGCAAGCGATCCAAGCACCAGGGAAAGTGGCGTACGCATTTCGTGGATGGTTTCCACGAAGAAAGAATCCTGGATGGTTTCCGCTTGTTGCACCTGTATCTTGGCTGTTTCTTCTTTCTCGGTAGCTTCACGCAGGATGGTGTCGTTTTCTTTGATCTTGGCCACCAGGATTTGTTCAAGTTCTCGTTTGTTGCCCTGAAGTTGGGAGATCATCGTCTCCATCTCATTTACTTTTTGAGACAACTCATTGTTTTGATGACCGAGTTGTTCATTCCGATTCTTCAGTTCATCGGCATGTTGCTGGACACCGGCATTCCGTGACTCCAGTTCCTGTTGTACGCCAATGGATTGTTTCTCGAGGGCATGTTTCAACTCCGCGGTTTGCGATTCAAACGTTTTCTTTTGTTTGAAGAGATAAGCCCCTCCGGCAACAAGTAACAACGCCAACACTATACTAAGCGCGACGTAAAACCCATTGCCCTGTGACGCACCGGTTTCATCTGCGGCAAAGAGAACGGAAGAAGACAAGAAAACATAGGTTAGTATCCACAAACCCTTTCTGAAAGGTTTTTCCAAACTCATAATGTTTATCAGTTATGTATAAGACAGTTAGTTAAAATTAAACATTGAAATAAAGAATTACGTTTCTTTCTTTCCTTTTTGTACCATAAGCTACTACCTTCGTATAGATGGTAGCAACAAAGATATAAGTATATTTTTATACTGGCCTACGAATCAATGATCTTTTTCGTGAAATCATGTTAATTCTCTCAATTTTTTCGGATGGAAGTCAGTGGGATACACCTGTAACCGGCATGGGAAATTTCATTCGGAAGAGAGGCTTTCGAGGGGAAAAAAGACCGAAAAGGCGGATATCGGCGCCCGGCATGATACAAATACCGCTATTCTTTCTATCATCAGACACTAATCCCCGTCGAATCGTTCATGTCCGTTTCCTGATCTTTTCACCCCTGTTTTGAGAGCCGAAACACCCTTTTTGAGGCTTTTACACCCTATTTTGAGAGAATAATTGATATATTTAACTTCATTTAACTATAAAAATGATGCGTGGTGAAAATATCACCCCTATATTTGCATCGTCAACGGGAACAAACGGATGAGGGTCCGGGAAACGGGGACAGAAAAAAAAAGAAAAAACAACAACGTGTACAAAAAATTGGGTCTTATGAAAACTACAGTAAACTTCCGCAACATCCTGATCGCAGCAACAATGGTGCTTTCTGCTTTGTCTTTCACTGCTTGCTCCGCAAGTGATGATAGCAA
>JAVBUE010000080.1:0-25022 GCA_031555735.1 Tannerellaceae bacterium
TATCTGTCGGAAAAAGAATTGCAGGTCTTAAATTTATTGGTGTCCCAATATCTTGATTTTGCCGAACTACAAGCTATTGAGCAACATTCAATGACCATGCAGCAGTGGATAGGAAAGTTGGATGATATACTATCGGTAGGCAATCGTCCCTTACTTCTCAATGCAGGAACAGTTTCGCATAAACAAGCTGTTGAAAAGGCAACACGGGAGTTTGAGGAATATCGCCGCAAAGAAATGCTACAATATGAAAGCGATTTTGACCGGGCAATTAAAGAATTGAAATCTCAGGCAGATGAGGATAAAGACAAAACATCGGAATAGACTCTGTGTAATTTGAGAAATTGTTCTATCTTTGCATCAAGCTAATCAACCTGCTCAAAGCGGAGCAAACCAGAGAAGTTAACTCGTTACTTATCCGTTACCTATTCTGAATTATCACCAATCTAAACGATTGATTCAGAAAGGAATAATCCAAAGGCATAGGCTTGTTTCTAAAGTACAACCGACATTTGAATATCTACTTTACAGAAATAGATACCGATTGGTTAAAGAAGTAGGAAAGATGGGGTTAGCCGTATGCTTACGATATACACCGTAGATTCTCTTCATTGTCCATGCTGCCAGCATTATCGCTCTTCTGTTGTACTTTGTTGTTGCCATGATCGTAATGTTTTATTTATCGTTTCTGATACAAACGTAATGCTTTAGTTTTTGATAAACAAGCGAAACGAAACATTTAACATTACTTTTAACGTTATTTTGTAATGATATAGCTTTCGATTGAAAAATTATCTATATTTGTGGCGTAAACTATAACATTACAGTCATGGACTTAAGAATTAAAGAAGTAATCAAAGAGAAAGGAATGACTATACAGTCATTGGCTGATCAGATGGGTATAAACAGAGTTAACCTATCATCGAGCATAAACGGTAATCCTACGATCGACACCCTCCAAAAGATCGCCGACGCCCTCAACGTCCCGATCACGGAGTTGTTCGAGCAACCGGCGACGGATGAGATACGGTGTCCGAAGTGTGGAACGAAGTTTAAGATGCAGGAGTGAGCCTATGGAACTGCAACTGATACAAAGCAAGATTTACGAGGTAAGAGGCCAACGGGTGATGTTCGACCGAGATTTAGCCGAGTTGTACGGGGTAAGTACCGGCAACCTCAACAAAGCTGTAAAGCGCAATATTGAGCGATTCCCAGAGCGGTTTATGTTCCAGTTAACCCCTGATGAGTTCTTGAAATTCCAAAATGGAATATCAAGTTGGGGTGGCACACGTAGTATGCCATACGCTTTCACCGAACAGGGCGTTTCGATGCTTTCGGCTGTGTTACGTAGCCCAGTCGCAATACGTGTTAGCATCTCGATTATGGATGCTTTTGTAGCGATGCGGAACTACATCGCCTCCACGACAACAGTAACGGCGGAATTGGCAGAAATACGGGCAAAACTGGAACTGTTGGAGCCTAACGATGCCGAAACCCTTGAGGCTGTAAACGACCTTTCAGAGGACACCCGGAAAGAGTTTGAGGATATTTACCTGGCGCTTGCTGAACTGGCAGCCAAGCACAAGGAAGCAAAGAAGCCACGCCCACAGATCGGATATACGTCGGATCGGTATAAGGATAACGAAACAGATTAGGCAAAGGGGACGGCGTTTTACCGACCCCTGCCAGCAAGTATTTACCCACAAAAGAAAAGGAGCCTTCGCCGGAAACGAAAAGCCCCTTAAAACAGTACAGTACAAAGGTATGAAAAATAATGAACAGTACAAATACATCCTGTTTCCTTTGCCGTTATTGCAGGAAGTATTCAAGAAACCCAAGAACGGCATATCTGATATATTTTATTACGGGATATACCGGGTTGCCATTGCACAGGATGTTGATGAATACAGCGCAATCAAACAGGCATTATACTGTTATTACCGGGGAGGGCTTACCGATTACCTAAAGAGGGAATTTGAATGGATGTCCAGCCATGATGTGTTTTGCCAAGATGATTACTATAGTGGGTTTGGCACCGGTGGGGAATTTGACCCAGAAGATGAAATATCGGCAATCAGCGACTATCTGGAACAGGAGGAAGACCTAAAGAATATAATTATCGAATTCCATCAATTGCGGCAAGTAAAGGCAGTCTTGAATCTGTCATTAGATAATCCGGAGCATATCCACCCACTCATTGGTATAAATTGCCTATATTCTATGTGGACAATAATCATAAAACCATATCAAACCTACTTGGGGCATCTGGAATAACGAGAAACAGCCCTCTCTCAGGGGATTTCCCTTTTTCCCTTCCACCTTCCACTAAGTGGTGCTATCATGCAGACAATCAATATGATATACAGTGGAAGGAGACGCGTTTTTCCTTCCACTTTTCGTCCACTCTGCTTCCACTGTGTGGTAATTGCTCCGACAATTACGTATTATGTCCCATTCCGAAATGGGACACCCGACATTTCAATCTGCGTGTAGATGTTGAGCTATCTGCGTGTAGATGTTGAGCTATCTGCATGTAGATGTTGTGCTGACAACATCCAGACGTTGTTATCACAACATCCAGGTCTTGTCAGCACAACATCCAGACGCAGATCGAAATGTTGAGACAATCATAGGTAAACGACCTGACAACCATAGGTAGATGTTTGAACTGCCATAGGTAGATGATTGCACAATCATAGGTGGATGTTTTGAACTTTACACAGTGGAAGCAGAGTGGACGAAAAGTGGAAGGAAAAACGCGTCTCCTTCCACCGTATATCATATTGATTGTCTGCATGATAGCACCACTTAGTGGAAGGTGGAAGGGAAAAAGGGAAATCCCCTGAGAGAGGGCTGTTTCTCGTTATTCCAGGTGCCCCAAGTAGGTTTGAAACGCATCGCCGACGGCGTCCCAGGGTCTGTGGGCAGATCAAACCGAAGAGTGCATAGTGGTTGTTGGCGATAGGTCTTCATTCGGTTCTTTTATCCGGAGATCCTGCTGTGAATCCGGTGGCATTTAATACCTTTGCGTTTTGTCAACTGAAAAGGGAGTCTAATCATCCTTAGGGAAAGCATGAATTCCGGGAAAGAGAATGGCCAAACAATCGCTCTGGATATGCTGTTTAAACGCTTTTACAAGCCTTTGAGAGCATATGCGTTCCGATTTGTCAATGATATGGAGCTGGCTGAAGATATTGTACAGGATGTATTTTTTGAACTTTGGCATAGACGTGACTCGATCGCGTTCGACGGTCCGGTAAAATCCTACCTGTTCAAATCGGTTTACCACAAATCCGTCAATGCGATACACAAGAAGTACCACAACAAGGAGTCTGAATTGAATGAAAGCAATGAACACGCCATCCTGGAGCAGTACCTGTCCACCTATATCCAAAACCAGGAACAAAGTTTGCTGCTGAAAGAACTTGAAAAAGAAATCGCCTCTTTTGTACATACACTTCCCCCCCAATGCCGGAAAATATATCTATTGAGCAGAACATACGGGTTAAAGAACCGTGAAATCGCCGGGCAACTGGATATCAGCATCAAGGCGGTTGAAAAACAGATAAGCAAAGCGTTGTCGGAACTGAAAACCCATTTAACGAAAAAAGGGATGATCTCTTTACTGCTTTTCTTTTCAGGGGTTACCTGAATGCTGTCCGGTCTTTTTAAGAAAAAAACGAAGAAGAAGGTAGGGTATGCCCGCCTTTTTTTGTAATACTATATATAGAAATGGAAAAGATAGATACTTATACTGCCGGCATAGGCATCATCATCATTCGTTATCTGGACGGATCAGCAAGCCTGGAAGAAAAAGTGCAATTACTCCACTGGCTGAAAGAATCGGAAGAGAACAGATGTGATTTTACGGATACGAGAGACTTGTGGTTGTCGTCTGAAGTGGCAGGCAGCAACGAGCTGGAGGTAGATATTGCCCTTGACCGGTTGAAAAGCCGCATTCTGCGTGAACACAAACAGATCGGAAGAAAAACACGGCGGCCTTTTACCCGTTGGCATCAGGTGGCGGCCGTTTTGCTTGTTTTAATCGGAGTGTACTATTGGCTATTCTTTGAACAGGCAGAAACGAAATTCATTGTACAGACCCAATTAATAACAGCCAAAGGGAGCAAAGGGAGATTCACTTTGCCAGACGGTACGGTTGTCTGGTTGAACTCGGAGAGCCGGCTGGTCTATCCCGACCAGTTTGCAGACGGGACGAGAACAGTGAACCTGGTTGGTGGCGCTTATTTTGAAGTTGTTAAAGAGGAGAAGAGGCCGTTTATTGTTAAAGCCGGAGACATAGATGCGGAAGTGTTAGGCACGAGCTTTAACATATCGAGTTATCCTTTCATGGATGATATAGAAACCGCCTTACTGAATGGCAGTGTGAAAATATCCGGACATTCCCTTCGTGAACCGGTTTATTTGAGGCCAAATGAAGTATTCGAATATAAAAAAGAGAATCACTCCTCATCCGTGAAAACCGCAAATGCCAGCTTATACGCCGATTGGATCAAAGACAGGCTAACGTTCGACAACCGTCCGCTTTCAGACATTCTCATCAGCATGAGAGGATGGTACAATACAGAGATCGAATGCCCGGAGGAATTCGCCGAATCCACCTATATGTCGTTCACAATCCGCCAGGAAAATATTGATGAAATATTACGGGCGATGAGTTTTATTATTCCAATAAAACATCAAATAAAAAAAGATAAAATTATTATAATCCCCAGAAATAAATAATCAAAAAATAGTATTAACCTAAATAATATGCTTATGAGAACAGCCCTATAATACACTAAAAAATAGGCAGATGAGGCAACATCCACCTATTTCCAAAGAGATCAATTAAACAATCACATCTCCCACAAGACATGTGATTATAGTCTAACTATAGAAATCCATGTAAACATATGAATAAATTTTATGGAAAGGGTTTATCATGTCCTTTCTTAACAACAATTAACCTCAGATTCATGAAATTAGTCCTGTTTTTGTTAACCTTCGCACTGGTTCAGGCCTCTGCTATCGAATCTTATGCGCAAAGCACCCGAATTGATATCAATATGACAAATTCGACAGTCAAAGAAGTCCTGAAGTATATTGAGAATAACAGTGAATTCGCATTTTTTTATAACGACAAAGCCATTAATACCAATCGACAGGTAAGCATTAATGCCTCAAAGATGCGGATTGATGAAATTCTTGCCGTGATTTTGCCTGATTGTTCGTATAAAGTAGAAAATGAACGGATCATCATCGTCCCCAAAGTACAGGCCGGAGCATCGGCCTCACAGCAACAGGAAAAGAAACTGACTGGCAAAGTCGTGGATCAAACCAACGAACCCATCATCGGCGCTGCTGTAGGTGTGGTGGGAACAACAATCGGTACGATAACCGACATCGATGGAAATTTCGAATTACAAATCCCCGATGATGCCACCCTCCAGGTGTCCTATATCGGATACCAACGTTTCCAGGAAAAAATAGGGAACCGGACAAACCTGATGGTTACGCTCAGAGAAGACACCAAGTTGCTCGAAGAGCTTGTCGTGGTGGGTTACGGTACACAGAAGAAAGTAAACCTGACCGGCGCCATTACCTCGGTGAAAGCCGATGAGTTGAATAATATCCCGACTTCCAACCTGTCGAACACATTGGCCGGGCGTGCGCCGGGTGTGACGGTTACCACCACTTCCGGTATGGCGGGAGCTTCTTCCAATATCCGTATGCGCGGTAGTTTTGGTGAGCCGCTGTTCGTGATCAACAATGTGATCAAGGATAAAGCCGCTTTCGATGCGCTCGATCCGAACGAAGTGGAGAATATCAGCTTCCTGAAGGATGCCGCCAGCGCGTCCATCTACGGATCGAAAGCAGGAAATGGCGTTGTATTGGTCACCACCAAAGCCGGTAAAGTACAGAAACCGGAATTCCAATACAAAGGGGTGTTCAGTGTATCCAACACGACACGTCCGCTGCAGGATTATTCGGCAACCGACGAGTTGATCTGGGCAAACCGTGTGGCGGAAACCAAAAACCTGCCGGCTCCATACGGACAGGACATATTTGATTATTTTGCCGACAAGAGCTATAATGTAAACGATTATGTATGGCGGGATCCTTCCTCCCAGCAACATAATATCAGTGTAAACGGGGGGAGTGACCGCATTACTTATTATATGATGTTAGGATTCCACGACGAAAACGGTTCATACAAAAAGCTGGATTTCAAGAAATACAATTTTCGTTCGGACATCACCGCCCATGTGTCCAAACGTTTCAATGTGAACTTTAACCTGAGCGGCAACCAGAAAGAGTACAACCGTTTCTATTGGCCGTATGATGAGGTGGACGACTTCAATGTGCCCGACTTTTATCGTACAACATTCAACTGGACCCGCCTGTATCCTTTTTATGTGGATGAAAACGGCAATCCGACCACGGATACGAATGCCTATCCCGTGACTGCCGGTTCATGGAACCCGGTGGATATGGTACTCGGCAACCGTTACCAGAAAACAACCCGCCGGACACTCGACGGCCAGGTACGTTTCAATCTGGATCTGGGACAATTCGTGGACGGTCTGAAAACAAGTTTCCTGGCTCAATACACCGCTTACGATGAGAACCTGAAAGGCCTGTTAACCCATAACAAAAGTTACCGTTTCAAGAGTGCAAGTGCGGAAAACAAATTCATCCCGGCAAAAGTAGATCCGAATGATATGGTAGTACATAACCTGAGTTCGAATTATGAAGGGATCCGCGAGATGGTCAAATTAGACCATTCCTATCAGATTAACTGGTTCCTGCAATATGATAAAGTATTTAATCAGGATCATGCTGTTTCTGCTATGCTGGTGTATGAACAGTCTGAGTCAGGAGGTAAGACATTATCCGGTTCGGCCGATGATATGCTGACTACTTCCATCGATCAGATTTTCGTGACATCCAGTGATACGCAACGCAGGTACTTTGATGGAAGCGAATGGGAAAATGCCCGCCAGTCTGTCGTAGGACGTTTTAACTATACCTACGCGCAGAAGTATATCGCCGAATTCTCTTTCCGCGAAGATGGCAACTATAAATTTGCCCCGGGCGAACGCTGGGGATTCTTTCCTTCCGGCTCACTCGCCTGGCGTATCTCTGAAGAAGGGTTCATGAAAAAGTTCTCCTGGCTGAGCAACTTAAAACTACGTGGGTCGTACGGTACGACCGGTGACGATAACAACTGGGATGGCGAAGACAACATCGCCGCTTTCTTATGGCGCGAATCCTATAAGAACGGAACCGGGTATATCTTTGGCGATAAACTCCAGAACGGCTTGACGGTTGGCAGCACCGCTAATCCGTATATTACGTGGGCCAAACTGGAAGTGTATGACATCGGTCTTGATTTCGGCTTCTTTGAAAATCGCCTGAGTGGTGAATTCGATTACTTCTACAAAAATAAAAACCATATCCTGAAAGCCCGCGAGCGGGTCATACCGGGGACTTACGGCGCCGAATTGAGCAATGAGAATTATGCCGAACAGGACTGGAAGGGGGCTGAAGTGTCCCTGAAATGGTCGGATTCCTATCGTTCATTGGATTATACGGTATATGCGAACCTGGGATATGTGAAAGACACATGGAACGTACTGGATGAAGCAGAAGGGCTGGAAGCATGGAGAAGCGCGATCGGCCATCCGAATACCCGTTTACAGGGATACATCTGCGACGGGATCATCCGCTCGCAAGAACAACTGGATGCCCTGCCCGAAGGCTTTACACAATTCGGCCGCAAACCCATCCTGGGCGCACTCCTGTTTAAAGACATCCGGGGAGCCAACTATGCGGAAGGTGCCGATGGAAAGATCGACAGCAATGACATGACTTATCTTTCCGACAGGGGTACTCCCCGTATAAACTATGGATTCGGATTCAACCTGTCGTGGAAAGGGATCTCATTGGATGCCCACTTCCAGGGAGTGGGAGCTTACGACCGTATGTTGAAGACCAAGAATGGCGACGGTGTGTTCCAGGTAGGCGACAAGCCTTACTTCGATCTATGGACAGGCGATGTGTGGAGACCGGATAATGTCGATGCGAAATATCCGCGTGTAAGCGGTGAATGGCAGGAGGAATACGGGGCGGCCGGTTCTACTTTCTGGATGAGGGACGGCGCTTACCTGCGTTTGAAAAACCTGAATGTCGGTTATACATTACCTCGTGAATGGTTCTCCCGGTTAGGCGTGAACAATGTCCAGTTGTTCGTCAATGCAACCAACTTATTCTGTATCTCAGGCATGGATGAGATGGATCCCGAACAGGATGCATTGGATTCCTATCCGCTGATGAGGACATTTACAGGTGGTTTAAGTATTAATTTCTAATGATCATTTAGTATATGAAAAAGATATATGCAGTAATAGTCGCAAGCTTATTATCGTTGGGAGGCTGTGATGTGCTGGACACGAAAGATTTAAACAATTACGGTCCTGATGTGTGGAACGACTCGAAGCTATCTTCGGCATTCCTGACCGACATCTATGGGAATGTGTTGAATCTAACCTGGCCTCGCGACGGTAGGAATTCGGATGAGTGTCTCGGTATCATGGGAAAGGATGCCGTACAACCGAACAATGAGGAGTTCAAGTTCTGGCCCTATGCAAGCATCCGTAATATAAATACGTTGTTGAAAAACATCGATCTGGGAACATTGCCTGAGAGTGAGAAGAACACCATGAAAGGACAAGCTTACTTCATGCGTGCATTCCAATATTTCAAAATGGTCCGCCTGTATGGAGGTGTTCCCATTATCCGGGAACCCCAATCGTTGGAAGATGATCTGAATGTGAAACGAAATTCCACCGCTGAATGTTTCGATTTTATACTATCCGATCTGGAAGAAGCAGCCACATTACTGCCGGTTAAGTATTCCGGTGATAATTACGGGCGTATCGACCAGTGTATTGTCGCGGCGTTTAAGAGCCGGGTCTTATTATACAAAGCCAGTCCGCAGTTCAACCCGGCAAGCCCCTACGATAACGCCTATTGGAAGGACGCCCTCGCAGCAGCAAAGGCCGCCAAAGAATTACTGGACCAGAACGGTTTTGGCATGATCGACAATTATACGGATGTGTTTGAAACGAAAAAGCACCGGGAAGCGATCTTACCGATTATTTACTCGAATCCGACAAAGACAAATGCCCGTAGCGAAGACGGCGTCCGTCCGCTCTCCGAATCAAAGAACGCAACCGGGGAAGACCAACCGACGTGGGGTTTAGCGGGATCATTTCCGATGAAAGATGGAAAGAAAGCCGGAGAATCCGGCAAGTATGCGTACAATGTACAGGAATTCTGGAAGAACAGGGATCCTCGCTTCGACGCAGTCATTGTTTGGAACGGAGGCATTTATGAATTGAGCGGCAAAGCAGGACGCCGGCAATATACGACACCGAATATCGCCAATTCGCTGGATGCCTTCGGATATAATATCCAGGGTGAACATCATAACCGTACCGGATTGTATTGCAGGAAGGGGATCATGGAACAACTCCCGGTTGCCCAGGTCACGCTGAATGATGTGGACTGGATCGAGATGCGTTATCCGGAAATCCTGTTCAACCTGGCGGAAACCGCCAATGAAAACGGAAGCACGGCAGAAGGCTATGAAGCGCTGACCGCCGTCCGGAAACGGGCAGGTATCGAGCCGGGAACCGACAACCTGTATGGATTGAAAGCCGGCATGTCGCGTGAAGAGATGCGCAATGCCCTGTTGGATGAAAAACGGATCGAGTTTTGTTTCGAAGGCCAACGCTTCTGGGATCTGCGCCGCTACCGCCTGCTGCATTCGTCGCTGAACGGGCAGCATAAATACGGCATCCTGGCCAATTTGAAGGCAGGGATCAATATGACCGACGCGATGAACCGGGCCGCCAGTTATACGCTGATGCCGGAAGAATTCGATTATGAAGTCATCGACCTGATCTTCCAGAACCCTACCGGTGAAGATGCCATGTATATGCCTGAAACATACTATTTCTTCCCGATCGCGAAAGAAGAAATAGAGAAGAACCCGAATCTGGAGCAGAACATGGGATGGGGCGGAAGTTTCAATCCCGTGCTATAATCCGGTGCTATAAATAGATCTAAAATACGGGATACGGATTCCGGTTTACCTTAGAGAATAAGTTGCCGGAATCCGTTTTTATTAATACTACAGAATCAAATGAAAACACGCATTGCATTCATTATCGGTTTACTAATTTATCTGCTGCCTGCCTGTCAGAAGCAGGTACTGAGTTTTGAAACGGATACATTCAAACTGGATATTGATGCCAGGGGTCATGTATCTTCCTTACTGGACAAGAGCCATCAAACGGATTATCTGCCATCCGGGCAACCTTCGCCATTGTTGTCCATCCGTGTCGGGGGAACGTATGAAAACCCGGGCACCGCCTCCTGGGATGAAGGGAAAAGTATGCTGTTACTAACCTACCCGAAGAATCAGGTAACGATATCGGTTGCAACCGGACGGGAAAAAGGGTTTGCCACCTTCGAGGTACAGGAGATCCGGTCGGACAAAGAGATCGACCTGGTCGTCTGGGGGCCTTATGCCACTACGATCAGCCAAACAGTGGGAGAGTGTGTGGGTGTAGTCCGCGACAACCTCTTTGCCATAGGGATCCAGGCCCTGAACCCCAAAACAATCGGCGGTTATCCTTCGACAGAGGATGATATCGATC
The DNA here is from genome assembly GCA_031555735.1 of Tannerellaceae bacterium. Taxonomy (GTDB): domain Bacteria; phylum Bacteroidota; class Bacteroidia; order Bacteroidales; family Tannerellaceae; genus JAJDIA01. The sequence goes on from JAVBUE010000080.1 coordinate 10,728, forward strand.
CAGCGTTCGACATTTTCGCTACCACCTCGTTGGTTGATGTAGCCGATTCCATGAAGGTGTTATACCGGGGACAGACGGCCAAACATACGGATTTCGGCAGCGTCTTACAGGCTTATTGCCGGAACCGGAACCAGGACCGTGTGATTTCGATGTGGGGACATACGCACTACGTAGCTCCTGCATACAAAGACGGTGGTATCATCGGCAGCCGGATCGCCTTGTTCGGATGTCCGGCGGATCAGGTACTGGATCATATCGAAGCAATAGAACGGACCGAAAACCTGCCACATCCGGAACTCAACGGTGTGTGGATGAAACGGGCTCCTGAAGCGGCACAGGCGTATATCATTTATCCGTTCAACGAGCAGAATATAGAGGAGGCGATCGCCTTTACCCAACGAACCGGATTGAAGTATCTCTATCACGGAGGTCCCTTCCAGACATGGGGACATTTTACACTGAACCCGTCAGAGTTTCCCAATGGACTGGATGGTTTAAAAGCATGTGTGGATAAAGCCGCCCGATCGGGGATCAAACTGGGTATCCATACGCTTTCCAATTTTATTACCACCAACGATGCCTATGTTACACCTGTCCCGGATAAACGTTTGGCGAAGGTCGGCAGTTCGGTACTGGTTTCCGATATCAGCCCGGATCAGCAAACGATCGAAATAGCCGAGCCGCAGTTTTTCAACCAGATGGAGAATAACAACCTGCATGGGGTGATGATCGGCGAAGAACTGATCCGTTACGAACGGGTAAGCGACACCGCCCCCTGGGCCTTACTGAATTGCCAGCGGGGAGCCTGGAACACAAAGGCAGTTGCGCATGCGAAAGGAGATACCGCCAGTAAGCTGATGGATCATGGATATAAAGTATTTTTATCGGATACGGAGCTTACCAAAGAGATCGCCCGGAATATTGCCGATCTCTTTAACTACACCGGTGTACAGCAAATATCCTTTGATGGCTTGGAAGGTGCCTGGTCCACCGGGTTGGGACAATACGGCTTGTCGCTGTTGATGAAGGAGTGGTATGACCACCTGTTGCCCGCATACCGTAACTGTATCAATGACGCCAGTATGACCACCCATTACAACTGGCATACGTTCACCCGGATGAACTGGGGAGAACCCTGGTATGCCGGATTCCGAGAAAGCCAGATGAATTACCGGTTGATGAACCAGGACTTTTACCGGCGTAACCTGATCCCCTGCATGCTGGGATGGTTTAAATTCGACGCAAATACAAGCATTGAGGATATTGAATGGTTACTGGCGCGTACAGCCGCTTTTGATGCCGGCTATACCTTAGTCACCAATAAAGAGAATGTGGCGAACAACGGACAGTCGGATACAATCATCAAAGCGATCCGTGCATGGGAAAACGCCCGTTTATCCGGCGCCTTCCCGCAGGAGCTGAAAAAGGAAATGGAACATGTGTCCAACGAATATACCCTGACGGAGACATCTGCCACCTCCTGGTTGGTACATCCGCTACAGGTGCAACGCTTCAAACATACCAACAAACTCCTCCAACCCGGTGAACCGGTCGTTTCCAAATGGGAGTTTACGAATACCAATGCCCGTCAGCCGATCCGGTTCATACTGAAAGCCAACGATCGCATATCCGGTATTACACTGGAGATTGCCAATTATTCTTCCATGCGGCTGGATTGCACACTGGAAGAAGGACAATACCTCAAGTATGAAGGAGGTGATGCTTTTATCATTTACGATACGAATTGGAAGGAGGTGAAACGCATCCCGGCAGACGTGAATCAGATGAATATTCCGGAAGGGAAAGTTGCCCTGATCTTTTTCTGCTCTTTCGCACATCCGGATAATATGGAAAAGCACGTTTCAGCGGAGTTCAAAACCGTCGGAAAGGAAATCCGGTTATCCGCCACAAGGGTGAAGAATAATTAACCCTGCTTTCCCCTCACACGATCTTCACCCACCCATTATCCATGGTGATAAATTGTTTGTTCAGGGCGATTTGGATGCCGCGGCCCATGGCGGCTTCGACGAGGGAGCCTGTACGGTTGAAACCGAAGAGATGGCCGGTGAGTCGGGCAAGTTCGTCGGAAGGGAGGCTCACCTGTTCGAAGAGTAATTGCCGGACGCCGTTGGCTATTTCTTCCGGGGGGATATCCGCCAGTTCTCTGTCGGAGACGGGGCGGAAGTGGATGTAATCTTCTTTTTGTTCCTTGCTCACCCAGTAGTAGGCTACCTTTTCATATACAACCCGGTGGTAAGGAAGGCTTCGGAGCAGGATTTCAAAATACATGTCCAGCTTAGCTGCCATGCGCGTGATATTCCAGGCGGCAAGGATCCGTTTGCAAATCATCGCGCGACTGATGGGAGCTTCCGTCCGGATGACCAGGGAGACCATTTCCAGTAGTTCCTCTTTATGGGTAATGCGCATAAACTCATCCGGAGTGATACGTCCGGCCGGAAGGGGGGTCTGCTTATATTTCCGGGCATATGTTGTCGAAGCAGGTCTGGAAATGGCTGGTTCGGGGAAGGGAAGGGCTGACTCGTAAATGGAAATGTCAGGGTAGTATGCCGGGAAGTCATCGTCGAAGCCAACCGATACGTCAGGCGCTATATCTACAGGGAGGACTTCGTTTAGCGGGGCAACAGGTTCCACCCCTTCTGCCCTTCGGACAGCCAGGTCAATGCCCATAAGCACCTCTTCGGGATTGTCCCACCAATCCATAGTCCATACGCGGTGGATATTCCATCCAAGCAGTTTCAATACATTACTTTGGACAATCTCCCTGTCGCGGGCTGTTTTGGTCTGCCTGTAATTGTCGCCATCACACAGGATGCCCAGTATGTAGTTAGACGGATACTTATCGTCCACAATCCCCACATCAATCCGGTAGCCCGAACACCCAATATTGGTATGAACCTCATACCCCTTGGCGGCCAACTCACGCGCAATACGGTTTACCAGCGATTCCGCCGAGTGATTTTTGGAATAAGCCGATGCGATCATCCCTTTTTTCTCCGCATATTCGAGGAAACGTTTGAGTCCGGCCACACCGATGGACGACGTACGGTTCAAGTCGATCTGGTCGGAACGAAGGGAGGCGTACAGTACCATTTCGTAGCGTGCCCTCGAAACGGCCACATTCAACCGCCTTTCCCCGCCGGCACGGTTCAGAGGGCCGAAATGCATGCTTACCTTACCGTTCGTATCGGGTCCGTAGCCGACGGAGAAGAAGATCACATCCCGCTCATCACCCTGGACATTCTCCAGGTTTTTCACAAACAGAGGCTCCTCATGCTCGAGCGCGATCGCTTCCAGGTCGGGGCGGGCGATATACAGAGCCGAAAGCAGGTCTTCCACCAGCAACTGCTGGGCGGAGCTGAAGGTTACCACGCCCATGCTCTTTCTGCGCAGCACTTTGTCGGCAAGACGGCGTTCGAGTTCCGCAACCACCGCTTCGGCCTCCGCCCTGTTCTGCCGGGTCTTTCCGATATCATACACCCCGTTCACACGTACCAGGCTCACTTTCGACTCGATATTGTCCGGTGAAGGGAACGTAAGCAATTTATTCCCGTAATACTCCGCATTGCTGAAGGCGATCAGGCTCTCGTGCTTGCTGCGATAATGCCACAGCAAATGCTTCGACGGCATCGAAAGCGCCAGGCAGTCGTCGAGGATACTCTCCATGTCTTCGATATCCAGGTTGTCTTCATCCACCACGTTGGCGGTGAAGAAATTGGTGGGAGGCATCTGTTTCGGGTCGCCGACGATCACCACGTTCTTTCCCCTGCCGATCGCGCCCACCGCTTCGGACGTGGGCATCTGTGACGCTTCGTCGAACACGATCAGGTCGAATTTTTCGGCATCCGGGTCGATGTATTGCGCCACCGATATCGGACTCATCAGCATACAGGGGCACATGCGGGGAAGCAAGGTCGGGATATTGTCGAACAACCGGCGGATAGACATACCCTGCCTCTTGCTCTTGAAACTCCGCTGCAGGATGCCTACTTCCGAGTTTTGGGAAGCCTCCCGGGTGAAGAAGGGTATATTGGCAGACAGCCGGGCATAGAGTTCCTGCCTTGTCAGCTCCTGCAAGCCGGAAGCCAGCTCTTTGTATTTGCGGATGACCTCCTCGAACAGTTTACCTTTAAACAAGTCCAGTCTCGGTTCGTCCCCAATGATATACAGAGCTGCCGCGTGGTAGAAACTTTTACGGAAAAGGGGATAGATGGTATCGGTAGGAATGTTTTTCGATTGGTATTCATCCGCGACAAAACCGATTTGCAGGGCTTCGAGGCGATGTTTGACTGCCAACCACTGGTACCAGTCCTTCAGCTTATCCAGGTTGTCTTGCCACAGGTTCAGTTGTTGGATGGCCGCATCCATCCAATCCGGTTTACCAGAGATATCCCGGGGGGTTCCCTGGAAGGAGAAGAACGTATTCTCTTTCTTATCAAACCGGTCGATCGTGTCAGCCAGGGCTTCCAACTGAGCGCCATGCCGTTTGCTGAAAGACTCTAAGCCGTCGGTCATGTGATCGGCCAGCACCTCCCTTATCCGGGTTGTCACCAACCGATTGTCCGTTATATCGTTTATGCAACGACGCAGGAAAATGGAATCATGGTTGATCGACTGGATCCGGTCCCATTTCTCTTTTTCCCCGAATTCCCCATACAGTTCCTGTAACCTCCCCTTATGCGGGGATACGTATGCATCCTCTTCCTGATACCTGCTTATTTCCGGTAACATTATACGGATCGCCTTTGACGACAATAAACCATACCGCCCATACGGCAGCAATTTCAGTTTGATCTTTAAACGCCCGAAGAACCGTGGCAGGGGAGGCTGTTTGTCCAACTGTTCCCACGCCTGTTTCAGTGCTCCTACAGCTATCCGGAGAATGCCTTTCCTGGCATACTTCAGGACAGCCGCTCTGGCGGAATCGCGTGAAATTCCATGGGAAGCGATCTTATCGGTCTCTTTGACGAAGTCCGCAAACGGTTCATGAAGCAACAGAAAAGGTGACAGAAACCAGCTAAAGTCCAACACGCGGATGATCAACTTTACATCGACCAACTGACGCGTGCCGATCATGGATACCGGCAGTCCGGTGATGGTACAGAATTCGTCCAGACCGGAACGAATGGCGACCAGCATGTCCAGGTATTCCGCGATGGTACGGGTTACCTTTTTCTTGATTGCCGCCGAATAGCGGGGAAGGTCAAGACCCGTAAGCGGATGGTTATACGGATGCCCACAGGCGCCGCTAACGGCCACCAGTTGTTCCACAGCCTCATGCCATTCGGTAATCATATCCGAATCCAATCCCTGAAACAGGGATGTCGGGAAGGAGAGCTTGCCTTCCGCCTGTATCGAAAGATAATGGCTGATCGCTTCATAGGCGGAAAGCCCGAAGGGATAAGGCTTGTGCAGCGCTTCGACGTGAAGGTCCAGCTCTTTCCTGCACGCCTGTAGCCGGTTGGCCTCCTTCGCGAAATGGCCGGGAGGTAACTGTTTGCCCACTTGGATCGACCGCCTCAGCTGTTCAAGCACTGCCGTTTTCTTCGCTTTGTTGGAATGAAGTTCCAGGCAGAAAGGCGCCAGGCCGATCTGTTTCAACCGGTTCTGCACCACCGACAACGCCGCCATTTTTTCAGCCACAAACAACACCCGCTTACCCATGTAGAGTGCGTTGGCGATGATGTTGGTGATTGTTTGCGATTTGCCGGTACCCGGAGGGCCATGCAGCACATACGTGTGGCCGGTCACCGCCTCATAAATAGCCTCCAACTGCGACGAGTCGGCGTTGATGGGAAGGAGGATCTCCGTGGGCGACAGCTTTTGATCCAGCATCGCCGCGTCGGCCGTCATCTCCGTCGCCTTCCATTCCAACCGCCCGCTTACCAGGCTGGCTACCAACTTACTGCGTTTCAGTTTGTCGGCGTTGTTGTGGATATCATTCCACATGATAAACTTGTTGAACGAGAAAATGCCGAGGATCGCCTGCTCTTCCACATCCCATCGCGCCTGCTCTTTGATGCCGTTGCGGATGATAGAGTAGATGAGTTTGACATCGATCCCGTTCTCGTCCGAAGGCAGCGGATCGAGTTCCGGTATCGTGATCCCAAAGTAATGGCGTAGCATCTCCAGCAGGGTGATGTTCATCATCGTCTCTTCCTCGCGGGAACGGATAACGAATCCTTTGGCAGCCGATTTGCGGATGATCTCCACCGGGAACAACAGGATCGGCGCATACCGGGGCCGTACACTCGAAGGCGTTTCATACCATTTGAGCACCCCCATCGCCAGGAAGAGCGTATTCGCCCCGTTCTCTTCGATCGACAACCGCGACGAGCGGTAGATATGCTGCATCGCGCTCTTCAGTTCCAAATCAGAGAGGTAGGAATGTAACCGTTTCTGTGAGATCTCCGCCCGGATCAGGTCGATCATCGGATCCGTCCCCTCCATTTTGCCGTACAACCCATACACACGGACCGGGTTATTCCAGTCGGAAGGCTTCGGCATGATCCGGAATTCTCCCCCGTTCGTCAGCGCATCTTCAAACCGGTCGATATCCGTGGAAATCAGTTGGAGCGTATTTCGGGTGATCCGCATATTGAGCAGGTTGTTACGGAGGCTCAGATCCAGCAACTTCCGCTCCCATAACTGCTGCTTGGTCACCTCCGCGGATCCATTGATACCGGATAGATCGTAGGGGTTCACCCGGGCAGGCGCGGCAAAATCAATATCCGCGGAAGGGATATCCTCCCCCGGCTGCACCGCTTCCGGTTTCCCGTCCGTCCAAAGCAGCGGCAACGGGCGGATGCCCGCAAAGCGGGAGCGTTTGACATCCAGGGCGGCGATGAACCGGGGAATGTCGATCAACCGGTTATCGGCCAGCATCACCGCCTGGTCGAAATCAACAGGCGGGTTCTGGCAGATACAGGCAGTATCCACCAATACGATCTCATTGATCCCGTCGGCTGCCCGTTTGCTGAGCAATGCCACATCATCGATGGTGCTGTCGGGGTAGGTTTCCGGCACCAACCATCCGCCGGCAAAGGCATGGCCTGCCGTCATCACTACCAGGGGATGGATACCGGCAGCTTCCACGCAGGAGGCATACAACAGGGATATATCCAGGCAAGAGCCGGTCTTTTGCTCTACGACGCTGCCGGCCAGCCGGAGGCATTGCCCCCGTTCTTCGAATCCGGCAAGCACCGGGGAATAAACGATGTTTTCTTCCACAAGAGCCGCATAGATCGCCCCCATCTGTTTGCGGACGCGGTCGGGGTTACGGCTCTGGTATTCGTCCATCGCCGGATTACCCGTCCACCGCTCGAGGATGTCGGATGCCCGTTGGAGGATGGGAGCCACCACCGGATGATTGGGTATGATGAAGGCCGACAGCATTTCCGGCAGCACCGTCAGTCCCGCCCATTCGTTGAAAGGAAGAAGATCGACCGGGTAGCATTGACGGGATACCGGCTGTCCGCCGGCAACTATATCCACGGTGATGCTCCCTGTCTCCCGCTTTGTAAGTTGACTGAAAAACGCCGGTTGGAGTGGTATCTGCAGACCGTCCACCCGTATCCTCGCACCGGCAGGCACAGCATCGATCTCCTGTGTGCAGGGCTGCCCGAACGCCGGTTTACAGGAAACAACCACCTTTACAGCCGTAAGAGCCACTTCTCCCGTATTCTCAATCGAAAGCATACGAATAAGCGACGCCCTGTTCTGTTGCATCGCGAAATTGATTGCTGGGAGGTAAAGGAGCTCAACCCGGAGCGTATTAATGGTATTTTTCATATTGTCACAGCTATAAATTACCCTCACCCGGAGAACATCGGTAGATTATCTGCCCATATTCAGGCAACGGTTGAGTGTAGTATCATTAAAAGAGTATAATGTTTATATGGTTTGACATATGAGATCTTTTTCCGTTTTCAAAAATAAGAATTCTTTTGGATCAATCATACTGAAAACTCAACAATCTTATAATTAAACCGTTCGGGGGGATTTTTTCAGCTTCCGGGCATCTCCAAACGGAGCTGCCGGTTGATGCATCCGGGCAGGTCTTCTGCGTAGTGGGTCACCATCACCAGGGTTTTTCCCGGACGCCGGCAGAAAGCGTCGATCACGCGGCGGACAAGCAGGCATACGACTGTGGGTTGTCGGCACATACCAGGCTGAGCAGGGTGGATTTGCCTGATCCGTTGGCGCCGCTCAACGCCCATTTCTCTCCCCTGCCATTTTATGCGCAACCGGAATAATGTGTGTGATAAAATCCGGGATATCCGTCGGGACCGACAACACGAGTATCAGTTGCAGATGATCCAACGCGGACAGTTCATGCAGGAGCGTACGAAGCAACGCACGGGAGGCGGCATCCAGCCCGATAAACGGGTTGTCGATAATCAACACACGGGGTGAAGTCAACAGCGCTTTGACCAGCTGCATCTTCCGCAGTTCGCCGCTCGAGAGCAGGATGACCGGTTTATCCATCAGGGACGCGATCCCGAAGAGGGTAAACAAACGGCCGCAAAACTCCGGATCACGCACCACGCCCAGTAGGGAACGTACGGTGGGGATGGTATCGAGCTCGTCCGCGTTCCACCGTTGCTGGTAATAATAGTCGGCGTCGGCGGATCCGTATGTATCGCGGAAAGTGATGTATTTCAGGTTATCGTAGGCGGCAGGGGTGGGCGAAGGGGAGAAATCAAAGGCCAGCCGCCCTTCTATCAGCGGATACCTCCCGGTGAGCAGTTCTACCAGGAGGCTTTTACCGGCACCGTTCGCACCCACGATGGCCAGGTGCTCGCCTGCCTGCAGGCTGACGTTGGCGGGAGCGGCAAGCCGTACCTGCGGATTACGGGCGACGGCGGCGCTCAGTTCGATGATCGTCGTCTTCTTCATACAGCTGCAAACATACAAACAATTTTTGGCCGTTATCCCGTATTTTTTTTGATTTGCACGTATCTTTGTGCTTTCATAACAAATACATCATACATGTATGTCTATCTCACGTTTTAATGCAGTAGAGAAAGCGTCGAACCGCAAGGCCGTATTTGCCGCTACACCCAATCAGAAAGTGTCCGAGTACTTCGGCGAAAATGTATTTAACCGCAAGGCGATGCAAAAGTACCTTTCGCAGGAAACCTATAAAGCGTTAACCCATGCCATCGACAACGGAATTCCCATCGACCGCGAATTTGCCAACCATGTGGCGGCCGGTATGCGCATGTGGGCGCTCGAAAAAGGCGTGACCCATTATACCCACTGGTTCCAGCCGCTGACAGACGGAACGGCGGAGAAACACGACGCCTTTGTCGAAATGTCGAACGGCGGCGGTATGATTGAAGAGTTCAGCGGCAAACTGCTCGTACAGCAGGAGCCCGATGCGTCAAGCTTCCCCAGCGGCGGCCTGCGCAACACGTTCGAAGCCCGCGGCTATTCCGCATGGGATCCTTCTTCGCCCGCCTTTATCGTGGACGATACGCTGTGTATCCCCACCGTCTTTATTGCCTATACGGGCGAGGCGCTCGATTTCAAGACGCCGCTCATCCGCTCCATCGAAGCGTTGAACAAGGCAACAGTCGATGTATGTAAATACTTCGACGAAGATGTGAACAAAATCACCACCTACCTCGGATGGGAACAGGAATATTTCCTTGTGGACGAAGACCTCTACTCGGCGCGTCCCGACCTTTCGCTGACCGAACGGACGCTGCTCGGCCATGAAAGCGCCAAGAACCAGCAGCTCGACGACCATTACTTCGGCGCCATCCCCACCCGGGTGCAGGAGTTTATGAAACACCTCGAAGTGGAGTGTTACCTCCTGGGCATCCCGGTGAAGACACGGCATAATGAGGTAGCCCCCAACCAGTTCGAACTTGCTCCGATCTACGAGGAATGTAACCTCGCCAACGACCACAACCAGCTCCTCATGTCGCTGATGAGGCGCATCGCCCGCCACCACAACTTCCGGGTGCTCTTGCACGAGAAGCCGTTCATGGGCATCAACGGTTCGGGCAAGCACTGCAACTGGTCGATGGGAACGGATACCGGCGTCAACCTCTTCTCGCCGGGAAAGAACCGCGAAGACCACCTGCGTTTCATCACCTTTGTGGTGAATACCATCCTGGCGGTATATAAACACAACGCCCTGCTGAAAGCCAGCATCGCCTCCGCCACGAACGCCAACCGCCTCGGCGCCAACGAAGCGCCGCCGGCGATCATCTCTACCTTCCTGGGTTCGCAGATCACGGAGATCCTGAACAAGTTCGAAAACAGCTCCAGCGAAGATGCGATCGTGGTGGACGCCAAGAAACGGCTCTCCCTCGGCTTCGGACAGATTCCCGAGCTGCTGCTCGACAATACCGACCGCAACCGCACCTCGCCGTTTGCCTTCACCGGCAACCGTTTCGAGTTCCGCGCACCGGGCTCTTCGTCCAACTGTGGCGCCGCCATGCTGGCGCTCAATTCAGCCGTCGCCCATCAGTTGCAGTTGTTCAAGAAAGAAGTGGAGGCGCTCCGTGCCGAAGGGAAAAGCAAGGAAGTGGCAATCTTCGAAGTGCTGAAAGCCTATATCAAGGAGTCTAAACCCATCCGTTTCGACGGCAATGGCTACAGCGACGAATGGCGGGAAGAAGCGGCACGCCGCGGACTGGATTGCGAAACCAGTATCCCGTTGCAGTACGACGCTTACCTGAAACCCGAAACGCTCCGTATGTTCAGCGAGACGGGTGTGCTCAACCTCAAGGAACTGGAAGCCCGGAACGAGGTGAAGTGGGAGATGTATATTAAAAAGGTACAGATCGAAGCCCGTGTGCTGGGCGACCTCTCGCTCAACCACATCATCCCGGTAGCGATCCGCTACCAGTCGATGCTGCTCGATACGATCACCAAACTGAAAGAAGCGTTCAGCGAAGGGGAGTACAACGAGCTGTCGCAGGAGCCGCGCTCCCTCATCCGCAAGATCGCCGGACATATCTGTGCCGTCACCAAGAAAGTGGATGAGATGATCGAAGCGCGCAAGCGGGCCAACCGGATCACCGACTACCGCGAGAAAGCAATCGCCTACCACGACACGGTCGCTCCCTACCTGGATGATATCCGCAACCACATCGACGACCTCGAACTGATGGTCGATAACCAGATGTGGCCGCTCCCCAAATACCGCGAACTGCTGTTCATGCGGTAAATTTCCGGATCCGGCTCTTCCACACTGCTCCACAGGCGGTAAAAAGTTTCATCCTGATGGAACTAACAGTTCCATTAAGTGAAACAAACAGTTCCATTAGGTAAGCCTTTTTGTTCCATTAGGTAAGCCTTTTTGTTCCATTAGGTGGAAACCCGGAGAATCGCGCGTGGCAGATGTGGCAGCAAAAAGGCGGAAAAACGGATCTGCCACAGGCATCTGCCACACACCTAACCTATTCATGAACAATAAGATAACGCCTGTTGCGTGGAACCGTGGCAGATGTTTTGCAAAAATAAACTTCGTGTAGGGATACGGACGGCTTATGGATTCAGACGGTTGATCGGAACTCAAAACAGTTTCTAGAAAGTTGGGTTAAGAAGTAGAAAACAGTGACAGTAAAAAGCACAATGGCAAGTAATCTCTCAATTCATATTGGAGGATATGTAAGGCCCTGTCCCTGTAACGTTCCACTGTACGTGTGGAAACACCCAGAACCTCAGCTATTTCGGAAGTCTTCTTCAACTCCAGCCTACTCATGACAAAAGCGATCCGGTATTCATCGGGCAATTTTTCCAAAGCCCTTTCCAACAAAGCCTCTAATTCAGACAGTGTGTACAGATCGTACGGATGTTCTCTGGGATCGGATTCAGTCCGAATACGTTGCATTTCAGCATATTCATCCATACAACCTTGTTTCCGCAGATGATTCAGGCTTACGTTTTTTAAGATAGCCAGCAAATAGCTTTTGGCGGATGTAGTAATGTCGATCAGTTTACGCTTTTCCCACAGCGTATAAAACACATCCTGCACAATATCTTCCCTGGTTGCCCTATTTCCTATAAATCGCTTTGCGTATATACATAAGGCTGGATAATACAAATCAAACAATGTCTCGAAGGCACGTTTGTCATCACTTACGGATATTTCCCGTAATAGTGAATTGGCGTCAACACTTTCATTCGTTTTATTCATCGATATTTTCAGTGCATCAGAGGTTATTCTTACAGCATATTCTGGGGCAATGTAAGTTTTTTTTCTGAATATTGAGATAAATCTGTCGCAAATCTGCCGGGTGTCCTGACTTTGACAATGCGTCACCCTAAACGTTCAACGCGACAAAGAGAGGTTCAAGCTTCCTTTGTTCGGGGGTCAGGTATAGGGTTTGGGTTGCTCTCTCCCCGTTAGGGAGCTTGATTGTAACAGTTGACAATGTCTTTGCAATGTCCAGTGTTTTATCCACACTTAGCCCAAATTCCAATATCTTTATAAGTCGTTCCAATTCCTTGTATATTTTCAGAGCGACAAAGCACAAACTTATGTGAGCCTCGATACGGCATTCGGTAAAATGGAAGATGGGTCGCATGTCAAGAGTTCCCTTTGAAATTCTGAAGGAACGTTCCACGACCCAAAGACCGTGATATTGAGAGATGCATTCCTTCGCCTCAAGATCGGTGTTAGTAATATAACCTTTCCATCCGTCCCACTTGGCATCTTCATCAATCTTATCCATGTCTATAGCGACCGTGATATCATCGCTTATTGTCAGAAATTTATTATACCCTCGCTTATTGATCTTGTCTTTCGTGATTTTACCGCTTTTGAATTCCTGTTCAAGTCGCTTTACGCCCCGATCGCGGTTAAACTCGTCCTTGGCTGCACGCTTGTCAGTATAGCTTACAATCAGCCTGTTAGAATTGGCTTTCTTTCGTTCATGTACAGTTCCATCCTTCTTTTCCAGGCCAAGTATCCATTCACTGATTTGCTTCGCCTCATTGCGTATCCGCGCTCCTATTATATATTTGTAACCTGCGCTTTGTAGCAAAGCAATATTCTTCTTCGACATCAATCCTGAATCCGCCACCAAAATAAAATCTTTTACCCCGTAGCGCTGGATAAAGTCGTCTACTATCGGAAGCATAGTCCGCCCTTCGAACTGACTACCATTGAATAGTGAGTACGCGAGCGGATAACCGTCTTGGCTGACTAATAATCCGAGTACAACCTGTGTCTCTGCAGTCTTTCCGTCCTTGGAAAAACCCGGGGAACGCAGAGTGTCTTCTCTGAAACTCTCGAAATACAGCGTTGTGACGTCATAGAATGCAACCGATATTGTCCCTCCAAGAATCTCTCTCGTATGCTCGACTGATATGCTGAGAACTTCTTCCTTTCGGGTATTATGCAGTTCGTCCAGATAGCGGTATATCCTCTGATAATGGTAATCTTCATTCCAGTAACGACGCATGTAGTCGACTGTTGCCAATTTACTACGGGGTTCGCATATACGTGCTATCGTCAAGTCTTTTAGAACTTTGTCGGGTATTGCGTCAAAGCCAATGGATTCATATATCTTTTCAAGAAGACGATATGCTCCATCTTGTTTTATCTCGGTGATACTATTGAAAACTTCTGTCTGAGGTAACAAATTTTCCTCTGGGTAAAAGTCTAGTGAGGCTTGGATGCCGCCATGTGTGGATATCCATTTGCGACCCTCTTTACACAATGACTCGACCTCTGAATCGCCCCTGACAGTACCAAAATTATGGATCTCTTTGAACTTGCCATGATGCTTGTCTACAATTACTACGGTAATTGAGCCACTCCGATTTTTCTTTTTGCGCACAAACATGTGCAAATATAGCAGTTTTCAACCGTTGCGTCACCCAAATCACCCAACAGATAGTTGTATATATCTGATTATCAGATGTGAAATTCTATTAAGCTGAAATTGTGTCAAAGTCAGGACCTTTTGACTCTTTACTGGAAGGAAAACATTGCTGTTTTGCGTCTGAACCGGCAGAACATGCGACACTATTCGGCGGAGATTTTTACTTCAATAACGCGCTAATCGCCACTATACCGGGACATCCATTCCTTGGGAGAGTTATTGAAACGGTTTTCGCCAACTCAGTTGAACAGAAACGATACCCGAATAAGATGATGGAGGTATTGGAAACGACAGGTCCTTTGATGCTTTCCTCGCTCTATAAGGAGACGGAGAATAAAGAAGGAATATATCTCATACCGGCCAATAAGGTCAGTCCATTTACCAAATCGGATGTGCAGATTTACATGTCTGGAAATGCTTCGAAAGA
>JAVBUE010000008.1:0-52219 GCA_031555735.1 Tannerellaceae bacterium
GATACCCACCCAGTGATTCCGGTGATACCCACCCACTCACTGTGTTGTTTTACATGACAAACTTACCGTTTTTTTCTTAAACTCTCACCTTTTAGTTCAAATCGATGTGAAGTATAGATGATCCGATCAATGATTGAGTCGGCCAATGTTTCATCGGAGAAGACATCAAACCATCCACTTACAGGCACTTGGCTTGCTATGATCGTTGCTTTTCTCGCATGTCTGTCTTCAATGATCTCCATAAAATCGAGCTGTGTTTGTTTTTCCAACTGTGCCAACCCGAAGTCATCGAGGATCAACAGCTCCGTACTTGCCAGCTTATCAAAGAAGCGGATGATGGTTCCTTCAGCCCGGGCCACTTTCAACCGTACCAATAGCTTCTGCATATTGAAGTAAGCGACAGTGAACCCCTGCCTGCAGGCTTGCATTCCCAGAGCGGAAGCCAGGAAGCTCTTCCCGCAACCGGCAGCGCCCGTCACCAATACGGCTTCCCCATTGCGGATATAAGTTCCCGTAGCTAAAGACAAGACCCTGGCTTGCTCCATTCCACGGCTTGCATCATAGTTTAATTCCTCTATGGATGCCTGATAGCGGAAGGAGGCGTTCTTAAGCAACCGTTGGTAACGGTTGGCATCCCTTTGGTCTTTCTCTGCCTGTAGTAACAACAGCAGGCCGTCCTTGAAAGAGATCCCGTCTGCTTTACGCGTCTCTTCCATCGTTTTAACACAATGCGCCATGCCTGATAGTTTCAGGCGCATCAACTCTGTTCTAAGTCGTTCCATAAACTTGTCTGAATTTGATTTGTATAATACTCTTTTCCCCGTATATTCTCATGAGGGGAACGTTTCGTTTGATTATCCTTTGCCTGTTCTTCCCGGGCAAGTCCATACGTTTTATGCTGTATGATCCGTTGTAATGACTTATAGGACAACAGCCCGTTATCTAATGCGTAGCTGCATGCCATTTCAAAAACAAGGGGATCGGTTTTGCGTTGCAGTGAGAGTAACCCGTCACACCGTTTATACAACCTTTCGGGTATCTCTTCCTGTTCGAAGTTCCGGGTGATGAGCAAGGCCAACGCTGGGGAACGCCTTTCAGCTTGCTTGATGTAAAACTCCGGGCTCCGCTCCCTATAGTGCTGGTGGGTAGAACACAAATGCTCTTTCAATGTGGTGTAGCCAAAGGCGGCGATCCGTGGATGGGTGGCAATGGACGCGCCATCACAATAGACGCTTACCATTGTACGGGTATAAATTACCGATACCTTCCGGCCGATATAGCTGTGATGAACCGAGTAGTAGTGCTTATCCCGTCCCAAATAGATGCAATTGTTCAACCCTACCTTCAGGTCGGCATAATACTTTACCTGGAAGTCTTCGGCGGGAAGGGGTTTCAGGAGTTCCATTTCATCAGCCAGGAACTTCTCCTCCCTGCTGTAAGGCTTCTGCTGCATGCGCGTCTGGTTATGTTCTTTGACCCTCTCTGCAATGGCTTCATTAAGCGAGCCTATAGAAAAGAACACCTCATTACGCAAGCGGGCATATACCCGGTTATAGATGATCCGGACATGGTTTTCGACCTCCGCCTTGTCTTTGGGCTTTCTGACCCTGGCCGGAAGGACGGCAAAACCATAGTGGTTGCCAAAATCTTCCATCAGCTTATTCAACTCCGGTTCGTAACGATCCGTTTTTATGACTGCGGCTTTGAGATTGTCGGGGACAAGGATTTTGGGACTGCCCCCAAAGAATCTCAGGCTACAGGAAAGGGCATACAGGAAGTCGTCCGAACTTTGGGAGGGAACGGCCATGGCGAAAGTGTAGTCCGAGTAGGGCAGGCAAGCGATAAATACCTGGACCTTGACCACTTCTCCAGTCTGCCGGTCTACATAAGTGAGTGTATCCCCTGCAAAATCAACATATAGTTCCATCCCGGCGGTATGTTCCAATACGGCAGAAGGATGCCGTGCCGCCTGCATTTGGCTTAGGTGATAGCAGAACTGGGAATACCGGTATCCGTCGGGATGTGCACTTATATACTCGCGCCAAAGTGTGTGACGTGTCACATGGGGCCTGCGAAGTTCTGTCTCCCAGTAAGAAAGCTTCCCTTTCAACAGGTCGAAACGCTCTTCGGTATAGGCAGGCGTCCCTGCCGAAAATTTCTTTTCCAACACGGGGTCGTCCAACAACAAAAGGGAGTCGATTTCAAAAGCATTGTCCTTTAACTTACGGATATACTCATTGACTGTGCCCTTATAAAGACCCAGTTCTGTTGCGATGCGGCGGTTCGAGTAGCCGCTCCTGTGCAATTGTAATACTTGTTTAATTTTACTCATCCGAATAACTGTTCCTGCCATGGTTCTATATGGTTTTATGATTATTGTCCACATAGAATATAGGCAATTTATACCAATGAGTGGGTGGGTATCGTCCGGAATCTGAAAGCGGGCGATGTGGGAGTGCTCAGGAAATGCTTAACTCTCAATAACAGAATGTTAGCCCACTAAAAGTGGGTGGGTATGCTCCGGAATCTGTTCGGTTTATCCTGTGCGGTAAGCTACTGGGTGGATATGCTCCGGAATCCGGTTAAAAACCTTCGGTTTTGAGGCGAAAAACACGCTCTTTTACTCCTTTTTGGGTGGGTATCTGCCGGAATGGCAGCAGTTTTAAGCCAGATACTACTGGATTAAAACACCGGATTTTGGGTGGGGATGCTCCGGATTATCTATGCAGCAGTGATCTACTCCATGATGGCGTGTTGCAAAGAAGCCGACGTGGACTTCCGTGAATGGTTAGTCTTCTTCCTGAACAACGTACACCGATATGATACTGACCAAAGCATGGATTTGGCTGACTTATTGCCATACGCTTTTAAAAACTCCAACCAGAAACAGGAGAAAATCTGAAAAGACTTCGAAGGAATGGGAGAATACTCGCAACCCTTCGGAGCGTTTTGAAAATCTTCACAAGTTACTTCCACATACTCATGCAACAAATCCCAACTCAAGTAGGAGACTACTAAGTCGGGATCGAATATCTTTGGAGGCAACGGGATTTACCGAAGGGTTACCTTAATATGTACATTTGCGTTTTCCACGCTGGGACAGTGTCGAATATACATCGAAAACTGAAACATAGTGAACCCATCTTTGATTAACCTCTTCCGGAAATCACTATGGATCTTCCTGTCTTTCTTTGTTTCAGTAGGCAAATCAAAAAATACCAATACCCACATAATCCTGTATTGATTAAACCTGAAAGAAGTGGTCATAGCTCACACGAGATGAAGCATGGATGTACTTAGGCCATTTCCGGATATTTTATTTTCCGGACACTACCTTCAAAACACTTATAGAGGGAAGCCGTAGTTTGGCCGGCTGCAATCATTAGAGGACTCATACTTCCGGCTATCATAACATCAATCGTAGGTATTTGCAACAATTGTCGCTTAACTGAAGTTGATAATTCGGAAATATCCTCACCGGAGTTGATAATATCGACGACCAACCTATCTACAAACGGTCGGTATGGCTCCATTATATCATCTGCCAGGCAATAGGCATTATAACGATTATGGTGATGAATCCCCAAGGTAGGCAACAAACCACTTCCAACCAAAGATCGAGCGATAACTGCTCTCAGAATGGCATAACCATAATTCAGCAGATTATTCGGAGGAGAACCCTCTCGATCTCTTGTAAATCCCTTTATTTCAGAAAACAACTCTTTCCAGTAATAAGCCGCGGCTCTCCCTTCATAATTATCCGGATCTCCACTTTTTACTTCTTCCATCCAATATTTCATATTACGGATGTTGCTATTTCTATATTTATCTAAGACAAAAGCCTGATTGGCTATTTTAGACCTGATCGTTTGCCCCCATAGGAACTTCTTCAACGATCCTGTTGCATTAATTTGTTTCAGAAAACGCTCTGACTGCGTTGTGTTTCCACTCAATGGCATCAACAGCCCCGTAGGTATATGGCTACTTCCACAAGTTATCAAGGCGGTATTATTGTCAAGCAATTTCTCAATAAGCCCTTGCGTGATCGTAATTTGCTTATGATCCAAAATTACCACTCCCAAATCTTCAACAGGGATCATTCTAACACTGTCGTTCTTAAACTGATCGGGCAAGGAAGGGTTCTTCTCCACCTCAGGCAATTTGATCACCAACTGATCATCTCGAAGACTTAAATAAGCAGGATTTTCAAAACAAAGAGTTTTCTTTATCATACAGTAAAAAATTTGTTAACTATTTTCACCTTCTTATATCCCCGCATACACCACCAATTCGATTGATTGTCAACTTCCAGCACACCTCTTTAGCCATTACACCATCTATAGCCCTTTCCATTTTATTCATTGAAGAGAACTCAAATTTGTTTACTATGGGAGCTGCAATATCATGCCGAACAAAATAACATTCTGACCCAGTAAAACTAACCGCCTTATAAACCCTCTCCACCTGATCCTTCGTCAGATTCTTAACATTCACAAGTTGTGGATTACCTCTCTCTTCTTCGGTTGGGACATATACTAAATCGTTCGGAGAAAGCCAAAACAAAAGCTGATATTCATTTCCCTTTTTATCCACATACTGCTTGTTTACCGGAGGATATCCATCTTTGAGATTTTCCACAACCTCATTCAACGGAATGGTTCGGTAGGTTCGCTTCCCTTCTTTATCTATATATATAGCAAAATACAAATTAGTGCCTTTCGCGGCTTCTACATACTTATTTTTCTTACAAGCTTTGTGACCTACGGCAAATTTATTTCCTTTGGGTTCATAGGTATGCACGCGATAGATCGGCTGATGGAAGACCCCATTGTTCAATTCGCAAATATCCCTGTTCAACACGTCAAGACCTTCCGGAGAGAAAGCGATTTTTGGTCTTTCCTTCCCTTCCTGCGTATTGTACTTTTGCAAATGTTTCAAAAGTATTCTTTGAATACCTCCATCCGTAATATTTTTCAGCTTCTTCGAATCAAAAGAGCCATCTAATAGCACCCGAGATGCTGCATTTTCGTTATCAAAGTAGTAAATTTCAACCCTGGAAATATCTTGATCTTTCCAGGTATTACCCCTGTCTTTGAAGAACTTTGTCAATAGTTTCTTATCATATCGATAATTGAGAACCAACTCCTTTATTTTATTTTTTAAAGACTTATTTACGATCATCTGCCAATTATCCAAGGCGATGGACAATGCCACCATTTTCTTAAACCGCAAACAAACCAATCCGGAGACAGTGTCTTTATGCAATGGTTTCCTGATAGCCCAATGCTCACCTGTTTCCTGTTTTATTTTCACTTTTCGGAGTTTACCTGAATCATCCCGCTGCCATTTCGCATACATATTGACAGTTTTAGTCAGCACCCGCAGGTTCTGCTTAAAACTGACAATTGTAGTCAACAAATGTTCCCGGCTATCATGCGCAAAGGTATCCCAGGGAGCTTTAAACATCCATCGATAGCTATCTGTCGAACATTCTCCATATTTTTTTGAACAGAGAACATGCCGTAAATCCTCCCTTGACCGTTGCTTTTGTTCTTTCGTTTTACCCTTCTCTAATGCATGTTGGTTATTCATGTAATTGATATGGCTGCGAGTGGCACATGCTATAACCAACGCATCCATGGCATGGTGACGATGGTCAATTCTTTTTTTGCTAAACCCCTTTTGGTATTCCAGAGGTACCGAAGGTAAAAATTTATTGGTAGCAGGATTCATTTTCCCAAATGCCCCTGAGTTTCCCGTCATCTCGTTCATACGGACAAACCGTTCACTCACTATTTCATTCCATACAGCATCCAGTCCCCAATCCCGCTTTAACGCTGTGGTGATCTGTCCGTTTGTTGTTATCAGGTTTTTTGAAGTAACTCCGTCATCATTTACTTCGCTTCTCACAATCTTTGACAATAGGTTCTTCACTTCATTGGAGATATAACGTGTATCATTCATTTGACGCTCGATCATAGCCTCAGGCAAATCTAACAGTTCCAACTTCTTTCGCTTCATAGAAGCCTTCGGGTAGTGTTCTTTTACGAATTTCAGATATGCCTCCTCAGACAAAACTTGTGCTGTTTTCCCCCAATTCAAGGCCACGATCTGCGTTCCTTTCTGTTGGATAAACTCCATAGCAAGCATATTCCCCTTCAGTTTGTTAACCTCCGCTTCACAAATAACCTTATTACTGAACGAATCATCAAAATAGCGACTTTGTGGAATTATATGCTCGATTTCATAGGCTGGAGTAAATAGCTTATGTAAGGGTATAACACATCCCGTATAAGGTGAACGATAGCGTTGTTCAAGCCAAAGTTTATACCGAACAATGTCACTATGTGAAGGTTGTGACATTTTATTTATCTTTATAATATCGTCAGGAACAGGAGAGTACACAAACTCCCCCCTGCTCTCATCATACTCTTCCTCATTCGAGATCGCATATTCTTCGTAAATCTTTAGAATCTCCTGCTGCATAGGGGAATAGGGACGGACATTTTCCACATCTCCAGCATGCATCATCTCCATCAACAAGGCCTTAATACGCAAATTGGTATTCTCATTATCATTCACCTTCTCCGTCATACTCTTCCGTTTGTCTGCAGGATTCTTCATTTCGCGGCCAAGCTCTACATGAATCTCATCGAAGAAAGATTCTGCTCCATCTCCGTATTCTTTCCATATATCACTCACAACGCGCAGAGTTTCTGTAACAACTTGTTCCACAATAGGGTTACGCAAGCTGTATTGTTTGTAACCACGCAAGAATTCATCTAGCTCTTCCGGAGTTTTCCAACGGCCTAAATCACTGGCTTCAGCATGACGCCCATATACAATATAACTTGCCAACCAAAGCGGAAGTCCTCTAAACTGATCCATTTCCACAAGATGTGCCACTCTTTCACGCACCTTATCCTCTATATTTTCATCGTATTCGCCCGTCAGCATTTTAATTATTCGCTCTTTGACACATGAAGGGATAGCGGCTTCACTCCAATACTTCCCCATGCACATCAACGGCAACAGTTTTTTAATGGCTTTTGCCGAATAACTGCCATAATCTTTTACATAAGGCGGATGCTTTTGGAACTGTTTAACAAACTCTTCCCCCACACCACACTTAGCTCCGAACTTCCGCAATGCCTTTTCAAGTTCGGTTTTATCAGTGGCAGAATATAATATATGCCACAGGGCTTCTTCATTTTCCCTGGTCAGAAAGTCGGCATTTGCAATCGAACATTTTTCCAATCGGGCTATCATCTGGCTTCTGGTTTCATTACATGGATATTTTTTATCTTTATCATCCACAAGGTTCCAACGGTATTTAGCCACTTCCATTGTCAATGCCTTCCCCTTCAAATTCCGTCGTTCAACTAAAAAACGAAGCAGTACATCCTGAGTAATATCCTTTCTGTCATTTAGAAAATCAAATAAATGCACATAATCTTGTTCCGTTTTCAGGAACTCGTCAGTAACCGGTACCTCATCGTTATCCCGTTTATATACCTGCAGATTACGAATCCATTGCCACAATCTAAACGCCTGAAATAGCGGATGGGATTTCGCAATACAAGGAACCGTTTTTTTCTCCCACACTCCGTTTTCATCTTTATAGCGATGTTCTTCAAAGCGACAACCGCGAATCTGCGACACCTTGCTTTTCAAGGGGCGTTGATAGAAGATAATATCATCCATCAACAGATAGACAATATCCTTTGAGAAAATATCTCGCCGATGAACTTCATTGTTCGCATAGAGTTCTTCCATACAAGCCGTATATAAATTCCGATCATTCAGCTCCGGATAGAATGTTTGCTGAACCTTTAGTATTCTTTTCAATTCATCTTTATAAAACTTACGTTCCACCACACGTACCAATTGGCCTCGAACCTTCTGGGAAGGATTCTGAAGCAACGCATCATAAATAAACTCACCCACTGTTTTTCCGCTCTTGTCAATTGCATCCTCTGTTTTTGTTTTTAGCAATGTCCAATCATCCTCATTAGGAGATCGAAATGAGCGTTTAACAGCCCCGTCTTTATCCGTCTTTTCTAAACCATTCGCATCTAATTCTGTAGTAACCACAAAATCTTTTGTCTTTTCAATCCAATCAAATAAAGGTATTTTACTGGATCGTCTATACGACCATCCATTTTCAAGCAACATAGTATACCTTCTTTCATCCTTCCCTTTTTGAGATTCATCTGATGTTACTTCTGTAACCATTAAAGAATAGTACTCTATCTTTTTTTTGGGATTTTCGTTTGCATCTTCATCGCGCAATTGGAAATACCCTCTCTTTTGATTAAAGTTCAACAATAGCCAGGCTAATTCTTCCTTTGCTATCTTCCGGGTCAAAGCTTTTTTCCGTAGATAATATATAGTCCAATCATAAGGGAGTAAAGCGGGAGAGCCATTCTTATTCACAAGTATCTGAGGTTGATGCTCTGCAAAATCCTTTAACATTTCTTCAAAGGAAGATTTGAAAATAAAATCATTCGTCGCATCATAGGCAATCTTCGGTTCCATATCAGGAAAAAACTGTCCCAACCTACCTTCGAAATCGACACAAGCATCATAGTGCGTTGGTAAAAAGCCAAGAATATGTAATACCCTGTGTAACCGTTCCCTACGAAGCAGATGCCTTTCACGCAATTTTCGAATACTTCTTAATCGAGTTCGTTCAGCAGTTTGTGAAACAGAAACACCACTATCAAACTTTCCTAATACATCCTGGCTCATAGGGATGATCCTGCTTCCCATTCCAATTATTTCTCCGTTCCAACGAGTCTCGTCATGCATAATTAACGCCCAACCAATACTGTTGGTTCCTAAATCTAATCCTAATATTCTTTTCATATCCCTTTTTAATCGCCTAAATTAAAAACAAAAAAAAGCACTTCCAAATTTTTATTTAGAATAATTTATTCGTATATTTGCCGTACAAATTGTAGCTATTCACAATAAGGATTATTCCGTTGTGAAACACATCTGGTCCCCTCGTCTTACGGGGGGATTTTTTTGTGACGTATGCGGTTGATAAGTCCCCCCTTCAATCCGCGATCTTATCCACCACCACGGCGATGGCGCCGTCGCCGGTGACGTTGCAGGCGGTGCCGAAGCTATCCATCGCGATATAGAGGGCGATCATCAGGGCTTGCAGGGTGTCGTTAAAGCCGAGCATGCTTTGCAGCAATCCCAATGCCGCCATGATCGCGCCTCCCGGCACGCCGGGAGCGGCCACCATCGCAACCCCCAGCATCAGGATAAAGCCGCTGAATTGGGTAAAAGCGACCGGCTCGCCCGCCATGATCAGGATCGCCATGGCGCAGGCGACGATCTTCATCGTGCTGCCCGACAGATGGATCGTAGCGCAAAGGGGGACGACAAATACGGCGATATTCTCACGCACCCCATTCTTCAAGGTCTGCCGCAGTGTAACCGGGATCGTGGCCGCCGACGACTGGGTACCCAACGCCGTGGCATAGGCCGTGAGCATGGTACGCAGCAGTTTCAGGGGATTCTTCCGGGCAATCGCCCCCGCCGTCAGGAACTGGATCAGCAATAGCAGGACATGCAGCACAAAGATCACCAGGATCACCTTCACAAACATGCCGATAATCATAGACACCTGTCCGCTCACCGTGATATTGAGGAACAGGCCGAAGATATGCAACGGAAGCAAGGGGATGATCACCGCTTCGATCAGTCTGGAGATGATCTCCTTGAAATCGTTGAACCCGTCACGCAGCGTATGCCCCGCGATATGCGACAGCCCCAGGCCGATGGTGAAAGCCAGGATGAGCGCCGTCATAATATCCATCAACGGAGGCATGGCGACCTTGAAATAGGGGGTGAGCATGAATTGTTCGGGGTTTTCCAACGTCGTCAGCTCGCCGTGGACGGGTAAAACAGAAGGGAATATCGCCATGCCGCTGAAGTAGGTGAAGAACCCTGAAAACAAGGTCGATCCGTAGGCGATCAACACCGTGACGAGCAACAGGCGGCCGGCGCCCTTCCCCAGGTCGCCGATGGCGGGAGCCACCAGTCCCAGGATGATCAGCGGGATGGCAAACGACAGGAAATTGCCGAACAGGCCGTTGAACGTCACAAAGATTCGGGCAATGCCGCCCGGCAGGAATTGTCCGAACAGGATACCGGCAAGGATCGCGATGACGACCTTACCCAACAGGGAGACCTTTATCTGCTGCATGGTGTTGTTTTATTTTGTAGCCGAGGGCGGCCATGGTGATTGTCATCAGGGGACTGATCAGGTTGAAGAAACAATAGGGAAGGTACGTCCACGTGGCGACACCCAGCACCGTGGCCTGTGTCATGCCGCAGGTATTCCAGGGAATCAGCACGGAGGTGACCGTGACGGAGTCTTCCGTGGTCCGGCTCAGCAACCGGCTCTCGTATCCTTTCTCCCGGTAGATATCCTTGTACATGTTGCCGGTGAGGATGATCGACATATACTGGTCGGCCGTACAGATATTCAGGAACAGGCCGGAGAATACCGTGGAAGCCACCATACTCACCCGGCGTTTCATGAAACGGATCAGTTGGGAGGTGAGGCTTTGCAGCATGCCGCCGGCCGTCATCGTCCCACCAAAACACATGGCGCAGAGGATAAGCCAGATAGTACCCATCATCCCGCTCATGCCACGGGTGGACACGAGGCTGTCGAGCAGTTCGCTGCCCATTGCGATATGGGTATCCCCGTAAAACATGATCAACAGGCCTTTGAAACGGGCGGCAGTATCCAGCGTGGCCGACCCGGCGATCTGTTGTAACAACCAGGGTTGAAAGATCAGGGCAAATACTCCCGCCAGGGAGGCGGAGAGGAAAAGGGTGACCAGCGACGGCCATTTCCGGGCGATCATCACACCGGTCAGCAACGGCACAAGCAACAACCAGGCAGAGATATGGAACCGTTCCTGCAACAGGCTGGAATAGGCGGTTACCTGATCGGCCGCGGCCGGTGTATGCAACAAACCGGCAACCGTAAAGATCAGCAACGTGATCAGGATGGAGGGGACGGTAGTGATCAGCATATACCGGATATGCACGAACAAGGGTGTCCCCGTCACCGACGATGCCAGGACGGTAGTATCCGACAAAGGGGATATCTTATCCCCGAAATAGGCGCCGGATATGATCGCCCCGGCAATCCATCCTTCTGAAAAGCCCTGCGTCTGCCCAATGCCCATCAGGGCGATACCAATGGTGGCAACGGTAGTCCACGAACTGCCGGTCATCACCGACACCAGGCAACAAATGATGCAACAAGACACCAGGAAGAACGACGGATGCAGGATCTTCATCCCGTAATAAATCAAGGTGGGGACCACCCCGCTGATCATCCAACTTCCCGACAACGCGCCGATCAGCATCAGGATGATAATGGCTACCGACACGCCCAGTATATTCGTACTGATGGCTTCTTCGATCCGTTTCCAGGCCACCTTCCCGCATACGATCGCAATCAACACGCTAACCGCCGAAGCCGCCAGCAACGATACCTGGCTTCCGCCACTGAGCGCGTCCGCCCCGAATATACGAATGGTAAAAAACAACATCGCCACCAATACCACCAACGGTATCAGCGACAAGAGGGGGGATGGCAGTTTTTGCGGTTGCTCCATACTGTAATGCTATACGGTAATGCTATCTGTTTTACCAGATCCTGATTCAGCCGGTAAAGATAAAGCAACCTTTGCTTACTTCATATACTTTCACCGGGATAAATCGAACTGCCGCGAACTAATGTTTGAACAGATACGGCACATGCTGACGTATGCGTATTGTCTGTACCTGATCGTTATACCTGACTTTTATCTTTTGGTCTTTATTCGACCGGATAGTGGCATAGAGCAGCTTCGCGTTCTCCCATTTCATATCGACAATCAGGCCGCTACGGGCGCACAAGCCTTTGATCGCTCCGTTCTTCCATGCGGAAGGCAATGCCGGCAACAGGTGGATTTCGTCCATGTGGCTTTGCAGCAACATCTCGGCAATACCGGCCGTACCCCCCAGGTTCCCATCAATCTGAAAGGGCGGGTGCACATTGAACAGGTTGGATTGCGTGTTTTTGGCCAGCAGTTCCCGCACATTCGCACCGGCCTCTTCGCCATCCAACAGCCGGGCATAAAAACAGATCATCCAGGCACGGCTCCATCCGGTATAGGTACCCTGGCGATTGCTTTCGTTCTCGTTGTAAAACCGGCGGCGTTCGATGGTACGGCGGGCAGCCGCAAACAAGTCCTTTTGTGCAGGATTGACAGACGTTCCCGGATAGAGACCGAACAAATGCGCGATGTGACGGTGACCGGGCTCCACTTCCTCATAATCCTCGATCCATTCCTGAATCGTATTGTACCGTTTACCGATCCGGACAGGAGGGAGTTTGTCCAGTACCGCCTGAAGCCGCTGATGAAAGCCGGGTTGCTCTCCGACTATTCTTCCTGCTTTAATACAGGCTTGGAACAACTCGGTGATGATCTGTACATCCATTGTCGCGCCATACGTCAGGGCAAATTCATCCCCATTGGGTAAGCGGTATCTGTTTTCAGGAGAATTGGAAGGGGCTGTAACCAGATACCCGTTCTTATCTGTAGTCAGATAATGCAGGATAAAATCGGCCGCTTCCACCATCGAGGGATAGGCCTCACGCGTTAAATAATCCGTATCGCCGGTAAACAGGTAATGTTCCCATTGGTGTAATACCAGCCAGGAGCCGGCGATGGGAAATGTTCCCCAACCTACACCGTCGCTGATCGCGGTACGTCCGAAAAGATCTGTCAGGTGGTTCATGGTCCAGCCGGTAGAATGGTATGTTTTCCGCGCCGTAATCCTGCCCGGTTCACGGAGGGCGTTGATCAGGTGGGAGAACGGGATAAACGTTTCGGAAAGGTTGCATACTTCGGCTGGCCAGTAGTTCATCTGTATATTGATATTCGTATGGAAATCTGAATTCCATGCAGCGTTCATGTCTTTATTCCATATCCCCTGCAAGTTGGCGGGCAAGACACCCGGTTTACGGGAACTACCCATCAACAGGTAACGCCCGTATTGAAAATACAGGGTTACCAGTGAGAGATCCTGTCCCCCTGCTTTCACCCGTTCCAACCGTTCGTCGGTGGGTAAGGGTGATTGTTCGCCCATATTGAACACCACTCTGTCGAACATCGCTTTATGTTCGTTGATATGCCGTTCCTTCACCTGCTCATACGACTGAGCCTGTACCGGAGCCACTATTTCTTTACAGCGTTCGGCCGGATCGATCGAGGGATCCACATCCAGTTTGGCCACGTTATAATTCGTGGCAGCCGTGAAATAAAACACCGCCTCATCCGCATTCTCCACATAAAAGGAGTTCGACAGAGTCTGCATGTTTCCCCCTTTATGCTTCCCGAAGATCCGTCCGGCGAATTTCATGTGAGGACCGTATTCCCCGGTATCCTTTGCAGGCAGATCGATAATCTGTCCGCTTATTCCCAGTTCATGATCGGACACCGGGTTGGCTACGGCATCCTGTTCCCGGTTGTACGACAGGCGGAAAGTCAGCTTACCCGGCACATCTGATGAGAATTTCACCACAATGACATTATCCGGCGCTGAGGCGAAGACTTCCCGATGGAACCTGACCCCATCCCTTTCGTAGGTTACGGATGTGATACCGGTTGCCAGATCCAGGCTTCGCTCATAGTTGCTGACCGTTTGCGATGGATACCTCTCGTCCGTAAAATCAATATACACATTCCCGAACGACTGATACGAACGAATGCATAAAGGATTGCTTTTCAGCTTTTCTTCCGCCAGATCTACTGCCTGGGCGATCTGTCCGTTGATCAGGAGTTTTTGGATGTCAGGAATCGCGGAGGCGGCATCGGCATTGGCCTCGTTTTTGTATCCGCCCCACAGGCTTTCTTCATTCAATTGAATGGTTTCCCTGTCATACTGTCCAAATACCATCGCGCCCAATCGTCCGTTCCCGACCGGCAACGCCTCATCCCAATTCTTCGCAGGTTGTTTGTACCATAGGATATGGTCTTGATGTTGCGCGATTACGGCAACCGAACAGAACAAACAACCGATTAGCCAGCTTATCTTCTTCATAGCGTGCACATTTAATACCCTTCCGTTTGAGTCAGTTCCGCATTCAAATCCAACTGCCCCTGGCTGATCGGCAGGTATTTATTGGTGGGTTTGAACGAGCGGGTTTCGACAAACAAGAGTTTGCCGTTGAGATGCGCCCGTTTATCTTCATCCGGTTCCGAACCATTGATCACCCCTATCGTACATCCGTAGGCCGTACCGTTCAGAACCTCTTTGGCAATGTCCCAACGAATGATATCCGCCCGCCTCAATCCTTCCATCGCAAATTCCACCCGGCGCTCGCGTCGGATAAGCTCCCGCAAGGACGATTGATCACTGTACTTAGCCCGATCGACTTTGGGCATGCCGGCACGCAGGCGTACCTCATCTATACAGGCATACATGTTGTTGTCTATCTGTCCCAGTTCGATCTTCGCTTCCGCGATCGTCAGTAATACCTCGGCATACCGGCACACCATGATGTTCATGGCGGTATTCCAGGGATCTGCGTACTGGTCGAACGGCGCAATGTACTTCTTGTAACTGAGTGCTGTTTTGGATGCGTTACTGGCGCCATTGTAATAGTCCGGGTTACTGACCTCTTTCCCTTCCCGGATGATGGTGGGGGAGAACGGGTCAAATATCCGTCCGTTCCAATCCTGCCCGGGGTATAGTACCGTTTGCTTCAATCGCGGATCACGTTTGACAAACGGCTGTTCGGGATTATATTCACCCCGATCCTGCGCTTCCTGAATGGTCAACCCGTCGGCCATTTCATACGCATCCACCAGCGATTTCAGCGGAACGATAGACGACCATCCTCCATCGCCATTCGGCGCCATCGCGGCAATCAGCCAGTTGGAATAATTGTTTTCCAAATATTGTACATCCAGAATACATTCGTCATTTCCTTTGTTCGCTTCCAGGAACAGCCCGTCGTACGAAGGGTAGAGATGATACATTTGCAACGCTTTGATTGAGTTGGCATCCGACAAAGCTTTGTCGTATTGCCCCAGATACAGATGGAAGCGCATAGACATGGCGAGCGCAGCGCCTTTCGTTACATGCCCTTTCTCGGATGCGTCATATACGTCTGGCAGTATATTCGATACCTCAGCAAATTCTTTCAGCACAAAGGCCTCCACCTCCGCTTTCGGCGTCCGGGCAATGCGGGAGGATTCAATATAGGGATACGTTTCGAGGGATAAGGGGATATCGCCGTAGTTAAGGGTCATCAGAAAGTACCGATAAGCCCTGAGGAACCGCACTTCCGCTTTGTATCGCTCTTTCAGTTTTTCGTCTTTGAACGGGATATTGTCTATTTTCTCCAGAAAGTCATTACAACGGTTGATGGTTGTGTAGGTATAGTATCCGGATCCCGTATCGGTGGCGCTTAATCCGCCATTTCCAATCACCTGCCACCCTTCGTGTTTGTGGAAGCTGTACGAATTGTCGGAGCCGCAGTCCCGGTACAGGATCTCTTCGTTCTCCCAACCGTTATAACATCCGACGAGCGCTAATTTAGCATCATTTTCCGTTTTCCAGAATGTTTCCGGAGACAGCGTATCACCCGGGTATTCATCCAGGAAATCAGCGCATGAAGAAAACAGCAGGGTACTAATTGCTGCGATGTAAAGATATTTGTTCATTGTATATTCCTCCTTTTTTAAAATGTAAGATTCAAGCCAAATGAGTTTACGATCACCTGCGGATAATTCTGCCCGGATCCGATGGGGGATTCAGGATCCCATCCTTTGAGAAAGCCGGTAAATGTCAACAGGTTCTGTCCGCTGTAATACACTCTTAACCGGGAGATGTTAAGCCTTTTTGTCCATTTGATCGGAAAAGTATATCCGAACTGCAGGTTTTTCAAACGGAGATAAGTCGCATTCTGTACCCAGTATTCCGAAGTGATCTGGCCGGGACTGCTGATCCCGTTAATGTTTTGAATACGGGGTATATTTGAATCCGGATTCTCCGGCGTCCAGCGATCCAGCCAAAATCGGAGCGGGTGACCGGTATCCCCTATAAACTCGCCCACACCAGCGAATTCCATATACCCGAACACGTCGGCCGCGCCTTGGAAAAACGCAGAAAAGTCGAAACCCTTACAGGCTGCGTTCAGATTAAACCCGAAGGTATATGCCGGGTCGGTTGATCCGAGCACCACCCGGTCGTCGCCGGTGATCTCATGATCGTCATTCGTATTTACATACTTCAGGTCGCCGGGTAGTACTTTGTAGTTCGCCATTTTGTAGGCGGGCCAATTGGCAATTTCTTCCTGGCTCTTGAACAGCCCGTCGGTTTTATAGCCGTAAAAAGAGTTGACGGCATACCCTACTTTCTTTATCTTTTTGGTACCATCCAGCATGTATTCGTCGTCGCCCAGGTTGAGTATTTCGTTTTTATTATAGGTGAAATTCGCACCGATTCCCACGCTTAGATCGTTGAACTGTTTGGTGTAATTCACTGCCACCTCAATCCCCTTATTACTCATCTCACCAATATTATCGATATATCCATCCAGACCAAATGTAGCGGGTGCCTGTACAGTCATCAGGATACCGGAGGTAAACCGGTCGTAGTAATCGACGGTCACATTCAAGTTGTTCCATAACCCGAAATCCACCCCAACCCCCCAGGTACGGGTATCTTCCCAGGTGATGGTTTTCTTATTGGCCTTTTTCATCGCAGCGCCAGCCTGTATCGTTCCATTGAACGGATAGGCGTAATCGCTCCCCAACCCGATAGTCGGGATGGAAGGATAATAATCCAACGCGCTTTGGTTACCCAGTTTACCCCAGGAGGCCCTGATTTTCAGGTTCGACAACACCTCTTTGCTTTTTTCCATGAACGCTTCTTCTGTCAGACGCCAGGCAGCCGAGAACGAGGGGAATAATCCCCATCGGTAACCGGGAGCAAAACGGCTTGAGGCATCGCTCCGGACGTTCGCTTCAAAGAGGTATCTTCCGCCAAAGTCATAATTAAAGCGGCCGAAATAGGAGAGCATATTCAGGTGCTTGGTATCTCCTTTGGCTGTTTGTCCGCTTGTTGATCCGGCATTTATATCCGTCAGGTTGTTATTAGGGAAATCCTGCCTGTACATCTCGCCGTACTTATAATCATACTGTTCGACGTGGAAACCGGCCATAGCACCGAGTGTGTGCTTACCGAAAGACCGGTTGAAGTTAGCAAGGACATCACCCGTATAAAGCGTGCTGAACACTGTTTTTTCATACATCTTATTCGGCCCATGGTATTTACCGGGATTGTACCAGATATCTTTTCTGAATTCATGCGAATCATTGGCATTTGTGCGGTACGAACCGACCGCTTTCAGGGAAAGACCTTCCAAGAAGGTGTACGAAAGGGTTCCCATGGCATTCATCAGCCGTTCGACCAGATCGGTGGTAGATCCCAGTTCGATCCAGGCGATGGGATTACCATCACTCACGGTGCCATAATCTCCGTTGGCATCTTTATACGGTATCCAGGGTGCCATTTGGTTGGCTAAACGGAAGAACTGGTCGATACCGCCGACAAACGGGTTGGTAGGTTCCGTTATATTCCGCTGTGAAACATAGAGCGACAGGCTTATGTCCAGATTTCTGACCGGGTTCATATCCAGATTGGTGCGCGCATTGAATTGCTTTTTGGCGGTGTGTTTGATCAGGCCATCTTGTTGCTGGTAGCCTACGCTTGCCATATAATGGGTTTTGTCGGCTCCTCCGGTAATGCTCAGGTTGTGTTGTTGCTGGAATCCCGAACCTTTATAAAGCAGTTCGTTCCAGTCGGTATTGGGGTACTTATACGGATCATTCCCCTCTTTAAACGCCTGGATATCAGCTTCTGTAAATCGGGGATTCTTACCATCGAGCAACAAGCCCTCGTTGTATAATTCGGCATATTCCCAGGAATTGAGGCGTTCGGCCTGGTTCGTACGGTTTTGCCATCCGAAGTTACTGTTATAGGCAATGACTGCCTTGCCTGCTGATCCGCGTTTGGTAGTGATCAGGATCACACCGTTTGCCGCTTTGGAGCCGTAGATAGCTGCCGACGACGCGTCTTTGAGTACGGAGATGGATTCAATATCGTTGCTGTCGAGGTTATCCATCGCCCCCTCTACGCCGTCAACCAGAATCATGGGGTTCGCAGAATTCAGCGTCCCCACCCCACGGATACGTATGGAGCCGCCATCATGACCCGGCTGGCCGCTGTTCTGAATAATGGTCATCCCCGGTACCAATCCCTGCAACCCGGCGGAGAGAGAGGTTATCGGACGGCTATTCAGTTTTTCCGCACTGATGGTTGCCACTGATCCGGTGAGATTGACCTTTTTTTGTACGCCATAACCGACAATCACCACTTCATCCAACAACTGCTGGTTTTCCTGTAAGGTAATCGTCAGGTTCTTTTGACCTTGTATGGCAACCTCCCTGGTGACATATCCCAGGTAAGAAAACACCAGGACATCTGTCGTCTTTGCCTCCAATGCGAATTGTCCGTTTATATCGGTAACCGTTCCGTAGGTAGCGTCTTTGACGGAAATATGTACCCCAATGAGGGGCTCACCTCGTTCGTCTTTGACTATCCCTGAGATCTTTTCGGTGACGGTCTGCGCGGTAGCGGGTTGTTCCTGCGTACAGGCGATCTCCTTTTTATAAATCAGGATGTGGTTCCCCTTCATCGTAAAATCCACATTTTCTTCATGCAGGATTGCTTTCAGCACATTTTCCACAGTCTCGTCCTGTACATGGATGGATACTTTTTTGTTCGTATCGATATCCTTGGATTCAAACCAGAAAGAGTAAGAAGATTGGTTTTGTATTTCATTGAATACTTTGTACATAGATTCATTCCGTATATCCAAGGATACCCTGGTGGTCTGGGAGTAGGAAGACGCAGAAACAGTCCAGAACCCCAAGAACCAGAAAACAAATGCTATTTTCATGATTTTTATGATTTTACCTGAACACAAAATGTACTGATACATTTGCATTCGTCGTTTTTCTTGATACATTTGCATAAGAATTTAGTTAATAATTTGCGTGATTGTTAATTAAGAAATGTTGGATTGGAGGATGTTTGCCGCATCTTCCAATCTTTTTTATACCCTACTGATTTATTTCCATAGGCATTCAGATTTAATCGTGAGACATGGATGAACTGTTAATATATTTCTATGGCATTTCCTTTTATCGAGTAGTTGAAGTTGTGGTTGGAAGACATGACATCAAAGAGTTGTTCAATGGTTTCATTGCGTGAGAAATCACCGGTAAAACGTTTCTTTCCAAGGGAATCGTTCGAGATCGTAACCTCTATGTCAAAACATCTTTCAAGCCGGCGCATGATGGATGCAAGGCTCTCGTCCCGGAAGCGTATGCGGTTCATTGTCCAATCAATGGCAAAGGCGGCATCTGTTGCCTCCATCGTGAGTTGATTCGTTTGCCGGTTGTACACCCCTTTTTCGTTGGGTTTCAGATGCAGAGAGGGGTTGGTTTCGGTCATTAACTCAACCGCACCTTCCAGCAACGTGACTTCCGTTTCCGTTTCATCGTAGGTATTTACATTGAAGGTCGTACCATGTACTTTTACTTTGACATCTTTTGTTTGCACAATAAAGGGCCGTTTGGTATCTTTGGCGACTTTGAAATAAGCCTCCCCTTCCAAATACACAAGACGTTCTTTCTGATTGAAATGGTTGCCGCAGACAATTTGGGAGGCGGCATTCAGCCATACTTCGGAACCATCCGGTAGTACCATCCGGGCTTTTTGGCCTTTCGGAGCGGACACACTGAGGTCGGTCCTGTCAGGCTGATTACCCTCCAGCCAATAGGCGGCCACACCCACACTGAGCAATAACAGGATGGTGGCGGCAACCTTCATCACCCTAAGCGACAGGCGACGGGAGACCAATACATGCTGTTCGGGGGAAACGGAGGCAGATATGCCGATTTCCCTCTTGATACGATCCAACAAATCACGACGTCGCCGGCTATCAAAATCAGCGGATAATCCGATCGATTCCTCCCATTGCCGCACCGTCCAATCCTCAAAGTCGTTGCTTTTTAGCCATTCGACAAGGCGTTTGACTTCTTCGGGCTCTGCATTCCCTTTGAGATATTTTTCAAATAAACCGATATAGGTTGTGTTCTCCATGCTGCGCATATACCATATTTCTCTTACATAGTATGAACAGATGAGGAAAAGACAGCCACTATCCCAAAACAGATTTTAACTTTTATTAGAAAAAACACAGGAGTTTAGAAAGACGGTTGCGCAGGAAGGAGATCGCTTTCGTCATTTGGGTTTCCACGGTGTTAACAGAGATATGAAGCTGTTCAGCAATTTGTTTGTTGGTGAGGAACTGCTTCCGGCTCAACAAGAATATGCGGCGGCGTTCCGGAGGAAGTTTTTCAACCAACCGGTCGATCAGCTCCTCAAGCAGATGGACATCCAATTCGCTTTCTATTAAATTGGTCTCTGAAGCCATGTCGTTTCCCGGTAGCCCTTTGCATTGTTTCTCATAAAGATATTCATACATCTTATGTTGATGATGGTTCACCAACAGGTGTCTGGCGATTGTAAACACCAGTGAGTCAAAGTTTTTATCCGGATCAAGGTTCATGCGCATCTCCCATATTTTGATGAAAACAGACTGTACAATGTCTTCCGCATGGAATTTATCCTGATAGGAGATGTGTAATACAAAATTATATAATTTCGTACTCCAGCTTTCATACAGATAATCGAATGCAGAAATATCGCCGTTTTTAAGTCTCTTTATATAGGAGGAACTATCAGGCATACCTGTCGTTTAAGTCACCGGCAAATGTACTGGAAAAAAAACATATTCGGAACGAGACGCTTACGTAATGACTAAAAAGTTTCATCCGGATGGAACAAAAAGTTCCTAAGGATGGAACAAAAAGTTCCAATAGGTGAACCTTTTTGTTCCAATAGGTGAACCTTTTTGTTCCAATAGGTGGAAACTTTTTAGCCGTCGCGTGGCAGATGTGACAGCAAAAAGGCGGGGAAACGGATCCGCCACGGGCATCTGCCACACACCTAACATATTCATGAACAATCAGATAGGGCCTATTGCGTGACACCGTGGCAGATGTTTGGCAAAAATAAACTTCGTGTAGGGGATAAGGAGGCTCATGGATTCAAACGGTTGATCCAAATTCAAAACAGCTTCTAATTTTACAGTTGTTTTTAGTACGATCTCCTCCCGAATGCAATAAAATCCCTACTTTTGTGTGTTATAAGAAAACAGTATAGTACGAGACACGATGAATTACCTGATCCGGAAAACGGAAGATATACAAGAGGCGGTTGTCAGCCTGCCTTCCTCAAAGAGCATCAGCAACCGGGCGCTTATCCTGAATGCGCTCAGTTACAGTCCGTATGACGTGCAAAACCTGGCGGATTGCGATGATACGCATGCGCTTGAACGGGCGCTGAACTCCAACACCAACCACTTCGATATCGGGGCGGCAGGTACGGCAATGCGTTTTCTTACGGCTTTCCTTTCGAAGATCGTGGGCGAATGGATCCTCACCGGTTCGGAACGGATGAAGAACCGCCCGATCGGCCCGTTGGTAGATGCGCTGAATACACTGGGGGGACGGATCGAATATATGGGAAAAGAAGGCTATCCCCCGTTGCGTATCTATGGCAGTGCGCTGCAAGGAGGAGAGATCACCATGCCCGGGAATATCAGTTCGCAGTATATTTCTGCCCTGTTGATGATCGCTCCGCTGATGGAGAACGGACTGAAGATCAGCCTGGAAGGAGAAGTGATATCCCGTCCCTATATCGACCTGACTCTCGGGATGATGGAAAAGTATGGCGTCCGTTGTACATTCAATGACCATCTGATTATCGTTCCACCGGGCGATTACAGGCCTGTTCCCTATGCGGTTGAACCGGATTGGAGCGCCGCGTCGTACTGGTTTGAGATCGCTTCTTTATCCTCATCAGACCAGATTTACCATCTCCCCGGGTTGTGTAGCGACAGTCAGCAGGGCGATGCCGCCTGCCGGGAACTATTCCGTCAGTTGGGAGTCGGCATGACAACCTCCAGCGACAGGGCATCCCTGAGAGGCTCCCTCAGCCACAGCCCGTCTTTCGAACATGATTTTACAGAAACGCCCGACTTGGCGCAGACCGTCGCCGTCGCCTGTGCATTGAAAGGCATTCCTTTCCACATCACGGGACTGCGGAGTTTGCGTATCAAAGAGACCGACCGTATCTTCGCGTTGAAGACCGAACTGAAGAAACTGGGATATGTACTGACCGATACACCCGATACGCTGGCGTGGAACGGCGAATGTTGCGAGCCCGATCCCGTTCCCGTGATCGCCACCTACGAAGACCACCGCATGGCGATGGCCTTCGCCCCCGCCGCCCTTGTACGTCCGGAAGGAATTACGATCGCCAACCCGCAGGTTGTTTCCAAAAGTTATCCCGGATTCTGGGAAGAGTTGCAAAAAGCAGGTTTCACCCTGACAGCAGATTGAACCGATGATCTACCTCATCCTTGGACTGATCTCCCTCGGTTGCGTGGCTGCCCTGATCGGCTACTTTCGCAACAAACGGTTACAGCAGAAGCTGGAACGGGGGGAAATAAACGAGATTCCCGAAGCACAGGAAATACCGGAAGTGTGCTGCGGACAGCATGAACTTTGCGAACGCGACAGCCTCCTGGCAGCCGTCAGCAAGCAGATCGAATACTACGAAGATGAAGACCTGGATCGTTTCCGCGGGACGGCAGCAGGGGCTTACGACGAAGAGGCGGTGGGTGAATTCCGGGACGTGTTATATACCCTGCGTGACGTAGAAGTGGCCGGATGGCTACGCAGCCTGCAACTACGCGCCATCAACCTGCCCGATGCCCTGAAGGATGAAGCCTTTCTCATCGTCGGCGAACGACGGATACACTAACCGGATATGGATATCTTATACTATACCTTCTTCCAACATGCCCTGGCCGGCAGCCTGCTGACGGCTGTCACCTGCGGGATCGTAGGTACTTATATCGTAGCACGCCGGCTGGTGTTTATCAGCGGGGGCATCACCCATGCTTCGTTTGGCGGACTGGGACTGGGCTTTTACCTGGGGATGAATCCAACGCTGATGGCGATGGTCTTCTCCATCCTTTCCGCCTTTGGCGTGGAATGGGCGAGCAGGTCGCAGCACATACGCGAAGATTCGGCCATCGCAGGTATCTGGTCGCTGGGTATGGCGCTGGGGGTAATCTTTATCTTCCTGACACCGGGATATGCTCCCAACCTGTCAGGGTATCTGTTCGGGAACATACTGACCATTTCGCTCACGGATATCCTGTGGATGGCGGGGCTGGCTGTCGTACTGCTTATCATCTTCTCCCTGTTCCGGCGGGAGATCCTGTTTGTGGCGTTCGATCGAGATTTTGCCCGTACGCAGGGATTACCTGTCAAAGTGGTCGAGTATGGGATGATCTGCCTGATTGCCATCACCATCGTGCTCTCAATCCGCCTGGTGGGTATCATGCTGCTGATGAGCATGCTCACATTGCCTCAGATCACGCTGAACCTGTTTACGGCCGATTTCCGGAAGATCATGATCGGAAGCATCGTGATTGGCTTTGTGGCTTGTATCGCCGGACTGGTCCTCTCCTACCTGATCAATGTACCATCGGGAGCATTCATCATCCTCGTCCTGGTGGTCTTCTTTTTAGGAGCAAAAGCAATAAAAACACGTACGAGGCGTTACTATACAGACAAGGTATAGCCTTGCTTATGAAGACAGTACTCCCCTGCCCGGGATCAAAGAATGAAGAGAGGTTTCTATTATATACTATTAACGGTTATTACGGCCGGCTTGCTTGGATCGTGCAGTACGAAGAAAAACACGAAAGCAAGCCGCTTCTATCATTCGTTTACCACCCGCTACAATATTTATTATAATGGCAAAGTTTCGTTCGACGAAACGTTGAATGCCATGCAGAAAGGCTATAGGGAGAACTACTCCGAGCAGATATTCATGTATCCGATCAGTGCGCAACCCAAAGACAAAGCCACAACGGGAGGACCGTTCGACCGGGCGATCGAGAAAAGCAACAAAGCCATCAAGCTCCATTCCATCCAGGTGAAGCCCGAGAAGAAAGCCGGCTGGCGGAGCGATCCCAAACAGGTCGCCCTGCAATCGCAGGAAGAATACAACCCGTTCCTGAAAAACAGCTGGCTGATGCTGGGGCAGGCTCAATTCTACAACGCCGACTTCCTACAGGCTTCCGCCACCTTCTCCTACATCTCCCGCCATTATGCGACCGATGAACTGGTAGCCTCCGAAGCACGGATATGGCAAGCCCGCTGCTACACCGAGATGGGCTGGTTCTACGAATCGGAGGATGTATTGAACAAACTGAACATCAACGGTATCCCGAAAAAGAACCTCGACAAGTATGCCGCTGTTAACGCTGACCTGCTGATTAAAGAAGGCAAGTTCGAAGAATCGATCCCCTACCTCCAGACAGCCATCAAAGCGGAGAAGAACAAGCTCCAGCGGACACGGATGAAGTACCTGCTGGGACAACTCTATACCTCCCTGGAATTAGACGGGCTGGCCTATACCCAGTTCGGCCAGGTGGTATCCGCCAGTCCTCCTTACGAACTGGAATTTGCCGCCCGTATCCGCCAGTCGGAAGTCTATGCCGGAGGCAGTTACCTGAAAGAGGTAAAGAAACTGGAGCGGATGACCAAAAGCGAGAAGAACAAAGACTTGCTCGACCAGGTCTATTATGCCATCGGGAATATGTACCTGAGCCGCCAGGACACAGCAAACTCCATCCAAAACTACAGCCTGGGGATTGAAAAAAGTACCCGGAACGGATTGGACAAAGCCATATGCCAGATCAAACTCGGAGACATCTATTTCGCCCGGCGCGACTATATCCATGCCCAACCCTGTTATAGCGGCGCGTTGGCGGCGATACAGAAAGAGCATAAAGACTATAAGCGGGTGGCCAAACTGTCGGAAATATTGGACGGATTGGTAGTCCACGTCCAGGCCGTCCACCTGCAGGACAGCCTCCAGACCCTGGCACGGATGCCGGAAGCCGAACGGCTGGCCGTGATCGACAAGATCATCGACCAGGTTAAAAAAGACGAAGAAGCCGCCAAAGCGGAAGCCGAGAAAGCCGCGTACCTCGCCCAACAGGAGGCTACGAATACAGGCATCAACCGGCCGGGCACGGAAACAGCCGTTGCCATGCTTCCCACCGCCGGCACCGGCACCTTCTATTTCTACAACCCGCAAACCGTCGCACAGGGAAAGACACAGTTCCAACGTCTGTGGGGACGCCGGGTGCTGGAAGACAACTGGCGGAGAAGCAATAAAACCATGTCCACCTTCGGCGCAATGGAAGAAGACCAAACCGCCATGCCAGCCCCGACCGATTCCGCCGGAATAGTCCAGGAAGCCGCAGCCGGGACAGACCAGCCGGATGATATCTCCAACGACCCCAAAACACGGGAATTCTACCTGCAACAACTGCCGCTTACACCCGAAGATGTGGAGGCGTCGAACATCATCATCGTGGATGGGCTCTACCAGATGGCGATGATCTACAAAGACCGGTTGGAAGACCTGCCCTTATCCATCGAAGGGTTCCAGACCCTCGACAACCGTTTCCCGGAGAACGAACACCGGCTCGAAAGCTATTACCAGATCTACCTGATGGCGCTCCGCTTAGACAACAGGGCGCTGGCCGACGAATACAAAGCGAAACTGATCCACGCCTTCCCGGCAAGCGACTACGCCGTGGCCATTGCCGATCCGGACTATCTCTACAACATCCGGATGATGGACCAGGTGCAAGACTCCGTCTATCAACGTACCTACCAGGCCTACCTGGATGGCAACGTGGACGAAGTACGGAAAAACTACCGGATGATGAACGAACAATACCCCTTGGCCAAACTGATGCCCAAGTTCATGTTCCTCGACGCACTCACGCATGTGCAAACCGGAGACGTGGAAGGGTTTAAGGCAACACTGAAAGCGCTGATCGACAAATATCCGGAGGCCGATGTCACCGAACTCGCCGGTGAGATGCTGAAAGGTGTCCTGCGCGGACGGACACTGGTACAGGGAAATGTACGCGGGATGACCTGGAACATGCGCTTCGGCGGGGAAGGCGGACTTTCGGCGGCCGATTCGGCACGGACCTTCAGCGCAGAGACGAACGTCCCCTATCGGATGTTGCTGATCTATCCTACCGGAAGTCTGGACAAGAACCAACTCCTGTTTACCGTCGCCGCCTTCAACTTCGCCAATTTCATGGTGAAGGAATTCGACCTCAACGTAGAAGAAAACGGATCGGTGAGCATCCTGAGCATCGAGGGTTTCTTCAACTTCAACGAGATCCTGCATTATTACCGGATGATCTACGGCAAAGACGGCTATGCCAATGCGTTGAATAAAGAGGTCACCGTCCTACCGATCTCTACAGCCAACTACGAGACGTTGCTGCGCGGTAAGACGGTTGACGATTATATCGACTTCTTCGAAACGCACTTTGCCGGACTGGCGCCCGAAATGCTTGCCCGCTGGTCGGCACACCGGGAAGCGGATATGCAGGAGAAGGAAGAGGAAGAAGCGGCAAAAACGGAAACGGAAACCGGAACCGTAAAAGAAGAAGCGGAAGGGGTGAAAGCAGAACCGGTAACAGTGCCGGCACCCGTTCTTCCCGATTCAGCGATCAGCCCAATCTCCCTGCCGGACACGACGTTGATCCTGCCGCCAACCGTCCTCGCCGGTGATACCCTGTCAACCGAGTTGCCACCCGTACCGGAAACCCTTTCGACACCCGACAGCGTACCCGCCATCCAGGCTCCTGCCCGGGAACGAGACCTCACGCTCAAAGAGATCGAAGAAATACGTGCCCGCGAGGCCGAGGCCGAAGCGATCCGTAAGGCGGAAGAGCTCCAGGCACAACAAGCCAAAGAGCAGTTGCTCAAAGAACAGAAAGAACAGGAAGACCTCGACCGCGCCACCCTGCTGAAGCAAAAGAAAGCAGATGAAGCCGCCAAAGAAAAAGCCCGCAAAGAGCGCGAAAAGCAGCTCGAACGCGAACGGGCCGCCAAAGAAAAGGCCAGCAACGAGCTCCGTAAGCAAAAAGAACGCGAATACAAGGAACGGCTGCGGCTGAAAGAGAAAGAGCGCAAGCAGAAAGAAGCCGAATACCAAAAGAAGCTTCGCGAACGCGAAAAGGCACGTAAGAAATAACGTCATACCACAAAAAACCATACATTTGCAGAAAACAGTGTGTAATGAAACGTATCTTTCTGACAGGTTATATGGGGGCGGGTAAAACAACGATCGGAAAGGACCTCTCCAGGCGGATGGGTCTTTCTTTTATCGACCTGGATCTGTATATCGAAAGGCGTTACCTCAAAAGCGTCCGCCAACTGTTTGAAGAAAAAGGAGAAGCGGCTTTCCGGGAGATCGAACGCCGCATGCTGCATGAAGTGGCGTCGTTTGAAGACACGCTGATCTCTACCGGCGGCGGCGCCCCCTGCTATGCCGACAATATGGCGTTCATGAACGAGCGGGGAACCACCATTTACCTGAAAGTATCGGTGGACGAATTGGTCAAACGCCTCGAAGCAGGCAAAAACTGCCGCCCCGTGCTGCAAGGACGTAAGGGAGAGGAACTGATCACATTCGTGCGGGGAAGCCTCGCCCTGCGCGAACCTTTTTACAATCAAGCGGCTATCGTATTCGATACCGAAGGAATGCAGACCGACCACGACGTGGCGGACATCTCCAGAGCATTGGAAGAAAAATTATAACTATGGATACATCCGGAAGCAAACAGACGCAAGGAGCCTATATCCCCCAGGAATTATTGATCGAGCTGAACAAGACGGGGAACCAGTTACACATCGGCATCCCCCGTGAAACCGACGAAAGCGAACGCCGCCTCGCCCTGACGCCCGAAGCGGTGGACATACTCACCGGGTGCGGCCACCGGGTATGGATCGAAACAGGCGCCGGGTTGGGGATCAACTATTCAGACAATCATTATGCCGAATCCGGCGCGGAGATCTTATCTTCCGCCGCCGAGGTGTATCAGGCGGATATCATCCTGAAGATCCTGCCGCCCACCGTGGAAGAAGTGGCGCTCATGAAGCCGCGTACCTCCCTGCTTTCCATGTTGCAGCTCCAATCGTTGTCGCAGGAAGCCTTCGAACTGATGATGGCCAAACGCATCAACGGCATCGCTTATGAACTGATCGCCGACGAGCAGCGCAAGCTGCCGGTGATGACCGTCATCTCCGAGATAGAAGGGACAGCCGCGATCACGATCGCCTCCGAGATGCTGAGCAACACCCAGGGAGGGAAAGGCATCCTGTTGGGAGGCATCCCGGGCGTATCACCTACCGAGGTGGTGATCATCGGTGCAGGCAGCGCCGGGACGGTTGCCGCACGCGCCGCCCTCTCACTGGGAGCCAGCGTGAAGGTGTTCGACGACGATATCAACAAACTGCGTACCATCCAACTGACACTGGGACAGGGATTATTCACCTCCACCTTCCATCCGAATGTGCTGCACAATGCGTTCCTCACGGCCGATGTGGTGATCGGCGCCATGCGGTATATCAATACCCATAAGCGGTATGTGATTGCCGAGGAGCTAATCCGTTCCATGAAGCGGGGAGCGCTGGTGATCGACCTGCGCATGAGTCAGGGAGGATGCTTCGAAACCACCTGCGGGCTATCCCCATCGGATCCCGCCATCTTCGAACAGTTCGGTATCCTGCACTATTGCCGGCCGAATATCAGTAACCGGGTAGCCCGCACCACCTCCATGGCGCTGAGCAATATCTTCGTTCCTACTTTGATGCAACTGAGCGAGTGGGGAACCATCCAGGCGATGATCAAAAGCGTCCCCGGCGTCAAGGCAGGCGTCTATATGTATGCAGGCAAACCCGTCAACGAGTACGTAGCCGGCCATTTTAACATCCGATCCAATAATATTGACATATATTTGGCTGCATTTTAAGCAATTATTTCATCCCTGCAAAGCGAAATACTTACCTTTGCAGGCAGTTTAGAACAAATAAAAGCGATAAGCTAAAAGTAGTTATGGCAGATCAAACAAAAGTAACCACTCTGGACAAAGTGGTAGTCCGTTTCTCGGGAGACTCCGGAGACGGTATGCAGTTAAGCGGTACGATCTTTTCCAACCTCTCGGCTATCTTTGGAAATGAAATCTCCACATTCCCCGACTTCCCCGCGGAGATCCGCGCCCCGCAAGGATCACTCAGTGGCGTGTCGGGATTCCAGGTGCACCTGGGCTCGCGGAATGTGATGACGCCGGGAGACAAGGCAGACGTACTGGTAGCAATGAATCCGGCAGCGCTGAAGGTCAACGTGAAGACCCTCAAACCCAACGCCATTGTGATTATCGACACCGACTCATTTGAGAAAAGCGACCTCGATAAGGCACAGTTCAAAACAGACGATCCGTTCACCGAATTAGGGCTGACTACCGTCCAGGTAGTAGCGGCGTCCATCTCGACGATGGTACGCGACGGCCTGGCGGACTTCGGATTGGACAACAAAGCAGCCATCCGTTGCAAGAACATGTTCGCCCTCGGCCTGGTATGCTGGCTGTTCG
Source organism: Tannerellaceae bacterium (assembly GCA_031555735.1). Taxonomy (GTDB): domain Bacteria; phylum Bacteroidota; class Bacteroidia; order Bacteroidales; family Tannerellaceae; genus JAJDIA01. Next base: position 29,780 of record JAVBUE010000008.1, read on the forward strand.
AACGTCCGCTGGAAGGCGCCATGCACATGCTGCAAAACAAATTCGCCAAGAAACCCACCATCGCACAGGCCAACATCAAGGCGCTGACCGATGGGTACAACTACGGACACAACATACAGGCCAGCGTATCCACCTACCGGATCGAGACGAAGAAAGCCGAACCGGGCTTTTACATGGATATCAACGGCAACAAGGCCACGGCCTACGGGCTGATCGGCGCCGCCGAGAAAGCCGGATTGAAACTCTTCCTCGGCAGTTACCCCATCACCCCCGCCACAGATATCCTGCAGGAGCTGTCGGCACGGAAAGAGCTGGGCGTGAAAGGGCTACAGTTTGAAGATGAGATTGCCGGCATCTGTACCTCCATCGGCGCCAGCTTCGCCGGAAACCTCGCCGCCACCTCCACCTCCGGTCCGGGACTGGCGCTGAAGAGTGAAGCGATCGGCCTCGCCGTCATCGCCGAAATACCCCTGGTGGTAGTGGATGTGCAACGCGGAGGGCCGTCCACCGGGTTGCCTACCAAGAGCGAACAGACCGACCTCATGCAGGCGCTCTACGGACGTAACGGCGAAAGCCCCGCCGTGGTAATCGCCGCCTCTACGCCGACCGACTGCTTTGATGCCGCCTTCTGGTCGGGGAAGCTGGCTGTCGAACATATGACGCCGGTCATTCTGCTGACCGACTCATTCATTGCCAACGGTTCTTCCGCCTGGAAGATACCCAATCTGGATAATTACCCCCCCATTACCCCACAATATGTGGATCAGTATGATGGCGAGAAGCCCTGGAAACCCTACCGCCGCAACGCGGAAAACCTGGTACGTTACTGGGCGGTGCCGGGCATGGATGGGTTCGCCCACCGCATCGGCGGCCTTGAAAAGGATTATGATACCAGCGCCATCTCCACCGACGCCCTCAACCACCAGAAGATGGTGGAAACACGTCAGGCAAAGATCGACAAGATTGCCGAGTTCATTCCCGAACAGGAAGTGATCGGCGACCCGGATGCCGACCTGCTGCTGGTAGGCTGGGGCGGCACATACGGACACCTGTACGAAGCCATGGAGACCATGCGTGAAAACGGCAAGAAAGTAGCATTGGCTCATTTCAAGTTTATCAACCCACTGCCGAAGAACGCAGAAGAGATCCTGCTCAAGTACAAAAAAGTGGTAGTGGTGGAACAGAACAAAGGCCAATTCGCCAACTTCCTCCGCAGCAAGATATCCGGATTCAATCCCTATAAGTTTAACCGTGTGAAAGGACAACCGTTCGTTGTAGGACGTCTGGTTGAAGAATTCACCAAATTACTGGAGGCATAAGCCATGGAAGAAACAACAACCTATCAGCCGAAAGATTATAAAAGCGACCAGTACGTACGCTGGTGCCCGGGCTGTGGCGACCACGCCGTATTGAACTGCGTGCATAAGGCCATGGCCGATTTAGGTGTCAACCCGAAAGATATTGCCGTTATCTCCGGTATCGGCTGCTCGTCGCGGTTGCCCTACTATATGAATACCTATGGGTTCCATACCATCCACGGACGTGCGGCGGCTATCGCCACGGGTGTGAAAACAGCCCGTCCCGACCTCAGCGTATGGGTGATGACCGGCGACGGCGACTGCCTCGCGATCGGTGGTAACCACTTCATCCATGCCGTACGCCGGAACGTGGATATCAACATCGTATTGTTCAACAACAAGATCTACGGCCTCACCAAAGGACAGTACTCACCCACGTCCGACCGGGGCATTGTCACGAAAAGTTCGCCGTTCGGAACGGTGGAAGATCCCTTTATCCCGGCCGAACTGGCGATGGGCGCCCGTGGAAACTTCTTTGCCCGGGTGATCGACGTCGATTTGAAGAACACCACCGAAGTGCTTGCCGACTCCGCCCGCCATATAGGCTGCTCGGTAGTGGAAGTGCTGGTGAACTGCGTCATCTTCAACGATGGCGTCCACCGTCATATCTCGGAAAAGGAACACCGTACGGAACGAACCATCTTTCTCCGCCACGGCCAGAAGATGGTGTATGGGAAAGAGAATGAGAAAGGGATCGTACTGGATGGCCTCAAGCTGAAAGCCGTCACCATCGGCGAAGACGGATACACGCTGGACGACGTACTGGTGCACGACGCCCATGAGAAAGACATCACCCTGCACATGATGCTTGCCCTGATGGGTGGCGACATGCCGATCGCGATCGGTGTGATCCGTGATATCGAAGCACCCAGCTACGACCAGGCGGTGACGGAACAGATCGAAGCCGTACAGGCGAAGAACCCGGCCCGCACGCTGAACGAACTGCTGATGAGCGGCGAGGTCTGGGAAGTGAAATAACGGTTAACAGTGATCAACCATACCATGAGAACACGTATGCTATCCTGTGCGCTGCTTCTATCCGTAAGCAGCGCATTCGCACAGGGATACCAGTTTACGGATGTGAAAAGGCTGCCCGCCACTCCGGTGAAGAACCAGGCGGCAACCGGCACCTGCTGGTGCTTTGCCACCGTTTCGTTCCTCGAATCGGAGTTACTCCGTACCGGAAAGGGGGAATACGACCTGTCGGAAATGTTCATCGTCCGCCAGAAATACATGAACCAGTTGCAAGACAATTATGTACGCCAGGGACAGGGTAATATCGGACAGGGAAGCCTCGGCCATACGGTGAAGAACGCCGTCCGCCAGGTTGGCCTCGTACCGGAGGAGGTGTACACCGGGATCAACTACGACTCCGACCGCCATAACCACAGCGAACTGGCATCCTATATGTCGGCCATAGCCCATGCGGCGGTGAAGATGAAAAAGCGCAGCCCCGAGTACTACGAACTGATCAACAACCTGTTCGACACCTATCTGGGCAAACTGCCGGAGAAGTTCACCTATAAAGGCAAGGAATACACGCCGAAATCATTTGCCGCCTCCCTGGGACTGAATATGGACGATTACATCGAGCTGACCAGCTTCACCCATCATCCGTATTATACGAAGTTCGACGTGGAAGTGCCCGACAACTGGGAACATCAGTTGATGTACAACCTCCCGCTCGACGAGATGATCGAAGTGATGAACTACGCGATCAACAACGGTTATACCGTATGCTGGGACGGGGATGTGAGCGAGAAAGGCTTCTCCTTCACCAACGGGGTGGCGATCAACCCGGACGTGACGACGGCAGACAACTACGCCGGTACCGACCGTGCCCGCTTCGAACAAATGAACCCCGCCCAGCGGTTGGAAGAGGTGTATAAATTCGACCGCCCCTATCCGGAAGTCAAGGTAACACCTGAGATACGCCAGGCCGGATATGAATCTTTTGTCACCACCGACGACCACCTGATGCACGTCACCGGTATCGTGAAAGATCAGAACGGCACCCCGTATTACATCACCAAAAACTCCTGGGGCACGGAACGGAATGCCTTTGCCGGCTACCTCAACATGTCCGAGAGCTTTGTCCGCGCCAAGACCATCTACATCATGGTCCACAAAGACGCCATCCCCAAAGCCCTCCAGGCAAAGTTGGGATTGTAAGCCGCCGCCCCATCGCAATCATTTACCATACAAAAGGAGCTGTCTCAAAACCAGAGGCAGCTCCTTTTTTTACATCCTCCCGTGCGGAGGTGAAAGGCTTTTGCTTTTGCGGGGTTATTTCGCCAGTTTCAGTTCGTTGATCAGGCGGGGGCATTTGCCCCATTTGTCGATCATATAGAGGACGTAGCGGATATCCACGCCGATGCACCGTTGCAGATCCGGTTCGAAGGCGATGTCGCCACTCATGGCTTCCCAGTTACCGTCGAATGCCAGGCCGATCACCCGTCCTTTCCCATCAAACATCGGGCTGCCCGAGTTACCCCCGGTGATATCATTCCCCGAAAGGAAGCAAAGCGGCAGTTCCCCCTTTTCGTTGGCATAGGGACCGAAATCTTTCTTGCGGAGCAGGTCGAGGATCTCCGGTTGCACCCAGAACTCATCGTTGTTCGGGTCTTCCTTCTCGAAGATACCTTTTTCCGTGGAATAATAGGTGTACCAGGCCGCGTCGTACGGGCGGTAACCGGCGATCGAGCCATAGCTCAGGCGCATGGTGAAGTTGGCATCCGACGAGAGCGCCTTGCCGGGATACATTTCCTTCAGCCCGGCGAAGTAGAGGCGTTCACCTTTGAGGATATCGAACTGGTAGGCCGCACCCTGTTGCTGCAACGCCTGCATGGCGGTCATGGTAGAGATACTCAACGCTACAGCCGGGTCGTTCTTCATCGCCTTCGCGTACGCTTTCGGGTCTTTCAGCAGCGCCGCCACTTTATCGTACGACAGCAACGACGTCTTTTTAAACACGTCGGCCGCATATTTCGCATAATCCCCTTTGTACTTCTTATCGATCGTCTGGTAAATGTCCGGGAGATATTGAGCCGGCACTTTTTCTTTCACCACCTGCAGCATGGCAGCCAGCACGTCGCAGTCCATGGACGGTTCATAATCTTTGAAGAATGGCTGCACGCGGTCTTCGAGGAAGATATTGATCTCTTCCGGCGTGGATCCTTTCACATCCACACTCTGCACCATACGCGCCAGACGGATGATTTCGGCGCCACCGGCGAAAGCTTCCGACAGGTACGTCACGTTCCGGCGGAGCTCATTGGTGGAGGTATAACCTTTCTTCAGCAGGTCGAGCACCTGTCCGTATTTGGCTTGCAGGCGGTCGTTCTGTCCCGCCCATGCCTTAAAGGCGGCTTCTTCTTTTTCCTTACGTCCGATCACGTCGAGGTTTTTCAGTCCCCGGTTCATCCCGATGGAGTTCTTCCAGTAGTTGGAGCTGCCGGCAAATTTGGACGAATACTTGATCCGCACGGCATCGCTGGCCTGCATACCTTTCTTCCAGATGTCCTGTTTCACTTCGCGCACCTGGATACGCGGGGTGTTGAGGTCGTCTATCCGTTGCTGTACGCCCCATGAACAGAGGTAACGGCTGGTGCTACCGGGGAAACCGATGGTCATGGCATAATCGTGTTCCTTATATCCCTGGATGGATACTTCGGCCACATACTTCGGGGTATAGGGTTTGTTGTCGGCGCTGTATTCGGCCGGTTTGTTTTCGGTGTTGGCATAGACGCGGAACACGGAGAAGTCGCCCGTATGGCGTGGCCACATCCAGTTGTCGGTATCGCCGCCGAACTTACCCACGGAGCTGGGCGGTGCGAACACCATACGGACATCGCGATACACATCATACACCACCATGAAATACTTATTATTATTGTAGAACGGGATCACCCGCGCCTGTGTGAACGGGCTGCGTCCGATCGAATCCACCAGCACCCGTCCGATGGAATCGGCGGCCATGAGGCGCTTGTATTCGTCGTCTATCTTTTCGATCTGGCTGTTCACACGATCGCTCACGTCTTTTGTTTCGCGCAGGTAGAGCACGTTGAGTCCCGGTACGGGCAACTCTTCCTGTTTGCTTTGGGAGATGAAGCCGTCTTTCAGGTAATCATGTTCCACGCTGCTCAACTGCTGGATCGCGCCGTAGCCGCAATGGTGGTTGGTGAAGACCAGCCCTTCGTTGGAAACGGTGATACCGGTACATCCGCCGCCGAAGATCACCACGGCATTGGTGAGCGATGGCGCCGCATCGTTATCCAGTTCGTCGAACGGCATGGTGAATCCCAGCTCGGCCATGCGGGCTTTGTTTTCTTTATTCAGTTCTTTGATCACCCACATGCCTTCGTCGGCATAGAGTTGGCTGGCTGCCACCAGGAGCAGGCAGAGTAGTGTACACGTTTTTCTCATAACTTTTTTATTTATCAATGAATAATATATGTATGAATGATTTCAGCCTATCTGAAATAACGCCCGATATACGGCAGTTCGCGCAGTGGCAGATCCCTCCGGATCACAAAGCCCGCAAAGGCGGCCAATAACACCGTCCGCCAGGCTATCCGCAACGCTTCCGACCCGATCGGCAGATACATCCCCGCCCCATACAATACCGCCGCCACTGCAAAATAAGTAAATGCCGATCGGATATCATAGCGAATCGGGTATTTCTTTTGCCCCACCCCGTACGACAACAGCATCATCAGCAGGTTACAGGCGAACGACGCCCAGGCGCAGGCCATATATCCGTACCGGGGAACAAACAGCACGATGATCGCCACCGTCACCACGCAGCCGATGGTGGAGAAATACGCGCCCCAGCGGGTCTCATCGATCAGCTTATACCAGAACGACAGGTTGAAATAGATGCCGAAGAACAGCTCTCCCATCATCACGATCGGCAACACCCGCAATCCCGGGTAATAGGCCGGGGTCAGGAAGTGCTTCAGAATATCGATGTAGAACATCACCGCCAGGAAGATGAACAGGGCGAAGAGGATGAAGTACTTCATCGCCTCCGCATACGCCCGGGTATTGTCGCCTTCTTCCTTATTCCTGGCGAAGATATACGGCTCGTACGCATAGCGGAACGCCTGGATGAACATGATCATCACCGCCGCCATCCGGAAACAGGCACCGTAAATACCCAGTTCGGCCTGCGCATTGGCTTTATCGGCATACAGGAAGGGAAACAGGATCTTATCCGCCGTCTGGTTGAATATCCCGGCGATTCCCAGGATCATGATCGGGAAGGAATAGCCCAGGATGCGTTTCAGCAGGGGGAGGCTCACCCTGTGCCGGGTAGCCGGCAGCATATCGGGGATGAGCAGGAGGAAGGTGACGAGCGTAGTGAACACATTGGCCACAAACGCGTATCCCACCCCAAACGCCGGCGAATAAAACCAGTCCACGGCCTGCGGCGCCACCTTATATAAAAGGGGACAAAGGAGGAAGAAAAACAGGTTCAACGCGATGTTCAGGAAGATATTGACCAGTTTGAGCAGGGCGAAGCGTCCCGGTCGTTTACTGTAACGCAGGTAGGCGAAGGGAATGCAGCAAAAGGCATCCACCGCCGCAACGCCCATCATCATCCCGAGAAATTCCGGATGGACGGTATATCCCAGCAGGTGGTTGAGTGGGGTCAGGAAAACAAACACAAGAAGCAGGAAAAGCAGGGAGGTGCCGCCGACGCTGCATAATACGGAGGAATAGACCCGCATCGGTTCCTGTTCCTCCTTTTTATTGATGAAACGGAAGAAGCCCGTTTCCATCCCGTAGGTAAGCACCACCACCAGCAACGCCACCCAGGCGTAGAGGTTGGTGAAGATGCCAAAGTCCGACGTCCCGGCCAGCACATGCGCATACAACGGGACGAGCAGCCAGTTCAGGAACTTACCCACGATACTACTGATGCCGTATATCGCGGTGTCTTTGGCCAGCCGCTTCATTCCTTCTGCCATGTGGTATGCTTAATCGAATAAGATGCCCTGGTTGTTCCAGCGTTTCCGCCCCAGGTGGGTATAGGCAAGGTCGGTCACTTCCCTTCCGCGGGGGGTTCGTTTGAGGAATCCTTCCTTGATCAGGAACGGTTCATAGACTTCTTCCAGCGTACCGGGATCTTCACCCAACGCCGTGGCGATGGTGGTGAGTCCGACGGGGCCGCCGTTGAACTTATCGATCACGGTGGTCAGCAGCTTATTATCGATCTGGTCCAACCCATACCGGTCGATATTCAGCGCTTCGAGCGAAAAACAGGAGATCGCCTTGTCGATATCGCCCGTGCCTTTCACCTGCGCGAAGTCGCGCACCCGGCGTAACAACGCATTGGCGATACGGGGCGTGCCGCGGCTGCGGGAAGCGATCTCACAAGCGGCATCCGTGGTACAACGTACGTTCAGGATATGGGCGCTGCGGAGGACGATCTTTGTTAACGTCTCCACATCGTAGTATTCGAGGTGCATATTGATCCCGAAGCGGGCGCGGAGCGGGCTGGTGAGCAATCCGCTGCGGGTAGTGGCGCCCACGAGGGTAAAGGGACTCAGGTCGATCTGGATCGAGCGGGCGCTCGGTCCCTTGTCGATCATAATATCGATGCGGTAGTCTTCCATGGCGGAGTAGAGATACTCTTCCACAACGGGGCTCAGCCGGTGTATTTCGTCGATGAAAAGGACGTCGTTCTTCTCCAGGGAGGTCAGCACGCCGGCAAGGTCGCCAGGCTTATCCAGCACGGGGCCGGAGGTGACCTTGAAGCCTACGCCCAACTCATTGGCGATGATGTTGGACAGTGTGGTCTTGCCTAATCCCGGGGGACCGTGCAGCAGCACATGGTCGAGGGCTTCTTTCCGCATGCGGGCCGCCATGACGAACACCTTCAGGTTCTCCACCACCTGCCCCTGTCCGCTGAAATCATGGAATGAAAGGGGGCGGAGTGCGTTCTCATACTCCTGGTCGCTCTCCGGCACGCGGCTATTCCTGATATCGAATTCGTCTTGCATGGATGATCTGTTACGAATGTGCAAAGGTAGTAAATATCAAACAGCTATTCATTGTGTAAATGGTTTTTTGATGGCGCCGCCATGAACAAATCGCCTCTTCTGTTGTTCCTATAGTAGTAAAGAACTTATAAAATACAGTATTATGGAAGCTATTTATACGGCAACCGTTACCGCCACAGGCGGCAGAAGCGGACAGGTAAAGTCGCCAGACGGAGTGATCAACATGGATTTGCGCCCACCGAAAGAAATGGGTGGCCCGGGAGGTGATTATACCAATCCCGAACAACTCTTTGCCGCCGGTTATGCCGCTTGTTACGCAGGCGCCTACGGACATATCGCTTTGCAGAAAGAGATCCGCATCCGTCCGGAAGTGACGTTGCATGTGTCGTTGAACAAGGTGAGCGACGGGTTCAAACTGTCGGCCGTGATCGATGTTAAGACTACCGGTCTGGATAAAAAGACCGCCGAAGAACTGGCCGAAGCCGCCCACGCTTTCTGCCCGTATTCCAAAGCAACCCGTGGTAATATCGATGTAAAATTGCATGTAATTGCCGACTAAGCGGAGTAAACCTTTTGGGCTTGTTGGTTGTTTTATCAACGAAAGCCTTTCAGGATTCTCAACCGTTAGCCGGTTACTCCATACATTATCCTTACAAGCAGGGAACCTCATCCGTTCCCTGTTTTTTTATGGCCTCCCACCCGCCGGTTTCAATCCGAAAGTGTAATGACGTATTACACGGTATTTGGGGAAAACTGCTTCCACCTTCCACTAAGGGGTGTTATCATGCAGGCTTACACTATGTTAGATAGTGGAAGGGGGGGTGTGTTTTTCCTTCCACTTTCCCTCCACTCTCCTTCCACTGCGTGGTAGTTGCTCCGGCAATCTCGTAGGCTGTCCCATTTCTGTCCCATTTTGAAATGGTACACCCGGCATTTCTATCTGCGTGTAGATGTTGATCAATCTGCATGTAGATGTTGATCAATCTGCATGTAGATGTTGTGCTGACAACATCCAGACGTTGTCAGCACAACATCCGGACGAAGATTGAAATATTGACATCTCTTTTTGCTCTTCCATTTGTCGCAAAGCTCAAAACTTCTACCTATGATTGTGTAATCATCTACCTATGGTTGTTCAAACATCTACCTATGGTTGTCAGATCATCTACCTATGGTTGTTTTCCCCCTTTGTCGGCACAACATCTACATGCAGATTGAAATGCAGGGTGTCCCATTTCGAAATGGGACACCCTACGAGATTGCCGGAGCAACTACCACACAGTGGAAGGAGAGTGGAGGGAAAGTGGAAGGAAAAACACAGCCCCCTTCCACTATCTAACATCGTGTAAGCCTGCATGATAACACCCCTTAGTGGAAGGTGGAAGCAGTTTTCCCCAAATACCGTGTATAGGGGTAGATCCTTCGTTATTTACATCCCTTCCCGGAACACTTTCATTTCTCCGGTCTCAGGATCGGTGTATTCCAACGTGTCTCCAGCGAAGTCGAATTGTGTAGCCCTTCTGCCACAACAGACGAAAAAGAGCACGTTGTTGTGCGTAAAAGAGCCGAAGGATTCAAAAAAAAACCCTACCTTGCGGCCAAAACAGGATTGATGGACAGAGTATTTAAATCCAAAGTGGACTGGTGGTTCTACCTGCTGGTACTCATCATGGCAGGGATCGCCATTCATGCCCTGCTGAATACCAACACGACATTAATCATCATGTCCCTACTGGCGAATGCTTTGTGCGTACATGTATTAATGGATACCTGGTACCGGGTAACCGCCGATGGCCTGCTGATTGTCCATTGCAGCATCTTCCCGGAGAAGAAAATCGCCATCGCGGAGATCGAAGCGCTGGAACTCACCATCAACCCGGTTTCCAGTTATGCGCTCTCCTTAGACCGGATCATGATCTGGACCGCCGACAAACCCTGGGTACTGGTCTCTCCCAAAGAGAAAAAAGAATTCGTCCAGTTGCTTCGTAAAATCAACCCTCGGATCAGCATTAAAAACTAATACCACTTATACAAATCCCATAAAGAAATATGAAATACGATGTAGCCATTATAGGCGGAGGACCCGCCGGTTATACCGCTGCCGAACGTGCGGCGCATGAAGGACTGTCTGTGATCCTCTTTGAGAAGAACGCCCTCGGTGGTGTTTGCCTGAATGAAGGATGTATCCCGACCAAAACGCTGCTGTACTCGGCCAAGACATTCGATGCGATCAAACACGCGCAGAAATACGGCATCACTTCCGCCGATCCGTCGTTCGACCTGCCAAGGATCATCGCCCGTAAAACCAAGGTAGTAAAGAAACTCACCGCCGGTATCCGCATGAAGATGACGGAAGGAGGCGTTGTCCTGATCAACGGCGAAGCCATCCTGCAAGGACGTGCCGCCGACGGCACCCTCACGATCACCTGTGGGGACACATCCTACGAAGCCGCCCACCTGCTGGTCTGTACCGGGTCGGAAGCGGTTGTTCCTCCGATCGAGGGTCTGGCGGAAACCGACTTCTGGACCAGCCGCGAAGCGCTCAACAGCAAGGAGCTGCCGGCTTCCCTTATCATCATCGGCGGGGGCGTGATCGGCATGGAATTTGCTTCTTTCTTCAACAGCCTGGGCACGGAAGTGCATGTGGTGGAGATGCTTGATAAGATACTCGGCCCCATGGACCGCGAGCTGTCGGATATGCTCCAGGCGGAATATGCAAAGAAGGGCGTCCACTTCTACCTCTCCCACAAAGTCATCTCAGTCCACGGCACGGAAGTGACACTGGAGAAAGGGGGCGAAAAGGTCGTGCTGCATGGCGAGAAAGTGTTGTTAAGCGTTGGCCGCCGTCCGGTAACCAAAGGCTTCGGCCTCGAAACCCTGGATCTTGAAATGTACCGGGGAGGCATCTGCGTGGATCTTTACATGCGTACATCCATCCCCAATGTATATGCCTGCGGGGACAGTACCGGTTTTTCATTACTGGCGCATACGGCGGTGAGCGAAGCGGAAACGGCTGTCGCTCACATCGCGGGCAAAGCAGGTAAAGGAATGAGCTACAAAGCCATCCCGGGCGTAGTATATACCAACCCGGAAATCGCCGGGGTGGGAAAGACGGAAGAAGAGGCGCAAGCCGAAGGAATCGCCTGCACCGTGAAAAAGATCCCCATGGCGTTCTCCGGCCGTTTTGTCGCCGAGAATGAGATGGGCAACGGCGTGTGCAAGATATTGCTGGATGCCGGAAACACGGTGATCGGTGCGCACATGATCGGTAACCCGGCATCCGAATTGATCGTGATCGCCGGTATCGCCATCGAAAAAGGGATGACTGCCGAGGAGTTCCGCTCCTTTGTATTTCCGCATCCCACGGTGGGCGAGATACTGAAAGAAGCGCTGTATGTGTAAAATCCGTATCTTTGTGCCCGAATAAGTGGAGCATGGAAGGATTCGAAGGATATGTAGGCATTCGGATATGGGAAGGACAATGGATCGATGACTTTGTCCTTTCGCTTTTGCTGCTGTTGTTGCTCCTTTTCGCGTTTATTTTCCGCTACGATTTCCGGCTGTTCCTGAAAATGGCTAAAGACCTGCGGCAGGTTAAGCCCCGGATCAGTTTGTTTGAGGATCCGGTGGGAAACAACCGGCTGTTTCTTTCGTTCATCACCTTCCAGGCGTTGTTCCTGCACAGCATCTGCCTGTTTGAGATACTCCGGGCAGGCGCGTTCGTTCCGGTATCCACCCTGAAAGAGTCGTCGCTTTTACTGTTGTTTTTGTTAACTGTCCATTTCCTCTTTTATGGGATCAAGCAGGCGTTTTATGCGTTTGTCGGTTTTGTGTTTGCCGATAAAGAAACATACGGACTCTGGAAGACAGGCTATAACGCGGTTATCGGCACGTGGGGGATCTTTTTATACCTGCCGGTTTGCATGCTTACATTCTCCAGCCTCCCCTATCTGATCCCTGTCTTTTTGTCATTATTCCTTTATATCACCTCGCGTATTGTTATAATTTACAAAACAATACAGATATTTTCCCCAAAAAAAGATGGTTGGTTTTATTTTAGTTTGTACCTTTGCGGCCAGGAAATAATGCCTGTGCTTATATTGTATGCCGGCGTTGTTTATTTGTATAATTTTATTGAGTTGAATGCTATATGGCGTTGATTATCAAAAAAGTACTGGTATCACAACCGAAGCCTGCTTCCGAGAAATCTCCTTATTTCGATATTGCTGAGAAATACGGAGTGGAGATAGACTTCCGTCCCTTCATCAAAGTCGAACCTCTGGCAGCTAAAGAATTCAGACAACAACGCATCGCGATCCTGGACTATTCGGCTATTATCTTTACAGCCCGTACGGCGATAGACCACTTTTTCAAATTATGCGAAGAGCTGCGCGTCACCATCCCCGAAACGATGAAGTATTTCTGCATGACCGAAACGATCGCCGTCTATCTCCAGAAATACATTATCTACCGGAAACGGAAGATTTTTTACGGCGCCACCGGCAAACCGGAAGACCTGGTTACCGTGATCGGCAAACACGCCAAAGAAAAATACCTGATCCCCGTTTCGGATGTACACAAGGAAGACCTGCTGGCTTTGTTGGATACCAAGAAGATCGATTATACAAAAGCCGTCATGTACCGCACCGTAAGCAACGACTTCTCCAAAGACGAGGAGTTCGACTATGATATGCTGGTTTTCTTCAGCCCGTCCGGTATCTCTTCCCTGTTGAAAAACTTCCCGGACTTCCAGCAGAACGATATTAAGATCGGATGTTTCGGCCCTACCACGGCAAAAGCGGTCAAAGAAGCCGGGCTGCGCCTGGATGTGGAAGCGCCGACGCCTGAAGCGCCGTCGATGACCGCCGCCCTTGACCAATACCTGAAAAAGGTACTGGCGAACGGAAAGAAATGACAACACAAAAGCATACGCTTTCGAAGGAAGAACGCCTGTCGTGGAAGCGGTATATCGATCAGCTCTTCCAGGAAGGGCAATCGTTTATAGCGTTTCCACTGCGGGTTATTTTTTTACCCGTCGAAGGAGAGGCGCCCGTCCGCGCGTCCATGCTTGTCAGTGTTGCCAAAAAGAAATGCAAGCGGGCTGTCCAACGCAACCAGATCAAGCGACAGGTCCGTGAAGCATACCGCCTGCGGAAGCATACCCTTATCGAGTCTCTGGAAGAGAAAGACAAACAGGTGCGGATCGCCTTTCTCTATGTGGGCAGCGAAGAATATACCTTCCGGGAAATGGACAAAGCCATGGCGAAGGCCATCCGGATACTGAATGAACGCGTATGACGAAAGGATCCGAAATACTCAATCGCGCCTTGGCCACGATCCTGCTGCTACCGGTCTATTTCTACAAATATTGTATATCTCCCCTGACTCCGGCAGCCTGCAGGTACACGCCTACCTGTTCGGAATATGCCGTGCAGGCGGTGAAGAAACACGGCCCGTTCAGAGGCTTCGCGCTGGCGGTCAAACGTATCCTCCGCTGCCATCCCTGGGGCGGAAGCGGCTATGATCCCGTACCCTGACCCTACTCATTGTTTGCGTATGAAACGATACTGGTATTTGCCCTTTGCCTTTGTCTTCTTCCTGGCGTCCTGTACAAAAGAAGATACACCGGACGCACCGGATACACCGGAATACCTTCTGTCCGCCACACCTGCCGGATACATCCAAAAGGAGTTCCTGCAACTGGCACTGTCGGTCTATCCCGATTTCGCCCGCTACGTGCACCTGCCGAAAGCCCATGTGGATTTTTTCCGGGTGAGCTACACGACGGAGTATCCTGCCGGCGAACCCATCACGGCATCGGGTGTCTTTATGATCCCCAACGGATACGACGCATCCTTCCCCACCGTGGTCTATACCCATGGAACGATTACTCCTTCCGAAACACCCTCCCGCTGCATTGCCGACCCTTCCACCTATACCATCGAGCTATTGCTGGGCGCCGAACTATCTTCCGCCTTCCGATGCGCCGTGCTTATACCGGATTATGTGGGATACGGCGACAGTGATCACCTCATCCATCCCTATATCCATACCGGTTCGCTGGGGCAGGCGTCGATCGACTTCATCCGCGCCTTCAGGGAATATACGGCAACACCGGGAACCAACCTGGCCTTCAACCCCCAGGTACTGATCACCGGTTATTCGGAAGGGGGGAATGCCGCCGTGGCGCTTCAACAGAAGATACAGGAGACAGCCAGCGGTGAGTTGACGGTGCGCAAAACCATCGCCGGATCGGGGGCCTATGATAATGTGGCCTTAGCCACCACCTTCATCCGGCAACAACAAGCGCTCAGCCCCCGGTTTGTAAGCAGTTACCTCTGGGCCATCGGGATGTATAAGGCCGACTACGGCTATTCGAAGAGTTACCACCAGATCTTCTCGGACGACGACCATACCCTGCTGCAGGCAAACAACTATCCCCTGGCTTATTTTGCAACCGAGAGCCTGCCGTTGCATACCGACCCGTCGCTCCTGTTCCGGCAGGGATTCAGGGAAGGGGTATTAAACGGGACAGACACCGAGTTCCTGTCCCTGTTGAAAGAAAACTCCTTGGTTGACTTTGCCCCAGCCGACAGCCTGATCTTCGTCTGCGGAACGGCAGACGACTGGGTCTATCCCGAAAACACCCGCAACGCCTTCCATGCAATGGCTTCGAAAGGATGTAAGGTTAAAATGTATGAGTATCCGGGAGGCACGCACCAATCCACGATGTTTTATTACCTCGATATCCTGTTAGGACGGCTCAGCACGGAAACGACAAACAACTAAACGCCAACAACATAAAACGCACAAACGCCATGACTTATTACAACATCCATTCGCATCTTCCTTCGCCACATCCGGAGGATTTTACGATAATGAACATCCTGGTGAAGGAGCCGTTCACCGACGAGAATGAATCCGTCCGGTACCGTTCCTACGGGATCCACCCTTGGTTTCTGGACAACATCGACATGCAGATGGAAACCCTCGCCTCCTGCCTGGCCAAACCCGGCGCCATCGCCGTGGGAGAAGCCGGCCTGGATAAGGAGGCGCAAGCCGACATGCCCCTTCAGATCGCCATCTTCCATACCCAGGCGCTACTGGCGGAGAAAATGGGCAAACCGCTGATCATCCACTGCGTAAAAGCCTGGCAGGAACTGCTGGCTGTACGGAAAGAAGTTAACCCGGCAGTGCCCTGGATCATCCATGGGTTCCGAGGGAACCAGGAACAGGCCGCCCAACTGATCCAGCATGGTTTCCTCCTTTCGTTCGGAGAGAAATTCAACCCCGCCGCATTACAAAAAGCATGGCCGCATCATTTGCTGACGGAGACCGACACAGCAACGGTTGATATCCGCGAAGTATATGAGGAACAGGCAGAAAGCCTGTCGTTACCCCTCGAAACCTTTGCCGCTCAGGTCGCGGAAAATACCAAACGGATTCTTTGTTTATCTTAAATATGTCGTACCTTTGCGTCCATTCGTAACCAATAATGCAGCATAAAAGACAATGAATTTTGTAGAAGAATTAACATGGAGGGGCATGATCCACGATATGATGCCCGGCACGGAAGAACAGTTACAAAAGGGAATGGTGTCGGCCTATGTAGGAATCGATCCCACTGCCGATTCTCTTCATATAGGCCACCTGGTAAGCGTGATGACATTGCGCCACCTGCAACGTTGCGGCCATAAGCCGATCGCGTTGGTTGGCGGCGCCACCGGCATGATCGGTGACCCGTCGATGAAATCGCAGGAACGCAATTTGCTGAACGAAGCCGAACTGCGCCACAACCAAGAGTGCATCAAGAAGCAACTGGCAAAAATCCTCGATTTCGAATCCAGGGAGCCGAACGCCGCCGAGATGGTGAATAACTACGACTGGATGAAAGACTTCACTTTCCTCGATTTCATCCGGGATATCGGCAAGCATATCACCGTCAATTACATGATGAGCAAAGACTCCGTGAAGAAGCGCCTTTCAGGTGAAGGCGAAGGGATGTCGTTCACCGAGTTCACCTACCAATTGGTACAGGGCTACGATTTCCTGCACCTCTACCAACAGAAAAACTGCCGGTTGCAGATGGGAGGATCAGACCAGTGGGGGAATATCACCACCGGCAGCGAACTGATACGCCGTATCTGCGGAGGCGAAGCCTTCGCCCTCACCTGGCCGTTGATCACCAAAGCCGACGGAGGCAAATTCGGGAAAACCGAATCGGGCAATGTCTGGCTGGATCCGAAACGCACCTCACCCTATACCTTCTATCAGTTCTGGCTGAACGTAAGCGATATCGACGCCGCCAAATACATCCGTATATTCACCGCCCTGGATCAGGCAGAGATCTTGGAACTGGAGAAGGAACAGGCCGGCGCGCCCCATCTCCGTCCCTTGCAGAAACGGCTGGCGAAAGAGATCACCATCATGGTACACTCCGCCGAAGATTACGAAGCATCGGTGGAAGCGTCGGAAATCCTTTTCGGCAATGCCACCTCCGACGCGTTGAAGAAACTCGACGAAGACACCCTGCTGGCCGTATTCGACGGCGTGCCTCAGTTTGAAGTATCCCGCAACGAACTCGAAGCAGGCATCAAGGTGATCGACCTGTTGACGGAAAAAGCCGCCGTCTTCCCCTCCAAAGGCGAGATGCGCAAGCTGGTACAAAGCGGTGGCGTAAGCCTCAACAAGGAAAAGCTGGCCGAAGCCGACGCCGTTGTTTCAACCGTCCACCTGCTCAATGGCCAATACCTCCTGGTGCAGCGGGGCAAGAAGAACTATTACCTGCTGATCGCCCGATAGGCGATCAGCCTATTTTGCACACGGGGGTGTGTCAACAGTAATCTGGCACACAGAATGACACACCCCCTGTGCTCCATATATTCCCCCAACCACACGTTGAACCATCCATGCCTTGTGTTTGTTTTATCTAATATACATTTATTATGAAAGTATTCATCTCATTCCTTATGGTAGCCCTATTCGCGTCATGCAACAGTTCAGCCAGACAGAAGAATTTCCATGATTTCACGGTCCAGACGATCGACGGAAAGGAAATCTCTCTCGCCGAATTCAAGGGAAAGAAAGTATTGGTGGTAAACGTCGCTTCCAAATGCGGCCTCACCCCACAGTATAAAGACCTCCAGGCATTGTACGACACATACGGTCCGGACAACTTCGTGATCATCGGTTTCCCCGCCAACAATTTCCGCGAACAGGAGCCCGGCAGTAACGAAGAGATCCAGCAGTTTTGCAGCCTCAACTACGGCGTCACCTTCCCCCTGATGGCGAAGATCGACGTGGTAGGAGACAGTATCGCACCGGTTTACAGCTGGCTGACGAAACAACGCGAGAACGGCGTGGCCGATGCCGAAGTAACCTGGAATTTCCAGAAATTCCTGATCGATGAAGACGGTAACTGGGTCGCATTCTATCCGCCCAAGACCCAACCCACAGATGAACAAATCATTGCCTGGATAGAAAAAAAGTAAAATAATTTGTATAATAGGATTTAATACCTACCTTTGCATCGCTTTAAACAAAGCATGAGGATTGTCTCATGGTGTAATGGTAGCACTGCAGATTTTGGTTCTGCCTGTCAAGGTTCGAATCCTTGTGAGACAACAACAAACCTGAAAGCAGTACCTTGCTTTCAGGTTTTTTTTATGACAAACAAACACATGGAGTATCTCGCCCACCAACTTCCCAACGGTCTTCGTATCGTACATCTCCCGATGGATTCGCCCGTTTCTTACTGCGGTTTTGGCATCAACGCCGGGACAAGGGACGAAGCAGCCCACGAGTTCGGGCTGGCGCACTTTGTTGAACACATGCTGTTCAAAGGGACGGAGCGACGCCGTTCCTGGCATATCCTCAACCGGATGGAGAATGTGGGCGGAGAGCTCAACGCCTATACTACCAAAGAAGAGACGTTTGTCTATTCCATCTTCCTGGAAGCACATTTCGGACGGGCGTTCGATCTCCTGGCCGACCTGGTCTTCCATTCCTGCTTCCCGCAACAGGAGATGGAAAAAGAAGTGGATGTAATCCTCGATGAGATCAATTCGTATGAAGACAGCCCGTCGGAACTGATCTATGACGAGTTCGAGAACCTGCTGTTCAACGGGTATGAGCTGGGACACCATATCCTGGGGACGGAAGCCTCCCTGTTGCGTTTTACCCCGGAGACCGGACGATCGTTCCTCCGGCGGTTTTATACGCCGGACAACATGGTGTTCTTTTCCATGGGGCGCACCGATTTCCGGAAGATCATCCGGATGGCGGAAAAGGCGCTCTACCCGGTGGCGGAACAACCAGCGGGCAACCAGCTCCGCCAGGCGCCGGCCACTCTTCCGCCCACCCACCGGAAGGAGAAGAAAGACACCCACCAATCGCATGTCCTGATTGGCAGCCGCGCATACAGCATGCACGACAAGAAACGCACCCCCCTCTTCCTGTTGAACAATATCCTGGGAGGACCCGGCATGAACAACCGGTTGAACCTCTCCCTCCGCGAAAAACATGGATTGGCATATACGGTAGAATCAGGGGTCACCTCCTACACAGACACCGGACTGGCAACCATCTATTTCGGGACGGATCCCCGCCATCAGGAGAAAGCCCTCAGGCTCGTACATGCCGAACTGGCAAAACTGCGCGACGTCAAACTCTCCACCTCCCAACTGGCGGCGGCCAAGAAACAGGTAATCGGCCAGTTGGGTATCTCGGGAGATAACCGCGAAGGCCTCTTCCTCCGGATCGGCAAGAGCTACCTCCACCACAACCGGTACGACGCCCTGCCGGAAGTGATTGCACGCATCGAACGGCTGACAGCCGAAGAACTACAAGACGTAGCCAACGAAGTATTTGCTGCCGACCAACTCTCCACACTGATTTATCATTGAATCCGAACAGCAGTATGACTGCACGCAGACGATCTGTATCACCAACAGTCGATCTTGTCGCGTAATTCGGGGATCGTATTTTTGTCGAATACCGGTTCCTTCATCCCTTTTCGTTTCTGGGATATATAGTCGTCGAGCAACAGGAACGCCTGCCGCCCCAGCAGCACGATCGCCGTCAGGTTACAGATCGTCATCAGTCCCATCGTCACATCCGCCAGGCTCCAGGCGAGGTCGAGGCTGACCAGCGAGCCGAACATCACCATCCCGCATACCAGCAACCGGTACAGGAACAACACCTTTTTCCGTCCGGTGATAAAGCGGATATTCGCTTCCCCGTAATAATAATTCCCGATGATACTGCTAAAGGCAAACAGCAGGATCGCCACTGCTACATAGATCTGTCCGACAGCACCCACCTCCTGCTGCAACGCCTGCTGGGTGAGCTGCACCCCATTCAGCGACGTATTCACCGACACACCACTGAAGAGGATAATAAAAGCCGTACAGGTACAGATCACCAGGGTATCCGTGAATACGCCCAACGCCTGGATCAGCCCCTGCTTCACCGGATGGGAGGTATGCGCCGTCGCCGCCACATTCGGGGCCGAGCCCATGCCCGCTTCATTGCTGAAGAGGCCGCGCTTGATCCCCTGCATCAGGGCTGCGCCGATCGTTCCGCCCGTGGCCTGTTCCCAGCCGAAAGCGTTTTCCACGATCATCGCCAGCACACCCGGCAGCTTATCCACGTTAAACAGCACGATGCCGGCAGCCAGCACAATATAGCCCAACGCCATGACCGGTACCAGCACACTGCTCACCCGGGCGATCCGTTGGATACCGCCGAAGATGATCACCAGCGTACATACCGTCAACACCACCCCCATCGTAGCCGTATCGAAACCAAAAGCCCCTTCCCATGCCGCACAGATCGTATTGCTCTGTACCGAGTTGAAGGCGAAGCCGAAGGTAATGCTGATCAGCACGGCAAACAACACCCCCATCCAACGCCTGCCCAGCCCCCGTTCCATATAATACGCCGGACCGCCGATAAACGAATCTTTCCCCTTCCGCTTGTACAACTGTGCCAGGGTGGATTCCACAAACGCGCTGGCTGAACCCAGCAGCGCGATCACCCACATCCAGAACACCGCACCCGGGCCGCCCACGGCAATCGCCGTAGCCACACCCGCCAGGTTTCCCGTTCCCACCCGGCTTGCCAGGGAAACGGCAAAGGCTTGGAAAGAAGAGATGTGCTTCTCCCCCTGCGCACCCTTTCCCCCCGACTCCGCCAGCAGCCGGATCATCTCGCGGATCATCCGGAACTGTACAAACCGTGTGCGCAGGGTAAACCAGGCGGCACAACCCAAAAGCAGGGTGATCAGGATATACGTCCACAACACCTCATTCACCTGTCCGATCCAATCAGTTAGCTGTTCCATCAGGGTATTCAATTGATAATTAACGGACAAAGATATCATTCTGCCGGATATATCCATGACCGGACAAGGTAGAAATGCACCGGTACATGTAACGATATCCGCCCTACGGTCGTCTAAAGAACAAGATCACGGGAAAACAGGACAACGATCCCGTTCAACGGACATAAGAGAAGACATGAAAAGGAGAATAATGGCAATCCTACTGCTCGGCAGTATGGCGATGGGGGCTTTCGCCCAACAGTTGAAAGTAGAGGGCCGGGTGCGTTCGGCTCACGACAGTGAAGCGATGGCGTTTGCCAATGTCATCATACAGACCTCCGACTCCGTGTTCGTGACCGGCACCACCACCGACGAACAAGGCTTCTTCTCCATCCCGTCGGTATCCCCCGGCGATTACCTGCTGGCGGTATCCAGCCTCGGATACAAAACACGTTATACCCCGTTGAAAGGGTTGGACAAAGACCTCCTCTCGCCCGACATCCTCCTGGAAGAAGACGCCCTGCTCCTCCGGAGCGTGACCGTAAGCGGCTCCAACCTCATCAGCCGATCCGACCGCAAGCTGGTATTCCCCTCCGAACGGCAGGTGAAAGCCTCCACCAACGGCATCAACCTCCTGCAACAACTGATGCTGCCGAAGATACAGGTGAACCCGCTGTTCAACGAGATCAAGATCGCCGGCGGCGGCGAAGTGCAACTGCGCATCAACGGCGTCAAGGTAGAGCCGCAGGATATCATTGCGCTGCAACCGGCAGATATCCTCCGGATCGAATACCATGATAATCCGGGATTGCGCTATGGCAACGCGGAGGTGGTGCTCGATTATATCGTGCGCCGTCCGGAAACCGGCGGAAGTGTGGGCTTCGACCTGACGGACGGCATGCTCAAACCCCAATCCTGGGGAAACAATCACCTGAATGGCCGTATCAACCACAAAAAATCGGAATTTTCCGTCAATTACAGCCTCAACCATCGCGATTTCTATGAGATGTGGCGCGATAACGAAGAGAAATTCACCTTTGCCGACGGCTCCACCCTCGAACGCCGGGAAGAAGGTGAACCGGGACGCCTGAAGATGCGCTGGCAAAACCTGAATACCACCTACAGCTACCAGCAAGACAACCGGATGTTCAATGCCACCTTCCGTCTGTTTACAGAAGTATCCCCCCTGTTTAACTATCAGGGGCTCTTATACAACAAAGCCAACCCGGCCGACTACGTCAGCATGATCGACAACACCGACGGCAAGGCGCGGCGTCCCGCCCTCGACCTCTATTACCAGCAAAGCCTGAAGAACGACCAGACCCTGGTGTTCAACGCCGTAGGGACATATAATTACACCGATGTGAAACGCCTGTACCAGGAAAGCCGGGAAGAAGAATACCTTACCGATATCCACAACGCCGTAAAAGGCAAGAAATATTCGTTTATCGGCGAAGCCATTTATGAAAAGAAGCGGGGAACCAACCGCATCAGCGGCGGATTGAAACATATCCAGACGTTTGCCGACAACGAATACCGCAACGGCCACAACTATACCACCGAGATGAACCAGGCGGAAACCTTCCTCTATGGCGAATTCAAGGGAAAGGCACAGAAGCTCGACTACACCCTCAGCGCCGGCGTGTATCGTTCGCAATTCAACCAGGGAGAAGAAGGCTATGAGAACTATACGTTCAGCCCCCGGATCATCCTGCACTATACGCTGCCCGGCAAGTCGTTCATCCGCCTGCGG
>JAVBUE010000026.1:0-87773 GCA_031555735.1 Tannerellaceae bacterium
CGGAGAGATGCGGATATCCACATCGCCGTAGCCGGCCTGCGTGATGGTCACCGGATAGGTAAACGTCACACCGTCGCGGGTAGCATATACATTGATCGTACCCGTGCGCGCTTCCGTATTCTTGTTTTCCGTCAGGCTGAACGTAATGGTGTTGGTAGAGCCTGATACCGCCACGTTCCGGATCCAGGTCTGGTCAGCAACCGGTTGCAACACACTGATATTCGCGGACGAAGGCGTATAGTGGATCGTACCTGTCGATTCGATATAAGGCATGCTGATCGAAGGATTGGTGATCGTTATGGCCGGATCGCCCAAGCCTGCCTGTACCACGGTGAAAGATTTCACGATCGTACGCGTACCATATTTAAAGGTAAGGATCACCGTTGCTGTGCGCGCTTCGTTGCCGGTATTGTTGGAAGCAACCACTTTCACCCGTGAGGTGACGGCATCGTCGGCGGTGTTCGCTCCTTGCACCAGGGAGACTTTCAACCAGCTGTTTTCCGGCGCCATCACATTCTCAATCCCTTCGGCCACGGCCACCGTCACACTTGAATAGCGTGTCTGGGCAATCACGGTCGCGAGATATTCGGTAGTATTGCTGATGGTTGCAGGCAACGTAAGCTGAGCCGGGGTAATCGTAATGACAGCTTCACCCAATCCGTTCTGGTTGACCGTGATCGGATACACCATGCATTCATCGCCGAGGATAGCCGACAGGGTAACCGTACCCGTACGTGATTCTTCCGCCTGGTTGGCTTTCACACGGAACGTGATCGTTTTCAGTGAAGTATTCACCTTCACATCTTCGATCCAGCTCGGGAAATCGCTCACGGCATCCAACTTGATACCGGAAGTAGCCGGTACATACCCTACAGTGATATCATTCACATGCTGGTCAACGGAAACAACGTCGCGGAACAATGTCACCACCGGTGAGCCAAGGCCAGCCTGGACTACCAGTATCTGTGTGGTAACCGCTTCGCCATCCACATCGCCTGTGATATTGACAATACAGTTGCGTGCCTCGTTGGCTTCATTGTTCGACAAGGTGGTGATCTTCACGAATTTGAATCCGTTGACTTCCTGGATCTCACCCTTACACCAGCTGAAATCGGATGTCACATGCAACGTTCCGGTAATGTTGGTGATCACAGGGATCACGTGTGTATTTTCTTTGATGGTAACCGCATCCTGCTTGAAGCTGACGGCTTCCTGTCCGAGGTGGATCACCGGCATACGGCGGCTCAACTGATGGACCGTGAACTGTGCCAGCAATACTTCGGAATCGTTCTTCATCGCCAGCGTGACAACGGCCGAACGGGCGATGCTATGACTTACATTTTCGGCGACAGCCACCTTGACGGTTCCGTTGCCTTTTCCCGTTTTCACCGAAGGAACAGCCCATGCGGCGGAGCTGGTCACGGTGTATTCGATGTTCGGAGACGCCGCCACGGCAAACGCTACGGTTTCGCCCATATTACCGACGGTGATTTCACCCGGTGTAATGGTCAACGAACAGTTTTCAGCCGATTGTGAAACCAGGATGGTGGTGGTGGCCATGTTGCGTCCGCGTGTGGACAGCGTGATGGTGGCCGAACGCTTGGAATCGGAAGCGCACTCATCCACGATCACATCGAGATCTGTGGAAAAGCGGCCGCTTGTACGCGACAAACGACACCAGTCTGCATTGCTGGTTGCCGTCCATTCCGAGTTTGTGACTACGGAGATCAGTGTACTGCTCCGTTCATATCCCACCTCGATCAGGTTCTGGGATACAGCAATTGCAGGGGGATCGTCTTCGTTACACCCCGTCACAATCACAAGAGTTAAGAACATCAGCAAAAGAGTGGTCCATCTTTTGCGGAAAAGTAATTGATACATAATGTGTTGTTTTTAAAATATAAACTATTAATCTGTTGTTTGTTTCTTTAATCAGGTGTGGATGCCACTGGCGCATACGCGCATACATCAGGTAGCAGGGTTAACAAACACATAATCCCCCTACCCCTCCCCTGGCGGGCGGAAAGGTGGATTTGTTCTGCGCATGTGCCATACATGTAGCTTTTCGTGAAAATTATACATCTGCTCTTTTTTTTCGGTATATATCAGTTCTGACTTATGCTATACTTATCAGTCGAATTATAGCACAAGCCTTGACGTTTAGTATTCTTGTGCTAATTAACAACCAAGTCGGGAAAAAGATCGCCCGAAACGGACTTTTTATTTGCCGAAACAGATATTTCGGCCTTTTTGGGACACTTTTTGATGAACTGAAACAGTCGTTTTTACGATTTGTTAAGTTGCAGAATGTAAAATAAAAGGGATAACAGAAAAAAAGGGGGCAGGTAAACGAAAAGATAGCAGCATTCTAATCTGCATGTAGGTGCTGTTCCAAGAACGTCTGGATGTTGCATGATCAACATCCAGACGTTGTTGACACGAGATGTAGATGAAGATTTATCAACATCCGGATGTTAGAAAAACGCCTGAAAGTTGTCGGCGCAACTCCCGGATGTGATTAGCGCAAATTCTTATGCACTGATAAATAGGCTATTAGATGTCGGAAACTACCATAGGTGAACGTTTCATCAAACATAGGTGGATGTTCAAACAAACATAGGTGACAGATTGAACAGCCACCTATGATTGATTTGCCTTCCAATGCCGGATTTTTGTGACATGAAAAATCCGGCTGATGTCACAAAAAAGCCTGCATGGAAGCGGGCGTGACATGTGACATCACAAAAGGGAAAAGTCCGTACTGAATCCGCGGATTATTTCAGCGCTTCAATCCACTTCCGGGCATTCACGAAGGCTTCGATCCAGGGGGTCACTTCATCCGTTTGCACACGGTCTTCCGGATAATAGCCGCACTGCCAGGGGAACAGGGCACGTTCCGGGTGGGGCATCATCGACAGGTGGCGTCCGTCGGCCGAACAAACACCGGCGACAGCCCACGGCGAACCGTTCGGATTGGCGGGATAGCCTTCATAATTGTATTTGGCGATCACATGGTAAGCCTTTTCTTCATACGGGAACGAGAACTTGCCTTCTCCGTGGGCTACCCAGGCTCCTATTTTCGCGCCGCTCAACGAGCCGAACATCACCGAATGGTTCTTCGGCACCTCCAGCGTTACAAATTCAGACTCGAACTTATGTGAATCGTTATGCAACAGCTTATGCTTCTTCTCATGCTCCGGATATTGCAACTCCAACTCGCCCATCAACTGGCAGCCGTTACAGATACCCATACTCAGCGTATCCTGGCGGGCATAGAAATTACCGATCGCTTTTTTCGCCTTATCGTTGTATAGGATACCGCCCGCCCATCCTTTGGCTGAGCCCAGCACGTCGGAGTTCGAGAACCCGCCGACAAAGAGGATAAAGTTCACATCTTCCAGCGTTTCACGCCCCGTAGCCAGGTCGGTCATGTGCACATCCTTCACGTCGAAACCCGCCAGATATAAGGCATATGCCGATTCGCGTTCGCATTGCGAGCCTTTCTCGCGGATCACCGCCGCCCTGATACCCGATGGTCGCCGGCTTCCGGCCGTCAACCCGTAGGCAGACAACTTACCCGTGAAATGCTTCGGATACCTGAATTCCAACGGCTGCATCTTATAATTCTCAAACCGGTTGCCGGCACACACGCTTCCGCTCTGGCGGATATCCAACTGATAGGAGGACTTGTACCATACATCCCGCATATAATCGATGCCGAAATGGTACTGTACCCCATCCTTCGATACCAGGATGTGGCGTTCATCCGTCGGTTTCGCCACTACGGCAAAGCCCACGCCGGCATCTTCCATCAACTTTTCAAATGCTTTCTTATCCTTTACCTGTACCAGGATACCCGGATTCTCGGCAAACAGGATTTTCACGATATCTGTTTCAGCCAGTTTGTCGAGGTTCACTTCCAGCCCTCCTTCCATATTGGCGAAACACATTTCCAGCAAAGCCGTAATCATACCGCCCGCCGAAATATCATGCCCTGCCAGGATCAAGCGCTTTTCAATGGCTTCCTGTATGGCGTTGAAGGCATCCCGGAAATAGTCCGCGTCCTGAACGGTCGGTACTACGTCGCCCAACTTGTTTAATGCCTGCGCAAAGGCTGAACCACCCAGTTTGAAGGTGTCGAACGAGAAATCGATGTAGTAAACACTGGTGTTTTTTTCTTTAGACAATACTGGTGAGACGATCTTCCGCACGTCACTCACTTCGGCGCCTGCCGAAATGATCACCGTTCCCGGAGAGATCACCTTCTCATTGCCATATTTCTGTGTCATCGACAGCGAGTCTTTACCGGTAGGGATATTGATCCCCAGTTCGCAGGCAAAATCGGAAGCCGCCTGCACGGCTTTATACAAACGGGCGTCTTCGCCTTCGTTACGGCACGGCCACATCCAGTTGGCGCTTAACGACACGCCTTCCAGTTGATCCGTGAGCGGAGCAAACACGATATTTGTCAGTGATTCGGCAATGGCCAATACCGATCCTGCAGCCGGATCAATCATCGCCGCCTGGGGCGCATGGCCGATGGAGGTAGCGATACCCGCCTTTCCCCGGTAGTCGAGGGCTACGGCGCCGAGGTCGCTTAACGGCAACTGCAACTCGCCCTGGCATTGTTGACGGGCAACCTTACCCGTTACCGAGCGGTCCACTTTATTAGTCAGCCAGTCTTTACAGGCTACGGCTTCCAGTTGGAGTACGTTCTCCAGGTATTGGTGCAGGTTTGATTCCTTGTAAACGACCGGTTGGTAGGTTTCATTCAGCGCCCGGTCTGTCATCACCGTCTTCGGTGGTTTCCCGAACATATAGTCGAGGCGGAGGTCGATCGGCTTCTTTCCGTCCGCCTGTTCAAATACCAGCTTCATGTCGTTGGTCGTCTCGCCAACCACATACATCGGCGCCCGTTCACGTTCGGCGATCCGCCGTACGCGTTCCACATCTTCTTCCTTCATCAGCAGGCCCATGCGTTCCTGGCTTTCGTTGCCGATGATCTCTTTCGCGGAGAGTGTCGGATCACCGATGGGCAACTGGCCCATATCAATATGTCCGCCTGTTGCTTCGATCAATTCAGACAGGCAGTTCAGGTGTCCGCCGGCGCCGTGGTCGTGGATAGACACGATCGGGTTCTCCTCCGACTCGGCAATCGCACGGATTACGTTGGCGGCACGCTTCTGCATCTCGGGGTTGGCACGTTGTACGGCATTCAATTCGATTCCGCTGGTATATAAGCCGGTGTCAACAGACGACACAGCACCGCCGCCCATCCCGATCCGGTAGTTGTCGCCACCGATCACCACGACCTTTTCACCCGGTTGGGGATCGCCTTTCAACGCATCCCGGCGGTTGGCATAACCTACGCCGCCTGCCAGCATGATCACCTTGTCGTAGGCGTATTTCTTCTCGTTTTCGGCATGTTCGAACGTCAGCAGCGAACCACAGATCAGCGGTTGCCCGAACTTATTCCCGAAGTCGGACGCCCCGTTAGACGCCTTGACCAGGATCTGTTCCGGCGTTTGGTATAACCATTTGCGGGGATCGAGTATCTGCTCCCAGGCACGGGCGCCATCCGTTCGCGGGTACGAAGTCATATATACGGCCGTTCCCGCAATCGGCAGCGAAGCTTTTCCTCCACCCAGACGGTCGCGGATCTCACCGCCCGTACCGGTAGAAGCGCCGTTGAACGGTTCCACGGTGGTGGGGAAGTTATGCGTTTCCGCTTTCAATGAGATCACCGTATCGATCTCCTTCACGGCAAAGAAGTCCGGTTTGTCGCCCGACAGCGGAGCAAACTGTTCCATCTTCGGTCCGGCATTGAAGGCTACATTATCTTTATAGGCGGATACCAGTTTGTTCGGATTCTCTTCCGATGTCTTTTTGATCAGTTTGAAGAGCGAGCTTTCCTGCTCCACCCCGTCGATCACGAATGATCCGTTGAATATCTTATGGCGGCAATGTTCCGAGTTGACCTGTGCAAAGCCATAGACTTCGCTGTCTGTGAGTTTTCGTCCCAGCTTGCCGCTTACCTCGTTCAGGTAGGCCACTTCGTCGTCGCTCAGCGCCAGTCCTTCTTGTTGGTTATATGCTGAAATATCATCGATACAGACAATCAGATCCGGTTGTTTGTTGATCGTAAACAGTCCCTGGTTCAGTCCGTTGTAAATACGCTGTAACATCGGGTCGTGCGACGCATCTCCCGAAGGCACCGGAAAATACTCTTCAATCCGGCTGATTCCCCGGATACCCATGTTCTGTGTGATTTCCACCGCATTGGTACTCCACGGTGTGATCATCTCACGGCGGGGTCCTGCGAACCAACCGTCTATCGCCTCTGTCGCAACGGGTACAGCTTCATTGAACAACCAAACCAACTTCTGAATATCTTCCGGGGAGAATGTGTGTGCCGCTTCAACCGCCAGCACAGTCTTTGTTGAAGACCTGAAAAATAAGATCATATCGCCTGTTTATTTATGATTTTCCGTATCTACCGGCCATCCGGCCGTTTTCTCCGGCAAAGATAGGTGTTTTTACTTTCGGGAAAGGAAATAACACGATATAAAATACATATCTTTGCCACTTGCGAAACACAACAACTTAAACGCAACTTAATCAATCCGAATGAAAGTGTCCTTTTTGAGAAGAAGTGCATGCGCCTTCCTTTTACCCGTCATCGCCACCCTTTCCCCGGCGCAAGACAACCGGCAACAGACCCCGCTGATGGGGTGGAGCTCATGGAATACGTTTCGTATCCAAATCAATGAACAACTAATTCAGGAAACAGCCGATTCGATGGTCGGCAAAGGGCTGAAAGACGCCGGATATACGTTTGTCAATGTGGACGACGGCTTCTTTGCCGGACGGAATGCCGAAGGAAACCTCCGCAACAACGATGCAAAGTTTCCAAACGGCATGAAGGCGGTAGCCGATCATATCCATCGCCTCGGACTCAAAGCCGGGATCTATTCGGATGCCGGGGGAAATACCTGCGGATCCATTTGGGATGCGGATACCATCAACGGCACGGGAGTGGGACTTTACGGACATGAAGACCGTGACGCCCGCCTCTACTTCACTACCTGGGGGTATGACTTCATCAAGATCGATTATTGCGGAGGCGAGTTGCTGGGACTTGACGAACAAACCCAATACACCCGGATCCGGGAAGCGATCCGGCATACCGGACGGAAAGATGTACGAATGAACGTCTGCCGCTGGATGTTTCCGGGAACCTGGGTGACGACGCTTGCGGGTTCGTGGCGCATCTCACACGATATACGCAACAACTTCGACGAAAAATTAGGCGTGCGCGATGTGCTTGAACACAATCTCTACTTGTCGGCTTATGCGTCACCCGGACATTTCAACGATATGGACATGATGCAGGTGGGACGCGGCATGACCGCCGATGAAGAACGCAGCCATTTCGGCCTATGGTCGATCATGTGCTCGCCGTTGCTGATCGGCTGCGACCTGCGTACAATCCCCCAACAGACCCTCGACATTATTACCAACCGCGAAGTAATCGCCCTCAACCAGGACATCCTCGGGCTACAGGCGCAGGTGGTCTCCCGCAGCGGTAAACGCATCGTCCTCGCCAAGCAGATCGAAAAAGACCAGGGAACGATACGCGCCGTGGCGCTATTCAACGGAGAGCATACCCCCCGCACCCTGCGCATCGACTTCAAAGACATCCAGTTAGATGGGAATGTACAGGTACGCGACCTGTGGGAGAAGAAAGACCTTGGCGTTTTCTCCTCCTTTTATGAATTAACCGTCCCTCCTCACGGCACAGCCATGCTGCGGCTGGAGGGCGAACGGTCGTTCGACCAAACGATTTTTGAAGGTGAAGACGCGTACATGAACGCCTACAACGCGGTGCTCATCGACAAGGGGACATACAGCAAAGCCCGTTTTACCCCGTTGGAAGGGGCATCGGGCGGTTATGTGCTCAGCGGCCTCGGCGGTATCAACCGGGCAGACAACTGGGCGGAGTTCCGCCGGGTGTATAGCAGCAAGGGGGGAGGATACAATCTCGTTCTCCATTACTACTCCGCCAACACCACCGCCCTGTCCATCATCGTCAACGGACAGGAATACCGGCTGACCGGCTTACAAACGGAAAGCGACACCCGTCCGGGCGTCGCTATGCTCAAAAACATCCGTCTCCACAAAGGATACAATACGATCCGTTTTGCAAATACGCAAGGGGATGCGCCGGTGATCGACCGGTTTGAATTGCAGGCGGTACCGCATTGAAACAGGCGGCTACTTCATTCCGAACACCGTTACATTTGCACGGCCACGGAGTGCGCCACGGGTATCATACCAGAAATCAATCCGGCGGATGCTGCGTTTGCCTACCCCCCGGAGATCGATGATACGGCTTTCTCCTCCCTGGGGGATGTCGATGGCGGTGGGTATCTCATCGGGAGCGCCATTGTCGTAGGTCACTTTCAACCGGATCAACCGCAACGGGGCGTCCGTCACTTTAAACTTGATGCGGCGGAAGTTGTCAAAGGGGCCGGCCACCGCAATACCGTCGTGATCGGCTTTAAACCGGGCTTCTGTCGTCCCGATTACCCGCCACTGTCCGGGCGCGCCTGCTCTGGGCTGTCGTACTTGTTGAGCTGAGATAGGGAAGGCTATACATGCAAACAGCATGACGATCCCAAGGACTAATAAACGATTCTGTTTCATACAAATCAGGAATATATTCGTGTTCAAATTAAGTAGCGGCTGTTAAGTAATAACGGTTTACGCATGGGAATTGTTTCCTCTTTTTCCCCGTTTGGCGCATGTTTTTCTGTTTACAGTTTGTGTTTGCAATGGCAAAGGTAAAAATATTGCAACAACACAGATGCAAAAAAAATATAAAAACCAAGGAGCATGATGCAGGAACTGACGCTGGGAAATAAGCCTGCACGGACAAAGAAAGTACCAAAAAACACGTTTTTGGTACTTTCTTTTTTATCTTTGCCTCTCCCTTTATTTCGAATCTAAATATACAAACATGAAGAAAACAATACTGTTATCCTGTTTCGCCGCCTCCATCCTATGTATGGGCGGCATACAAGCCCAAGAGCTTATCCCTGTGGAGAAAAACCTGTCTCCCGCATGGGTTAAATCGCTATATGACAGAGGCGAGCCAACGACCTATCTCAAATCCAGAAACGAACTCCAATACATCGGGATGCCCGTCGGAGGTATTACGGCCGGAGGGGTTTACCTGGGTGGCGACGGACGGATGTGGCTGTGGGATATCTTCAACGAGAACCAGGAAGGCGTCGAACCCAAACTGGTGCAGTGGGCAGAAGGAAAGACTACCCATGATACCTATGTTCGTTCACGCGACGGCGCCTGCTATGTGCAACCGGCCAAAGACATCCGCCCCTTACAACAGGGCTTTCTCCTCCGGTTTGAATACGACACGCAAACTATTTACAAAACGTTGGAAGAAAAAGACTGGGACGAGATCGCGTTTGAGGCGACCTATCCTGTCGGAACCATC
Source organism: Tannerellaceae bacterium (assembly GCA_031555735.1). GTDB lineage: Bacteria > Bacteroidota > Bacteroidia > Bacteroidales > Tannerellaceae > JAJDIA01. The sequence continues at coordinate 9,518 of JAVBUE010000026.1, forward strand.
CGATATACAGACCGATCCCTCCCGGTGGAACTGGTACTTCAGGCCTATTCCCCTTTCATCCCGTTGAACGAGGATGATTCTGCATTACCCGCCACCATCCTGTCGTTTTCAGTAGCCAACAAGGGCGATCAACCGGTAAAGGTATCCATCCTGGGCTTTCTGGAGAACAAAGTGGGAATACATACGGCAGACAATACCGCCTGTCTCCGGCTGAACGAAGCTGTCCGCTCGAACGGCATGGTTTCGGTCACCGAAAGCCTGGATATTCTGCGGACAGGCAGGAATGTGCAGCAATTCGACCTGGGGAACAGCCGGGATTCCATCATCCGGAGCCAACCGGATTTCGGCACCATGTGCATATCTGCCCTCCAGACGGACGCAAAAGCCTACTGCGATCTGAACCCGGGTGATTATCAAGGTGCGTTCCGGCTGCCACAACCGGCCGCTTTATCCAAACCGTTGCAGGAGGCATTAATCGGAGGCGTACAAACGGATTTGACTGTATCCCCCCAAGCCACGGGCACAGCCGATTTCGTAATCAGTTGGTATTTCCCGAATCTCTCTTTATATCCGAAACACATCAAGGATTCGGGACGTTATTACCAGCATCAGTTTTCTTCCGCCCTGGATGTGACGCAATACATTGCTGACAACTTCAATCGTTTGTCTTCCACCTCGCTTTTGTGGAAAGAGACCTGGCAGGAGTCCACGCTTCCGCACTGGTTCCTCGAACGGACCTTCCTTACCATCAATACAATGGCTACTACCAACGCCCACCGGTTCAAAAGCGGACGCTTCTGGGCGTGGGAAGGGGTTGGCGCCTGTCCGGGTACCTGTACGCACGTTTGGCAATACGCCCAGGCGATGGGACGTATCTTCCCGGCGTTGGAACGTGATTGCCGTGAGCGCACCGACCTCAACATCGCCATGCAGGACAACGGCGGCATCATCTTCCGTGCCGAGATGGAAACGCGTCCGGCTATCGACGGACAGGCGGGAACGGTGTTGCGTTGCTATCGCGAACACCAGATGAGTGCGGATAATGCGTTCCTGAAACGGAACTGGCCACAGATCAAACGCGCCGTACAATTCATCCTCGCACAAGACAAGAACGGCGACGGCATGGAGGATACGCCCATGGAGAACACGCTGGATGCCGTATGGGATGGAGAGATCGCCTGGATCGTGGGTCTGTGTATCTCTGGCGTACGCGCCGGGCAGGAGATGGCGGAAGAAGCAGGCGATACCGTATTTGCGGCGATCTGTGCCGACTATGTCCGCAAGGGAAGTAAAAACATGGATAAATACCTCTTCAACGGCGAATATTACATCCACCGCCCCGATAAGGAAAAGGGACGTACCAAACTGGGGTCTTACAACACCAGCCATATCGACCAGGTGATGGGACAATCGTGGGCATTCCAGGTAGGACTGGGGCGTATCCAGGACCAGCAAAAAACACGTTCGGCCCTGCGTTCGTTGTGGAAGTATAATTACACGCCGGATGTAGGCCCTTATATCGCTGTCAACCAGGGAGGACGCCCGTATGCCCTGGCCGGTGAAGGGGGTATGATCATGAATACAAATCCGAAGAAAGAAGCCAAGCCTTATGGGGATAACGTAACCTGGCAGATGGGCTATTTCCACGAATGTATGAGCGGCTTCGAGTATCAGGTAGCCTCCCACCTGATTGCTGAAGGGATGACGGATGAGGGACTTGTGCTTGTACGTTCGATCCACGACCGGTATCATGCCGCCAAGCGTAACCCCTTCAATGAGATCGAGTGCAGTGACCATTATGCCCGCGCCATGGCAAGCTACGGCGCTTTCATCACCGCTTGCGGCTTCGAATACCACGGTCCGAAAGGATATATGCGGTTTGCACCTAAATGGGGAGCCGACAACTTCAAAGCTCCCTTTACTGCCGCAGAAGGTTGGGGGACGTATGCCCAGCAACAGGCAGGCGGACGGATGACTTGCACGCTTATGCCCAAATACGGTAAAGTACAATTGGAATCGTTCAGCGTGGTTGCCCCGAAAGGGAAATCCTACCGATCGGCCACGGTGACAGTGGACGGGCAACCTGTCCGGGCGGAGGTCAAACAGAAAGGCCGGGATATCACCCTCTCTTTCTCCGGCCGTGTCGCCATTGAGACAGGCAAGGAACTGAAGATTGTGTTATAACTGAACAGTGTATAAGATGGGTATAAATCATGTGATGGAGATAAGACAATCAACGCTTCAGGATCTCGACCGGATCATGGACGTCTATGCAAAAGCCAAACTTTTCATGGCATCCACCGGTAACGGAGGGCAGTGGATTAACGGATACCCCTCCCGCGATCTCATCACGGAGGATATCCATCAGGGGTACAGCCATGTGATTGTGGATCCGGAGCAGGAAGTTGTCAGCGTTTTCTATTTCCGGATCGGCGAAGACCCCACCTATCTACACATCTACGATGGCCAGTGGCTAAACGACGCTCCCTATGGCGTCATTCACCGCCTGGCGGGAAACGGCAAGGTGAAAGGTCTTGCCTCCCTTTGCTTCGACTGGTGTTTCCGACAATGCGGCAACCTCCGCGTCGATACCCACCGCAACAACCTCGTCATGCAACACATCCTCCAAAGGAACGGATTCATCCGCTGCGGCATCATCTACATTGCAGATGGCACGGAGCGGATTGCCTACCAGAAACGAATGTAGGATGCCCGCGAGGAAAAGAGAACTATCTTTCATCCGCTATATCTGCCGCGATCTGTTTATAGCCTTTCCCGTTGGGGTGGAGGCCGTCACTGAAACAGGATTCATCTACTTTGCCGGAAGGGGTAAGCAATTTACGTCCCGGGTCGGTAAACCGGCAACCGCTATCAACGGCGATCTGCCGGATACGCCGGTTCAAGCCTTCGATGCGGGCTTCATAATCCCGTCGCGGCAGAAAGCCGACAAACGTAATCCCGGCATCCGGTTGCCTCATCCGGATGGCTGAGAGGAGAAAACGGAGACCGGCAATGATCGCGTCGTCCGTATCGGTTACAAGGTTATTCGTTCCGATCGTAAGGGTGATCTGCCGGATGGAAGGGCTATCGACCTCCCCATGATACACCCGCCATAAAGCATTTTCGATCCGATCCCAACCATATCCCAGGTTATGATAACCGGCAGGAGCCATTACCTGCTCCCAACTCTCAACACCATTCTTACGCGGTCCATCCGGCTTGCCACCCCAGAAATGGGTGATGGAATTGCCGATGATCACGGCACGTGGCGGGTTCTCCGCATTCAGTGCAAGAATAGCTTCATGCCTTTTCCGCCACTCATAGTTGGCCGGTTCACGCCGTTGTGTCACAGGGATCGTAGTGGAAAGGCTGCCTTTCGGTTCTTTCAGGATGTCCCGTATCTTTTTTTCCACGGCAAGAGCCTGCTGTTGCATACCAAGATCGGTCAGGTGAATATGGTCCACCCATCCATCCGGAGAAATGGCAAGTTCTTCCCTTGATAAATAATACAATTCTTTTACCCCGGAAGCGGTCAATGATTCATACGCCCGCCGTGAAGCCCGTTCGAGCAACGCCACTTCTTTCCCATTCGGGGTGTTCACTTCCGCATTGGCATACCCCACATGTTCGATCAGGAGGATGGGCGCCGAACGTTTTGCCCGCAACTGCCTGACGGCATCGACAAGCAGTTGAAAGACCTCGTTCTCGGTTTTGTAACCCATATTCGGCATGCAATCGAGGATATACAGGCGGGCATCTATTTCAGTGATCAGTCCGATTACCGGCTTCTCCAACCGTCCGTTCCCGGAGAAGCCAAGGTTCACCAGCGGATGATCCACCCCCCTTTGTACGATTGTACTCCAGGCCATACCGGGACGGGAGGCGCATGCCCCCTGCCCAATCGAGGTGCCGTACAAAACGACAGGTCTGTCTGTTTCCGCCGGTATCCATCTGAAAGAAGTGGCATCCGGCACACCTATCTCCAGCCATTCCACCTGATTATATAAGGGCAGGTAGAGCCTGTATTCATACCCTAACGCATGGTACCTGTCTTTCGGGATATCCTGATAGCGATACGTTATCGTATCACCAAACGCATACGTTCCGAAATTAAAATGCCAGTCGCCGTCACTATCGATACTATACAGGTCGATCCCCGACACACCCGTTGCCGGCATGTGCGGCATCTGGAACGAACCGCTTACTTTGTAGCGGATGGAAATCTCCGGCGCATTACTGTAAAAGTGGAGAGCCAACCCGGCCGCATGACGCGACAAACGCCACACCTCCGGACGAACCACCTCCTTTGCCTTTTCAGGCAAACGGTGGTATGCCATGCCGGCTTCTCCATCCCAGGCCTGGTTTTGGACAACGGAAAAACCGGCTTTCATCGGATCGTACCATTTCCATTGTGCCCGGACAGGTAAACTACAAACAGTACAAACAGCAATCCATACAAAGGAGATTCGAATGAAACGGGAAGAAGATGGTGTATTCATGGCATTATCTATTGGTATTCATACAAAGATAGCATTAGTCTCCTATATCCTGTCTGGTTATTACTTTTGTTTGGAGTTCTTCGAAAAAGGGATGGAACAATGCACGCAGGCTCTCTTCATGTGCTGCCAGGTATCTGATCGCCTCTTCCACCGATATATCGATCCGGTCATACCGCACCATGATCTCGAGCGATTCCCGGATACCCTCTTTTGCCGCGTACCTGCCAAGCCGATCGGTCAGTATAAAATGCCACATAAACCGCCGGATGCGCGCCGGCAGATACCGGTACTTCCGGATCATCGTCCAATAAAAGCTACGTGCAAAATGCTTCAGCGGCACATCAGCATACTCCTCAAAGCGCGAAGCCAGCAAATAATCGAAATAGATATCCAGCACTACCGCCGCATATCGTCCGAAAGAAGGCCTCATCTCCCGCACAGCCTCCCTCACCGCCGGATGGTTGTCCGTATAATCATCAATGGCCCTGTGCAACAACACGCCCCGTACAATGCCCGGCGGATACTCCTTGTACGCAGTCCCTTTCACCGCATCCGCGATAAAGTTGCCAAGTTGCATCTCCCTGTCATCCCCGGAAAGATAGATATGCGCCAGATAATTCATTCAAACAACATCTGTTCGCGATAGCCCTGTTCGAGCTCCAGCAGTTTCTTTTTCCGCCATACGCCACCGCCATAGCCTGTCAGCGTGCCATCCGCACCGATCACCCGGTGGCAGGGCAGGATGATAGACACCTTGTTCTTCCCGTTGGCATTGGCTACCGCCCGGACGGCAGTAGGCATTCCCAGTAACGCCGCCTGTTTAGCGTACGTAGTGGTTTGCCCGTAGGGTATCCGCAACAAGCTCAGCCATACTTTTTGCTGGAAATCCGTGCCGACCAGATCCAGCGGGAGATCAAACTCCCGGCGTTCACCGTTAAAATAGGCTTCCATCTGCTTCCGGAGCGGGTCGAAAAACCGACTTTCCCCCTGTACAAGCGGAGCTTTCAGGGAGGATTCAAGTTGTTTCAGTTCCAGGTCGATCCATTTGTAGTCGGCAAACTCGAACATACAAATCCCTTTATCCGTAGCTCCGGCGATCATCGTTCCCAGTTCCGTTTCGATCCGCGTCATCGTGACAATCTGCTTATCCCTGCTTTTCTGCGGTGAGGCGCCGATAATCCGTTTGAACGTACTGCCGAATCCGCTCAGGGAATCATAGCCGGAGTCGAAGGCGATATCCGTCACGTTCTCACCCGACTGGTACCGTTGGAAGGCATTATTGATCCGATGCATCCGTTGCCAGGCATGGAAAGTCACCTGATAATGCTTCAGAAACCACCGGCGTACCTGATTCGGTTCCAGTCCCCTTTCACGAAGATCCGTATCCTTCAGCCTGATCTTCGGATTTTCTTCCAGAAAAGTGAGCAACCGGCTGATATCCGGAGGAGGATTCCCCACCTTCTCCAGCGGCCTGCATACCTTGCACGGGCGATATCCCTGCTGCAGGGCGTCCTGCGCCGTAGGATAAAACTCCACATTCTCCAACTTAGGTTTTGCCGGACACGTAGGACGGCAGAATATCCCGGTAGTTTTAACTCCCACTACAAATACGCCTTCGAACGAACTGTCCCGCTCGATAAACGCCTTATAAAACAATTCCCTGTCGGCTTCCATGGGCTGATAATGATTGGATTCACACGCTTTGTAACACATTCACATTACTTCATCTTCCGGGCGGGGGCATGATCTTTCATCCCGTCCACCATTCCCCCTGCCACCGCCCATAGATACAGGCTGGCTACCGAGGCATAGGGTGCATACCGTTTCCGGTATTTCTCAAACCGCTCTTTACTGATTTCCCGATGATGATATACCATACGCAAGCCACGGAGGATTGCCAGATCCCCGTAACTCAATATATTCGGACGTTGCATGGAGAACAGCATCAACATTTCCGCCGTCCACACCCCAATCCCATCCAGGCCGGACAGTCGAATGCACACCTCTTCATCCGGCAGGGAAGAGAGCGATGACAGATCAAACGCCCCCGTGAGGATCTTCCGGGCAGCCGATTGGATGTACGCCGCCTTCTTAAAGGTGATCCCGTATTGTTGCAACCGCTCTACCGGCAAGGCGTCGATCACAACCGGAGTAACCTCCCCCAGGTCTTTTTCGATCCGTTCCCAAATGGTTTGATGCGCTTTGGTGGATATCTGCTGTCCGATGATGGCATGTACCAATGCCGCAAAAAGATCGGGGATCACCGCCCTTTCTATCAGACCCACCTGGTCGATGACCGCCGCCAGCCGCTTATCCACCTTTTTCAGGTGTCCGATTTCTTTCTCTCCGTATGGAAAACTTATCGCCATAGATTACGCATATTTCCGGCAAAGATAAACGCCCTTCCGGCTTCGTGCAACCGAAAAGTTGACATCCTCCTTTTTTAACATCAGTCCCATACCCCGGTTGTCAGCGGTGAGAGGCTCTGCTTGAAGAACTCGTCTTGCAGTTTTTGTGCCGTATGATCCGTTTTAAGCGCTTTGACAGCATCCGCCAACTGTTTGCTGCGGGCAGAAAGACGCACTTCACCCAATTCAACCGTGGCGCCTGCCGCATCTCCGGCATAATGGTTCGGATACTGGGAGTACCAGGAGATACCGGTGGTCACATTCACCAGTTTTAACCGGCTCAGGTTTTTGCCCGATTGGGTGTTCACCTGATCCATCCGGACGGCAGCGGGGCGGATTACCAGCATTTCCGCCGCCTCTATTTCATCGGCATGCCCGCCGGTCGTACTCTTCCGCAGGGCGGTGATCTTTTGCTGCGTTTCCGGGTCTTCGCGCAACTGGAACAGGAAAACGGTATAATCGCGCGGGCTTTCCAACTGTACCTGTAGGAAATAAGGCAGGAAAGCGTTATTCCCTCCATGGGTATTGACGAGGATGATCTTTTTCAACCCGTTCCGCGCAATTTCCCGGCAGGTTTCATCCAGCAGCCGGAGCATTAGTTCCGTGCTGTACGCGATCGTGCCCGGTTGCTGTTTGGCTTCAAAGATCTGCCCGGCGTAAAAGTCGGGATACACGATACAGTACTCCTGTCCGGCAGCCCGGCGACACATTTCCCGGGCACGGATCACGTCCGTTCCCAGCGGCAAATGCGGCCCATGTTTTTCATATACGCCGATCGGAATGATACAAACGCCTCCCGCTTTTGCGACGGCATCCTTAAAGTCCGGTGAGGTGAGGTCTTCCCAGAAAACGGGAAGATGCGGATTCGGTGTGGTTTTACTTTGCAGCGAATAATTGGCTTCCAATTGAGCCAGATTGTCCTGATACATGTAAGCCGGATTAGCCAGCAACGACTGCCCTGCTCCCGCCATGACGCCGGCGCCAAGCCCTTTTACGATAAAGTCTCTTCTTTTCATGATATACTTATAGGATTCTAATGAGTGGTTGAGGCAAATGTAAACATTATTACATACGCGGATAGTCTCTGTACCCCGTTTTATCGCACGACGACGATGTTAATAAATGCAAATCATCTACCTCTTCTTTAAACTTATTTCGGAAGTGTACGTCTATCACTCGTACGTAAAATGAATTTATACAAATTAGTCTATGAAGTCGGGGAGATTGTTGTTTTTGGTATTCTTTTTCTTTATGACCTGTGTATATACCGGGGTTGCACAAAACACCAATGTGGAGATTACGGGCATTGTGGTGGAACAAGGGACGACCGTTCCGGTGGAACAAGCCACCGTCCGGTTACTTACAGGCAGGGACAGTACCTTCGTGGGAGGTGTGGCAAGTGGGAAAAACGGCTCATTCAGCATCAAGAATGTCCGCCCGGGTAATTACCTGTTGCATATCACGTTTATCGGGTTTGAGCCCATTTATCAACCGTTGCAGTTGACGGGACGTTCGGCTGTTGCCAATGTCGGTACGTTGGAAATGACGGATGGCTCGATCATGCTGGGCGACGCCGTTATCATCGGGAAAGCGGCCGAGGTAGTAGTCCGCAACGACACCCTCGAATACAACGCCGACTCCTATAAGGTATCCGAAGGATCGGCCTTGGAAGACCTGTTAAAGAAGATGCCCGGCGTGGAAATCGCCGACGACGGCAAGGTAACCGTCAACGGGAAAGAAGTGAAAAAGGTGTTGGTGGACGGGAAAGAGTTTTTCTCCGACGACCCCAAAGTAGCCACCAAAAACCTCCCATCCAACATGGTTGACAAGGTGCAGGTATTGCAACGCCTGAGCGAGATGTCGCGCATGACCGGATTCGACGACGGGGAAGAAGAGACCGTCATCAACCTCACCGTCAAGCCCGGCATGAAATCGGGATGGTTCGGTAACGCCTTCGGAGGCGCCGGGAAAGATGTGGGCAACGCCTACGGCAATGACACCCGCTATGAAGGGAACGCAATGGTAAACCGTTTCCAGAACAACGACCAGGTCACCGTCATGGGAGGAGCCAACAATACGAACAATATGGGATTCTCCGACCTTGCCTCGTCCATGTTCGACGGGATGGGAGGCGGCGGACGCGGCGGCTTCATGGGCTTTGGCGGACGCAACGGGATCACCTCCTCGTGGAATATCGGCTCCAACGTCAACAAACAATTCAACCCGATGATGGAACTGGGCGGCAACGGGCGGTTCTCCCATTCGGACAATGAGACGCTCAGCAAAAGCAATACGGAAAATAAACTTTCGGGAGGATCCATTTACGACTTTAACGATTCATACCGGAACAACAAGAGCGATAACGTAGGCGCCAACCTGCGCATGGAGTGGAAGCCGGACTCGCAGACAACGATCATTTTCCGTCCTAACTTCAGCTATTCGCATACCAACCAACTGGAAGAAGGTACTTCATACGGGCTGGATGCATTGAAAGACACAACCTATACCGGCATATCGAGCTATCGCGGCGAAGGCGACTCGTACAACCTGAACGGGCAACTGGAATTCAGCCGCCGGTTGAACGACGACGGCCGTATCCTGAGCGCCTCCGTGGGTGGTGGATACAGCACGACGGAAAGCGACGGTTACAACCAGAGTATTACCGATTATGTCACCCGTGATGATATCCGCCGCGACCAGTATATCCACAACGACAACTCCGGCTACAACTACCGCGCCTATGTGTCCTGGGTGGAACCACTCGGACGGAATAACTTCGTGCAGTTGGCGTATAACATCAACCAGCGGAAGCAGGACCAGATAAAGGATGCCTTCAACAAAGACGGGCAGGGGAATTATTCGGTGATCGATACCACGCAGACGCAGAACTATCGCAATAATTACATCAACCAGCGTGCCACGCTGAGCTTCAAGTCCATCCGCGCGAAGTTCAACTACACGATCGGGTTCAACGTGGATCCTTCTTACACCAGCAACGAACGCTTTATCGGCGACAGTATCATCTATACGCGGAAGCAGAATGTGATCAACTTCTCACCCACGGCGCAGTTCCGTTTCAATTTCAGCCGGCAGACCAACCTGCGTATCGATTACGACGGACGGACCAGCCAGCCGAGTATGACACAGATGCAGCCGGTACCCGATTATACGGATCCGGTAAATACACGGATCGGTAATCCCGACCTGAAGCCGCGCTATACGAACAACCTTTCCGTCCGCTACCAAAGCTTCAAACCGGAAAGCCAACTGGCATTCATGGTCATGGCGGATGGGAATTATGTGATCAATGATATTGTGAACTATACCATCTATGCGGCCGACAACAGTGGTTTCAGAACAACATCTTACGAAAACACCAATGGCAACTACAACGCCAATATGCGTGTGATGCTGAACACGCCGCTGAAGAACCGCAAATTCACGATCGGAACGATGACGATGGCGTCGTATTCCAACCAGAAAGAATTTGTGGGCTATACAGAGGCTGCTACCGGCATGGTGGACAAAAACGAGAGCACCAGCAAGAACCTGGTATTGATGGAACGCGCCAGTATCGACTACCGTTCCAGCGTGATCGACCTGGGAGTGAATGGAAACATCTCCTTCAACGACGCGAATTATTCGCTGAACGCGGAGCAGAACCAGCAAACATTCGTCTATGGCGTGGGCGGACGGACAACGATCTACCTTCCCTACAACTTCAAGTTTGAAAGCGATATCAACTGGTCGAAAAACTCTGGCTATGCCTCCGGATATGAACTGAATGAAGTTTTGTGGAACGCTTCCGCATCCAAATCCTTCCTGAAAGGGAACGCGCTGACGCTCCGCCTGAAATTCTACGACATCCTGCAACAACGCAGCAGCATCTCGCAGAGCATGACGGCGACGAAGATGACCTATTCCGAATCCAACGTCCTCGGCAGTTACTTCATGGCGCATCTGGTGTATCGGTTCAGCATCTTCAAAGGCGGCGCAACGATGCGTGACGCATTCGGTGGCGGACGACGTGGACCCGGTGGACCTCCTCCGGGCGGTGGAGGCGGACGCGGTCCCGGCTTTGGCGGCTGATCACCGGCAGACAACAGAAAAAACAAGCAAATACCCCCGACAGGAGAACTTCCTGCCGGGGGGTATTTGTTTAAATTATAGCTGCGGTTCATCCTTTTTACGCTTTTCCACAAGGAGCAAATTATCGTAACATATTGTTTCACAGATTTATAAATATGAATCAAGTATACAAAAACAGTTATTTTTAACATTTAGCCCCTTCTATTTTTACTTTTTTTGTGTAAATATTAAACCAAAACGCACGTTATTTGTTCCATTATTAAGAGAAGGAGTAGAGAAGATGAGGAAGTCAACAATTTGGTTACTTACGGTCGTAATGGTCTTAGCCTTTTCAGGTCTGTTGTATTTGCAGGTAAACTATATAAGCTCGATCACCCGTCTGCGCAGCGAACAGTTTAACGAAACGGCAAAAAGATGCCTGTACCAGGTTGCCAGGAACCTGGAACTGGACGAAACAGACAAATACATCGAAGAAGACCTCAACCGCGACCCGAATTATCTGTACGGACCGGCCGATAAAGATTACGGTGTTGTCAATCAAAGCCAGTTCAACCTGGAGATCAAAGACAACAAGACGACGATGCAATTCGAGATCAAAGGATTCACCAACCAACAGTTGCAACCCCTCTCCTCCCTTCAGCGGAACAGGCCCAGCGGGAATATCGAAAGCACCTCCAGAGAATATCAGAAAACCCTGGAACGGCGTTTTCGTTACCAGAAAGACCTGGTTACCGAAGTGCTCTATGACATGATGGATACCCCCAGTCTGAAACCGATCGAAGAGCGGGTGGATTTCAAGAGACTGAATTACCTGTTGAAGAACGAGCTGACTAACAACGGCCTCAATGTGCCCTTTGTCTTTTCGGTGAGCAACAAAGACAACAACCTTGTCTATAAAAGCGGGGAGATACCCGGCAAGCTGATCGCATCCGACATACTGACACAAGCGCTAATGCCGAAAGATCCGCCTTCCCGGCAGAATGTGCTCCGCGTTTATTTCCCCACCAAGCGGGATTATATCCAAAGCTCGATCACCTTCATCATCCCGTCGGCGATCTTCTCGGTGATCCTGTTGGTCACCTTCATCTTCACGCTGTTCATTATCTTCCGCCAGAAGAAACTCTCTGAGATGAAGAACGACTTTATCAACAACATGACCCATGAGTTGAAAACCCCCGTCTCCACCATTTCACTGGCGGCGCAGATGCTGAAAGACCAGGATATCACCAAAAGCCCGGATGTGTTCAAACACATCTCCGGTGTGATCTTCGACGAGACCAAACGGTTGGGGTTCCTGGTGGAGAAAGTGCTGCAGATGTCGCTCTTCGAACGGCAGAAGACAGCCCTCAAGCTGAAAGAGATCGATGCCAACGACCTCGTAGCCGGTGTGGCCAACACCTTCGCACTGAAGGTGGAGAAATACGGCGGCTCGATCGATATCGACCTCCAGGCCGAATCATCCACGATCTATGCCGACGAACTGCATATCACGAACGTCTTGTTCAACCTCATGGACAACGCCGTGAAATACCGCCGGCAGGAAGTGCCGCTCACGCTTATGGCACGTACGTGGAATGAAAGCAACAAGCTGTCGATCTCCATTGAAGACAACGGGATCGGTATCAAGAAAGAACATCTGAAGAAGATATTCGACCGCTTCTACCGTGTACCCACGGGTAATGTCCACGACGTGAAAGGGTTCGGTCTCGGACTGGCGTATGTGCGTAAAATGATTGAAGACCACGACGGCACCATCCGTGCCGAAAACGGTCCCAACAATACAGGAACGAAATTTATTATTACTTTACCTCTTATAAAAAGCTAATTATGGAAGAGAAAATGAAAATCTTCTTTTGTGAAGACGATGAGAATTTAGGAATGCTTCTAAGGGAATACTTACAAGCAAAAGGGTATGTAACCGACCTCTTCTCCGACGGGGAAGCCGGGTTCAAAGGCTTTACCAAAGGTAAATACGACCTCTGTGTACTGGATGTCATGATGCCGAAAAAAGACGGGTTCACCCTTGCACAGGAAATCCGGTCGATCAACCCGGAAATCCCGGTGATCTTTCTGACGGCCAAAACGATGAAGGAAGATGTCCTCGAAGGGTTCAAGATCGGCGCCGACGACTACCTGACCAAGCCCTTCAGCATGGAAGAACTGCTGCTGCGCATCGAAGCCATCCTCCGCCGCGTGAAAGGAAAGAAGATGAAAGATATCCCGTTCTACAAACTGGGAAACTTTATGTTCGACACGCAAAAGCAAACCTTGTCGATCAACGACATCGTGACCAAGCTGACCACCAAAGAGTGTGAACTGCTGAGCCTGCTTTGCGCGCATGCCAACGAAATACTGGAACGCAACTACGCGTTGAAAACCATCTGGGTGGACGACAACTACTTCAACGCCCGCAGCATGGACGTGTATATCACCAAACTGCGCAAGCTGTTGAAAGACGATCCCAGCATCGAGATCATCAACATCCACGGCAAAGGCTACAAACTGATCACCCCTACCGGCGAAGAACAGGTGCGGGAAGACGGTGTAGTGCTCTGAAGCGCCTTTTCCGGGTTTCAACTATCGCCAACATCCGTATCATCTATTGCCCTCCATAAGAGGAAGTAATGTTTCGATGTGGAGGGCTTAATCTTCCCACCGTGGTGGGAACATCTTCTCACCACGGTGGGAAGATGTTTCCACCCTTGTGGGAAGATGTTCCCACCACGGTGGGAACATGAGATCATCCAAATGCCGGCAACAGACGATCCGTATGCGGACGACAGTTCTACCTGAGGCAGACGATAGATCCACCCGATACTATTGGAAAACAAACAGAATTAACCCTGCCGGGAAGCGCGTTGCCAACGGAAGAAGAGGATCAGCACCCAGACGGTAACTATGCTCCCGGCCAGTTGCGACACCAACGGGGACAAGGCAAACCCTTCGGGAGCGATAAAGATATAGGTGGAGCAGACGAAGGTCATAAACACCGCCGGCAGCAGCGTAACCACATACAACTTCTTCTCCTGCAGCAGATACACCGTCAACGCCCACAGCGTAAACACCGCCAATGTCTGGTTGGTCCAGGCAAAATACCGCCAGATCATATCGAAGCCATCCTTATCTTTCAGGCTATACAACAGGATCAGGGTGGAAGCCAGAAACAACGGGACGCTGATCATCAGCCGGCGGCTGATCTTTTTCTGGTCCCAACGCAGGAAATCGGCGGCGATCAGGCGGGCAGCCCGGAAAGCCGTATCCCCCGTGGATATAGGAGCCGCGATCACACCGAGGATCGCCAGCAGGCCACCGACGGCACCCAGCCAGTTTTTCGAGATATAATCCACGATCACCGCCGCATTGCTTTCTCCCATCCCATTGTCGTGATAAAAAGCAGCCGCCGCGGCCGCCCAGATCAGCGCCACAATCCCTTCGGCGATCATCGCCCCGAAAAATACCGGACGCGCCATCTTCTCCGATTTTATGCACCGCGCCATCAACGGGCTTTGCGTGGCATGGAAACCGGAGATCGCCCCGCAGGCAATACTCACAAACATGATCGGGAAGACCGGCAGTCCGGCCGGATGCGTATTCACCATCCCGTCGGTCAGCTCCGGCAGTGCCGGGAAATGGACAAATAGCATCACCAGGATACCCACCGCCATGAACAACAACGCCCCGGCAAACAACGGATAAATTTTCCCGATGATCTTATCGATGGGAAGCAACGTTGCCAGGATGTAATACCCCATGATCACGAAGATCCAGAACGTAGTATCCAGGTGTTCGGGTGTAAGCTTTGCCAACAATCCGGCCGGCCCCGCCACAAATACGGCGCCCACCAGGCACATCAGTACGATGGTGAACACGCGCATAAACTGTTTAAAGCGAGGACCCAGGTAACGTCCCACCATCTCGGGCAGGCTTTCGCCGTTATGCCGCAGCGAGAGCATACCCGCCAGGAAGTCGTGCGTGGCTCCCGCCAGGATACTACCCAGCACGATCCACAGGAATGCCGCCGTACCGAACTTCGCGCCCATGATGGCGCCGAAGATCGGCCCCAGTCCGGCAATATTCAGGAACTGGATCATAAACACTTTCCAGGCGGGCATGGGAATATAATCCACGCCATCCTGCAAGGCATAAGCAGGCGTCTGGCGGGAAGTATCTATTCCGAAGACTTTTTCAATAAAGCGGCCATACACGAAATAGCCGGCGATCAGTATTAGCAGGCAACAAATAAAGGTGATCATCAGGAAAGCAGTCGCTTAACGGTTTCAGAGATCATCCTGCCTTCGGCTTTTCCCGCCAACGCTTTCGTGGCGACGCCCATCACTTTCCCCATATCCTGCGGACCGGCGGCGCCCACCTGTGCGATGATCGCTTTCAGTTGCTGTTCCAGTTCGTCGGCCGACATCTGTTTCGGCAGGTAGGCTTCGATCACCGTTGCCTCCGCCAGTTCGTCGTCTGCCAGTTCGGGACGACCTTGCTGCACATAGATGGCGGCGCTCTCTTTGCGCTGTTTCACCATTTTCTGCAGGATCTTCACGGCCGTATCTTCGGCCAGTTCGCCATCTCCTCCCTTGGCCGTCTTGGCTTCGAGGAATTCCTTTTTCACACCACGCAACGCCTGCAGGCGTATTTTTTCTTTCGCCAGCATAGCGGCTTTGATGTCTTCACTTACTTGTTCAAATAATCCCATATGACTATCTATTGAATATGATTAAAATCGAATGGTCGGTTTGCTTCCGCTTCCCGGTTCGCCTCCCGGACGCGGCGGGGTATCCGGCTTCCCGTCACCGGGAAGGGTTTTCGCCCGTGCCTTTGCAATGATACGGGCGTCCCGGTTGTATGCCGGATGCTCTTCCAGCAGGGCGATAAAGGCATCGTCGTCCAATTCCTCCTCCGTCATCACCACCATGTGCGGACGGGGCAGGCTGCGGCCGGTGGGCGTCACCATGCTGTCGTAGTATTTCTTCAGCAACTTATTGTCGCGTTCTTCCTTTTTCTTGCGGGATTCCTCTTCACGCAGCTGTTCCTCCGTCTGCAGAAACATATCTTTCCGCTTCTTATCCACCATTTCCTCCACCACATCCGTGGTAAAACCGGTAGCGATCACCATGATCTTCACTTTGTCGCCCAACGTATCATCGATGGCCACACCCCATATCACTTCGATATTCGGGTTGAAGCCCGCCATAAAGTCGTTGAAGTACGACAGCTCTTCCATCCGCAATTCGGACGACTGGCTGAAGTAGATATTAAATAGGATCTTACGGGCGTTCTTCACGTCGTTGTTGCTGAGCAACGGCGAATTGAGCGCTTCGTTCACCGCTTGCTGCACGCGCCGTTCGCCTTCGCCGAAGCCGTTACTCATCAGCGCCACTCCTCCGTCTTTCATCGTGGTATGGACATCGGCGAAGTCGAGGTTCATCACCCCGGTCAGCGTAATGATCTCGGCGATGCTTTTGGCTGCCGTCGTCAGCGTATCATCGGCTTTTCCGAAGGCATTCATCACCGTGAGGTCTGAATAGATCTCATACAGGCGTTCGTTATTGATCACGAGCAGGGCATCCACATTCGCAGACATCTCTTCCACCCCATTCAGTGCCTGGAGGATTTTGGTCTTTCCTTCAAACAAAAACGGGATGGTGACAATGCCCACCGTCAATATACCCATCTCTTTAGCGATCTTGGCGATCACGGGTGCAGCTCCTGTACCCGTACCTCCGCCCATACCGGCGGTGATAAACGCCATCTGGGTACCATCGTTCAGCATGTTCCGTATCTCGTCGATGCTTTCTTCGGCGGCGGCTTTCGCTTTTTCGGGTTTGTTACCTGCGCCCAGCCCTTTCGTGGTCTCACTGCCGAGAACGATCTGCGCAGGCACATCCGAACGTTTCAACGCCTGGCTGTCTGTATTACACAAGACAAACGACACATCATGGATCCCTTTCTTATACATGTGGGTAACGGCATTGCCGCCACCTCCGCCCACACCGATCACTTTGATGATCTGGGGCGCTTTCGACTGAAAATCGAAGTTCAATATTGTATCTTCCATTGCAATTCGGTATTACTGCTGTTATTATTCTTCCCCGCTGAAGAGGTCTTTGGATATCCCTTCCATATTATTCTTGATTTTCCGGAAGAATCCCGTTTTCGGTGTTTTGGCCGGTTGTTCGGGTTTGGGCGCCGGTGCCGGTTCGGGGGGAACGGGGCGTGACGGCGGTGTCACGGCCTCCACCTCTTCAACCGGGAACAATCCGGCATCCGGAGCCGGAGCAGCCTTGGGCTGTGCGGGAGCGCAATTCACCGTTCCCTGCATCAGCAATCCGAGGGTGGAGATATAACCGGGATGATCTTCTATCGCCACACCGTCGTCCAGCAGGTCGCGGCGAAGCTTGGCATACCGCACCTCTACTCCCATCCGTTCTTTCAGCGCCCGGTGGAAACCTTTCAATTCGGACGCTCCTCCGGTGATAAAGATACCGCCAGCCAACTCCTGCAACGGGAGGATGGCTTCCAGACGGACTACCACATTCTCCATGATTTCACGGATACGCGCTTCGATCGCTACATTCAGGTCGATCTGTTTGATGGATGATTGCCCGGCGCCTTCCGATGGGAACAAACGGATATCCCCGCTGTCGTTCAGGTCGGCGATGGCGCTCCCATATTCGATCTTCAGCCGTTCGGCTTCCGCTTCCACCACCTGCAGGGACATGATATCTTTCGTCACCACATTGCCTCCCAGGGGGATAACATGCAGCGCTTTCAGCTTACCTCCTTTATATACACTCACTTTGGTCACGCCCGCACCGAAGTCGATCAACGCACAACCGAGTGCTTTTTCATCCTTGCCCAGCACCACATCGGCCAGCGCCAGTGGAGATACGCAGATACCCGCAATCTCCATCTTCGACTTTTCGGTCACCGCGATCGTGGCATACCGTCGCAACGAAAGACGGGCGGCAATCAGTTTATAGGTAGCCGCAATCTTTGCACAGGGGATACCCACCGGGTTGGCCTCCTGGCGCCCGTCGAGCAAATAGACGGGAGAGGTGACGGTCAACACATCCGCCAGCTCGGGACGGTATTTACCGGCTTCCTCATTCAGGGCTTCAATGAGCTCTTTGGTCACCACACCGTCGCTCCCCAATTCACGGCTCACGGTGTGATCCACCGAGCGTACCGACTGCCCGCCGATGCCGATATACACCCGGGCGATCTTTGTTCCATCCAGCTTATCGTTCATCTTCCGGATCAGCCGGGAGATGCGGGCGGCTGTTTCTTCCACATTATACACGCATCCCCGGCGGATACAGCCATCCGCAGGTTCCATTTCCGCAACGATCACCGTAAGTGTGCCGGAAGCATTCTTCCTCCCTACCATGCCTGTCAACCGGGAGGTGCCTAAATCAATGGCAGCTATAAAGTCAGTGTAACCCATATAATTAATTTTTTGTACAAACGATTTGATTCTTAAACTTCAGATTAATGGTGTTGTATTTATTCCATCCCATCCGGGGGATCACCTGATCGTAGAATATTTGCAGGTTTGCCAGTTTCTCTTCGAAACCGTCGAACGAACCCAGCACAATGCGGTGGTTACCCACCCGTGGTATCAATTCCACTTCTTGTTCCGAACGCACATAGATTTGTTCTATCTGATTGTTCCAGAAGTCATTCTCCTGCAAAAATAACGCAAATTTGAATAATTCTCCCTTCGCGAAGTCTTTTTCTACATACCCGCTGGCTACCGGCAACAATGCCGTATAGCGGCGGCTTACCGGCATAGTGCTGCCTTTATTGTCGATATAGAAACTGCCGTATGCCCCAATCACACGCATGATCGGTATTTTTTGGGCAATCTCCAGCTTGATCCTGTTGGAGGGTGTTTTATATACTTCGATCCGCGAGATCATTTCATTCTTCATCAATTCCTGTTCAATCTTTTCGGTATTGATGGCATGCATTTCTTTTTTGACCGGATTCAGGCCCGACCGTTTCAGTTGTTCAATCACATCGGCCTCCGTCACAAAATGTTTGTCGAGGCTGTCTTTCACGATGATCTGCAGATCCCGGCAAACACCCTCTTCCTTCCGGTTATGGAAGAAGAAGGAGGCCAACAGGATGTATCCCAACAACACAAGGCCGATAAGGATGGTAAAGACTCGGATCACGATACTGCGTTTTTAATTATCATTGGATTCACTTATGCATGTACCTGCCAGCAATTCGGCGACGGGGCGCACCAGGCGGTCGATATCTCCGGCGCCGGCCATGAGGACAACGTCGTAAGGTTCCCCCTGCATCCGTTGCAGCAGTTCTTCTTTCCGGCAAAGGATCTTGTCGGGGATCGTCACCGCGTCGAATATCAACCGGGAAGTGACGCCGGGGATCGGTTCTTCCCGCGCCGGGTAGATATCCAACAGGATCAACTGATCCAACAACGAGAGGCTGGCGGCAAATTCGGCCGCGAAATCCTTCGTCCGCGAATACAGGTGCGGCTGGAAGATACCCGTCACCTTCCGTCCGGCATACAGTTCCTTGACGGAAAGGATACTGGCACGCAGCTCGGCGGGGTGATGGGCGTAGTCGTCGATCAGCACCACACGGTCTGTCTTCAGTTGGAAGTCGAACCGCCGCCGCGGACCGGCAAAACCGGCCATTGCATCTTTCATCTCTTCCGGGGTCACGCCATTCAGCCAGGCGACAGCCATTGCGGCTATCCCGTTTTCAATATTCACTTTCACCGGCACGCCCAGCCTGACATCCGGCACGCGGATGGCTGGTCCCACAAAATCAAACAGGATTTCACCCCCTCCGATACGGATGTGTTCGGCATGGAAATCGCCGCCCTCTTCCGCCGAATACATATATAATCGCACGCCGGGCTGCAAACGGGGAGTGACATCGATCCCTTTGCGCATGACCAGGCAACCGCCGGGACGGATCAGGGAGGTAAACTGCTCGAAGCTCTCCCGGTAGGCTTCCGCCGTCCCGTATATATCCAGGTGATCGGAATCCGCCGAGGTGATAATGGCCATATACGGGCTGAGCCAATGGAAGGAACGGTCGAACTCATCCGCTTCGATCACCGTGAAATCACTGGTAGAAGAGAGCAGCAGGTTGCTGTCGTAGTTCTTCAGGATCCCTCCGAGGAACGCATTGCAGTCCACCTGCGACTGCCTCATCAAATGCGCCAGCATGGAGGAGGTCGTTGTTTTTCCGTGGGTACCCGCCACACACAATCCCCGGCTGCTTTCCGTGATCATGCCTAAGAGACGGGCGCGTTTCAGGATATCGAACCCGTTGGATTGAAACCAAACCAGCTCGGCATGCGACGCCGGAACGGCCGGGGTATAGACAATGAGGGTGGTAGCCGGGTCGCG
Source organism: Tannerellaceae bacterium (assembly GCA_031555735.1). Classification (GTDB taxonomy): domain Bacteria; phylum Bacteroidota; class Bacteroidia; order Bacteroidales; family Tannerellaceae; genus JAJDIA01. Next base: position 29,912 of record JAVBUE010000026.1, read on the forward strand.
GCAATAAGCGGGTATCAACGATACATCTTCTGTATAATGAATCTCTGCACCTTCCCGGTTCAACTGTTCGGTCAACCCGGAAGGCGTCTTGTCGTATCCGGCCACCCGCTTCCCATGGGAAAGGAAATAACGGATCAAGGCGCTCATACCGATACCGCCGGCACCGACAAAATAGATTGATTGTGCTTCTTTTATGTTCATGCGTTGGTTGCTATGATGGTTATCATTTCGTCCACAATCCGTTCGGCGCTGTTCCGCAACGCCATCTTTCCGATGTGCAGGCTCAGCTGCCGGAGTCGGGCATCGTCGGCCAGCAGGGCAAGCGACTGATTGATCAGTGCGGCAGAAGCCTCTTTGTCGGCCACCATGACCGCGGCCTCCTGACGGACAAGCGCCAGCGCATTCTGCGTCTGGTGGTCTTCGGCCACATTCGGAGAGGGCACCAATATCACCGGCTTTTCCAACAAACACAGTTCGGATATGGAGCTTGCTCCCGCCCGCGAGATCACCAGGTCGGCAGCCGCATAGGCATAATCCATGCGGGTGATGAAATCGGAACACCAGAGGGAAGAGGAATCGTACGAGGCAAGGCTTTCGGCAGCCTCTTTATAATAGGAACGCCCCGTCTGCCAGATCACCTGTACACCGGCCGCCATCAGCTTGTCTAATCCGGCACGGACACTCTGGTTGATCGAACGGGCTCCCAGGCTTCCTCCGACGATCAGTACGGTTTTCTTCACCGGAGATAATCCGAAAAAGACCAATGCCTCCTCCCGTTTTCCGGATGTTTCTTCCAGGTCTTTGCGTACCGGGTTACCGGTGATGACGATCTTATCGGCAGGAAAAAACACCTCCATGCCTTCGTAGGCCACACAAATCCGGTGCGCTTTCCGGGCTAATAACTTATTGGTCACTCCGGCATAGGAGTTTTGTTCCTGTATCAGGGTAGGTATGCCCAGCGAGGCCGCCATCCAGAGGGTCGGTCCACTGGCGTATCCGCCTACGCCGACAGCGATATCCGGCCGGAAGTCACGGATCGTCTTTTTTGCCATCCGGATACTCTTCAGCAGTTGCACGCCCACCTTGATATTCCGAAGGAGGTGGCTGCGGTCGAAACCACTGACGGGCAATCCCACGATCGGATAGCCTGCGGCAGGTACTTTCTCCATTTCCATCCGGTTGTCTGCCCCTACGAACAGGATCTCCGCATCCGGAAAACGCTGCCGGAAGGTGTTGGCTATAGAGATAGCGGGAAAAATATGCCCGCCAGTTCCTCCGCCGCTGATAATGACTCGATAGGGTTTCATACGTTTGTTTCTATTACTAATTCTTCACCGGAAGGGGCAAGGGCTTGGGGTTGACCTGCCGATGAAGCCTCATCGGCTTCGGCCTGCCGTTCTTCCTGGATAATTTCCTCATCTTCTTCGTTCCCCATCCCTGCGCCGAACCGGCTTACACTCAAAATGATACCGAAATAGACACAGGTGATCAGGGTGGATGTCCCGCCCCGGCTAAGCAAAGGCAACGGCTGGCCGGTGACTGGGAATAATCCTACCGCTACCGCCATATTGAACAGCGCCTGTACGACGATCAGCAGGCTACAGCCCAACACCAGGAATTTCGGGAACAACCGGTCGCATCGCCGGGCAATCATCCCCCCGCGTACCAATAACATGATATAGAGGAGGAGGACAAATATACCGCCCACCATGCCAAGTTCTTCGATAATAATCGCGTAGATAAAGTCGGAATACGCCTGCGGAAGGAAGTCGCGTTCCTGTCCGTGCCCCGGCATCTGTCCGATTACACCGCCGCGGGCTATCGCAATCTTGGCATGATACTCTTGGTATTTATCGTCCGGGATGGCATTGGACGTCTCAAAGTCGAACACCTCCGGCTGGGTGAAACGGTCCATACGCGCCTTCCAGGTGGTAAAACGGTCGGGGAGATATTTCTCCGCCATCTCCTTGGGGGTTACATACAACAGAGCCAGGAACAAGACGGCAAACAGCACCAGTCCACCTGCCAGTTTCGCCAGTTTCCAGAAAGGCAACTGACCGATAAACATCAGCAGGAAGCAGACACCGAATAACATACAGGCGGTGGAGAAGTTTTCAGGAAGGATCAACGCGCAAGTGATACTGACCCCGATCAGGATGTACTTGAATATCTGATGATCCGTCCAGCGGCTGCGTTTGCTCATCATAAAGGCTACAAATACGATGCAGGCCAGTTTACCGAATTCGGAAGGTTGGAATTGCACCCCGAAAATAACCAGCCAACGATGTGCCTCGTTCTCATCTTTCCCTAAAAAGGGAGTAAGCACCAACATGGCGGCAGCCACAGGCAACAAAATGACAAGGGCGGAGAAAAAACGGGTCGGTATGTTATGCAAAATCAGCACAATGGTAAATCCCCCCAACAGGAAGGAGGCGTGACGGACGATTGGTCCCCAGTGGTTCGCATTCGCCTTGTACGTCAGCGTACTGGTCGCACTGAACACTTCGATCACCGAGATCAGGCAGAGGAACATGAAGATGATCCATATCACCCGGTCGCCTTTGAATAGTTTACTTGCCAGATTCATGCCTCAATCCGTTAAAGGTTACGAACACATGTTTTGAATTGCATACCCCGGTCTTCATAATTCCGAAACAGGTCGAAGCTGGCGCAGCAGGGAGATAAGAGTACGCTATCTCCTTTCTCCGCCAACGCATAAGCCTTACGCACTGCTTCTTCCATGGATCCTGCATCTTCTATTTTCTCTATTTTCCCGTCAAAGAATGCGTGCAGCTTCCGGTTGTCCACTCCCAGGAAGATCAACGCCCGTACTTTTTGCATCACCAGCTTCTCTATTTCGGAATAATCGTTCCCTTTATCGGTACCCCCCAGGATCAGCACCACTTTGGTTTTCATACTTTCCAGGGCATACCAACAGGAGTTGACATTCGTCGCTTTCGAATCGTTGATATAATCCACACCCCGTACTCTGGCTACTTTTTCCAGCCGATGCTCCACTCCTGTAAAATCGGCGAGTGATGCACGGATCTCATCATTCTGTATGTCCACCACCTTGGCGGCAATGCCTGATGCCAGCGAGTTGTAGAGGTTATGCGTACCTGTCAGTGCCAATAAATCCTGTTCCATGGTAAATGTTCCGTTTAAGGTTTCTATAATCAGTTGATTGTTTTCGGTATATCCTTTGAGTCCCGGTTGGTATGTTTCGGCAAAAGGATAGAGGGTTGCCGCCGGTTGCCGCCGGGCGATTTCGCGGGCGATCACCGGATCATCGTTCCAGTAGATAAAAGCATCCGCTTTCGTCTGGTTTTGGATGATCCGGAATTTGGCATCCACATAGTTCTGCATGTCATATCCATACCGGTCCAGATGATCCGGGGTGATATTCAGTAAAACCGCGATATCGGCTTTGAAGGTGTACATATTGTCCAATTGGAAACTGCTCAGTTCGATCACATACCAGGCATGAGGCGATTCCGCTACCTGGTAAGCCAGGCTGTGCCCCACATTACCTGCCAGCCCGACATCTAATCCGGCCTGTTTCAGGATATGCCAGGTTAGCATCGTAGTGGTGGTCTTCCCGTTACTACCTGTAATACATATCATCCGGGCATCCGTATAACGTCCGGCGAATTCTATTTCGGAGATAATGGGGGTACCTTGTGCGATCAACCGCTGGATAATCGGCGCTTTATCGGGGATACCGGGGCTTTTGATCACTTCGTCAGCCTGCAGGATACGCGCTTCCGTATGGTCATTTTCCTCCCACCCGATCTGAAACCTGTCCAATTGTTCTTTATATTTGTCCGGGATGGCCGACAGCTCGGAGACAAACACGTCCATACCCTGCTTTTGTGCTAACACGGCAGCTCCGGCTCCGCTTTCCCCGCCTCCCAGTATAACGATCCGTTTCTTCATCTTACCGCATCTTTAATGTTACAATAGTGATCACCGCCAAAATGATGCCAATCAACCAGAAACGAATCACGATCTTGGATTCGGGCACCACATTGAATGGTTTCTGAATGAGCGCCTGAATACCGGCGTTGCCTGCTTTCTGGAAATGGTGATGCAAAGGGGTCATTTTGAATATGCGCCGCCCTTCCCCGTATTTCTTTTTCGTATATTTGAAATAGGCTACCTGCAACATGACCGACAGGCTTTCCGCCAGAAACACGCCGCAGAGGATGGGGATCAGTAATTCTTTCCGGATAATGATACCGAACACAGCGATAATGCCTCCCAACGTCAGGCTGCCCGTATCCCCCATGAATACCTGGGCAGGATAGGCATTGTACCATAGGAAACCTACAGTCGCCCCGATAAAAGCGGCCGCGAATACCACCAGTTCTTCCGCATGCGGGATAAACATGATATTCAGGAAAGAAGCAAATTCAAAGTGGGACGACATATAGGCCAGTATTCCCAGTGCCACCCCGATGATGGCCGAGCTACCGGCCGCCAGCCCATCCAATCCGTCCGTCAGGTTCGCCCCGTTGGAAACAGCCGTTACCACCACGATCACCACAAGGACAAACACAAACCAGGCTAACGGCTTTTTATACTCACCCGCCCATGCCACCAACATTTCATAATCGAAGTTATTCCCTTTCAGGAAGGGGATGGTTGTTTTCGTCGATTTGGTTTCATCGGTATGGAATTTCACCTCTTCCACCTGTCCCGTAGTACGTACTTCCAGGTTTTCACGGATGACCACATCCGGGCTGAGGAAAAGTACCAGGCCGACGATCAGCCCCAGCCCTACCTGTCCGATGATCTTGAATTGCCCGCGCAGGCCTTCCTTGTCTTTCTTGAATACCTTGATATAATCGTCGGCAAATCCGATCAGTCCCAACCAGACCGTAGTGATCAGCATCAGGATGACATACACATTGTTCAGCTTCGCACATAGCAGCACGGGAACCAGGATCGCGATGATGATGATGATTCCCCCCATCGTCGGCGTTCCTTTCTTGCTCATCTGCCCTTCCAGCCCGAGGTTACGTACGGTCTCGCCAATCTGCAATAATTGCAACCGGTCGATGATCCTGCGTCCGATCGCCGTGGAGATGAACAACGACAGGATGAGCGCCAGTCCCGAACGAAAAGAAATATATTTGAACATCCCCGCCCCGGGGAAATCCAATTGATCTAAAAAAGAAAACAGGTAATACAGCATGATACTATGAGTGTTGGGTGGTGAAAATCTCTCGTATGATCTTCCGGTCGTCGAAAGGATGCTTCACACCCTTCACTTCCTGGTAATCCTCGTGACCCTTGCCGGCGACAAGGATTACATCGCCTTTTTGTGCCAGCAGGATAGCTGTACGGATCGCCTGAATCCGGTCGGGAATACACGTCGTTTTTTCCAGATAGGCAGGTGACAGTCCGGCAACCATATCCTGAATAATCGCATCGGGATCTTCATACCGGGGGTTGTCGGAGGTGAGGATCACCACGTCGCTACCCCTGGCTGCTTCCTTTGCCATCAATGGTCGCTTCCCTTTGTCGCGGTTACCGCCGGCGCCAACAACGGTAATGATACGGCCTCCCCCGTTCAATACCTCGTGTATCCCATTGAGGACATTGGTCAACGCATCCGGGGTATGCGCGTAATCCACGATCGCCGTATAACCGCGGGGAGAGGCGATCGTCTCGAACCGTCCCGACACCGAACGCAGCACACTCAGCACCAGCAACACCTCTTCTGGCTTCTTACCCAAGGATACCGCCGCTCCATACACGGCCAACAGGTTATAAGCATTGAAACGTCCCACAAAGTGGGTACATACTTCCGTATTATTAATAAGCAGCTCCGTACCATCGAAATGAGACTCCATGATTTTACCTTTGAAGTCGGCCATTCGCAGGAGTGAATAGGTCCGTTTCCGGGCTGCGGTATTTTGTACCATTACCAGTCCGTTCTTATCGTCTGCATTAGTCAGCGCGAAGGCCGTGGCAGGCAGATGGTCGAAAAAAGCTTTCTTAGCTTTCAGGTAATTCTCCACCGTGAGGTGGTAGTCCAAGTGGTCACGGGTCAGATTGGTAAATATCCCTCCGTCGAACGACAGGCCGCTGATCCGTTTCTGATCCACGGCATGGGAACTGACCTCCATGAAGGCATGACTACACCCCGCCTCCACCATCCGGTGCAACAGCGACTGGAGGGTGAGTGAATCGGGGGTGGTATGATCTGTCGGTACGGGCATATCATCGATATAATTGCATACGGTAGAGATCAGTCCCGTTTTATGCCCCATCAGGCGGAACATTTCATACAGAAGCGTCGCAATGGTAGTTTTTCCATTGGTGCCGGTAACTCCCACCAGGGTCAGTTTGTCCGAAGGATAGCCATACCAGGCGGCAGCCAGTTTACCCAACGCATCCGCGGGGTCTTTCACTTGTACAAACACCGGCTGCTGCGCGAAAGAGGCGGCCTCTTCTTCGGTAAGCGAAGGCAACACCTGGCACACGACCGCGGCCGCTCCCTGTCGCAAAGCAGCCGGGATATAATCGTGCCCGTCAACGGACGTACCTTTGACGGCTACAAATAAGGTACCCTTCTCTACCCGGCGTGAATCAGACTGGATACCGGTAATCACAACCGGGCCGATTTCCGATACCATCGCCACATCCAACGCGTTTATCAATTGTTTCAGTTCCATACTTATCTCAATGTTAATAAGACCGTTTGCCCCTTTACTGCCCGCTGTCCGGAAGGAATGCTCTGCGAGACGATTCTTCCGGCTCCCGACAAGGAGACCTGCAGGCCAGCCTGCTCCATCAGGAAAACGCCATCCTTCGCTCCCATGCCGATCACATTGGGTATTAATCCTTCCCGCACCGTGAGATCCGACAGTTGTATCCTGCCTTGCTCGATCTGAGATTCGGCCTGCACCCAGGACGAATGTACATCCCGGGAAGAATAATCGATATCCAGTTTATCCATTACCGTCTCCAACGCACCTATATCTCCTTTCATCACAACCGGAACAGCGACAGCCATCGAATCCCTATCCATCTTCCGCACATTCACCACGGTATGGGTGGCATAGATCTTTTCGGCGATCGCTTTGACCACGGCGCCCGACATGGTGCCTCCCGAAGGATAACCGATACGGGGACGGCGGATCACCACAATGCAGGTGTATTGCGGATCGTCTGCCGGGAAGTAACCGCAGAACGACACCTGATGTCCGCTGGTGCGATACACGCCACCCGATGCGATCTGCGCCGTACCGGTTTTTCCGGCGATCCGGACGGCGTCGGAAAATACCGGCGCTCCCGTTCCTTTTTCAACTACGCCCAATAACATATCCTGGATAATCCGTAAGGTCTTGTCCGAGCAGATAGACGATTTGATCACCTCCGGAGAAAAACTACGGTACTCTTCCCCGTTCTGCAGGATAGCACGCGTAAACATCGGCCGCATCATCTTCCCGTTATTGGCGATCGCATTGAAGAACGCCAGCGTCTGGATCGGGGGTATCTGTGTTTCATAGCCGAATGAGATCCAGGGTAAACTGAGCTGCGACCAGTACTGATCCTTATTTTTCGGATGTTTGATCTTGGCGCGTCCGGCTCCGGGTATTTCCAGATGAAGGTCTTCTGTCATACCGATGCGATACAGTCCATCGATGTATTTGGAGGGGCTGTTTTCATATCCTCGCAAGATAAGTTTGGCAACTCCGATATTCGACGAAAACCAGATCGCCTGTTCAGCCGTGATCCGTCCGTAACCGCCCTTGTTGCTGTTGTGGTCGGTCATACGCGCTCCTTTATACATAAACACTCCGTTGCCTGTGTCCACCGAATCACCGGGATGGCAGACTCCGTCTTCCAACGCGACCATCATCGACGCTACTTTAAAGGTGGAACCCGGCTCTATCTCATCAGCCACCGCATGGTTTTTCGTTTCAGCATACTGCCCTTCGCCGACACGTGCCATATTGGTAATTGCCTTGATCTCTCCTGTGGACACCTCCATGACGACCGCCGTACCCGATTCCGCATCGATCTCCCGCAGTTTATCGACCAGCGATTTTTCGGTGATATCCTGTATATTGATATTGATCGTGGTAACCAAGTCCATTCCGGGCACGGGCTCAATCTCTGCCACACCTGTCCATCGCCCTTCAATACGCTTGATGGCATTCAATCCCGGTTGGCCGCGAAGGAGGGAATCATACTGCAATTCGAGGCCATTCTTCCCTTTCGTGACCCCTTCCACCTCGATCTCACCATAGATATCTCCGATGGTGCGTGAGGCCAGGGTGCCGAACGGTTTTTGCCGGCGCACCATTTCACGGGTATAAAAACCGCTGCGGTTTGCTCCCAGGCGGACAAAGGGAAATTTCCGGATGGCCTTGAGGTCTGTATAGGATACCTGCCCGTTATAAATAAGGTATTGGCGACTTTTCTTACTGCTTTTCTGACCGTTGACCAGGTGTGCTTTGTAGGCGGCCGGCGTACGGTCTTTCAGCAGATGCGACAAACAATACGCCAGGGAATCCACATTGTTGTTTTTCCCCTTGTAAAAAGAATCTACCTTAAAACCTTCGGCCATAAAATCCAGGTACATATAATAACGAGGCACACTGGTCGCCATCAACTTTCCATCGGACGAATAAATATTTCCGCGCCCGGGAAGCACCAGTCTGTTGGGCAATTTGGTGTTTTCCGCCAGTTTCATCCATTTGTCACGTTCGACAAAGGCTGTATTAATAGCCTGCATCAGGATGAATACGGCCAGTGTGCCCAGCAGCAAGACAACCACAAAGTAACTCATCAGGATACGGTTGCCTTTGGGTTCATTCCCCTGATCAGTTTTTCCTTCTGCCATACCGGTTATTTAAAAAGTTCATACGGCGGTGTTTTCGCCGTTTCCAAGTCAATTCCCTGTTCTTCAATCAGCCATTCAATCTGCGACTGGCGACTATTCCCCGTCAGTTCCGAGGAAATGGAGAGCGATTCAAACCGCACATCCCGCAAGCGTTGTTGCAGGCGGTCGATTTGTCCGAGTTTTTGCATGCAGGAATACCTGTTTCCGATGAAAAAGAACACCAGGATGACGATCAGCACGATCATTCGTGTATGCCGCAGGATAAAATCCTCTTTCAGGATCCCACCCCCCAGAATATATAAAAGAGAGAACCGCCGCTCTTTTTTACGCTTTTTCTTTTCTTGTTTTACGTTGTCATCCATATCACCCCAAATATCGCCTTATTAACCATTAAACAACTGCTTTGTTCCGGATCACGGCTGATTTACTTCAGCCACACGCAGTTTGGCGCTCCGCGCCCGCGGATTCGCCTCGATTTCTTCTGCTGAGGGAACGATGGCTTTCGTGTGAACCAACCGGAAGGGACTCAGGATGTTCCCGTAAAAGTCCTGCTCACTCTTTCCCTCAAAATTACCCGTCTTCAGGAAATTCTTCACCAGGCGATCTTCCAACGAGTGATAAGTGATCACTACCAGTCGTCCACCCGGTTTTAACACCTTCAACGACTGCTCCAACATTTCCTTCAGCGCCCTCATTTCATCATTCACTTCAATCCGCAACGCCTGAAAGGCCTGGGCCAGGTTTTTCTTCTCTTTTTCTTTTTTACCGATAAGCGGTCTCACCACCTCCAGGAAGTCTTCGATGGTATGCAACGGCTTTACGGCACGGGCGCGAGCCAACGCTGATGCCAGGCGGCGGGCTGTTTTCAGTTCGCCATAGTAGTAAAACAGGTCGGCCAGCGCCTCTTCCGAATAGGTATTCACCACCTCTGCCGCTGTTTTTCCGGACCGGGTATTCATCCGCATATCCAACAATCCGTCAAATCGGAAAGAAAACCCCCTTTCCTTATCATCAAAATGATGGGACGATACACCGAGGTCGGCCAACAACCCGTCCACACCTCCCGTCTTGCCATGATAACGCATGAGATGATACAGGAAACGGAAGTTGCTCCGCACAAACACAAACCGGTCGTCGTCCGGCACATTGTTTTCCGCATCCGCATCCTGGTCGAACCCATACAAGACCCCTTTCTTCCCAAGCAGCCGCAACAATTCACGGGAATGTCCGCCTCCCCCGAACGTCACATCCACATACACACCCTCCGGGCGGATCGCCAGGCCATCCATCGATTCCCGCAACATCACTGGTACATGATAGTCGGGCTGCCGTATTTTTACTCCCTTTTCCACTTAAAGAATTCCTTAAACAAAACGTCATATTCGCTTGATCTGCATATATATGCCGTTTTATTCTGTAAAAATACACATTTATTAAAATACATTCCAAATTTTCGACAGGAAAAGTGATAAAAAGTTTTCAACACCCCGGAAATAGCTCATCCGTCCAACACACTTCCCTGATTTGACCCGTGTTCCTATCGTCTGATATGTAGAAAAAAACTGGAAAGATGTTGGATTTTAATTTTATGATTTATCTTTGTCCATGATTAAGGAAACTAAATGATGTACGGAGAAGGATATACGCAATATATCAATATCAAACAAATTCTCAAAGCAAAAGCTCCATCTGTCGCAGGGAAGATTCCCGGCTTTGTGATAAATTACCTGATTCGCATCCTTCACCAGGATGAGCTTAATTATATCTTAAACCATTACCACGACTTCGATGGGGTTGATTTTATGAGAGAACTGATCCGGTATTTCGACCTGAAACTGGAGTTATCCGGCGAAGAAAACATCCCGTCCCAGGGACGTTATATCTTTGCCTCCAACCACCCCTTGGGAGGATTGGACGGTATATGCCTGTCGGCTGTCGTAGGGGATAAGTTCGACGGTAAGATCCGATACCTCGTCAACGACTTGTTACTTTTCATTCCGAACCTGCGGTCAATCTTCATCCCAGTCAACAAACACGGCAAGCAGGCCAGGCAGACGGCTCAACTGACAGAAGAGGCGTACGCGTCCGACAACCAGATCATCACCTTTCCTGCCGGGCTCTGTTCCCGAAAAACAGCGAAAGGCATTATCGACCTGGAATGGAAGAAATCCTTTATACAGAAAGCGATCGAATATCAGCGGGACATCATACCTGTTTATTTTGAAGGGGCAAATTCCTCCTTTTTCTACAACATCGCCAACCTGCGTAAAAGATTGGGGATACAGATGAATTATGAGATGCTTTACCTCTCCGATGAAGTCTTCAGGGCCAAACATGCTTCTTTCCGCATTCATTTTGGTCAACCGATCCCCTGGCAAACATTTGACAGCAGCAAAAAACAGGGCGAGTGGGCCGAATGGGTAAAAAACACGGTCTATACATTGAAAAAACAGTTCTAACACACAGCATCACACTATATGAAAGACGTTATTAAACCGGTCGATAAATCACTGCTAAAAGCTGAGCTTACCAAGGACAAGCTGCTTAGAACCACCAATAAGTCGCAGAACGAGATTTACATTACCACCGCCCATGACTCTCCCCATATCATGCAGGAGATCGGACGTTTGCGGGAGATCGCTTTTCGTGAATACGGAGGTGGCACCGGCGAACCGGTTGACATCGACGAATATGATATCATGGAAGACGCCTACCGCCAACTGATTGTCTGGAATCCCGAAGACGAAGAAATACTCGGCGGATACCGTTTCTTATGCGGGAGCGACGTACGATTCGATGAAAAAGGCAAACCCATCCTGGCGACTGCCCATCTGTTTCATTTCTCCGACACCTTTATCAAGGAATACCTCCCCTATACGGTTGAATTGGGCAGATCCTTTGTCACCCTTGAATTCCAGGCCACACGGGAAGGCGCCAAAAAAGGCATGTTTATCCTCGACAACCTGTGGGACGGGTTAGGCGCATTGTCCGTAGTGGATCCCACGCTGAAATACTATTTCGGGAAGGTCACGATGTATAACACCTACAACCCCGAAGCCCGCAACATGATCCTTTACTTCCTGGGCATGCATTTCCCCGATCCCGATCACCTGATCACTCCGCTACATCCGCTGGTGACCAATACGGACTTACAGAAGATGGAAGCCCTGTTCCTGCACGACAATTTCAAAGACAACTATAAGATACTCAACCAGGAAGTCCGCAAGTTCGGTATTAATGTACCCCCGCTCGTCAGCGCCTATATGAGCCTATCCCCCAAAATGCGCGTGTTCGGCACAGCCGTCAACCACGAATTCGGCGAAGTGGAAGAAACCGGTATCCTGATCGCCATCAATGAAATCCTCGAGGAAAAGAAAAAAAGGCACATCGAAACCTACCTGGAGATAGAATACCAATCCGCCGAATTAATCCGTAAAAGTCAATAATCGGCAAAATGATTGGATATTAACCGAAACCTTCTTATATTAGCATGCGATAGTTTTTGGGCGATTATCCATGCTGGCTGCTATTGAAATACAAACCATAGTCGGCACTGTTTTTACATTATTATATAGTATTACCGTGCTGGGGCTGGTGCTGGTTGTCATCTTGGAGAACCGGAACCCGCTAAAAACCCTTTCGTGGGTAGTGGTATTGATCCTCGCGCCCGGTATCGGCCTCCTCTTTTACTTTTTCTTCGGGCAGGACAACCGCAAGCAACGGATCATCTCCAGGCGCACCTACAAGCGCATCATGAAAGCCCCTCAACGGAAAAAGCTGCCCCAGGACACACGCCGCCTTGTTCCCCCCACCTATGAACCCTTAGCCAACCTGCTCTACCAGACAAACCAGTCCACCTTATTATATGGCACCGATATCCGTGTATATACGAACGGGAAAGACAAGTTCAAAGACCTGTTGAAAGATATCAAAAAGGCCAGGCACCACATCCATATACAATATTATATATTCAACGACGATGAGATCGGCAACCTGGTCAAAGACGCCCTGATCGCCAAAGCCCGGACAGGCATAGAGGTACGCATGCTGTTTGACGATGTAGGCAGTTGGACGGTAAAAAAAGAGTTCTTCCTGGAAATGAAAGATGCGGGGATCAAACTACATCCTTTCCTGCGCGTGGCCTTCCCCATATTCACCAGCAAGGTAAACTACCGTAACCATCGCAAGATCGTGGTGATCGACGGAGAGATCGGCTATATGGGAGGCATGAATATCGCCGACCGCTATGTCAAAGGGCTTCCCTGGGGAACCTGGCGGGATTCCCATTTCCGGTTTAATGGGAAGGGCGTACAGGGATTACAAGCCGCCTTCCTGATCGATTGGTATGTCGTAAGCAAACAAGTCATCAACGGGAAAGAATATTACCCCATCGTCGAGACAGCGACAGACACCCTGATGCAGATAGTAACCAGCGGCCCTACCGGCCCATGGCGTTCCCTGTTGCAGGCGACCATCACCCTGGTTACCAATGCCAAGAAATACATCTACATCCAAACGCCCTATTTCCTGCCCACCGAAGGGTTGAACCAGGCATTACAGATCGCCGCGATGGGCGGGATCGATGTCCGCCTGATGATACCCAAACGTTCCGACACCCGATCCACCAACATGGCCTCGCGCTCCTTCCTGGATGAGATGCTTAAAGCAGGGGTCAAAGTCTATTTCTACAAACCCGGCTTCCTCCATTCCAAACTATTGGTGGTGGACGATATGGTGACGGCTATCGGATCGGCCAACATGGACTTCCGCAGCTTTGAACATAACTTTGAGGTCAACGCCTACGTCTATCAGGAAGCATTCGCCGTAGAGATGAAAAAGATATTCCAACAGGATATGAAAAGCTGCGAACTGCTGGTCGCCTCCCGGTGGCTCAGGCGTCCGCTCAAAGACAGGGCTATCGAATCCTTTATGCGTCTGTTCTCTCCTCTTCTCTGAGGAAAAGGCTGAAGTTTACCGATCCATACACCCGGTGTTGGATAAAGTGCGGCAGGGAAGAGAAATCGAATGTCTTGGGATGCTCCATCACAAACAGGCCCCCTTTGCGCAACAGGTTTCGCTCCAGCACCCACACCGGGATATCCCCCAGCTCCTTCAGGTCATACGGCGGATCGGCAAAGATCAGGTCGAACGACTCCGGTTTGGCCGTCTGCAGAAAGCGGAGCGCATCACCGCGAAGCAGCCGGAGACCGTCTGCTTTCAACTCAGCTCCCACCTTGGCGATAAAAGAGGCATGCGCGTTATTTTTCTCCACCGCCACCACCGATGCACATCCGCGCGACAACAACTCAAACGCGATACTCCCCGTACCGGAGAACAGATCGGCCGCCTGCATGCCTTCCGGATCCACAAGGTTATGGATCACGTTGAAGATATTTTCTTTCGCAAAGTCCGTCGTCGGACGGGCGCTGAATGACGACGGTATCTGAAACCGCCGCCGCCCATATAATCCACTTATAATTCGCATACCAATAACGCTATGAGATCCATCGGAGCCTGCCCAACCGAGTCGCCCGACAAATAGGCTTCCGACGGTATTTCCGCCACCCCGGCAGACGATATATATACATGAAGGGTTTGAAGTATGGACTGGCACAGGGTGAATTCGCCGGAGAGGAACAATTGATCCTGCTGCTGGTCCAACTGAGCCTGCCGCCATACATATAATATATAGTACACACAATCTTCGACACCTGTGATAGCGAATGAATTGGCCACCAGCAACCGCCCCTGCCGGAGCACCCCGACATCCATCCGGTTCGACGCGACAACCACCTGCATCCGCGCCGGGAGGCTGACCCGGCTTTGCCTTTTCCATAAACACAGCAACGGTGCCACCGCAGGGATGAACACCGGCTGGATAAACGAGCGACTGCAAAACGCATGGATTTCCGGATCCAGTCCAAAGACCACATACGCCGCCTCTTCCGGCAACAAATAACTCAATGCTTTTCCCGGCGGGTCGGCGTGTACAAAAGAGAGCAGTTCCTCTTCCTTCCCCGGCTGATACGCCACATCAGGCACCAGCGTATATACTGGCGTATCCACCACCACATACACCTTCCGGTATTCCCATGCCAGGAATTCATGGGCATAGAAGAACTCCTTGAGTGCAGCCACATACGCCTGCGCAGGATCGAACGTCACTTCCCGACAAAAGAAGGTATTCCCCTCCGAAGGGATATACCCCGAAAAAGAAAGTCCACCCGACTGAAGCCGGATGGACACTTTATATTTCCCGGAATTGTCGGTAGTCAACGTATCAGGAATACTGATAGTCATACTTGCCGCCAATTATTCCCAGTTACCTGCGTTGTTGTTGATTTCTTCGAGTGAACCCACGCGCAATCCGGGGAACTTGCTTTGTTTGTTGGCTTTGTCGATCAGGTTGTAGCGCAACTGGGGATCCATTCCTACCATATATTCTGCATACGGTACTTCGCAAGCGAATACCTTCACTTCATAACCGGCCGGAGATTTCAGCGTGGTGGTATCCATCGAGAACTCGATCTTTTTGTCGCCCGGTATAGCCGGCACATAGCGCATATCCGCCACGTCGTAGTTTACACCCAACAAGGTATCTTTCGCCAGGATCCACATGGTATCACGTTTGATCAATCCCTGCTTCACGGCTTCTTTTTCCGTCATTCCCTTTTCCAACTGTTCGTCGGTCAGTACGCCTTCCTTGATCAGGAACGGCAACTTCTCATCATTCAGGAACTTGCCCAACTGGTCAAAATTGGCAGCGTGTACCTTATGGATATTCTTGTACTCGATCTGCGCCTTACGGATTTCCATCAGACGCGTTTTGATCGCTGCCTCACGCAAATCCTTTTCCGCTTCGAATTCGATCGGGTTCATTACACTCCGGTAGCACATGTAAACAAGTACAACTGACGCAACAAGCAGTAAAATCTTCAATGTAACTTTCATGGTTTGTATGTTTTTTGAATTTATTTCGTTCCGCAAATTTAGAAAAGAATCTTTAATACGCTACCTTTATGACGAAAATTATTGCAGTTGAGATGATAAATAGTTCGCTAAGCGCAAAAATACGCCTGAATTTTCCGTATTTACCTACCGAAGACCAACTTTATGCCCTCGAAAAGATCACTTCTTTTCTGCTGTCGCCCATATCCGAATCCGTTTTAGTGTTCAAGGGATATGCCGGAACAGGCAAGACCTCGCTGCTGGGCGCACTGGTCCGGACGCTGAACGAAGAGAAGCTGCCAACCGTGCTGCTCGCGCCGACAGGGCGGGCGGCCAAAGTGTTCGCGGCCTACGCCGGCCACCGCGCCGGTACCATCCACAAGAAAATATACCGGCAAAAAACCTTTTCCAACGAACCCGAAGGCTTCCTTGCCACGGAAAACCGGCATACAGACACGCTCTTTATCGTGGACGAGGCATCCATGATCGCCAATGAGGGACTGGACGCGCACACCTTCGGCAGCGGCCGCCTGCTGGACGACCTCATACAATATGTCTATTCCGGGGAAAACTGCCGGCTGATCCTCGTCGGCGACGTAGCCCAGCTACCCCCCGTCGGACATACCGAAAGCCCGGCGCTGAACGCCGACAACCTGCGGGGCTACCACCTGCATACGGAAGAAGTGCTGCTCACGCGGATCGTACGGCAGGCCGAAGACTCGGGTATCCTCCACAACGCCACCCGCCTCCGCGAAGCCCTGCGGACACAAACCGTGGAGGTATTCCCCAAACTCACCCTCCAGCCTTTTGCCGATATCCGGAAGATCGGCGGCGAAGAGCTGATCGAAGCCCTCGCGACCGCCTATCAACGCGACGGCGTGGAAGAAACCATGATCATCACCCGGAGCAACAAGCGGGCGGTGATCTACAACAACGGCGTACGCAACCGCATCCTCTACCGCGAAGAAGAACTGTCGGCGGGCGACCGCCTGATGGTAGCCAAAAACAACTATTTCCGGACCGACGGCTCCAAAGAGACTGATTTCATCGCCAACGGGGAGATCATCCGCGTGCTGCGTGTCCGCAAAACGATGGAGATGTACGGTTTCCGCTTCGCCGACGTCACCGTCCGTTTCGTCGAACAGGAGAACGAGGCGGAGATGGACCTCAAAATCCTGCTCGACACCCTGCAGACCGATGCGCCCGCCCTTCCGCAGGCCATGAGCGACCGACTATTCCAGGCCGTGCTCGAAGACTATGCCGACATCCCTTCCAAAGCCGAAAAGATGCGAAAAATAAAAGCCGACCCCTGGTATAACGTCGTGCAGGTCAAATACGCCTATGCCGTCACCTGCCACAAAGCGCAGGGCGGGCAATGGATGAATGTATTCCTCGACCTCGGCTATATCACCGAAGACATGCTCGGCGAATCATTTTACCGCTGGCTATATACCGCTTTCACCCGCGCCACCCACCGGCTGTATCTCGTTAATCTTCCAAAAGAATTTGAAGGATAAGTGTCATAAAATAACTTAAAAAACGTTTGCCTATGAAGGAAATAGCTACTTTTGTCGCTGTGGAACAAAGGGAAAGCGCAAGTTTTCTGCAAGTGTAAAAGTGAATGGGAAATAAAGAACGCATCGATTATCTGTTACTCAGCATCCGG
This sequence comes from Tannerellaceae bacterium, assembly GCA_031555735.1. Taxonomy (GTDB): domain Bacteria; phylum Bacteroidota; class Bacteroidia; order Bacteroidales; family Tannerellaceae; genus JAJDIA01. Next base: position 47,386 of record JAVBUE010000026.1, read on the forward strand.
GAGCTCGAAAAAGAAATAGCTGCCCAGCGTGATTCAGACTTCTATCCCGTCTCTTTTTTCAGTCGCTCTTTTGATGTAGCCCACAAGATATTGACAGACCTGCATACGCTGGAAGCCGAACAGGTAGATGTCTTGCGGCAACGGATGGAAGCACACAGGCAGTTGATCGACGCCATCCCCGTTGTCCAACCGGCCGCAATCACTCCGCCGGTGGATCCCCCGGTAACCATACCTGCCCCTGAAACGCCACACCCTGCATCCAAAGACAAGGATATACCTGCCGAAAAAAAACCAACCCTCTTCCTGAGTGAAGTATTGGAGAAGAATAACCTGTCGGATTTCCGCAAAGCCTTCAGCCTGAACGACCGTTTCCGCTTTCGTCGGGAACTGTTCGGCGGAGACGAAGCGAGGATGAACAAAGCGTTATCCGACCTCAACGACCTCCACTCCTACGAAGAGTCTGTTACTTATTTGCAACAAGAATTGAAATGGATCCCTGAAGATGAATCGGTAACCGATTTCATCAAACTGCTCGAGAAACGTTTTTTATAACAATGCAGCCATGGCAAAGCTGATCGTAGTACCCACTCCCATTGGAAACCTGGAAGACATTACTTTCCGGGCGATACGGGTATTGAAGGAAGCCGACCTCATCCTGGCCGAAGATACGCGGACCACCGGATTCCTGCTCAGGCATTATGAGATACAGAACAAGATGCTGTCGCATCATAAGTTCAACGAGCACAAGACCGTTGAACACCTCGTATCCCGTATCGCCGCAGGAGAAACGATCGCACTCGTATCCGACGCCGGCACACCCGCCATCTCCGACCCCGGCTTTCTGCTGGTGCGCGAATGTGTGCGGCAGGGTGTGGACGTGGAATGCCTGCCCGGCCCCACGGCCTTTGTGCCCGCGCTGGTCGTGTCCGGCCTGCCCAACGACACGTTCTGCTTCGAAGGATTCCTGCCGCAAAAAAAAGGTAGGCAGACCCGCATGCAGGAACTGGCACGGGAAACACGTACGGTCGTGCTCTACGAATCACCCTTCCGGCTGGTCAAGACACTCACGCAACTGAGTGAATGGATGGGAACCGAACGGCAGGCCGCCGTCTCGCGGGAGTTGTCCAAACGGTTCGAAGAAACCGTACGCGGCACACTGGCAGAGGTCGTAGCCCACTTCACCGTGAACGAACCCAAAGGCGAATTTGTTATATGTATAGACGGTTTAAATGATAAGAAAGAAAAAGAGAAGGAAGTTTAATTTAAATACAACTACAATGAAAAAGGTATTATTTATTTGTCTGAGTGCAGCCTTGTTGACTTCGTGCGTACAAAATTCGTCCGAGTACAAAAAACTACAAGCCCAGAACGACTCACTTAAGATTGAGAATCAAAAGAACACCGATGAACTGAATGACATGCTGGCCATCCTGAACGATGTGGAAGCCGATTTCCAATCCATCCGGGATGCGGAGAACTACCTGGCGTTGCAGCAACAAAGCGCCGGCGAGATCAACCAGACCAAACGCGAACAGATCAAGCAGAACATGCAAATGGTCACCGACGTGTTGAAAAAGAACAAAGAACAGATTGCCGAACTGGAAAAACGGCTGAAGAACAGCGGTATCCAATCGTCCTCCCTGAAGAAAACGATCAGCCGCCTCAACTCCGAGATCGACCAGAAAGTGGTGATGATCGCCACGCTGCAGGAAGACCTCGCGAAAAAGAACGTACGTATCCAGGAACTGGATGACGCTGTCGTGGGACTTACCGAAGATGTGGAAGTGCTCTCCGCTACCAGCGCCGCCCAGTCCGAGAAGATCAACCAGCAAGACAAAGCGTTGAACACCGCCTACTACTGCTTCGGCACGTCCAAGGAACTGAAAGACCAGAAAATCCTTTCGGGCGGAGGCATCTTCTCCAAATCCAAAGTATTGCAGGCCGGTTTCAACAAAGACTACTTCATTACCATCGACGTACGCGAAGTAACGGAGATCCCCCTGTTCGCCGCCAAGGCCAAACTGAAATCCAACCATCCCGCCGGATCGTATGAGTTCACGCAAGACGCCGACGGCAACCAGACACTGAAGATCACCGACCAGAAGAACTTCTGGAGCCTGGGCAAATACCTGGTGATCGAAGTAGGATGATCCGGTACAAAAACCTGTTTATCGACCTGGACGATACCCTTTGGGATACCGCCCATAACAATAAAGAATGCCTCGAAGAGCTTTATGCCGACCGTCAGTGGAACCGGTATTACGCCTCCTTCGAGGCTTTCTATGCGATCTATATGCCCCATAACCTCGGCCTCTGGGCACAGTACCGCCAGCATGCGATCGACCGCCAGACGCTCATCATCGAACGCTTCCGTTACATCCTCCGGCCGATGGGGATCGACGATGTCCCGTCGGCTCTGGAAGTAAACAACGATTTCCTCCTGCGCACCACTACCAAAACACGGCTCATCCCCGACGCCATCGAACTGCTGGCGTATCTCCGGCCGTACTACCGGCTGTTTATCCTTTCGAATGGTTTCCGCGAGGTACAGTTCAAAAAACTGGCCAACTCCGGGCTGGCGCCGTATATCGACCGGATGATCCTCTCCGAAGATGCCGGCATACAGAAGCCGCATAAAGGCATATTCGATTTCGCCCTGACCACCACCAACTCACGGCGGAGTGAAAGCCTGATGATCGGCGACAGCTGGGAAGCCGATATCGAAGGCGCCCGCCAGTCCGGTATCGACCAGCTCTGGCTCAACCCCGACGATGCCCCCCCCGCAGGTTTCACCCCCACCTATACCGTCCAATCCCTCCAGGACATCCGCCATATCCTCTGACAAACGGCAGGCGTCCGGACGCCTTCCCGGCAAACTATGGCACCCCATAGGAACAAGTATGGGCAACATAGAATAGATCTGTTGCCGCCATGCGGAAGGAGTAGTTGTTCCACCCGGGTGGGACGCTTGTTCCAGCCGGGTGGGACATGTATTCCAGCCAGGTGGAACACGTATCCCACCCGGGTGGAACAACTACTCCTTCCGCATGGCGGCAATAAATCATCCTTGTCTTGTCAGTACAGGTATCGGATGATTGCACGAAAAGCATCTGATGCAGTTGATTTTACGCCCTGTACCCGCCTCTTCTTTCCGGAAGGTTCGTATATTTGCATGCGTATGGATGGACGACGCGTTTTTGAACGGATCAGCTATTGGACGGTCAACATCATTTTCTGGTGTTGCATGGCCGTAGTGGCCTTTATGATCACCCAGGTATTGTTCCTGACATCGTTCAAGATACCGACCGGATCGATGGTGCCCACCCTGGAAGCGGGCGACTACATCCTGGTGAACAAGCTCGTACCCGGCGCACGCCTGTTCAATATCTTCGCCTCGATACGCGGGGAAGAAACCCCCATCTACCGGGCGCCGGGCATCCGATCGCTCCGGCACAACGATGTGGTAGTATTCAACTTTCCCTATCCCCACGGCAACGATGCGATTGGGATGGATATCATGTCGTATTACGTGAAACGATGCGTGGGGCTACCCGGCGATACGATCACCATCGACAACGGGTATTACCGCATACCCGGTTTCCACCAAGACCTGGGGAATATGAACGAGCAGAAACGCGCCCGCCAGGCCTACGCCCACATGACCGACCAGGAACGGGCAGAGACCCTCTACCCCAACGACTCCCTCTTCCAGTGGAACAGCCAGGTGTTCGGCCCGCTGTACATACCCGCCAAAGGCGACAGTATTCCGCTCACCCGCGCACATTTCACCTTATACCGCAAACTCATTACCTGGGAATGCCGCCAACCGCTACGCATGGACGAAGACGGTACCGTTTATATCGGCAACCGCTCCGCTACCGGTTACCGTTTCACGCACAGTTATTACTTCATGGCGGGCGACTATGTCCGGGGCTCGCTTGATTCGCGGTATTGGGGACTGGTACCCGAAGCCTACATCGTGGGTAAAGCCTGGCTGGTCTGGAAATCCATTGATCCCGCATCCGGATCGTGGCGGAACGACCGCTTCCTGAAACAGATCCGGTAAGTCAGAGCGAATGTTTCACCCGGTACTCCGAAGGCGAGCATCCTTTGATCTGCCTGAACTGGCGGGCTACATTCTTATAGTCCGTCAGCCCCATGCGCGCGGCAATCTCCACGATAGGCGCTTTGGAGCCGATCAGTTGCTGGGCGAACTTCTCCATCCGCAGGTGTAAGGCATAGGTATAGACCGGCAGTCCGGTCGTTTCCTTGAAACGAAGCTCCAAGAGGCGGCGGGAAAGGGGAACGAGGGCGACCAGTTCTTCTACAGGTACCCGGCGGTCGGAATGTTGGTGGATATAGGTGAGGACGGTAGCCATATACCGGTCGTCGGTCGCGTAAATATCCGACGATCGCCGGGTGACGATATGGGTGGGCAGCACCGTGATATCGCCCGGCTCCGTCTTCCCTTTGCGCCGTATCAGCCGGTCGATCAGCGCGGCCGTATCATACCCGCCCTTTTCCACCGCCTGGCAGAGGGAAGAGAGGGGCGGGTCGGACAGGGTGCAGACCGATTCATCATTGTCCACTCCCAACACGGCGATCTGTTCGGGCACTTGTATGCCGGATTGCTTGCAGGCTTCGATGATGTGATGCCCCTGGTTGTCGTCGCACGCCATGATGGCGACGGGTTTGGGCAATGTCTTCAGCCATTCGATCAGGACATCCGATTCGTAGAACCAGAGGTCGCCCGGATCCACATAGCTATATGCGTAAAACGATTCATCCAGCCGTTTCCGTTTCAACTCCTCGCGGAACCCTTCACACCGCTCTTCCGACCATACCACGTCCTTGATCCCATAAAAGGCAAAATGGCGGAATCCTTTGCGGATGAAGTAGGCCGCTCCCATCTTCCCCGCCTGCCGGTGTGCGCCGGTGATATTCGGTATGCCGTGGAAGCGGGAGATAAAATCCTGTGCGACGGGGATGATTCCGTGCCGGCTGAACATCTCCACCTCATCCCCCGGACGAAACTGGGCGATGATGGCGTCGGCCTTCCATTTCAACGCCCAGGCGAGTACCCCTTCCAGGCCGTTCCGTTCGCGGTAGGGATGCGGCATCTTGCACAACACCCACGGCTCGTGCTCTTTCGAATACTGCACAATGCCCCGCAGCAGTTGCCGGGCATATACTTCGGAGAAATCGGTCAAAAGGATAACGCGCGCCATATAACGTGTTCCATCAGTGGGTGAATCCTGCAAATATAGGGATATTCCCACGTTGCCACCTATGAATGCGGCAGAAAAAAAGGGTGTTCCCTGCGGATACACCCTTCACTTTTCATAGCAGCCTCCCGGCCTTTATTTCAGATCTATATATTGTTCGTGAATGTTCCACCCGCCCACTTTCAGTGCCACAGGTTGGCCGCTCAGGCGTTCGCCCTGCAACACACAGTCAAGCGTTTTCTTCTCACCCGGGAAGAGTGTTACATAGTTGTCCGACCAGAACACCGGACGGACAATGTCTTTATCGCTATCCGTCAATGCCAACTGGACGAGGAAAGCCACGGTGGAAGAGGCGTTTTCCAGTTCCACGGTAACCCCTTCACCCTTGTCGCTGCGTGTGGTGACAGACACCTTCACCTCCGTTGCGGGTAAAGCGGCCAGGTCTTTGAAGTCGCCATACGTATCGATGTAGGTCATGTACCAGGTCCCCTTTCCATAGACGTCGGGCTGTGCGGAGAGTACATAGAAGTTTTCCGCCACCCGGTTGCCCGCCGTGTCGAGGAGGACAAGCGTCAGGAAGGTATTCTTCGCCGTGTTGTCGATGGTGAAGATGTTGGCCACGCTCTCGCCGTTGACCGATAGCGGTTTCTTTTCTTCAAACAGCACGGAGCCATCGATCGCGTTGCCACGGATCACCGCCGTCAGTCCGGCCGCCTCCGCCAGGGTTTCGTTCACGGCATAGATGCCGTTATCCTTATAGTTGTAGATCAACTGCAGGGGGAGGTTACCCCGTTTCACCCCGTAATAGGCGGCGGTGGGCACGTTGTAATAGTCGTACAATTGCCAGTACATCTTCGGCCATGCCGAGTTCAGCATCCACTGGACGATACCCGTCGCCTGGGCCGGATTGACGCGGAAGGCTTCGAACATGCTTTGCGTAGCCTGCGAACCGGCGAGGTAGGCACGGTTGAGGAAGCCTTTCAGGTCGGCGGGCTTGCCATACATGCCTTCCACCACATCCACCATCGGCTTCATCTTATTCATCGATGCGGAGGTGGTGGTATGGTAGTCCCAATACTCATTCAGCGGCCACAGCTTATCGGCGGGAATCATCTTGGCGATGGATTCGATCACAGGCACCTGCGCACCCGTTCCGGTTTCGGTATTGAAACCGAAGTTACCGCCGTTCTTCGTATCCGTAAACCAATAGCTTGGTCCCACATAGTCGTACGGGCCACGCATCTTCATCCCCGTCGGGCCGGTCACCTCACTGGTTGCCGTCGCGGCGCTGCCGATAAACGGACGGTTGTCGAGCTCCGGCAGCATCTCCATATAGCGTTTTTCCAACGCCGGGTTCAGCAGCATATCGCTGCCTCCCAACCAGGCGATGATCGCCGGGTGGTTACGCAGCCAGCGCACCTGGGTGTCGAAGTAGCGCACCAGCAGATTCATATCGTGCTCGGACTGGATACAGCCGAACTTCTCGTCCGCCGGTCCCCCGAAATAGTTCTCCCATTCCCACTGGCAGCTCCAGCCTACGAGCGCCATCAACCCGTAGCGGTCGCAGAGGTCGTACAGATTCTGGCTGTTGCCCCAGATATTTTCCACCCGGATGGAGTTGAGGTTCATATCGGCTACGTACTGCAACTGTATCTCGTTGCTCTCGGGGGTATCCCGCAGGAATACGTCGTCGGTCCATCCGGCGCTCTTGATCAGTACGCGTTTGCCGTTCAGTTTATAGCCTTTGAAGCCCTGTTCGGTCATGTATGTTTCGATGGTGCGGATACCGAAGGTCACCTGTTCCTCATCGGAGGCGACGCCACCGGACACAAAGAAGAGTTCGAGTTCATACAGTTCGGGGGTTCCCATACCATTCGCCCACCACAGGCGGGGGTTGATGAGATGCAATCCGTTCACCTCTTCGGGGGTGATGCGGACGGTTTTCTTCTCCTTCGCTTCCAGTGTGACGGGCACGGTGAAAAGGATGTTTTCGATCCGTCCTTTCAATACGCCTTTCACGGGCTGGTCGGTGAAGTTCTCCACGTCGGTGGTGATCGTCAGCCAGGCTTCATCCAGCGTTTCGGTGTTGACGTCGCTCTTCACCCAGGTATCTTTCAGGCCGACAGCGCCGGTCACCAACAGTTTCACTTCGCGGAAGATACCCATGTTCTCATCCAGCGGACGGGGGTTCCAGTCCACAAAGCCCATGTTCGGTTCGCCTTTCTGCGCCCGGAAGAGTTCGACGGCCAACACGTTGTTTTCCTGCAACAGCCCGGTGATGTCGAACGTGAAATGGTTGAATGCCCCATATACCTCTTCTTTCGAACCGATGAGTTTGCCGTTCAGCCAGATATTGGCACGGTAGGTAAGCCCGTCGAAATGCAGTTGCACATGCCGTCCTTCGCCTTGAACCGGAGCGGGGAAAGTAGTCCGGTACCACCAGGAGACATCAAACGGGCTACGGTCGGCATCCTTAAAGTTCATCCCCATGAACAGGTCTTTGTATAGCCCGTTGGCCGTCAGGGTACCCATGACGGTGGATGGCACAGTGGCCGGATACCATTCACCGTCCGGCGTCACGGCGGTAGAGAGCTGTTCGCCGGTCTGGCCGACGACGGCCGACGATTGCACCTGCCAGTTTTCCGACAACAGGATTTGATCGGCAGCCACTTCTTTGATGCGTTCCTCACAAGCGATAAAGCCTGCACAGAAAAAGATCATGCATACTAATTTCAGGGTGAGTCGTTTCATACCTATCTGATTTAAATGTTTGTTGTATTATTCCACCAGGCCGGCGGCGCCCAACAGGGCGATATCGGGATTGGTGGATATCCTGATCTGCAGTTTCGCCAATGAGGTGGGAAACATGAACGAAGAGAGGTTCTTATACATCCCTTCGGAGAAGAAGGGGAAGGCGCCGGATATGCTTCCGCCGAATACAATGCCTTCGGGATCGTATGCGTACAGGATGGCTTGCACGAGTTCGCCCAGGTGATTGCCGTACTCCGCCCACATCTTCAGGGCTTCCGGGTCGTTCCGGCGGGCACGTTCATACGCCTCCTTGCCGGTGGTCTGGTGGTAGGTGGTAAAGAACTCGCTGCCGCAATAGTGTTCGTAGATATGGTCGAGGTAACGCATGCAACCGATCTCGCCTGCGCCGGTATTGCTGCCGTTGTACAGCCGGCCGTCCAGGATGACACCGGCGCCTACTCCGGTGCCGAGGGTCACACCCAGCATATTCCGGAATGCCTTTCCTTCGCCATACTTCTGTTCGCCGATGGCAAAGCAGTTAGCGTCGTTGTTCACAAACACGGGTACATGGAACGCCTCTTCCAGGATGGCTTTGAGAGGCACTTCCTGCCAGGCGGGTATATTCGTTACATGATACACTATGCCCTGCTTCACATCCACCACCGAAGGCACACCGATCCCGATTCCTTCCGTTCCTTCCGAAACATAGGGGGCAATAAACTCTTTCAAATAGAGGATGGAATCCGCCAGATTCAGTTTCGACGGACTGACGGCAGTTGCTTTGTCCACCAATTTACCGTCCACTAATTGCCCGATACGAACGCTTGTTCCTCCTAAATCGATTCCCAGTTTCATGAGGTATAACAGTATTAGTTGATTGTACAAAGAAAAGGGGAATACGGATGCCCTCTTACGCGTTTTGCGTATGAGAATCGTCTTATTACGAAAAAGTGAGGAGGAGCGGCTAATTTACGATCGGCGGATAGTCGAGCGTATAATGCAAGCCGCGGCTTTCTTTCCGGTCGATCGCCTGACGCATGATCAGGTATCCGGTATTGATCATGTTCCGCAGTTCGCAAATCTCCTTGGATGCGACCGAACGCTTGAAGAGGCTTTCCGTCTCTTCATACAGGATATCGAGGCGATCCCAGGCCCGTTTGAGGCGGAGGTCGGAACGGACGATGCCGACATAGGTGGTCATGATCTGCCCCACCTCTTTGGCGCTCTGCGTGATCAGCACCATCTCTTCGGGCGAGCGGGTGCCTTCGTCGTTCCATTCGGGGATATCTTCCTGCCATCCATACGCATGCATGCAGTCCATACTATGGCGGGCGGCGGCATCAGCATAGACCACCGCTTCGATCAGCGAGTTGGATGCCAGACGGTTTCCTCCGTGCAGGCCGGTGCAGGCGCATTCGCCCACGGCATAGAGGCGGGCGATCGACGAACAGGCATTCAGATCCACCTTGATCCCTCCGCAGAGGTAATGGGCGGCGGGTGCTACGGGGATATATTCTTTCGTGATATCAATCCCCAGACTGAGGCATTTCGCGTAGATCGTAGGGAAATGTTTCCGTGTTTCTTCCGGGTCTTTATGCGTGACATCGAGGCAGACATGGTCGTCGCCCCGGTTCTTCATCTCGTTGTCGATGGCGCGGGCTACGATATCGCGGGGAGCCAGCGACAGGCGGGCGTCATACTTATGCATGAATTCCTTGCCGTCGATCGTCCGGAGCACGCCGCCATAACCGCGCATCGCTTCCGTGATCAGGAACGAAGGGCGGTCGCCCGGATGAAAGAGCGCCGTGGGATGGAACTGTACAAACTCCATATCCTTCACCGTCCCTTTAGCACGATAAACCATGGCGATCCCATCGCCGGTAGCCACCAGCGGGTTGGTGGTTGTCTGGTAAACAGCGCCGATACCACCCGTCGCCACCAGCGTGACCCGGGAGAGGAAGGTATCGATCTGCCCGGTCTGCAGGTCCATGATATAGGCGCCGTAACACTCGATGTCGGGCGTCTGCCGGGTGACGGTCACACCCAGGTGGTGCTGCGTCAGTATTTCGATCGCGAAATAATGCTCAAACACCTCGATATTCGGATGTTGTTGGACGGCTTTGATCAGTGCGTCCTGTATCTCGGCTCCTGTCTTGTCTTTGTGGTGGAGGATGCGGAATTCGGAATGGCCGCCTTCGCGGTGAAGGTCGAAATTACCGGATTCATCTTTGTCGAAATCCACGCCCCAGCTGATCAGTTCGTTGATCTGCCCGGGCGCTTCCCGGACTACTTTCTCCACTGCTCCCCGGTTGCTGAGCCAGTCGCCGGCGATCAGCGTATCTTCAATATGCTTTTCAAAGTTGTCGGTAATCCAGTTGGTGACCGAGGCTACGCCTCCCTGTGCAAAATACGTATTCGCTTCTTCCAGCCCCGATTTGCAGACAAGGGCTACCCTTCCCTTATTCGCTACTTTCAGCGCAAAACTCATACCGCCGATACCGGAGCCGATCACCAGAAAATCAAATCGCTTTGTCATTCTATTGTGTTTACCCCACAAAGTTATAAATAAACTTTGTGGAATAGACGTTGGCCGGATGCTTTTATAATCATTGTTTCGTATCTTTGCAAAAAGACATTGTGTGAATGAAAGCATTCCATGTATTGATATTCGTTTGTTTGCTGATCTCCTGCGGAGGAGGAAAACCTGGTGAGAAACAGGTTGTTTCGGTCACCATCGAACCACAGCGCTATTTTGCCGAAAAGATCGCCGGCGACAAATTCGACATTCATTGCGTAGTGCCTTCCGGACAGAATCCGGAGACCTACGATCCCACGCCGCAACAGATGGTCCGGATCGGGAAGAGCCTTGCCTACCTCCAAATCGGGCATATCGGATTCGAAACCGCCTGGATGCCCACGATCCGTGAGAACAACCGGAACCTGACCTTCTTCGACCTGTCGGAAGGTGTGGAGCTGGTGACCGACGGGGAATCCCATGCCCATCACGAACACGAAGGCGACGAAGCACACGCCGGAGAGCCGCATCATCACGCCCATGCCGGAGGCGTGGATCCCCATTACTGGAGCTCGATCAAAGGAGCCAAGGTAATCGCCTACAACACGGTGAACGCCTTTATCGCCCTCGACAAGGAGAACGCAGCCTATTACTGGCAGAACTACCTGACGCTGGTGGGAGAGATTGAAGCCACCGACGCCGCCATCAGCCGTATGCTGGCTCCGGTACTCAGCCGCGCCTTCATTATCTATCATCCCTCGCTCACTTATTTCGCGGAGGAATACAACCTCACCCAACTGCCGCTTGAGGTGGAAGGGAAAGAGCCATCGCCCGCCCAACTGAAAGCGCTGATCGACCTGGCGCATAATTATAATGTACGTGTAGTGTTTATCCAGCAGGAATTCAACAGGGATAATGCCGGGCTGATCGCCAAAGAGACCGGATGCCGGTTGGTCACCATCAATCCGCTGAACTACCGGTGGGACGAAGAAATGATCCGTACTGCTGAAGCATTAGCCCATGAATAAGCTGATCGAGATCAACCAGGTCACCGCCGGGTACGACCATAAGATCATACTGAAAGAGGTATCCCTCACTGTGTGGGAAAACGATTTCCTGGGGATCATCGGTCCCAACGGAGGCGGAAAGACTACCCTGCTGAAAGTCATCCTGGGACTGCTCAACCCCTTGGGCGGCAGTATCCGTTTCTACCGCGACGGACAGGAAGCGCCCGCACTCCAAACCGGCTACCTGCCACAACTGAACTACATCGACCGGAGCTTCCCGATATCCGTCCGGGAAGTCATCGCCTCGGGACTGGCTTCCGGAAAGCCATTGTTCCGCAACTATACCGCGCCTCAACGCGAACGGATTAACGAAGTGATCGCGCAGATGGGATTGGAGGTGCTGGCGGGACGCCCCATCAGCGACCTGTCGGGCGGACAATTGCAACGGGTACTGCTCGGGCGATCCATCGTATCCCGCCCGCAGGTGTTGATCCTCGACGAACCCAACTCGTACGTGGACAAACGGTTCGAATCGAAGTTTTACCAATTACTGGAGGAGATCAACAAGGAAAGCGCCGTGATCCTCGTGTCGCACGATATCGGCACGGTGTTGAGCCTGGTGAAGAACATCGCCTGCGTGAACGAGACCCTCCACTATCATCCGGGCACGGACCTTACGGAAGAATGGCTCGGAGAGACCTATGCCTGCCCGATCGAACTGGTAGGACACGGGCAAATACCCCACCGCGTATTGAAATCACATTCGCATAACCACTCAAACAAAGAAGCATCATGGAAAACGGAGAATCTAAAGGACGAGTACTGATCACCGGCGCCAACGGTTTTGTAGGCGGATTTCTGGTAGAAGCCGCCCTCTTCGAGGGATATGAAGTATGGGCGGGCGTCCGTTCCGGAAGCGACCGTTCCTTTCTGGACGAACTGAATAAAGGATTTGGAACCTGGTTCGACAGATACAAAAGATATGAACTCGAAGCAAAAGGGATCTACCGGGTGAAAGAAGACCGGATCCGTTTCATCGACCTGAACTATGAGAATGAGGAGGCATTGATCCAACAACTGGTTGATTTCAAGGAAAAAGAGGGCGGCTGGGACTATGTGATCCACAATGCCGGGATCACCAAAGCGTTGGACAAGAATGATTTTTACCGGGTGAATGCGGAATATACCCGCCGGCTGCTTCACGCATTGATCGTTTCCGACTGTAAACCGGACCGTTTTGTACTGATGAGCAGCCTGTGTGTCCATGGCAACTACGCAGATAAGAAGTTGTATCCTTATATGTATGTGGAGTATGAACCATTATCCCCCCAGTCGGATTATGGGAAAAGCAAACTGATGGCAGAGCGATACGTACGGGAGCAAACCGAAATCACCTATGTGATCCTGCAACCTACGGGAGTATTTGGCCCCCGCGACCGCGACTACTTCATGCAGTTCCGCAGCATCAGTAAAGGATTTGATCTATCCATCGGGGTGTTTCGCCGGCAGATGCTCTCCTTTATCTATGTGGAAGACTTGGCTACGGTTGCCATGCTTGCCATGAGAAGTTGGAGCGCTGTCGATAAAACCTATATCGTATCCGACGGATCCGTCTGTTCCGACAAAGATTTCGGCCGGATGATCCAGACACTGGTCGGACGCAGGTGGGTGCTCCGCCTGAGTATCCCTGTATGGATGGCGTATGTGGCCTGTTGGGTATCGGAAAAGATCGGTCAACTGCGGAAGAAGCCCTCCACCCTGAATACCGACAAGTTCCATATCCTGAAACAACGCATCTGGATCTGCAGGTCCGATGATTTAGCGACAGATTTATATTTCCATCCCCCGTATGCCCTTTATCAACGGCTTAAACAAACATGCATGTGGTACGCCGATAAGAATTGGTTTTATTAACCGCAGATCATTCATCCACGGCTTTCACCTTGCCTGATCCGGCGATGGAGCTGGTAACGTTGCCGGGCTTGCCTTTGTAATAGATGTCGCCACTGCCGGCACCTTTCACATCAATGCTGTTGTTGGCATGGATCTCGATGGTTCCGCTGCCGGCGATTTCCCCTTTCAGATCGTCCACCACCAGGTCGAAGCCATGTACCTCGCCGCTGCCGGCGATGGTAAAGTTGGCCGTTTGAGCCGTTCCCGCCACATTGATCTCGCCCGATCCGGCGATTTCGCCTTTGAACGATTCACATACGATATAGGAAATACGGGCATTGCCACTGCCTGCGATGTTCGTCTTGATAGTCGTCGCCCGTACCGTGTCTTGCATGAATACCACACCACTGCCTGCCAGGCCCACTTTCAGGTTGTCGGTAGTCAGCATGCTGTCGATGTAAAACTCCGAATCACCGGCTATACCGGCATCCCGCAGGGTGGCGGAATGGGTGAGTACGTTGAATGTGGTAGGCCGGAAAGCCGTGTGATGCCGGAACTCTTCCTTCGGGCGGATCAGCAGCTTATGACCTTCCACCACCTTGAAGTCGTACATGTCGTAGATATTCTTGTCGGTAGTGATTTCCAGAAAAGGCGTTTCCGCCGACTGCGAATAATGGATCTTCATATTCCCTTCGGACTCAATCTCATCGTAGTCCGTGATGGGAACGGTTTGGGTGATCACGTTACCGTCTCCATGTACCTTATGGAAAGGGATACAGCCGGCAGCCAACAACATCAGGCCGCCAAGCAACAAAAAGGAAGTGCTCTTTTTCATACGTATGCGATTCGTTGATTTATTGATTTTATTCGTTAACACGTTTGATACGTCCGATACCGGAAGCCGACGAATAAACGCTCGCCGTCCCCTTATACCGGATGCTCCCGATGCCTGAGGTCTGTGCCGACAGGTGGCCGGAGGCATTCACCTCCATCGTGCCCACCCCGCTCACATCACATTTCAGTTCCCCGACTAAGCAATCGTAAGCGTAGATCTTACCCACGCCCGACACCTGGAAGGTACCTGTTTCCACCCGGCCGTTCAGGTAGGCATTGCCGACCCCCGACACATCACACATCAACGCCCCGCAGGTAAGCTGGTTCAGCCGGATATCTCCCATGCCGGAAACGCTGATGCGGAGGCTTTCCGTTTTCAGTGGTGAGGCGGATTTAAAATTCATGCAACCGTGGATCTCCACCTTGTTCAGGCCGGACGATTGTGCGCGGATCACCAGTTGTGTGGGAACGATCATGGTATCCCGTTCACGCGACCGGATGTGGAGCGTTCCTTCCTGCTGTTCGATATCCAGCCAGGCAAAGAGGTTCTCGTCCATGGTGACCTCCAGGGAGGACGTGCTGTCGGCCTGCGTATATTCGAACGACGGCAGCTTCTTCCGGCTCCCGCCGAAGAGGTTCAACCCGATGGTTTTCATCGGGCTCTCGATGCTTTCGCCCAGCCGCAGGTCGGAGAAATCATCCACAGGGAAAGTGCGGGTCACCGTAGTGCCATTTCCTTTGATCCGCTCGGTGGCATATCCGGCGGTGATGCCCATTGCCAGCAACAGGGTCAGCCATACTACTCGTGTGTGCATATCAGTTCGCGTTTTCGATTTTACCTTTACCGATGGTCGATTGTTGAATCTCCGGTTTCCCTTTGTAGCGGATCGTTCCCTTTCCCATGATAGACGCCTTGAGTTTGGTCGCGACGTGAATCTCCGCCAGTCCGCCGGTCGTCATCCGGCAGTTGAGTTCATCCACTTCCACGCCAAAGGCATGCAAGTCGGATCCTCCCACAATGCTATACAGCCCGTTCGCCGCCTTTCCTGTTTTGAGGTTGATCGATCCGGAGCCGTCCATGTCACATTCCAACCGGCTGGCTTCGATCTGTTCGGCCACCACATTGGCGCTTCCGTTGATCTTGAACCGGAGCAAGCCGGCAGTCACCGGTTCTTTGAGTTCGACCAGGCAGTTCTCATTGGCGCGTATCTCCAGCTCATCACCGGTAAGGGGAGTAAGCGCGATGAAATGGGCGTTTCCTTCTACCCTGGCTGATTTCAGCCACTTCGCGTTGGCTTTCACCACGAAGCGGGTTACCTGGTCCACTTTGACATCCCGGAACTTCATGGATAGTACCCGGTCTTTGACTTCCGTCTGCAAATGCGCAAACAGGTTCTCGTCGAGGGTTATCTCGATCACACCGGAAGGCACTTCCGTCTGTTCGTATTCAAACTGCATGATGCCGTTGATGCGGATCGCGTTAAAGTCGGTCACCTCCATGGTTTTGGTAACCGGATGGCCGTCTCCTTTCACAGGATCGGCAGCCTGGACCGTCCCTGTCAGGACAGTCAGCAGCAGGGCGAAGAATAAACTGCGTTGTTTCATTCGGATCGATGTATTCATTAGACGGCTCACAGGTACCTTAGGTTACACTGTGAGATGATAGATAAGACAAATATAGTAATCAAAAGGATACCTTGCATGGCATAGTACCATATTTAAACATAATTAACACAGACTGCCGGACAACAAAAAGCCAACGTCCGTTGATTGGCTCGCGGGACATTGGCCTTCACTATCTATAGGAGTCTGCTATTAATTCACGCGTTTCACACTACCGCCACCCGAAGCGGAATGATGCTCCTCCGGGCTTCCTTTGTACTGGATATCGCTACCGCCACTGGCGGACGCATTCAGGCGTCCGGTTGCATTCGCTTCGATATCGCTGCTACCGCTGGCCGAACAATGCAGGTTTTTCACCACAAATCCATACGCTTTCACATCGCTGCTGCCACTCACGCGGAATTCGGCCTGGTCGGCGCTCCCGGCGAGGTATGCGTCGCTCGATCCGGAAAAGCCCAGCTCGAGTTTATCGCAGGTCAGGTTGTCGGCCGTCCAATCGGACGATCCGCTGAAGTGGGCTTTACACTGGCCTATCCGCGTAGCTTGTTTCATCAGCACATCGCTCGAACCGGACGCAGATATATCCAGCCGGTCACTCTGCAGGGCGCTTTGCAGCACGAAGTCGAAACTACCCGAGACACTCACGCTATGCAGCTTCTGCGAATTACCGTTGATCGTGAACTGGGTCGGTTCGATCTGTGTCTTATCTTTGGCTTTTACCACCAGTTTATCGTTGGACGAACTGATCTGCAGGGCATCGAACAGGTTCTCATCCAAAGTGATCTGCAGGGCGGCTTTACCGCTGCTCTGCTTGTAATTGAATACCGGCCCCTGTTTCTTCGAACCCAGGAGGCTGAAGAAGTTGCCGTTCATACTTACCCTGACTTCAATGGCGTCATATTCGGATACGGGGATATCACGGGTGACCACTTTCCCGTTTCCTTTGATTTTGTCGGCGGCCTGGATCCCGAAGGAACAGGTGAGCATCAGCAGGACTGCAATGATAACGTTTGCTTTCATTTTTTTTTGTCAATTTTTAGTGAATAGGCTTCTTTATACTTTTTAATAGACGTACACAGGCAGAAAAGGGTTGCATCTGGCCGTCATTTTTTTCCCTTACCTGTGTGGCTGGACGGATCATTCCACGGCTGTGAAGTGAAGAGATCATCCGGATGCCGGAAACAGACGTTCCTTATGTTGGCGAAACGCAGCGATCCTCCGGGTTTCCACCTATTGGAACAAAAAGGTTCACTTAATGGAACAAAAAGGTTCACTTATTGGAACTGTTTGTTTCACTTAATGGAACTTTTTGTTCCATCAGGACGAAACTTTTTAGACATCGCGTGGCAGATGTGGCAGCAAAAAGGTGGAAAAAACGGATCTGCCACGGGTATCTTACACGCACCTAACTTGCTCATGAACAATAAGATAATACCTGTTTCGTGGAACCGTGGCAGATGTTTTGCAAAAATAAACTCCGTGTAGAAGAAGGGGATAAGGACGGCTCCTGGATTCAGACGGTTGATCCAAATTCAAAACAGCATTTTACTCTTTAAAAAGGAATCCGTGTGGAGTGATACACAAAAGAAGAGATTATTAACTTCTTTGATAATCGCTCAACTAATGCCGCGGCAGAGTCGTTCAATGCTAAAAATAAAGCCTTCAGAAGAGTTTTCAGAGGTGTACAGGATAAGGCTTTCTTCCTGTTCAGATTAAGTAATTTGTATGCTTAACGCAATCCCTCAACTTTCAACGGTGATCCGAAAGTTCTACCAGGTAATTGCAGGGAAACAACAGTTCCCGGAGGCAGTGGAAACAACATAAAAAAACCGGCAGAACAAGCATTCTACCGGTTTTTCTTGCTTTGCAAAGAAGAAATCTCCCGATCTCTTTAAACAAAGACTCGTTAACCTTAGATCTAAAATACTATGAAAAAAACTCATCGCAAAGATAACAGATTTTTCTCATTATAAAGAGATTAGGGTTACTTTTTGTCATATTGTTGTCTATTTGACAATTCATTTTGACGTAGATCAACCGTCCAGGGATTACAAAGCGTCAGGAACAGGCACCCTGTCCAGGATGGCAAAGAGATCGGCAATTGTTTCCGCGCGGAGCATGGCTACCCGCGTTTGTTTGAAATCCGGTATCCCTTTAAACAGCGGCGTGGCCGCCAGGTGCCGCCGGATATGCAGGATGCCGCGGCGTTCGTCCAGCCGTTCCACACTTTCGAGCACTTGGCGCTTCAAGACATTCAGATACCATGCAAACGGTTCGGGTGCGGGAATACTTCCCGTCGCCAGGTACTGCTTCACCTCCCGGAAGATCCACGGACGGCCGATACTGCCCCGTCCGATCATGACGGCATCCACCCCGTAGCGGTTGAAATGCTCCGCGCAGGCTTCCGCGGAAGTGATATCGCCATTCCCGATGATGGGGATATGCATGCGGGGATTATTCTTCACCTCGCCGATCAGCGTCCAGTCGGCCTGTCCGGTGTACATCTGCGCGCGGGTACGTCCGTGGATGGTCAGGGCAGCGATCCCGCAGTCCTGCAGTTGTTCGGCCAGACCGACGATGATCTTCGAATCGGCATCCCAACCGAGGCGTGTCTTGACAGTTACCGGAATACGTACTGCCTCCACCACCGCCCGGGTGATCGCCAGCATCAGCGGTATATTGCGCAACATCCCGGCACCGGCGCCTTTGCCCGCCACTTTCTTCACCGGACATCCGAAGTTGATATCCAGGATATCCGGGCGGGCGGCTTCGCTGATACGGGCGGCTTCGGCCATGGATTCGGGATCGCGTCCGTAGATCTGGATCGCTACCGGGCGTTCTTCTTCCGCCACCGTCAGCTTTTGTGTCGTTTTGTTGACATGCCGGATCAGGGCGTCGCTGGAGACGAACTCGGTATAGACCATGTCGGCGCCGAACTGTTTGCACATCAGCCGGAACGCGATATCGGTCACATCTTCCATCGGCGCCAAAAAAACCGGGCGTTCACCCAGTTCAATGTTTCCTATCTTCATGAGGTATCCTGTGTATTTGGATGCAAAGGGCCGCGTCAGTTAAACCGCGACCGTTCCCAGGTATAAACCTTCGGCGTTTCCTTCAGGAACGGGGTGACCTTGTCGCGATCTTCCCCACTCAGGTATAGGGGCGTGGTGTAGGTGGCCGACAAGGTTACTTTATCCGGATCCAAATCGTACCGCACCAGATACATGTCCAACCGGGAAAGGGCGTTGAGGAAGGCGTCCGACGAACGGTCGGCATCCGGACGGATAAACCACTCGGGGGCAACGGGGTCATACAGGTCACCGGCCGGCAGCAGTTTCCAGTCCGTGGTGAAGAAATCGACAAAACTGTCGGCAACCGGTCCATATACAGTGGAGACCATACAGATCACATGCGTATTGTTCACCAGCGGGAGCAGTTTCATCTCCAGGGTGCTGCGTTCCGTAGTTTGTACCAGGATATAATCCGGCGTCAGTTTCTTCAGTACGGAGAAGCCGTTCATGGTATTCTGCAAACGGGCTTCCTTGCCGGAATTGTAGAGGTCGATCAGGTCTTTGCGCCAGGCATTTTCCAACTGGGGGATATAGAGGTCGGGCATATTGGCGAACACCGATGCCATATCCTGCGCCCTGACCGACGACAGGGAAATGCAACAAATAACTACAAGTACATATATGCGTTTCATAAGCATTCTTTTTATTTTGTGCCCAAATATATACATATCATTCCTAATAACACCAGAAAGAGGTCGATCACCTTATTCTTTAAGTTTTTTTCATGGAAAAAGAGGGCGCCGGCGGTAAAGGTCACCAACACATTACTCCGGCGGATCATCGAAACGATGGAGATCATCGAATCCGGGAAACTCAGGGCATAGAAGTAAATCCAGTCGGCGAGGATCAGGAAAACGGAAATAAAGACAATGTTCCACCGCCAGGTGAACGGCGTCGTATTCCGCCGGCGCGGATACCAGAGGAGCAACAGGATCAGCGCCATCATCACACACTGATAGACGTTGAACCATACCTGCACCGTCATCACATCGAGGCTCTTCATGAGGTGCTTGTCGTACAAGCCGCTCATGGCGCCGGTGATTACGGACATCACGGTAAAGAAGATCCATTTGTTGTGCGTAAAACGAATACCCTCCTTCCGTCCCGATACCGAAAGCAGGTAAAACGAACAGATCGCCAGCAGCACGCCGGCCCATTGGTACGTATTCAGCCGCTCGCCGAAGATCAGCAGGGCGCCGACCAGTGTCATGACCGGCTGTGTGGCTTTGATCGGGCCGGTGATGGTGAGCGGCAGGTGCTTGATGCCGAAGTAACCGAAGAGCCACGACGACAACACGATCACCGCCTTCAGGAATACCGCCGCATGCACCTCCCAAGGTACACGGGGAACGTAAAACAGGGTTCCGTCCAACCACGTCGTCCCGTACGAAAGCAGGATAAAAGGGAGCAGGACCAGGCTGCTGATAAAGGTGTTCAGGAATAATACCGGGATAACGGCGTTACCCGTCAACGACATCTTTTTATTAATATCATAGCATCCCAGCAGGAAGGCCGAAGCAAAAGCGAAGAGCACCCACATGGTTTATTCCCCGTTGAGCCTGAAAAGGGTTTCGGGATACTGCACGTCGGCCAGGAACAAGGCATGCCCCGGCACCGACGTTCCCGCCCGGCACCTGTCCCTGGCTTCGATCACCCGGCGGAACCCATCCACCGACAGTTTTCCCCGTCCCACTTCGAGCAGTGTGCCGACAATGGCGCGCACCATATTCCGCAGGAAACGGTCGGCCGTGACGGTAAACACCCAGACATCTCCCTCCTGCTTCCATCCGGCATGGGTGATGCGGCAGTTGTTTGTTTTCACATCCGTATGCAGTTTGCTGAAACTGGTGAAATCGGTATAGTCAAACAGTACCCGGCAGGCTTCGTTCATCGCCGCAAAATCGAGCGTCCCGTGCATCCGGAAAGTCCAATCGGGATTGAACGGGTCTTTCCGGAAGGTGATATAATACATATAGGTACGCGCAACAGCATCGAAACGGGCATGCGCCTCCGGGCGGACGGGCACGATGCGGTAAACGGCAATGGCAGGAGGCAGCAGGCGGTTGAGTTTTTCGGCAAGGAAGGCGGGATCGGCCAACGGCTCCTCCCTGTCCAGGTGGGCAACCATCACCCGGGCATGAACGCCCGTATCCGTACGTCCGGCGCCCACAACCGGAGAGGGACAACGCAACACCGTGGCCAACGCCTCTTCCAGGCATTGTTGCACACTGATGCCGTTTGGCTGTACCTGCCAGCCGCAGAACGGTTTGCCGTTATATCCTAAATAGATGAAATATCTGTACACTGTCGGATGGTTTTAATGGGATACGTTGATCTTCAGAAATGGGATCACCAGATAAGCGGGGATGCAGCAGACCATTACCCAGAGGAAGAAGTGCGGGTAGCCGATCATCTCCTGTATCCATCCCGACACCATGCCGGGCAGCATCATGCCCAACGCCATAAAGCCGGTGCTGATGGCATAATGGGAGGTCTTATACGGTCCGTCGGCGAACAGCATCAGGTACATGGTGTAGGCGGTAAAACCAAAACCATAACCGAACTGTTCCACACCCACGCAAGCATTGATCACGATGATGTTGTCGGGCAGGGCATACGCCATATACAGGTACGCCAGGTTAGGCAGGGAGATAGCCAATGCCATCGGCCACAGCCAGGTTTTCAGGCCATGCCGGGAAATGGCTATCCCGCCAAGGATACCACCGGCCAGCAGGGAAAGCACTCCCACGGTACCATACGCGAATCCCACCTGCGCCGTATCCAGTCCCAAGCCGCCCGCTTCCCCTTTGTCTAACAGGAAAGGGGAGGCCAGCTTGACCAGTTGCGACTCTCCCAACCGGTAGGTAAGCATGAACAACAAGGCGGGAATAATCCCTTTCTTACTGAAAAAATGGCTGAATGTCCGTCCGAATTCAACCAGGATGGCCTGCGGCTTCAATCCCGTATGCACCTCATCACTCTTCGGATAAGGCAGGATATACCTGTGCCACAGGGACAACCCCACAAAGCTTCCGGCCAGGATAAAAAAGATGATGCTCCAGGCGAAAGGGATCCGTCCGGTAGTCTGTTCCAGATACCCGGCCAGCATCACCAGCAAGCCTTGCCCGGTTAGCATGGCGATCCGGTAGCAGGTGTTACGGATACCGATGTAGAAGGCTTGTTGCTCTTCATTCAACCCCAGCATATAGAATCCGTCGGCGGCAATATCATGCGTAGCCGAGCTGAAAGCCAACAGCCAGAATACCGCCAACGTGGCTTGCAGGAAGAAATCCCCGGGCAGCAGGAAGGCGACACCGGCCATCCCTCCCCCGATCAACAACTGCATGGCGTATATCCACCAGCGCTTGGTTCTGACCAGATCGACAAAAGGGCTCCAGAGCGGTTTGATCACCCAGGGAAAATAAAGCCAACTGGTATATAGGGCGATGTCTGTGTTGGAAATGTCGAGCCGCTTGTACATGATAACCGAGAGGGTCATCACCACCACGTACGGCAGTCCTTCAGCGAAGTACAACGACGGGATCCAGATCCAGGGGCTACGTTGTTTCATGGTTCGATCGTAAAGGTGTCGGCATCTTTCCAGGCGGGGAATGTTTCTCTTGTATCGGTAAGGTAGCTTTTTTGGATTGTAACGTATTGGATAACTGTATCCAGGCTCCCTAACCCGACGCCCTTGTCCCCTTTTGGGCCGTACAGAACCGAACCTCCCTTGTACGGTATTCCTTTGCCGTCTTTACCTGTCCGGTTGACGCCGCATACATAGGCGATGTTCTCCATCGCACGGGCTTTCAGCAGTGTATCCCATACATCCTGGCGGGCTTCCGGCCAGTTGGCCACATAGATCAGCAGGTCGTATGCGTTGTTTACATTCCGGCTCCAAACCGGAAAGCGTAAGTCATAACACACCATCAGGCAGATGTTCCAGCCTTTGTATGGGATGATGAGGTGTTTGTCGCCTGCGGTGAGGTACCTGTCTTCCTTTCCCATCCGGAACAGGTGCCGCTTGTCGTAGTAATACTCTTCCCCCTGGGGGGTGATGAAAAAGGCGCGGTTATAATGGTTCCCGTTTACTTTCACAATAAAACTGCCTGTGATTGCCACGTTGTATTCGGATGCCCATTTCCTGATCGTGGCTACGGTGACCCCATCCATGGTATCCGCCACTTTCTCCATATCCATGGAAAAGCCCGTACTGAATGTCTCGGGCAGGATAACGATATCCGGATCACTACACATCTGGCTGAATAGAAAACCAAATGCATGCAGGTTCATTTCCCTGTTTTCCCATACGATGGGGGATTGAACCATACAGATTCGCAGTGGGTCGGTTGGTTGTCCTTCTTTATGCATCGGTATTTTTTTGTTCTTCTTTATACTTCCACAAAATTCTTCGGATTGCGTCCGGTGATACCCCGGTAATACGAACGGATCTGCCGGATATCGGCCTCCGCATCGCCGGTAGGTTCAAAGGTACGCAGGATACCTACCTCTTTCTTCCGGTAGTCGAAATAGGCCAGCAGGATAGGCACATGCGCTTGCAACGCGATATAGTAAAAACCTTTCTTCCACTCGGCAGCCGGCTTACGGGTGCCTTCGGGCGTAATGGCCAGTTGGAACGATTCCCTCCGGTTAAATTCTTCCGCCATCTGCTCGGTGACGGATGTCCGTTTGTCCCGGTTGATAGGCACCCCTCCCAACGCATTGAACAACAGGTTGAAAGGGAAGAAGAACCATTCTTTTTTCATCAGAAAACCGGCATTGCATCCGATCGACATATAAAACAGTTTGCCGACGATGAAATCCCAGTTGCTTGTATGAGGTGCTACACAGATCACGCACTTGGGGATTTCCACCCCGTCAACCGCACCTTGTTTCCATCCTGCCAAACGCAGGATCAGCTTAGCCAGTTGTTGTTTCATGCGCCAACCTTGCCTTTCGTAAGCTCGCCGATTGCGCCGGCAATGGCGTCCACCTCCGTTTGCAGGTCTATGCGTAGTTTCTGATAGTACTCTTTCACCAGCGCTTTATTGTCTTTCCCGTCGGGCGTACCGGCACGGCGAATAAAATCGTCCTGCATCGACAGGATGCGGTCAAGCACGCCATCGGCTTTTTCCGGATCGGTACCGGGGATTAATAACTTCGCAATTAACACTTCGGCAAATAATTCACCGGACACATAGTGGATGTCTTTCTTCAGGATTCTTCTCTTAGCCATACAATTACAGTGTTTAAATAATGCACAAAGTTAAAAACATTGTTATTAAAACCGTGATTTCTCGGCAGAAAATAAGAATTAGCTTATCTTTGCCCGTCAATAGACAGTATTCATACAAAAAGAGTTTTATATGAGCAAAAAGAAAACAGCACCCGACTATGTGTTCGAAAGCAGTTGGGAAGTCTGTAACAAAGTGGGAGGTATTTATACCGTTTTATCAACCAAAGCCCATACACTGCAAAGTCTTTACAAGGATAAAGTCATTTTTATCGGTCCCGATTTGTGGGGAGATGGAACGCCTTGCGACTTCGAGGAAGACAACGAATTGTTTGCCGACTGGAAGGCGTACGCGGAAAAGGCAGACAACCTGCGGCTGAAAGTAGGCCGCTGGGGCGTGCCCGGTCTGCCGCCGGTGATCCTCGTGGACTTCAAACCCTTCTTTGCGGACAAAGACAACCTGTTTTTCCTGATGTGGAAAGAATACCAGGTAAATTCCCTCCATGCCTACGGCGACTACGACGAATCGTGCGTCTTTGCCCTGGCGGTAGGCCGGGTGATCGAAAGCTTCTACCACTATTACAAATTACAAAAGAAAGAAGTAGTAGCCCTGTTCAACGAGTGGATGCTGAGCATGGGATCCCTGTATGTGCGGAAACGGTTGCCGGGCATCGCAACCCTGTTCACCACCCATGCCACCTCTATCGGCCGCTCCATAGCGGGCAACAACAAAGCGCTGTATGCCTACATGGAAGGATACAACGGCGACCAGATGGCACGTGAACTGAATATGGAGGCAAAACATTCCGTGGAGAAGCAAGCCGCACATTATGCCGACTGCTTCACCACCGTAAGCGAGATCACCGCCCGTGAATGTTGCCAACTGTTGGATAAGGCTCCCGATATCGTTACCCCCAACGGGTTTGAACGTAACTTCGTACCCGAAAAAGAAGCTTATTCCCTTGCCCGCGACAAGGCTCGCAAGGCATTGATCAATGTGGCGGAGAAACTGCTCGGCTGTGCCATCGACCCGGATGCCTTGCTGATATCCTCCAGCGGACGGTACGAATACCGGAACAAAGGGCTCGATGTGTATATCGAAGCCATGAACCAGGTACGTATATCCGGCCACCTGGAACAGGAGATCGTAGCCTTCATCACTGTCCCTGCCTGGGTAAAAGCACCTCGCGCCGATCTGAAACTGGCGATCGAGAAAAATATCCGGACGTCAACCCCCATGCAAATGCCTTTCTCCACCCACTGGCTCAATGAGATGGATGAAAACAAGGTGTTGAACTATATCCGCCAATGCGGTTTTACCAATGCGGCCGACGAAAAACTGAAAATCATTTTCGTACCCTGTTACCTGGACGGCAGGGACGGTATCTTCAACATGCCCTACTACGACCTGTTGATCGGGATGGATGCCACGGTCTATCCGTCGTACTACGAGCCCTGGGGTTATACCCCGCTGGAAAGCATCGCCTTTGGTATCCCTACCATCACGACCAACCTGGCCGGTTTCGGCCTCTGGGCAAGGCAGTCGGTGAGCGGGGAACAGATCGAAGACGGCGTGGTGGTAGTCAATCGTACCGATTACAACTATTCGGAAGTGGCGGATGCCATCTCCGGACATATCCTGTCCCTCAGCCGCCTGTCGGCAAAGGAACGCGAAGCCATCCGGAAACAATGTTTCAAACTGGCTGAGCAAGCGGAATGGAGCCACTTCATCACCCACTATCAACAGGCATTCGAAATGGCGATATTGTATAAAAATAGCAGAAATAGCTAAAAATCAACCCGCAATGGGAAGATTATGCGTATCTTTGTGGCTTTTTCAGAGTAAAAAGTTATTGAACATACCGTAAAACAACTTATATTAAATATAACAGAAATGAAGATTAAGGCAAACAACGCGAACAACGCTATCTGGAAAGAAGTGTATTCGCACGCCAAATTGCCCAAGCAATTGGAACCCCTGTTGGAGATCGCGAATAATCTCTGGTGGGTATGGAACCACGAAGGAGCAAAGCTGTTCAGGAGAATCGATGAAGAGGTATGGGCGGCTACCGAAGGAAACCCTGTCCTTTTTTTACAACGCCTAACTTTCGACAGAATTGAGGCCATTGCTGCCGACCAGGATTTCCTCGCGGAAATGAAACGGGTCTATGCAGATTTCAAAGCATATGTAAACGTCAAACCCGACAGCAGCAAGCCTTCCGTGGCCTACTTCAGCATGGAATACGGCTTGACTAATGTACTTAAGATCTATTCCGGCGGTCTCGGCGTATTGGCCGGCGACTACCTGAAAGAAGCCAGCGACAGCAATATCGACCTCACCGCTGTGGGCTTCCTCTACCGCTATGGTTATTTCACACAGACACTGGCTATGGACGGGCAACAGATCGCCAACTACGAAGCGCAGAACTTCAACGCGCTGCCGTTGGAACAGGTGATGACGGCGAACGGCGAACCGATGACCCTCGAGGTACCCTATCCCGGCCGTATCGTTTATGCCCATATCTGGCGTGTAAACGTGGGACGTATCCCCTTGTACCTGATGGATACCGATATTCCGGAAAACAGCGAATGGGACCGTTCCATCACCCACCAGTTGTATGGCGGCGATTGGGAAAACCGTATGAAGCAGGAATACCTGCTCGGTATCGGCGGTATCCTGATGCTCGACAAACTGGGCATAAAGAAACAGGTATATCACTGCAACGAAGGACATGCCGCGCTGATCAACGCGCAGCGTCTGGTGAACTATATCCAAAATGAAAAACTGACATTCAACCAGGCGTTGGAAGTAGTCCGCTCCTCATCCCTCTATACCGTACACACACCGGTACCGGCAGGCCACGATTACTTCGACGAAGGGCTGTTCGGCCGTTACATGGGTGATTTCCCCGACAAGCTGGGTATCAGCTGGCAGGATTTCATCGACATGGGCCGTGAGAACCCGGGATCGAACGAGAAGTTCTCCATGAGCGTGTTCGCCCTCAACACCTGCCAGGAAGCCAACGGTGTAAGCTGGCTGCACGGACAGGTATCGCAGAAGATGTTCGCCCCGGTATGGAAAGGCTATTTCCCGAGCGAGCTGCACGTAAGCTGGGTCACCAACGGCGTACACATGCCTACTTGGGCCGCCACGGAAATGAAAGAATTCTATGTACAGAAATTCGGTGAGAAGTTCCTGGCCGACCAATCCAACAAGAAACATTGGGAAGCGATTTACAACGTGGCCGATGAAGAAATATGGGCGCTCCGCAAAGCGCTGAAGGTCAAACTGATCGAATATGTGCGCGACCAGTACCGCGGCAACTGGCTGAAGAGCCAGGGTGATCCCTCCAAAGTCATATCCGTGCTGGAAAAGGTCAACACGAACGCCCTGCTGATCGGTTTCGGTCGCCGTTTCGCCACCTATAAACGCGCCCACCTGCTGTTTACGGACCTCGATCGCCTGGCTAAGATCGTGAATAACGAGAAATACCCGATCCAGTTCGTCTATACCGGCAAGGCACACCCTGCCGATGGCGGCGGACAAGGCCTGATCAAACACATTGTGGAGATCTCCCGCCGTCCGGAATTCCTCGGCAAGATCATCTTCCTCGAAAACTACGACATGCGTCTGGCACGCCGCCTGATATCGGGAGTGGATGTATGGTTGAATACGCCGACCCGTCCGCTCGAAGCATCGGGAACCTCCGGTGAAAAAGCCGAAATGAACGGTGTGTTGAACTTCTCCGTACTCGACGGCTGGTGGTATGAAGGATATAAAGAAGGTGCCGGTTGGGCATTGACCGACAAGCGCACCTACGAAAACCAGCAGTACCAAGATCAGCTGGATGCCGCCACGATCTACCATATCCTGGAAAACGAGATCATCCCGACCTACTACGACAAGAACGAAAAAGGGCTGTCGCCGAGATGGATCTCTTACATCAAGAACTCAATCGCTCAGATCGCTCCGGACTATACGATGAAGCGGATGCTCGACGATTATATCTCCCGCTTCTACAACAAGTTGGCTACCCGTTCGGCTCACCTGATCGAACAGAACTACGCCAAAGCGAAAGAGATCGCAGCCTGGAAAGAAGAAGTGGCGGAAAATTGGGATTCGTTTGAAGTGGAATCGTTCACTTCGGATATCTGCGCCACTACTCCGGTGGTAGGCAACGACTATCAGTTCAAGATGGTGATCGACCGCAAGCAACTGAAAGGCATGCTGGCTGTTGATATGGTGGAAACTAAAATCAATCCCGAAAACCATCAGCAGGAATTACTGAAAACGTATCAGTTCAAGATGGTGAAGGAAGAAGGCTCCAAGCTCTTCTTTGAACTCAAGGCCACTCCGGCTGTTGCGGGCGACCTCAAGATCGGATTCCGTATCTATCCGTTCAACAAGGACTTGCCTCACCGCATGGACTTTGCTTACGTCCGTTGGGTTACCTTGTAATAAGACGCAACCAACCCATATAAAAAAGGCCGCTTCCTATTCGAAGCGGCCTTTTTTGTCTATTCATGTAATGAGTTACCTCCCTTTCTGTTTCAGCCATTCGGTAGCTGCCGTATCCAACCGGGCGTACCAATCGGCACCAAACTTCCGGATGAGCGGTTCCTTCAGGAACTGATACACCGGCAGGTTCTCCTTTTTCCCAAGTATCTCCGCGGCTTTACAGATGCTCCAACGGTTGTAGTTAACTGCCGTAAAGGTATTGTAACGGCTTACCCGTATCGGATACAGGTGGCAGGAGATCGGTTTGTAGAAACTGATCCTCCCCTCGCGATACGCTTTCTCGATGGAACATTTGCAGGTGCCGTCCGGATCATAGCAGGTGAACACACAGTCTTTCCCGTTGAGGATGGACGTCACCGTCTCTCCCCCGGCATCGATATAGGCCACACCCTGCTTGTTGATCAGCTCCTGCGCCTGGGGGGAGAGATCATTCCACACCTCGGGAAGGATACGGTGGAGGATTGCCAGCTCCGCCTTTTCAAGCGGAGCGCCCGCATCACCTTCCACACAACAGGCGCCCTTGCATTGCGGCAGGTCGCAGATGAACTGCCGTTCGATCACATCGAAACTGACAAGCGTATCGTCTATCTGTAGCATCTCTGAAGCAGTAACGGATCAACCGATCAATACTTTTCCGCTCATTTCCTTCGGCTGCGGCAATCCCAGGATATGGAGGATCGACGGAGCCACGTCGGCCAGGATACCATCCTGTACACGGGCGGCTTTATTATCGGTCACATAGACACACGGTACGGGATTGAGCGAGTGAGCCGTATTGGGTGAGCCGTCTTCGTTCAGCGCATGATCGGCATTCCCATGGTCGGCGATGATGAGGGCTTCGTAGCCATTGGCTTTGGCTGCCTCCACCGTTTCGCGCAGGCAGGCATCGACGGCGACCACCGCTTTCTCGATCGCTTCATACACGCCGGTATGTCCCACCATGTCGCCATTGGCATAGTTAACGACGATGAAATCGAACTGCTGCGAGCGGATCGCCTCCACCAGCTTTTCACACACTTCGTAAGCGCTCATCTCCGGTTTCAGGTCGTAAGTCGCCACTTTGGGGGAGGCTACGAGGATCCGCTCTTCGGCGGCATACGGCTCTTCCCGGCCACCGTTGAAGAAGAAGGTGACGTGCGCGTACTTTTCCGTTTCCGCGATATGCAACTGGCTCTTGCCCTGTGCAGCGAGGTATTCGCCCAGCGTATTGTTCACATTGTCTTTATCGAAGAGGATATGCAAGCCGGTGAAGTTGGCGTCGTACGGTGTCATGGTAAAATACTGCAGGCCGGGGACCGTAGCCATACCGGCTTCGGGCATATCCTGCTGCGTGAGCACGATGGTCAGTTCCTTGGCGCGGTCGTTCCGGTAGTTGAAGAAGATCACCACGTCGCCTTCTTCGATCACGGCTACCGGCTTACCGTCTTCCACATGCACGATCGGCTTGATGAACTCATCCGTCACACCTTCGTCGTACGATTCCTGTACGGCTTGTACCATATCGGTGGCCGGCTTACCGGTTCCTTTCACCAGCAGGTCGTAGGCTTCTTTCACCCGTTCCCACCGTTTGTCGCGGTCCATGGCGTAGTAACGCCCGATGATGGAAGCGATCTGTCCGCCTGTGGCCTGCAGGTGGGCGTCGAGTTGTTCGATAAAGCCCTTGCCGCTCTTCGGGTCGGTATCCCGTCCGTCCATAAAGCAGTGTACGTATGCTTTCGAGACGCCGTATGTACGGGCGATATCCGTCAGTTTCATCAGGTGTTCCAGTGAGCTGTGTACACCTCCGTCGGATACGAGCCCCATGAAGTGGATCTGTTTGTTGTTTTCTTTCGCATAGCTGTAGGCGCGGATGATTTCCGGGTTCTCCAGGATCGTATCCTGGCGGCAGGCGATGTTGATCTTCACCAGGTCCTGATACACTACGCGTCCGGCGCCGATGTTGAGGTGTCCCACTTCGGAGTTACCCATCTGCCCGTCGGGCAAACCTACATTCTCGCCCGATGCCTGGAGTTGGGAGTGCGGATAGGCTTTCAACAGGGAATCCCAGTACGGGGTCGGTGTGTTATAGATCACATCGTCTTTGTGGCCGTCGCCGATGCCCCAGCCGTCGCAGATAATAAGAATCGCTTTCTTGCTCATAACTTGTATTTTCTATGGATTGTTTGTATTTTCTTGATTTACGGGCGCAAAGATACGCAATTCAGGTGTATATTTGCCTTGCTAAAGGGGCTATTTTGCCTGCCGATGGAGAAGAAACTTTTTGATACTGAACTGGGAACGATCACGCTACGCAGCGGATCACGTTATACCCGCTATGCGCTGAAGGTAGCGAATGGCGCCATTGTCGCCACCATGCCCGAACGGGGAGACGAGCACAAACTGCTCAGATTTATCGAAGAAAAACGCGAACGCCTCCGGGCTGCACTACTGAAACATCCCGCCAAAGCCATCCTCGATGAACATACCGAACTGCAAATGGCAACGTTCCGCCTGCGGATCATCCGCGAGGAACGAACCAATATCCGCACCGTCCTGAAAGAAGGATTGCTGACCGTCGCCTGCCCCGTTTCCGTCGATATCGCCGCCGGACGTATCCAGTTGTTGCTGCAGGAGATCCTCACGAACGTATCCCGCCACGAAGCGAAGCGCGTGCTTCCTCCCCGCCTGATGCAGTTGGCCCGGCAACATGGCTTCACCTGTACCGGTGTGAAGATCAACAACAGCAAAACGCATTGGGGCAGTTGCACCGCCCGCAAAAGCATCAACCTCTCCCTCGGCCTGATGAAGCTACCCTGGCACCTGATCGACTACGTCCTCCTGCATGAACTCTGCCACACCGTGGAGATGAACCACAGCGACCGTTTCTGGGAGCAGATGGATCGTGTTACAGGCGGCCAATCCAAATCCCTCCGCGCAGCCCTCCGGCAATACTGCCTGAAGTAATTCTTCCCGGCAATCAGAAGGCTCTTACAACCATTGTTTCATGAAGTGATCCATGACACCGGCGTGGGCTTCGAGGCTTTGCAACAATTTGAACTGGGCGCGGGTACGTACCAGGTTATGCTGCGGGTAATGGATCTTATAGTAGGTGTCGCCGTTGATATAATCGGTCAGGAAGCGGACGGTCTGCATATACGTCAGCAACCGGCCGCCATACGGCAGGAGCGATATCTCCAGCGGCGTGAGGAACGATTGGGCTTTTTCCATGTATCCGCGTGTATAGGCTTCGAAGATCGGCATGTTCACCTCCACGTTATCGAGGTTCTCATCATCTTCCGCGCCGGTATTGGCGCCGGTACGGATAAAGTCGCCGATGTCCGAGAGCACATATCCCGGCATCACCGTATCCAGGTCGATCACGCAAAGCACTTTCCCTTCTTCGTCGAAGAGGATGTTGTTCACTTTCGTATCGCAATGGTTGACACGTTTGCTGAGCTTAGCCTGCCGGTAGAGGTCTTCCTGGACACACATCGCGGTAGCGCGTTTCTCGATCGCATCCACCAGGTCTTCCACCTGGTCGAGGCGGCCGGCGGCGTTCGCTTTCACGGCATCATGGAACTGTTGGAGGCGGAACTCCATGTTGTGGAAGTTGGGGATCGTTTCACCCAGCGTCCCTTCGGGGATATCCGACAGCATCGACTGAAATTCGCCGAAAGCGCGACCGGCTTCGTACGACAGCTCGGGGGTTACTTCTTCATAGCCTTTGCTGCGGGGGATGAAGAGGCATACACGCCAGTAGCTGTCGCCATCAAAATAATAGGTCTTCCCGTCTTTGGCAGGCAAGAAGGTGAGTACTTTCCGGTCGATATCCGCTACGCCGCCTTCCTCCAGCTTGGCCCGGATATGTGACGTCACGATCCGGATATTGCGTTGCAGCATCTCCACATCGGTAAAAATATGATGGTTGATACGCTGCAGGATATACTTCGCCTCCCCCTTGTCGGTAGTTACCCGTAAGGTATCATTGATATGGCCGTTACCGAATGGTTCGGCCGAAACCGGTTTGTCTTCCAGTTCAAACGCGCCGAGTATCTTCAGGATTTCCTCTTGTGTTTTCATCTCCTTATATTTAGTTGGTTATTAGATGCGCAAAGATAGGGATTGTTTCCATCAAACGGGTGGTTTTACACCGGAAACTAACGGGAAAGCCCGGATGGGGATAAGAGCGGCTACTGACAACATCAGGCAGATCTATTGACAACACCTGATAGAAGTAATACCTTCCAGCTATTGTTTTTCGCCCTCCACCCGTACGGAGGGATTACTCCACATGGGTGGAAAGGTTACTCCACCCGGGTGGCGCTTCCTCTTCACACGGGTGAAGTGACGGCTCCACCAAGGTGATGAGAAAGCTCCACCCGGGTGGAGGGAAAAGTGCATCATAAGGCTGACAACAGATCCTATGGATGTTGACAGTAGATCATTCGGTTGTTGACGGCAGATCTTCCTGTTCCGGAATAGGTGCACGCCTCCGGCCATTGCCACCGGTCAATCAGCGCTCTCCGGGTATAGTGGAAGCAGCACAGAGGCAGTGGGAGGAGGGATCAAACAACCGGTAGAAACGATGCGGTTAGAAATTGCCTTTATCCACATCCCACCACAGGCGGGTATTGATCGCATCCGGTCCGTTCAGCAGGGAGACGGCTTGCGCCACGCCTTCGGCATTGGAATTTTTTTCATCCTGTGTGAATGTCAACCGTTTGATAAATTCACCATTGGGGATGACGCCTCCACTGCGGTTGTCCACCACCGGGAACAGTTTCGGGTAACCTGTCCGCCGGAACTCGCTCCATGCTTCCTGTCCTTCGGGGAACATGGCGATCCACTTCTGCGTAATGACCTTCTGCAGTTTTACTTCGTTGGAAGCCGTGTCGTTCCATTTGACGGTCACCAGATTGAGCGCCGGGTGGTTGTTTACCGCGTTCTGCGGATCTACATAATCGGCCGCCATTTTCACATCATCGGCAATGTAGGCGCTGTAATCCGCCGCCGACAATCCGTATTCGTCAAATGAAACCCTGATTCCTTCTTCATACAGCGCCTGGGCTGTGTTGCCCATGCTCCAGCCACGCAACGCTCCTTCGGCACGGAGGAAATAAGCCTCGGCCACTTTCATGATCGGCAACGGGTAGGAGGTCGTGAACATAAGGTCTTTATCCATATTTACGATCGAATACATCATGTATTTAGGTTTATCCACAATCGCCCCTTGTCGTATGCCGATGTACTTTCCGATCTGCCCCAATGGATTGCCGGACGCATCCCGGATATCGCCATTCTCCGCATCACCGTGCGCCTTGCCGGCCCACCCTACAGGCAGGATCATTTTAGGCATCCGGGGATCTTCGTATCCATTCATGATCGAAGTAAACGAGGCTCCGGCACAGATATCCCGGTAAGCCTGAGTGATTACCTGCAGCGGATTCATCAGGTTCTCCTGCTTGACGGTGATGTTTTTGTCGATCAAGGTCAGCACACCATACGGATGGTTG
The DNA here is from genome assembly GCA_031555735.1 of Tannerellaceae bacterium. Taxonomy (GTDB): domain Bacteria; phylum Bacteroidota; class Bacteroidia; order Bacteroidales; family Tannerellaceae; genus JAJDIA01. The sequence continues at coordinate 81,549 of JAVBUE010000026.1, forward strand.
ACGGCTGCTTCGGCAATTGTTTTCGCTTTCGCCGGATCTACCTTGACTATGCGCATGGCGAGTCGCAGGCGGAGTGTATTGGCGAAGCGGATCCAACGTTTATAATCGCCATCGCACATCTGGTCGAAACGCTTGATCCGCCCTTCGGCATACGCCGGGTCGGAGTCAACAAAAGCAGTAAGAGCGGTGACCGCCTCTTCCAGTTCGGTAAAGAACTGGCCGTAGAGTTGTTCCTGGCTGTCGTATTCCACACTTTCCCCTCCCTGCATCGCTTTGGAGTATGGAAGAGGACCGTAGATATCAGACACACGGCTGATTGCTGCCACGCGAATGATCTTTGCCAATGCGATATAATCGGGCAACGTGGTAATAGCCAATATCTGACTGATTGGTTTCATCACATACAAGATACCTGCCCTGAACGCCATATTGTTCCATCCTTCCTGCATGTAATAGGTGGAGTTGTTGTTGTTGCCGCCGAAGGCCGTCGGATTGGCAAGGTATCCGGAGTAAAGGTCGGCATTCAGGTTCTGTTGCAACTGGTACTCGTAATTACGGTTGTACACATTCAGGTAAATGGACTGCATCGGTTGTGAAAAACGGGATTCCACGGGGATATTACTCGGATCCAGTCCATTGGGGTTATCATTGATTTGCTCGAAATCTCCGGTACAGGAACATAATCCGGCAATCATGGCCAGCGCGAAAAAGGCGACTGCCTTTCTGGTTGTATTAGTTATTATACGGTTCATCATTGTAACAGTTTAAAAAGTTGCTTTAAGATTAATTCCGATACTGCGAGTGGCAGGTAATCCGAAGATATCGATCCCCTGGTAGCCATTACTGGTTGACATGGACATCTCGGGATCATGCGGAGAGTCTTTATATAGAAAGAACAGGTTGCGCCCGATCAGCGAAGCCGTCAGGTTTTTGGACACCCCGAGCAGGTTGCGGAACGTATATCCGAACGAAAGTTCACGCATACGGAAGTTGGTAGCCGAATAGACATATTCAGCTCCCGCACGATCTTTACCGGCAATGGCCATGTAATAGACATCCGCATCGATCTTCACGCCGTTGCCGGCATCCACTCCCTTATTATCCCGTGCTTTAGCCGTTTCTTCCGTCACGCCGAAACTGTCCAGATAACTTTGCGTCATCCCTACGGTGTTTCCGCCTATCCGTCCGTCGAACAGGAAATACAGGCTGAAATCTTTGTAATTGATGTTGTTCCCCCATCCCAGTTGCCAGTTGGGGTTCACGTTCCCCACATATTCGTAGTCGCTGCTGATCACCGGGCGGTTCTTGTTTTCTTTGTCAACCACCAGGCTCCCGTCGTCGTTGCGTTGCAACGTACGCGTCCAGATATCGCCATACGCCCCACCCTGCTGCAGGATGAAACGGAAACCGGCACCCGATCCGATCTCCACATATTTGCCTAGGCGGGGATCCAGCTCTTTCACCTCATTCTCGTTGTACGAGATATTGAAGTTGGTACGCCAGCTCCAGTCGGCGCCAAAATCCGTCCGCCAGTTGACCGACGATTCGAATCCCTGGTTCTGGATATTCCCGGTATTGATATAGTACCGCTCATAGCCGGTAGCCATGGGGGCGCTTACGGAGAAATACTGGTTCTTGTTGTTGGTTTTATAATATGTGAAATCGATATCCAGGCGACTATCCAGCATACTCAGGTCGAACCCGAACTCCATGGAATGCATCTTTTCCGGTTTCATTTCAGAGAAAGGTGCATTGTTGTTCGGTTCCAGGGATCCGAGGTTGATACCGTCTTTCGGCTTGGTGATATACGCAGGCATATCGTTCCCTACAATACTGTATGAACCACGCAGTTTCAACAGATTGATCCCTTCCATGGGAAGCATCTCGTTCAGCAAAGCCGTCAATCCAAAAGAAGGATAGAAATACGACTGGTTGGAGGTATAAGCCAGGGTGGACGACCAATCGTTACGCCCCGTCACATCCAGATACACCATGCCGCCAAAGCCGATCTGTGCGGTAGCGAAAACCGAGTTCAGTCGTTTCCGTGGCCGTTCCACCCGTTGCATACCATTCCCGGCTACATTTTCAGGTACAAAATAATTCGGCAGGATCAATCCCACCTTGTCGCTGTCCAACGCCGTCCGGTCTGTCTTGAAATCGAGGAAACTGGATCCCAAAGACGCATTGATCTCCCATTCATTGAACGTATTGGAGAAGTTCAACATCACATCGCCATAAAACTGTTTGGCATCAAACGTTTGCCGTTGGTAACGGCCATTGGCGGGCACCAGTACCGGCGAAGAGGTAGCATACATCTCCCGTTCGTAATAATCGTTGGTATTGTCCAGGCTCAGTCGTCCCTGGATATTCAGCCAGGATGTGAAGGCATAACGGGCAGAGGCGGATGCAATGGTATGTTGCCGTTTCTCACTGCTCATGTTCCGGTTGAGTACCCAGAAAGGATTCGACGTAAAGTCGTCGAGCGGTGTGTACCATTGTTGTGCCGGTTGGTTGGTCATCGGATCCATCAGCTCGTAATTATCCTTATAATAGCGGAAATCCTGGTCGGCAGGAAACGTATATAAACCGGGCAGGGGATTGAAATAGGTACCTCCTCCGGGCCGGTTATTCGCTTTCTGCAGGATGTAGTTGATGCTGGCATCCACTGTCAGCTTACCGTCGAAGGCTTTCAATGTCTGCTTCGCAGTCATGTTATGGCGTTGGAAATCATTCGTCGGTTCAATACCGGTCGAGGTGGTGTTGGCATACGATACATAAGTCTGCGCCGCTTCCGTCCCTCCGTTCAGCGAGATGGAGTTGATAAAGCTGGTACCCGTCCGGAAGAACTCATCCAGCCGGTCTTTTCCTTTGGCTTCGCCCGTGATCTTGTCGCCCCAGCTTTGCGAGCTGGCGGCCGACCCTGCAGATCCGTAGCGGTGCTGCAATTCGGGTAAGGTAGAAGCCTTTTCAAACAGGATGTTGCTGCCGAAATCAATGCGTACGGATCCTTCACGCCCTTTCCGGGTGGTGATCATGATTACTCCGTTGGCGGCCATGCTTCCATACAAAGCAGCGGCGGAGGCTCCTTTCAACACGTTGATGCTGGCTATATCATCCGGGTTCAGGTTCGACAGTGCATCTCCACCGTCGCGCCCCATATACTCCCCTTCCAACTGGGTAGTCCGGGGGTTGCTCATCGGTACGCCATCGACCACGATCAGCGGCTGGTTGTTGCCTTGCGCCGACTTATTCCCACGGAGCAGGATCTTGGCGGATCCACCGGCTCCACTGGAGTTAGGCGTGATCACCAGCCCGGAGGTTTTTCCCTGGAGGCTGTTGACCAGGTTGGTTTCCTTCGCCCGTGTCAGTTCGTTCCCTCCGACCTGTTGGGTGGCGTACGTGAGTGTTTTAGATTTACGTTCGATCCCCATGGCGGTGACCACCACTTCGTTGATCTTCTGGGCGTCGGAAGTCATTTCCACATTGATGACCGTTTGATCGCCCACTGTTTCTTCCATCGTATTCATCCCCAGAAAGCGGAATTGTAATACATCGGATGGATTTGCCTGTAATTCATAGAAACCGTCCAGATCGGTAACGGTTCCGACAGATGTCCCTTTTACAAGGATGTTCACACCAATTAACGGCAGATTGGTCTCTTTCTCCCATACCGTACCGCTAACTTTCTTCTGCGCCCATAGCGCATTCACTCCCATCCCCGTGAGGAACAAGAAAAATAACAGAAAGCTGTTTCTCATAAAAAGATTAATTTAACATATTAGTACCTAACCTGTAATGGTCTCAGTCTGGTGTGGCGTTTTGTTGGCGTTTAGTTAATCATCGTACTTCTACCAGACTAAGTAAAACGGTTCAAAGCTTTGCGCGTTTAATTTGCGACAAATATATGGATAGGTTCTTATACCAAAATGTCAACAAGGCGTAAAAATAAATAACATTATATTTAATTAACATATTTGAATGCTGAAAAGATTACAGTAAGTCAGATTCGACCCGGGAAGATGCAGTGGATGCCCAATGCAAACGTAAACAGCCATTGCCGCCGTAAATAACAAAGGGCCGCCCTGACGGACAGCCCTTTGCGGTGACATGATCAAAAACTAACTTATTTCTTGTTACGGTTACCGTAGCGGCTCATGAACTTATCAACGCGTCCGGCGGTATCGACCAACTTAGCCTTACCGGTATAGAACGGGTGGGAAGTGCTGGAGATTTCAATCTTTACCAGCGGATAAGTAACACCGTCGAGTTCGATAGTCTCTTTCGCGTTGATCGTCGAACGCGTGATGAACACATCTTCGTTGGACATGTCCTTGAAAACGACAGGACGATAGCCGTCCGGATGAATACCTTTCTTCATTGCTTTTATCTATTTTTAATTTATACTCAAACTTGTGGCGGTAACCGGTAAATTGGGATGCAAAGGTATGGATAAGAGTTGAAGAAACAAAGAAATTCGATTTATTTTTTGCTGAGCGGCTGATTTTGTGTTATTTTATATGTTTTATGACATATCCAGGGAGAAAGTTTTTGTAACTTTGCACCAGTTTTAAATCATTAACATTCTAACACATACTACAATGGTAAGTTACAAAGAATTAGGCCTTGTAAACACGAAGGAAATGTTCAAAAAGGCGATGGAAGGGAAGTATGCTATCCCGGCGTTCAACTTCAACAACATGGAACAAATGCAGGCTATCATCCAGGCTACGGCTGAAACAAAATCTCCGGTAATCCTCCAGGTATCCAGCGGCGCCCGTAAATACGCCAACCAGACGTTGCTCCGTTACATGGCCGAAGGCGCTGTGGAATATGCCAAGGAACTGGGTTGCGCCGCTCCCCAGATCGTGTTGCACCTCGACCACGGCGATTCATTCGAACTGTGCAAGAGCTGCATCGACATGGGCTTCTCATCTGTTATGATCGACGGCTCACACCTTCCGTATGAAGAGAATGTAGCTTTGACAAAGAAAGTAGTGGAATATGCTCACGCCCATGGTGTAACCGTGGAAGGCGAACTGGGCGTACTGGCCGGCGTGGAAGACGAAGTAAGCGCAGACCACCACACCTATACCGAACCGGACGATGTAGTGGATTTCGTGACCAAGACCGGTTGCGACTCACTGGCTATCTCCATCGGCACATCACACGGCGCCAACAAATTTACGCCGGCACAGTGCACACGTGACGCCAACGGCCACTTGGTACCTCCCCCGCTCCGTTTCGACATCCTCGAAGAAATCGAAAAGAGAATCCCCGGTTTCCCCATCGTACTGCACGGAGCCTCTTCTGTTCCGCAGGAAGAAGTGGAAACCATCAACAAATACGGTGGCGCATTGAAAGATGCTATCGGTATCCCTGAAGAACAATTGCGCAGAGCTGCTACTTCTGCTGTTTGCAAGATCAACATCGACTCCGACAGCCGTCTGGCCATGACAGCCGCTATCCGCGAAGTATTCGCCACCAAACCGGGCGAATTCGACCCGCGCAAATACCTCGGCCCGGCTCGCGACAACGCCAAGAAGCTCTACAAGCACAAGATCGAAAACGTACTGGGTTCAGGCGACAGACTGTAATCCACGGTTACAACCAAATAAGAAAGGCTGCTCAACGAATGGGCAGCCTTTTTTCGTACAGCCTTTGTGATGCGCTGTTACCGGAGTACTTTGCGGAGGGCTTCCAGCAGCGGATCGACTGATAGTGTGCTGCCTGTTGCTTCCTTCATCCATACATTGGGTGTGAGGCAACCCAGACTGTAGATACGGTCTACTTCGGTAGCGAAGTCTTTTCCCTGGAAGTGTTGCTCTAACTGGAATTCGATCAGTTGTCCGATCGCATAGGCCGAGAGGTAGAGGCGGTAGCCGATCATGTGTGAATAGACGGCCAGTACCGTTTCGTCCTTGATGCCATAGACCGGGGCAAAGTACTTGTTCCATACTTCTTTGGAAAGGGCGATGACGGCTTCCTGCAATTCTTCGGCCATCGCTTCGGGATGGGCATACATCCATTTCCATACGGCAATGTCGAGCATGGATACACCGCATATTTCGTACATGGTCCAGGTTTTATCCAGAAGATCCATCGTAGCCTTTTCCGGGTTGTTGTCGGTGATGCCGAGGATATCCAGGTCGCGTTTCTGGAAGACGAAAGCCAGCGCTTCCGTAAATGCGGTGTTGGGAACGCCGTTCAGCATGTAATAATCTACGT
>JAVBUE010000004.1:0-109373 GCA_031555735.1 Tannerellaceae bacterium
TCGCAACCCTTCGGAGCGTTTTGAAAATCTTCACAAGTTACTTCCACATACTCATGCAACAAATCCCAACTCAAGTAGGAGACTACTAAGTCGGGATCGAATATCTTTGGAGGCAACGGGATTTACCGAAGGGTTACCAAAATGTTCCATTTCAAAAGGAAATGGTCGAAAAAAATAATCAGGATCCACCCCTAAAGTATCAGCCAATGCAAGTAAAACGGAACTGTCAGGCATCATTTTTCCATTCTCATATTTCGAGATAGACTGTTTACTGACAATATGTTCCATCTTATCACAAAGCACATCCATGGACCAACCGGCCATGATCCTTGCGCTTTTTAACCGTTTCGAGAAATCAGCTTCTATATTCATGCGATCTTAGCACCCTATTGGTTTACAAAAATAAGTAATTCAAGCGGATCGTAGTTTGGGTGAGGTATAACCACGGAAACCCTGCCGGAAGACCGGCAGGGTTTCTATGATTTGTTCCCGAGGGAACGAAGTTACTTACGTAAGCTTATTGTACAGATACTTTGAAAACGTCTGCACCTACTTTTACGATCAGCATGCCAGTTACAGCAAATGATTCGTAATCGGAAGCAGCAGTAGCGTTAACAACTGTCTGACCCAGTACATTGTTGATAGTAACTACCTTACCAGCAGCACCCTGAACAATAACAGCACCATCAGCTACATAAACCTTAACACCAGACTCAGGCTGTGCACCTTCGTTAGAGGTCGGAGCACCAGTTTCTTCAAAACCAAGTTTCAATGCAGCAGCTTCATCATTAGTCAGATAAACAACACCGTTTTGGTATGCCAAGAAACCATTAGATGTTACTCCATCAGCCTTGAAGTTTTCAAACTTAACTAAATCAGTAGATGTTTTGCTTGTAAACTTCATCTTGAATTGGAACTGAGAAGCTTTATCCTTTGTAAATTTAGTAGCATTGCCAATCAACAGAGAGTCGCCACCAACACTACGCAAAGTCTTAGCAGCAACAAACTGCATTCTTGCACGGTTAGTACCATCTACGTTGATAAAGTAATTCTTATTATTCTTAGCCAAAGAGTCAGACATCACACGCAGGAAGTTACCAGCCAATGTGTCACCCGTAATTTTAGCACCCTTCAGGATATAGTAGAAAGGAGCAGCTTCCGTACCTTTAACCTTAGCTGTATCTACATACAATTTGAAATCATCTTCAGAGTATGTGGCTTTCAATACATCATCACCTTCGCGTTTTACTACAGCAAACATACTGCTATCAGCGCTAAGTGCACCAATAACATCGCTGCTTTCAAATTTCTTGTGACCAGCACCATCGCGTTTATACGGAGCATCAAATTCGTAGTTGATAGCTACAGCGTTGTTACCATACAATACGTTAACGGCTTCCAAAAGTGCAGTTGTACTGTTGATATTACCTTTCAGCTCATAGCAATCGCCCGGACGACCTTCAACAAGGATATAAGTACCTTTATTTTCAACTTCTCTGAAATAAACGGTAGCTGCATTAGAAGTAATGCCACGACCTAAAGTATCTTTCAGTACAAACTGAGAGCTTACACCTTTCACCGGATTGTGATATTCTACAATGCTCTTATTGTCACTTGACATGATATAGTAAGCCTGACGTTCCAACTGAACTACACCTTTATCTACAACAGGACCAAATTTTTCAACAGCTCCCTTAGGAACAAACTTGAATGTTAACGGAGATTCAGAAGCTCTAACCAAAGAATCATCATTAATCGAAATGCTCAAACCAGTCAGCAATGCATCTACATAATCCATTGTATATGCCTTTGTCTTATAGTCTTCGAAACGAGCATAACCAACAGTCTTATCCTTTGCATCAACCGCCATTGCTGTAATTTCAAGTGTATCACCATATACTGTAGCAAATGAATCGGCAGCAATATAATACAGACCCGAATATTTAACATCAGCATTTTCACGGTTTTTCAACGTGGTTTCACCATCAAATACAAACTGAGTAGCTGGGACATGAGCATATGATTTATTAGACATAGCCGCTTTATTCGCTAAATTTACAATAGCGATGTTAGCTTCGTCCACATCGGCATAAAGAGTAGGAAGAGTAGTTTGACTCAGAACTTTCACTTGATATACCTTATTAATAGCCAATTTGCCTTCAGGAATTGTACCGCCCTTCAGAACAATTCTTGTCTGTTTGTTCGGTTCTGCTGCTGCAGCACCTGTAGTAAGGATATATCCGTCTTCCTTATCCATAGCATTTAACTGATTCACCTGCATTGGGAAAGTCCCAGCAACAGCAGCAAAAGGAGCAGTAGTTTGATAGCTATTATAAACCTTTACAATTACAGAATCATACGGATTGGAAAAACTCGGATCAATCGTGAAAGTATAATACGATTTAGTAAGCTTAGGAGTAGTAACAGCAATTGTATCAACATCGAATGTCATACCGCTACCATCAGTAAGAGCAACTGAAGGGTTGTACGGAATGGTATCCACAACAGCATAAAAATGTTGTAATACGTTATTGCCGTTCTTAACCGGATTCCGAAGATCTTTCACGTAGATCTGAGTGTCAGCATCACCTGTAGCAGGAGTTTTAGGTTCAGCAAGGAAAGTTTTACCCATCAAAGGAATATTGTGGTCTGTCAACACACCATTAAAGAATGCAGACATAATGAAACCATTACCACCCTGAAGGCTGTTCAATTCTTTAACTGTCATGTTGCGCATAGCCGGTTTAAGGAAAGTGAAATTTATCACACCGTCTGTAGCTGTACCAACAGGAGTATTTAAATGACTCTGTGCTAACATTGAAGGATCACCTGTTGTATTGAGATTTTTAGTTTTCACGAAACCTACAGGACGTACTCCTTGAGAATCTGCAGTCTGATTCACAACTCTCAACTGCAAAGTAGAGTCTTGAGCGCTATTGAAATAATAGAAAGGTAATGCACCCACATAGGTTGCTGATTTAGGATTCACATTACCAACAAGATCGTTAGAACCGCCCAAAGTAGCTTTGACGCTATATCTGCTGTTGCCAGACTGTGTTACACCTGCCGTATTAAATGAAAGCTGCTGACCACTAACTTTATTCTTAATTGTGTACACATACTTCCCAGTTGCAGCATTTTGCACATAGGCAACAGACCACAGAGCAGAGTCACCTGCAGCTTTAAGGTAAGTGTAAACACCATCTACACCTTCTTCAACCTCATAAATAACCAAACTGTCGGTCTTTTGCTTAATCGACAAATACCCAGAGTAATTCGCATCCAACTCTGACGTTTTCAGATAATAATAATTTCCACTCACAATAGGGAATGTATTCGTACTGTCAAACAGCGACTGTGACTGCGCACTAGCCCCAAACGACACGAACAACCCCAGAAGAGCCACTAAAGTAAAAAACTTTTTGTTCATAATTTAATAAATTAATATTAGTACTAAGTATATAAAATTTCTCTTGTTTTACGCTACCATCGGCGCTTTTACCCACACGGATACAGCAAGCCCACGATATCTATGTGGCAAAAGTAAGGAATACTTTGATACACACAATGCTTTTTACGTATTTTTTCACCCATTTTCATGTTTTCTTATCCATTTTAGGGGTATTTAAGGACAAAAGGGGCGGTTTTCGCAACAAAACGCCCATTCTCCCTTATCAACCCAACGAAACGAAGAAGGTATTACGCTGTAATTGAACACTTTCAACCATTCATCAGAAGAAACAGTTTATACTCCCTTCCGGTTTCCGCCACAAAGATAGCACCCACCCGGTAAACAGCCAAAGATATAGATAAAAAATAATGTACGCGCGTACATTAATACATATAAACGAAAAGAGTCACATCTGCCACGCGCTTCCATCCGGTGGAACAAAAGTTTCATCCTGATGGGACAAAAAGTTTCATTGGGTAGAACAAACAGTTCCAATAGGTGGGAAAAACAGTTCCATTAGGTAGATCTTTTTGTTTCAATAGGTGGAAACCCGGAGAATCGCTGCGTCGCCGGATTTGCAGTTCCGCTCAGTCGTGCATATACGGCTCAATCGGGTTTTGACATGGATCCTGAACTTGGCAATACACGGAGAAACACACGTAATGCCGTTATGACAAAAGGCACAAATAAACAACGAAAAAAATCCACTTATTTTGTGGAATACATAGATTTATAGTACATTTGCAACAGGAAACAGAACCAACATGGAAATATCATTTGAAAAGGAATACTTGCGAGAGCTATATGAGACTGGGAAAACAACGGACAAGAAACACCGTTTTCAGCCCAAAGTGACATCAAAGTACCGGAAAACTATTGACATACTCGAATCGGTAGCCCGAATCGAAGATCTGTACAGGTTTAACTCATTACATTTTGAAGCACTACAAGGCGACAAAAAAGGCATTTTATCGGTACGAGTAAATGACAAATATCGGATTGAGTTTACAGCAAAGCAAGTCATTTCAGAGATTGTTATTACCATTTGCAACATTATAGATCTGTCAAATCACTATAAATAAAGGCATTATGGGAGCAATAAAATACGGGTTCACCCCCACACACCCCGGTGAAGTACTCAAGGATGAGTTGGAATACCGCAAGTTGTCGCAAAGCCAGTTGGCTAAGCAAATGGGAATGTCGTATAAGGTGCTGAATGACATCCTGAATGAGCGCCGACCGTTGACCACTACTACCGCCATGCTTTTTGAAGCCGCCACCGGGATTCCGGCAGAGGCTTTGATGCGGTTGCAGTTGAAATACAATATGCAGGTGGCAAGCCAGGATAAAACGTTAGCCGCTCGTCTCGCCGAAATCCGCAGGATGACGGCTATGCTTTGATGCGGGTTAATGAATTGCGATTTAGTGTATTTCGCAGGGGTATCCATATCCTCTATATCGAATAAAATGCGGAAAAAGTCTTTTTTGGTCAGCCCCAAATTACGTAAGGCATTCAGTATGATAAATTCCGGAACCGGATTTTCATGTGTTTGTACGATACCGGCATCAGAAAGATATTTTGCTATTTAATTAGTGCGGCATTTGTGAACATATCTGTTGACAATTCAGTACTTTTGCAGGATGAATAGTGTTGGGCAATATATCGATTCACTCATCAAAGATGGCGGGCGCAAGCAATCTGACGTTGCGAGAGGTATTGGCGTACAGCGCCAGTTGCTCAGTTATGTCATTGCCGGACGACGCGAATTGTCCATGTCGTTGGCTCTGAAATTGGAATCGTTTTTCAACTTACCCGAAGGAATACTTCTCAAAATGCAGGCTGAAAACAGCATTCGTTCCTATAAACAACAACTTAAAAATGAATTGGCAAAGCAGTTGCTCAAAGCCAACGCATTCTGGTCTTACGCGAATGTATCAGCAGCGGAAATTCCCGCAGAGGAGATGATTGAAAAAACGTTTATATATCTTGATCTTAAGGATATCGCTAAACTATTTGAGCTTTATCCAAGGGACTATATCCGAAAAATCTGGCGGAAGAAAATGGCTATTCAAGGTGATTATCTTTTCAACCTCAATGTGATGATCGCCCTTTACTATTTCGATATCAAGCAACCCGAAAGATACCTCAAACGTGTTGAACGTGAACATCTCAAACACCTATTGGAAAATGCGTAAAGGTTTAACAGAAAGAATAGACATCATCATTGAGAAAGTGGCAACCATGGAAAGCATAAAGCCCTATATCTTAAGAGGCGGAATTGCGCTTGCCATGCAGATCGGACATCGCAAAAGTGAGGATTTGGATTTTATGATGTGGCGCAAGTCAAAAACAGAAAAGCCAGAGGTTGAATGGACTGTCATCGAGAAAGAGCTTAAAGAGAAAATCGGTGTGGTGGAGCATTTCAATATGCTTGGCTTCGACCAGGTGGAGTTTGTCGTGAAGGGGGTTAAATTCTCCTTCTACGTAAGCAATAATTATTGTCCTGTATCAGAGCCTGTTGCGTATATCGGGAATATCCGTCTGGCGGATATTTACTCTATTCTGGCTATGAAGATGGAGGTGATGCTTCGTAGAATGAAAATGAGAGACTACTACGATATTTATGCGATTCTGAAAGAAGGATATGATATTTCAAAAGGAATTGATTCTGCGTTAAAGTACTCCCGTCACAAATTAAGCACCAAAAACGTCGTGATGATGCTATTGTCAGACAGATTTATGTCGGATGAAAATTTTAAACAACTCGATCCAAAATACGAGGTATCGATAGAGGAGATGCGTACATACATTCTTCAAGAACTGAAAAACGCATCATTGGCATGATTTTACAAATTAATCTTTCCACGCCCACCATCACCCCTCTGCCCTGTGCAGTGTAAGCTGCGGGAAGGGGAAGGAGATGCCTTCGGCGTTGAAGGTGTTGTAGATGAGGTTGTTGGTTTCGAAATAGACGTCCCAGTAATCGGCGGCGTTCACCCAGACGCGGATCACGACGTTTACGCTACTGGCCGCCAGGGCATGCAGTTGGAAATAAGGGGCGGGATCGGGCAGGATACGGGCATCTTTAGACAGGATACCCTCCACGATCCGGCGGACATGGGCGATATCGGTACCATAATCCACTCCGACAATCCACTCGATGCGGCGTGTTTTCACATTATAATTGGTTACGGCGTTACTGCTCATCGAGCCGTTCGGTGCAAAAACAAGCTTGCCGTCAACGGTGGTGAGCACCGTATGGAAAATCTGAATCTCTTTCACCGTTCCAGAGGCCGTGGTTGATTCGATATAATCGCCTACCCGGTACGGTTTGAACAGGAGGACGATCAGTCCCCCGGCAAAGTTCGACAGGTTGCCGCTCAGCGCCATACCGACAGCCAGACCCGCCGAAGCCAGCAAGGCGGCAAACGAAGTGGTTTCCACACCCAACGCCCCCACGATGGCAATGATCAGCAATACCGTCAGCGTAATATTCACCAGGCTGGCGGTGAAGGTACGGACAGAAGGCTCTACCTGCCGCTTATACATGATCTTCTTCACCAGCTTGTTCAACATGCTGATCAGGAATCGTCCGACGACAAAGATCAGTAATGCTTTGAGGACACTGAATCCTAACGAGGTTCCCATCTCGACCAGCTTTTCCAGCATGGCCTGTACCTTGGTGAGTTGTTCTGCCTGAAGTTCTACCATAGTTATACTATTCTGTTATAATCCGTAGCAAAAGTATAAAATTATTGTAATACGGAAGCTGAAATTGTTTTTTACGTAGCTTTGCCGGATAAAGAAAAAACTCGGATGCGTATTAAACATAATAGACTCAAAATACAGGCGATATTTGCGCTGCTGCTGGCTTGTAGCCTGAATATGGCGGCACAGACGTACGCCGAATGGGTGGAAAAGAGCTATGACTTCCTGGAAAAGAACGACTTGGCTATGGCTGAGTCCTGTCTTACAACTGCTATGAGACAGGAGCCGGGCAACCCTGCCAACTATGCGTTGCTGTGTAACCTCGGTACGATCCAGCGCCGGCAGGGAAAATTCCGGGAGGCGATAGACGCATACACGATCGCACTCAGCCGGCAGCCTTCCGACGAAACATTGCTCGAAAACCGCGCCTCCCTCTATGCCCAACTTGGTGAAGTAGAGAAAGCGCTGGCCGATTATACCATCCTCCTTATCAACCAACCCGAAAACCAGGACGCGCTCTATTGCCGGGGACTGCTTCACCTGCAACAGCGCGACTACATCAACGCCGAAACCGATTTTGAGAAGATACTCGAGATCAACAATAATTCCTTCCAGGGACAACTGGGTCATGCCATCCTGGAGAAGATGCGAGGCAATTACGCCGACAGCGAACAACTGTACAACTACCTCATCGGCCGCATGCCCAAAGAGTGGTCGCTATACGAAGGACGTGCCGAACTGTACTTCCTGATGGGGAAGAACGCACGCGCCATGGCCGACATCAACAAACTGTTTGTCGAATCCACCCCGACGGCCGGCCTTTATGTGCTCCGCGGCAAAGTAAAACTGGCCCAGTACGAGAAGAAACCGGCGATTGAAGATTTCCAGATCGCGTTAGATATGGGGTACGACCCCGCCATCATCGGTGAACTGATGAAATTGGCTAACAATTAACACTTTAATTACTTTTTTTTCCCTATGTTTGCATCCGCATTTAACCGTGCTTGAAGCCATATTTTTAAATTTCACAAAAAACAATTCGTGCAATGAACGTACAAAGTGAACAAACCAAGACCCATCAAATATCCGAAATATTGGAAATGGGATGGTGGGAGATGAACCTGGAAGAGGACTCTTTCACTTGCGGAGAGCGTGTATCCCGGCTATTGGGGATACCGGGGGGACAGACCGGCAACCCGGTTTTTGCCACCATGATCCGCGAAGATTACCGCGCCCGCGTGATCCATACCATCCGGTCGGCCTCCACCGGCAAAAACACACTGCTTACATTTCCCGTCTATGTGGGTAACGAGATCACCTGGGTGACTACCCGTTTCCGGAAATCGGACGACGGGCATACGATCGCCGGTATGATGACTCCTTCGGAAAGACCTGAAAGGGAAACTTCGGGAGATGAGTCGGCCAACGAAATCCTACAGAACTTTATTTACCAGCTGAACGGGATCTCCCGCTCGTTGTATGCTTTTTTGCAGAGTGAGAATCTGGACGATACGGTCAACCATATCCTGGCTTCACTCGTTACGCATTTCAGCGCCGAGCGTTCGTACATTTTTTCATACGACTGGGAAGCGCAGGAACAAAGCTGTATATACGAAGCCATCAGCCGGGAAGGATTGGAAGAGATACAGAACCTGCAAAACCTCCCCTTCACCCTCAACCCCTGGTGGACGGAACAAATGAAGGGGCTGCATCCCATCATCCTCTCCACCCTCGACGACCTGCCGGAAGGCTGTGTCGGAGAAAAAGAGACGCTGGCGGCGCAACATATCCAGTCGCTGATGGTGGTTCCCTTCGTTAGCCAGGACAATCAGGTATGGGGATATGCCGGGATCGACCTCGTGGACCACCAGCGCAACTGGACACAGGAAGACTACGAATGGTTTTCCTCCCTGATGCACATTATTAATATATGTATCGAGCTGGGCAAATCGAAAGCACGGATCCAAAGCGATATCATCGAATTGGAAGAACGGGAAAAACTGCTTACCACGATTTACGAGAACCTTCCGGTAGGAATGGAATTGTATGATAAAAACGGGGAGATCTTGTATGCGAACGACAAAGACATCGAGATACTGGAATTAGACAGCCGCAACGATTGGGCAGGGTGTAACGTATTCAACCATCCCTGCCTCCCGGCCGAAGTGAAACGGAAGATTCAGCAAGGCGAAAAGACAAATTTCGCCCTCAACTACGAATACCAACAGGTAGGGGCGTATTTCAACAGGACTTTCCCCGCCCGGGAACCGAAGTATCTGAATATCAAGATCGCACCCATACTCGACAAATACGGGGAGATACAGAACTACCTGTTTATCGTGATCGACAATACCGAGCTGCAGGAAATGATCCTGGCGAAAAACAAAGCCGAGGCGCTCGACCGATTGAAATCCGCCTTCCTTGCCAACATGAGCCATGAGATACGCACGCCGCTCAATTCGATCATCGGCTTTTCCGACCTGCTGGCGGAGACCAGCGACGAAGAAGAACGCAGGGAATTTATCACCATCATCCAGCGTAACAACGAATTACTGCTGAAACTGGTAACCGATATCCTCGACCTGTCCAAGATCGAATCGGGCACGTTTGATTTTCTGAAAACCGAAATACCGGTGAAACCGCTGTGCGAGGAAGTGATCCGGTCGTTCCAGACGAACCAACTGCCGAAAGAGGTATCGCTTTCGTTCGACCATACCCTGCCGGAAGAGGTTGCCTTTGCCGACCGCTCACGGGTGAAGCAAGTGTTATTCAATTTTATCACCAATTCGCTGAAGTTTACAACCGGAGGATTTATCCGGCTCGGATACCGGTCGCTGCCCGGCGACATGCTCCAGTTTTATGTGGAAGACAGCGGGAAAGGCATCTCACCCGAAGACCTCACCCGGGTTTTCGACCGCTTCTTCAAAACCGACAGTTTTACACAAGGCACCGGCCTCGGATTGTCTATCTGCAAAATCCTGACCGAAGAGATGGGAGGAAGCATCGGCGTGGACTCGGCACTGGGCAAAGGATCACGTTTCTGGTTCACCCTGCCGAAACAGGCTTAGCCTTCTGTTTCCTGAACAATTTTTACCGGCGGAAGAGTTGTCGATCCGGTATTAACCGGATGCAAAATGCAACTTCTCCCCGGCCCTTTCATTGAAAAGTGAAAGAAAAAAGCAGAAAAAACTGTAAATTCATTTGCAGGTATCAATTATTGTCCTACATTTGCAGCGTCTAAAAGGTAATAAGACACGCAAAATGATAAGCAATATCCTACATATTATTCTCGTCGTGGTGGTCCTGGTCATTAGCAGGTAAGGAGAGAGGTATGTAAGAAATGTATAATCAGGTAAGATATTCTTAAGCCTTTCTCCCTCTAAGAGAAAGGCTTTTTTAATTGAAAAAGAAACAAGACAGGTATGATGAAGAATCCGTTGCGAAGTTATGACAGCACCCGGGGACGCCGGATGGCGGGAGCACGCGCCCTGTGGCGTGCCAATGGAATGAAAGACGAACAGATGGGACGGCCGATCATTGCGATCGTCAACTCGTTCACCCAGTTTGTACCCGGTCATGTACATCTGCATGAAATCGGACAACAGGTGAAAGCCGAGATCGAACGGTTGGGATGCTTTGCCGCCGAATTCAACACCATTGCCATCGACGACGGTATCGCGATGGGACATAACGGCATGCTGTATTCCCTGCCTTCGCGCGACCTGATCGCCGACAGCGTGGAATACATGGTCAACGCCCACAAAGCCGACGCCATGATCTGTATCAGCAACTGCGACAAGATCACGCCGGGCATGCTGATGGCCGCCATGCGATTGAATATCCCTGCCGTTTTCGTATCCGGCGGTCCGATGGAAGCGGGCGAACTCAATGGCCGCTACCTCGACCTGATCGACGCCATGATCGAAGCCGCCGACGACAGCATCAGCGACGAGGCCGTCGAAGCCGTAGAACGTTCGGCCTGTCCCACCTGCGGAAGCTGTTCGGGCATGTTCACCGCCAACTCGATGAACTGCCTCAATGAGGCGATCGGACTGGCGTTACCCGGCAACGGCACCGTGGTAGCCACTCATGCCAACCGCGTCAACCTGTTTAAGAAAGCGGCTGAACGGATCGTTGAAAACGCATACAAATACTATCATGACGGCGACGACTCCGTCCTGCCTCGCAGCATAGCCACCCGCCAGGCGTTCCTCAACGCCATGTCGCTGGATATAGCCATGGGCGGTTCAACCAATACGGTGCTGCACCTGCTGGCGATTGCCCACGAAGCCGAAGTCGATTTTACAATGGCGGATATCGACTGCCTTTCACGCCGTACACCGGTTTTGTGCAAGGTAGCCCCCAGTTGTTCGTATCATGTACAGGATGTGAACCGTGCCGGAGGCATCATCGGTATCCTGGCGGAATTACTGAAGGGAGGATTGGTGGATGGTTCGGTCAGACGCGTGGATGGACTTACCCTCACCGAAGCGGTGGAACGGTATGGCATCACCTCACCGGGGCTGACGGCAGAAGCGTCCAACATCTATAAAAGCGCACCGGCACGCAGGTTCAACCTCGTGATGGGATCGCAGGAAACCTATTATAAAGAACTCGACACCGACCGTACGGCAGGCTGTATCCGGGATATGGAGCATGCCTATGTAAAAGACGGCGGGCTGGCTGTCCTCTACGGCAATATTGCAGAATTAGGCTGCGTGGTGAAAACCGCCGGTGTGGACGAAAGCATCTTCCGCTTTACAGGTCCCGCCAGGGTGTTCCAGTCGCAGGAAGCTGCCTGTGAAGGTATCCTGAACAACCAGGTGGCGACAGGGGATGTGGTAGTCATCACCTACGAAGGACCCAAAGGCGGGCCGGGTATGCAGGAGATGCTCTATCCTACCTCTTATATCAAGAGCAAGCACCTCGGCAAAGCATGCGCCCTCATCACCGACGGACGCTTCAGCGGAGGCACTTCCGGCCTTTCCATCGGCCATGTCTCCCCCGAAGCGGCGGCAGGCGGCGCCATCGGTCTGATAAAAGACGGCGACCGTATCGAGATCCATATTCCCGAACGTACCATCCGTGTGCTGCTAACCGATGCCGAACTGGCTGAACGCCGCCGGGAAGAAGAGGCGCGTGGCCGGCAGGCTTTTACACCCCAGGGACGCGACCGGGTGATCTCCAAGGCGCTGAAAGCCTATGCGAACATGGTGACTTCTGCCGATAAGGGAGGCGTCCGTATGATCGAAGAGTGAAACAGAAACAGCAAAAATGATAAAAACATAAAGACATGGAGAATCAACTCATAACCGGTTCGGAAGCCCTGCTGAAAGCGTTGATCGCAGAGGGCGTAGATACCATCTTCGGGTATCCCGGCGGACAGGCTATCCCCATCTACGATTGTTTATACGACTATGCCGACCAGCTCAAGCATGTGCTTGTGCGCCATGAACAGGGCGCCACACATGCTGCGCAAGGCTATGCCCGTGTATCCGGCAAGGTAGGGGTGACACTCGTCACGTCCGGTCCCGGCGCCACGAATACCATCACCGGTATTGCCGACGCGATGATGGACAGTACGCCGCTGGTGGTCATTGCCGGACAGGTGCCCTCGTCGTTACTCGGGACGGATGCGTTCCAGGAAATCGACGTGATCGGGATCACGCAGCCTATCACCAAATGGGCATACCAGGTCCGCAAACCGGAAGAGATCGCCTGGGCGGTTTCCCGCGCATTCTATATTGCCTCTACCGGACGTCCGGGACCCGTAGTGATCGACTTTGCCAAAGATGCGCAGATAGGCATGGTAGCTTACCAGCATAAAAAAGTGACCAGTATCCGCAGCTACCAGCCTGTACCGGTGGTCCAACCGGAACAGATCGCCGAAGCTGCCGCCCTGATCAACCAGGCGAAGAAACCGTTCGCACTCGTCGGACAAGGTGTGATCCTCGGTAATGCGGAGAAAGAGCTGATGGCCTTCCTCGAAAAGGCGGATATCCCTGCCGGGACAACCGCCCTTGGCTTGTCGGCTATGGCCAGCGACTATCCCCTGAACAAAGGGATGCTTGGGATGCACGGGAATGTGGGTCCCAACCGTAAAACAAATGAATGTGATGTGCTGATCGCCATCGGGATGCGTTTCGACGACCGGGTGACCGGTAATCTCCATACCTATGCCAAACAGGCAAAGATCATCCACTTTGATATCGACGACAGCGAAATAGGTAAGAATGTAAAAGCCGATGTCCCTGTGCTGGGCGATGCCCGCGAAACATTGGCGGCTGTTACCGCGCAACTCCTTCCGGCTACACATACCGAATGGATCGCCTCGTTTGAGCCGGACGAAAAAGAAGAAGACATGCGCGTGATCCAAAAAGAAATCCATCCCTCCGAAGGGATGCTGCGCATGGGTGAAGTGATCCGCAAAGTGTCTGAAGCGACCAACCATGAAGCGGTGCTGGTGACCGACGTGGGGCAGAACCAGATGATGGCCGTTCGCTATTTCCAATTCAAGCATCCCCGCAGCCTGGTGACTTCGGGCGGACTGGGAACCATGGGCTTCGGCTTGCCTGCTGCTATCGGCGCCAAATTCGGTGCACCGGAACGGACGGTTTGTTACTTTGCGGGCGACGGCGGTTTCCAGATGACGCTCCAGGAACTTGGAACGATCATGCAGGAGAATCTGGCGGTGAAAATGATCGTGCTCAACAATAACTTCCTCGGCATGGTACGCCAGTGGCAGGAACTGTTCTTCAAGGAACGCTATTCGGCCACCACGATGGTCAATCCCGACTTTGAGACGATCGCCAAAGCATACGGCATCGCCGGACGGACGGTTGACAAACGAGAAGACCTCGACAACGCCATCGCCGAAATGCTCAACCACGACGGAGCCTACCTGCTCGTCGCCAACGTACAAACAAACGGTATGGTCTATCCGATGGTGCCTGCCGGAGCCAGTATCACCAACATCATCATGGGAGAATAAGGAGGAACAGCTATGTCAGAAAAAAAACTATATACCGTAATCATCTTCTCGGAGAATACTGTAGGGTTGCTCAACCAGATCACGATCATCTTTACGCGCCGGCAGCTCAACATCGAGACATTGTCTGTTTCTCCTTCCGCGATTGAAGGCGTCCATAAGTTTACGATCACCACCTTCGCCACGGAAGACATGATCGACAAGGTGGTGAAACAGATCGACAAACGGGTTGATATCCTGAAAGCGTATTACAACACAGACGAAGACCTGGTACACCAAGAGATCGCCCTCTATAAACTCAGTACCGAGCTGTTCATCCGTATGGATGGAGTGGAAGACCTGATCCGCAAATACAACGCCCGCATTATCGACATCAACGAGACGTGCATGGTGCTTGAGAAAAGCGGGCATCATGCCGAGACACAGGAACTGTTCACCGAACTGAGCCAGCGCATCGGCGTCCTCCAGTTCATCCGCTCCGGCCGCATCGCCATTACCAAAAGCAAAGTGGAACGCCTCAGCGACATGCTCTCCGCCATGGAGAAAAAGATCGAGGGTAAAGCTCATAATGGGAATGATATATGATCAAATGGAGAAAATAGGTAAATACCAGTTTGTAACGGAGGAGTATCTTCTCGACTTCCGGGGACGGGTGACGATCCCGATGATCGGGAATTACCTGTTGCATGCGGCATCCGCCCATGCTGCCTCCCGTGGATTCGGATTCAATGATATGAACGAACGGCATACCGCCTGGGTGCTTTCCCGCCTGGCGATTGAGATCAACAAGTATCCGGAGATGACCGAACCGGTCACCCTCTATACCTGGATCGACGAAGCAGGCCGCCTCTTTACCAGCCGTTGTTTCGAGTTGGTGAATGAAAAAGGAGAAAGCATGGTCTATGCCCGTTCCATCTGGGCAGCCATCGATATGGACACACGCCGCCCTACTCCATTGGATGTGGAAGGGCTAAGTGTTTACATCGCCGACCGTCCCTGTCCGATCGAAAAGCCGGGGAAGATAGCTCCTGTGGAAACCGTCACCGAAGGCATACCCTATGCCGTCAAGTATAGCGACCTGGATGTGAACGGTCATTTCAACAGTATCAAGTATATGGAACATCTGTTGGATATGTTCGACCTGTCTTTGTTTCAAGAGCAGGAAGTATGCCGTTTTGAAATCGCTTACCAGTCGGAAGGGCGTTACGGCATGCCCCTCACCCTCCACAAAGGACAAGCCGACGGCGACAAATACAACATGGCGATCTGCCACGAAGGCAAAGCGCTCTGCCGTGCCGCCGTCACCTGGAAATGAATTTTTTATTAATTAATTAGAAATAGAAAAATGGCAAACATGAATTTTGGCGGGGTCAACGAGAACGTGGTTACCCGCGACGAGTTTCCCTTGGAAAAAGCAAGAGAAGTAATGAAGAACGAGATAATCGCCGTCATCGGTTACGGCGTACAGGGTCCGGGACAGAGCCTCAACCTGCGCGACAACGGCTTTAACGTGATCGTTGGCCAGCGTAAGGGCGGAAAGACCTGGGAAAAAGCGATCGCCGACGGTTGGGTACCCGGCGAAACCCTTTTCGATATCGAGGAAGCCTGCCAACGCGCTACCGTGATCCAGTATCTCCTTTCGGATGCGGCACAGATTGAAGTATGGCCGCGCATCCAACCTTACCTGACGGCAGGCAAGGCGCTCTACTTCTCACACGGCTTCGCCATCACGTATAAAGAACGTACCCACATCATCCCGCCGGCAGATGTGGATGTGATCCTGGTAGCCCCGAAAGGTTCGGGAACCAGCCTCCGCCGCATGTTCCTCCAGGGACGCGGACTGAACTCCAGCTATGCTATCTTCCAGGATGCTACCGGCCGTGCCTGGGAACGCGTAGTGGCGTTGGGTATCGGCGTAGGTTCCGGCTATCTGTTCGAAACAACATTCAAGAAAGAAGTATATTCCGACCTGACCGGCGAACGGGGGACCCTGATGGGCGCTATCCAGGGCTTGTTGCTGGCACAGTATGAGGTATTGCGTGAAAACGGCCATTCTCCCTCGGAAGCCTTCAATGAAACGGTAGAAGAACTCACCCAGTCGCTGATGCCGCTCTTCGCCGAGAACGGGATGGACTGGATGTATGCCAACTGTTCCACCACAGCCCAGCGCGGTGCATTGGACTGGATGGTTCCCTTCCACGATGCCACCAAGCCTGTATTCGCCAAGCTGTATAGTGAAGTAGCCTGCGGCAACGAAGCCCAACGCTCTATCGACACCAACAGCAAGCCCGACTACCGCGAAAAGCTGGAAGAAGAGCTGAAAGCCCTCCGCGAAAGCGAAATGTGGCGCGCCGGTGCCGTTGTGCGCAAACTGCGTCCGGAGAACAACTAACACCAACAATTATTTGCATATTCACAGCAACATCTTACGAATCGAAAGAAAAAAATGCAAAATACTTTCGATTATCTATTGTGAATATCAAATTTACCTATATCTTTGCCCCATCAAATAAGATAACGACATGACATTTACAGCAAACAGTCTCCTCCTTATTTCCAATATTATTCTACTCTGGCTGCAGGATAGGAAGTGAGATTGTGTGCTTGGGTGCATAAAGATTATAGAGCAAATAAGCCTCTCTCACTTCCGGGTGAGAGGGGTTTTTTGTTATCATTCAGGTATGTAACATTTTATTAGCAAAAGAATAACAACTATGTCAAACAGATTATTTATTTTCGACACCACATTGCGTGATGGTGAGCAAGTGCCCGGGTGCCAATTGAACACAGTAGAGAAGATACAGGTGGCCAAGGCGCTCGAAGGTTTGGGAGTGGATGTGATTGAAGCCGGCTTCCCTGTATCAAGCCCTGGTGATTTCAACAGTGTGGTGGAAATATCAAAAGCCGTTACCTGGCCTACTATCTGCGCATTGACCCGCGCGGTGGAGAAAGACATTGAAGTGGCCGCCGACGCGCTGAAATATGCGAAACAAAAGCGGATCCATACCGGTATCGGCACATCGGAGTATCATATCCGCCATAAGTTCAACTCCAATCAGGAGGATATCCTGGAACGTGCGATCGCAGCCACGAAGTATGCGAAGAAGTTCGTGGAAGATGTGGAGTTCTATTGCGAAGATGCCGGACGTACGGACAACGTCTATCTGGCACGCGTCGTGGAAGCCGTGATCAAAGCCGGAGCAACGGTAGTAAACATCCCCGATACCACCGGATACTGCCTGCCCGATGAATATGGAGCGAAAATAAAATACCTGATGGAACATGTGAAAGGCATCGAAAAAGCAATCATATCCACCCACTGCCATAACGACCTCGGTATGGCAACGGCCAATACTGTGCAGGGCGTGGTGAACGGAGCCCGCCAGGTGGAAGTAACGATGAACGGGATCGGCGAACGTGCGGGGAATACCTCGCTGGAAGAAATCGCCATGATCTTTAAGAGCCATAAGGAGAAGGAGATCGTGACCAATATCAATACCACTAAGATATACGGCCTCAGCCGCATGGTATCCAGCCTGATGAACATGCCGGTGCAGCCCAACAAAGCCATTGTCGGACGTAACGCCTTCGCCCACTCTTCAGGCATCCACCAGGACGGTGTATTGAAGAACCGCGAAAGCTACGAGATCATCGACCCGAAAGAGGTCGGTATCGACGACAACGCCATCGTGCTGACCGCCCGCAGTGGCCGCGCCGCACTGAAACACCGCCTGAGCATCCTCGGCGTGGAGCTCGATCAGGAAAAACTGGACAAAGCCTATGTGGAATTCCTCAAACTCGCCGACCGCAAAAAAGATATCAACGACGACGATGTATTGATGCTTGTCGGTAAAGACCGTACCGAAATGCAACGCATCAAACTGGAATACTTGCAGGTCACCAGCGGCGTAGGCGTACAATCTGTCGCCAGCGTCTGCCTCAACCTCTCCGGCGTGAAGCGCTTTGAAGCGGCGGCGGGTAACGGCCCGGTCGATGCCGGCATCAAAGCCGTCAAGAAAGCCATCAGCAACAGCGACATGACGATCCAGGAATTTCTCATCCAAGCCATCAGCAAAGGCAGCGACGATACCGGAAAGGTACACATGCAGGTAGAATACCAGGGCAATGTGTATTATGGCTTCTCCGCCAACACCGACATTATCGCCGCTTCAGTGGAAGCCTTCGTAGATGCCATCAATAAATTCATCCACTAAAAAACAATTGCCTTCAAAGTCCTTAAAGCCCTTGTAGCCCTTAAAGCCCTTGAAGCCCTTCAAAAAACAGCAACAATGAGCAAAACACTCTTCGACAAAATCTGGGATAAGCACCTCGTCGATACGCTTGCCGATGGTACGATCCAATTGTACATAGACCGCCTGTACTGTCACGAAGTGACCAGTCCCCAGGCTTTCGCCGGTCTGCGCGAGAGAGGCCTGCAGCCTTTCCGTCCGGCGCAGATCACCTGTATCCCTGACCATAACATCCCCACCCTCCATCAGGACAAACCGATTGAAGACCCTGTATCCAAAAACCAGGTGGATACACTGGAACGGAATGCCACCGACTTCGGCCTGCCATACTACGGCCTGTTGCATCCGAAGAATGGCATTATCCACGTGGTAGGTCCGGAAACCGGTCTTACGCAGCCGGGCATGACCATTGTCTGTGGCGATTCGCACACCTCTACCCACGGTGCGATGGGAGCGATCGCCTTCGGTATCGGCACCAGCGAAGTAGAAATGACGCTTGCCACCCAGTGCATCATGCAGCGCAAGCCCCAGACCATGCGGATCACGGTGGACGGACATCTCAAAGCGGGGGTTACTGCCAAAGATATCGCTCTCTACATCATCAGCAGGATGACTACCGGCGGGGCTACCGGCTACTTCGTGGAATATGCCGGTGAAGCCATCCGTAACGCATCCATGGAAGAACGGCTTACCATCTGTAACCTATCCATCGAGATGGGAGCCCGGGGTGGAATGATCGCTCCCGACCAAGTCACATTCGACTACCTGAAAGACCGTGAATTCGCTCCCCGTGGCGCCGAATGGGAACAGAAAGTGTCCGAATGGCGGGAACTGTATAGCGACCCCGACGCCACATTCGACAAAGAGATCCGTTTCCAGGCGGAAGACATCGAACCGATGATCACCTACGGAACCAACCCCGGGATGGGCATGGGTATCCGTGCATCCATCCCTTCCCTGGAAAGCGTGGATGAAGCAGGCCGTATCTCTTATAAAAAGTCGTTGGATTATATGGGCTTCACTGCGGGTGAACCTGTACAGGGAAAGACGATCGACTATGTATTCCTTGGCAGCTGCACCAACGGCCGCATTGAAGACTTCCGCGCCTTCGCTTCCATGGTGAAAGGAAGGCAGAAAGCAGCGGGCGTGACCGCCTGGCTCGTTCCCGGCAGTTGGATGGTGGAAAAACAGATACGTGTAGAAGGAATAGACAAGGTATTGGCTGAAGCAGGCTTCGAACTCCGCCAGCCCGGCTGTTCCGCCTGCCTCGCGATGAACGATGACAAGGTGCCCGCCGGCAAATACGCCGTATCCACCTCCAACCGCAACTTCGAAGGCCGCCAAGGTCCCGGTGCCCGCACCCTCCTGGCCGGTCCGCTTGTTGCCGCCGCCGCCGCCGTCACCGGCCGTATCACCGATCCCCGCGAATTAATCTAATAGTAATCACTGTATTTATGAGCACACAGATCAGACAGATCAGACAGATGAAACAGAAAATCAATAACATCACATCCACCTGCGTTCCCCTACCCCTGGAGAATGTGGACACAGACCAGATTATTCCGGCGCGATTCCTGAAAGCGACGACACGCGAAGGTTTCGGCGATAACCTCTTCCGCGACTGGAAGTACGACAAGGAAGGGAAACTGAACCCGGACTTTGTGCTCAACCAGGGCGTTTATAAAGGGGAGATACTTGTAGCCGGTAAAAACTTCGGCAGTGGCAGCAGCCGCGAACATGCCGCATGGGCAATTGCCGGTTATGGGTTCAAAGTAGTTGTCAGCAGCTTCTTTGCCGATATATTCAAGAACAATTCGATGAACAACGGCCTGCTGCCTGTGGTCGTCTCACCGGAGTTCCTGGCGGAAATCTTCGATTCCATCGAGGCTGATCCCGCCCATACGTTGACCGTCAACCTCGCCGCCCAAACCGTTACCAACAACGCCACGGGCCACAGCGAGCACTTCGACATCAACGCCTATAAGAAGGACTGCCTCCTCAACGGCCTCGACGACATCGACTACCTCCTCGCCAACAAATCCAAAATCGAAAGCTATGAAGCAAATAGATCATAATATGATAGAAATAATGGATACCACCCTGCGGGATGGGGAACAGACTACCGGTGTTTCGTTTGCTTCGCATGAGAAACTGGTAATTGCGCAAATGCTATTGGGAGAGGCGGGAGTGAACCGGGTAGAGATTGCTTCGGCACGTGTGTCGGACGGTGAGTTTGAGGCCGTGAAGCGGGTCGCGACCTGGGCGGCAAAGACAGGCAACCTGGATCGCCTTGAGGTGCTCGGCTTCGTGGACGGAGATGCGTCGCTCAATTGGATCGAGGCCACCGGTTGCCGGGTGGTCAACCTCTTGTGCAAAGGATCCTACAAGCACGTCACCGAACAACTTCGCCGCACACCCGAACAGCACTTCGCCGATATCCGCCATGTAGTAGGCCTGGCCATCAGTAAGCAGATGGATGTCAATATCTATCTGGAAGACTGGTCGAACGGCATCCGCCAATCACCCGACTATGTCTTTCAGATGGTAGATGCGTTGCACGATCTGCCCATCCGCCGTTTTATGATCCCGGATACACTGGGTATCCTCAACCCGGCGAATACATACGAGTATTGCACGCAGATGGTAGAGCGTTACCCGGATCTGTGGTTCGACTTCCATCCGCACAACGACTACGACCTGGCTGTCGCCAATGCCTTTTCGGCCGTCAAAGCCGGTGTCAGAGGTGTACATACCACCGTCAACGGCCTGGGGGAACGTGCCGGAAACGCGCCGCTCAGCAGCGTGATCGCCGTTCTCAAAGACCAGCTGGGCGTATGTACCTCCATCCATGAAGACAAGATCAACAAGGTGAGTAAGCTGGTTGAAACCTATTCGGGGATACACATCGCCCCCAATAAACCGATCGTAGGCGAGTATGTATTCACCCAATGCGCCGGCGTCCACGCCGATGGCGACAGCAAGAACAACCTGTATTACAACGATCTCCTGCCCGAACGTTTCGGCCGTATCCGCGAATATGCCCTGGGTAAGACATCGGGGAAAGCCAACATCCGCAAAAACCTCGAATCGCTCGGTATCGATATGGACGATGACTCCATGCGCAAAGTAACCGAACGCATCATTGAGCTCGGGGATAAAAAGGAGATCGTAACACAGGAAGACCTTCCCTATATCATCAGCGATGTGCTCAACCAGGAAACGAAAGGGGAGGAACGCATCCGTATCCTCAACTATTCCCTGTCGCTGACACAGGGATTGCGACCGGTGGCGACGCTCAAGATAGAGATCAACGGCGAGGCGTACGAGCAATCGGCTTCCGGCGACGGCCAGTACGACGCTTTTGTACGCGCCCTCCGCAAGATCTATGCCGACCTGGGACGTCCGTTCCCGATGCTGACGAATTATTCGGTCACCATCCCTCCCGGAGGTCGCACGGATGCGTTCGTGCAAACCATCATCAGTTGGAACTACGCCGGCATCGACTTCAAAACGCGTGGTCTCGACGCCGACCAGACCGAAGCCGCCATCAAAGCCACCCTCAAAATGTTAAATAAAATAGAAGCATAATGAAACTAAACATTGCAGTATTGGCCGGTGATGGTATCGGCCCCGAGATTGTAGAACAAGGAATGAAAGCCGTAAAAGCCGTGTGCCGGAAATTCGGTCATGAGCTTCAGTATGAAGAAGCGCTGGTGGGAGCTGCCGCCATCGACGCGGTAGGGAATCCGTATCCCGACACCACGCACGACTTGTGCATGCGGAGCGACGCCGTGCTATTCGGCGCCATCGGTTCACCGAAGTACGACAACGACCCCGCGGCCAAAGTACGCCCGGAGCAAGGGCTGCTGGCCATGCGTAAGAAACTGGGGCTTTATGCCAACCTGCGTCCGGTGACGACGTTCCCTTCGCTGATCGACAAATCCCCTTTACGCGCCGACCTGGTGGAAGGAGCCGACTTCATGTGTATCCGCGAACTCACGGGCGGAATGTATTTCGGTCGCCCGCAAGGCAGGAGCGAAGATGGTCATACGGCTTACGACACCTGCGTCTATACCCGTGAGGAGATCGACCGCATCGTACGCCTCGCCTACCGCTATGCACAGCAGCGCCGGAAGAAACTGACCGTTGTGGATAAGGCCAACGTATTGGCCACCTCCCGCCTCTGGAGGCAGGTGGCACAGGAAATAGAGAAAGAGTATCCGGATGTGGCCACCGAGTATATGTTTGTCGATAACGCCGCCATGCGCCTCATCCAATGGCCGAAAAGCTTTGACGTGATGGTGACGGAGAACATGTTTGGCGACATCCTCACCGACGAAGCCTCTGTCATCACCGGCTCGCTGGGCATGTTGCCCTCCGCCTCCATCGGTATCCACACCTCCGTGTTCGAACCCATCCACGGTTCATACCCGCAGGCGGCGGGAAAGAACATCGCCAACCCGTTGGCTACGATCCTGAGCGCCGCCCTGATGTTCGAATACGCTTTCCAGGCAATGCCCGAAGGGGCGCTGATCCGGCAGGCCGTGACCGCCTCCATGGACGCGGGAATAGTAACCGAAGACATCGCCCGCAGCGGCAAAGCCTATTCCACCAGCGAAGTGGGTGATTGGATAGCCGAAGCCATTTCCAAACCGTTGTAAGCCGTAGGAAGACGGATCGTCCGCATACGGATCGTCTTTTTCAGCCCCTTCTTTTGTCAACAACCGTATCTTCTATGGTCCTCAATAAGAGGAAGTAATGTCACGATGCGGAGGGTTTATTCTTCCCACCGTGGTGGAAACATCTTCCCACCCTTGTGGGAACCTCTTTCCACCACGGTGGGAAGAGGTTTCCACAAGGGTGGGAAGAATAGTTCTTCCGGATGCCTGACTTAGATCTACCTGATGCTGACGATAATTCATCCGGTTGTTGACAATAGAGCCGTAGAGTCCCTTCTCGATCGTTCGCTTATTCTACCGTGAACTTATAGATACATTCGCTGAAATATTTTTCGCCCGGACGGAGAACGGTGGTCGGGAAGTTCGGCTGGTTGGGACTGTCGGGATAGTGTTGTGTTTCCAGACAGAAGGCGCCCCGGTGCGGATACAGGGTATCATGCTTACCCTTGTCGGTTCCCGCCATGAAGTTGCCTGCATAGAACTGTACACCCGGTTCGTTGGTATATACTTCGAGGGCGATCCCTGTTGCGGGGCTGTAAGCCTTAGCTGCCAGCACGTTGATATCTCCTTTTGCATTGAGCACCCAGTTATGGTCGTATCCGCGTCCTTTCACCAACTGGTCGAAAGCGTCGTCGATATGCGCTCCAATGGCAACGGGTTGCCGCAGGTCCATCGGCGTACCATCCACAGCAGGCAGTTCGCCTGTCGGGATCAGCGTGGAATCCACCGGCGTATAGGTATCGGCGTTGATCATAATCGTCTGATCCAGGTTCTGTGATCCCGACAACGCGCCATTCAGGTTGAAATAGCTGTGGTTAGTCAGGTTGCATACGGTTGCTTTATCCGTCGTAGCCTCATACTTGATATCGATGGCATTATCGTCGGTCAGCGTATAGGTCACCTTGATATTCAGGTTGCCCGGGAAACCGGCTTCGCCATCAGCAGACAGGTACGTAAGTTCCAGTGTCTGGCCGTTCACCTGGTTGGCATCCCATACTTTGGCATGGTATCCGTTCGGTCCGCCGTGCAGGCAGTGTCCGTTGTTGTTCTGCGGCAGCGTATATTCCACACTGTCCAGGGTGAATTTGCCGTTGGCGATACGGTTACCGTACCGTCCGATCAATGCGCCGTAGTTGCCGTCGATCGCCACATAATCCACAATGTTGTCGTAACCCAAAACCACATCCGTCAGTTTTTCCTGTTTGTCGGGTACCATGAGTGAGACGAGGCGTCCGCCATAATTGGTGATACAAGCCTCCGCGCCGTTTTTGTTTGTCAGCACATACAATCCGACGTTTTTGGTTTCCACGATCGACTCAAAATCAGCCTTTTTCAGGCCGGAGAGGGTGGTTTCTTCTTTCTTTTCGGCGCATGAGAAACATACACATGCAGCCAGCAATGCCAATACTGTTCTTTTCATTCCGATGAGTGTTAATTAATATGTTGTATGGAGCGGCAAATATACGCTTTTCTGTGTTATTACATTGTAAAACAATGCAAAAAACAATCCGTACGCGATCCGATACCTGAGAAAAAAAACTAAAAATGCAGGCTTCTTTCCGCCCATTTATTGTTTTCTCGGTTCCCTTTCGTACATTTGTAACCCACTATAATCGGTAAGCATGAAACAATATCTGGCATTACTCGAGCGGGTACTGAGCGAAGGTGTGAAAAAAGAAGACCGCACAAACACCGGTACATACAGCATATTCGGTCATCAGATGCGATTCGACCTGTCGGAAGGGTTCCCGATGCTTACCACCAAAAAGCTGCATCTCAAATCCATCATTTACGAACTGCTCTGGTTCTTACGGGGAGACACGAACGTGAAATACCTGCAGGAGAATGGCGTACGTATCTGGAACGAATGGGCGGACGCCGACGGCGAACTCGGCCCTGTCTATGGCTACCAATGGCGTTCGTGGCCTGATTATAGCGGAGGACATATCGACCAGATCAGCGAAGTGGTGGATACGATCCGCCGCAATCCCGACTCACGCCGCATGATCGTGAGTGCTTGGAACGTAGGAGATCTGAACAACATGAAGTTGCCCCCCTGCCATGCCTTCTTCCAGTTTTACGTGGCCGACGGGCGGTTGAGCCTCCAGCTCTACCAGCGCAGCGCGGATATATTCCTGGGCGTACCGTTCAACATCGCATCCTACGCGTTGCTGTTGCAGATGATGGCGCAGGTTACCGGTCTCCGTCCCGGCGATTTCGTCCATACCCTGGGAGATGCCCATATTTACACCAACCATATCGAACAGGTACGCCTCCAGCTCGCACGCGAACCGCGCGCCCTGCCGGTGATGCGTATCAACCCGGACGTAACAGATATTTTTCATTTCACATACGAAGATTTTACACTCCTCAATTACGATCCCCATCCGCATATCAAGGGTGATGTGGCGGTTTAACTATGACTGGTGAAAAAGCATGAAACGACATGAACGACATTCCTTACGGGATGTTTGGTGAACTAAATGAGTAGTTTGAAAAAGCGAAGTACGAAAAAGAAAGTAAGGATCATTAAATCGAAAAGATTATGAGTAAGATTTCTATTATTGCAGCGTTGGCCGATAACAATGCGATCGGTAAGAACCAGCAGTTGATGTGGCATTTGCCGGCAGACATGAACCGCTTCAAAGCGCTGACGACAGGGCATGCCGTGATTATGGGGCGTAAAACCTTCGAATCGCTGCCCAAAGGTGCGCTTCCCAACCGGAAAAACGTGGTGCTTACCTCCTTACCGGAAGCAGGGTTTGTCAACTGTTTCGCCTGTGAGTCGATGCGCGACGCATTGGAGATGTGCGAGAAGGAAGACGAGATTTTTGTGATCGGCGGCGCTATGGTCTATAGACAAGCCTTAGGGCGTGCGGACAAGATGTACCTGACACGCGTCCATCATGTGTTTGAAGATGCGACGACATTCTTCCCCGTTGTCAATTACGACGAATGGGAAGAGGTGGAACGGCAGGAGTTTCCCGCCGACGACACGCATCTGTATCCGTTTACCTTCCTGACCTACATCCGGAAGAAAAAGGCGTAACAAAGGCAGTCGGCAACCTATCAGGCAAACTTCATGACCGTCATCCGGTAATGAGGTTTGCCTTCTTTATTTCTAATTAACATAAAATTTACATTTTTTTATCCTTACTTTGTGTCTATACAAGGGAAAGGACTTGTTCCATTAACAGCTTAACACGATATCGATATGAAGCTACGTACCCTCTGCATCATGCTACTGACGACAGGTAGCCTGTCGTGGATCGCTTTCAGCAGTGATATGCAACCCGTACCGCAACCGGCCGAAGCCATCGCCCGGGCAATGCAACAACAGCAAACGCCCCAGCTGATCAAAGCGCTCATCACCCACCTGAAAGGAGAGTTGGAGAAGGATTACGACAGCTTCCCCGCGCTGATCGGCAAAGTAGAGGAATACACCCGTACGTGTACCGATCCGGTGGGAACCGCACTCCTGCACTCCATGGCTGCCGAGATGTACAACCGGTATTATCAGCAAAACCGTTGGATAATCCGCCAACGGACCAACCTGAGCGCATACACCCCCGACGATATCCGGGAATGGACGGAAAACCTGTTTACCCAAAAGATAAAAGAAGAGCTGGCCGCTTCCCTCGAACCGGCCGCTCTGTTACAGCAGACTCCTTCCTCCCGATACAAAGAGATCATGGATAGTGGGAAAGACTCACCTGCCCTCCGTCCCACCCTGTATGATTTCCTGATCGCCCGCGCTATCGACATCCAACCGACAGACGCGTACTACCAGGAATGGCTGGCCTACCGCCGGATGCAGGACAACCCGAAAGCGACCCTGCTGGTGGAACTCGATTACCTGAAATATACCTGCTATCAGCACTATTCGGAAGCGTCCAGACAAGCATACGAATCCTCGTTAGACAGCCTGTATCGGCAGTATGCCGCGGCAGACTATTCGATCGAGGTACTGATCGAAAAGGTGGAGCTGCTATCCGGCCGCCGCTTGCTATCCAGCCACCGCGACCAGTCTGCGAAAGAAGATTCCCTTATCGCTACTCAGGTAGCGCTGTGTAAAGAAGGCATCGCCCGCTACCCGCGTTATCCGCGCACGGCGTCGCTCCGGAACATGCTGGCGTCCTGGGAAACGCCTGTTTTGCAGACGGAGGTATCCAACACGGCCTATCCGAACGACAGTTTATCCATCCGGGTTATCTATACGAACGTACGGGACGTAACCATCCGGCTGTACGAAAGCAAACGTGCCCTGTCAGAGATTGCGAACGGCTATACTGCCGATCTCAAAGCGCCCAAAGGGCGTCTGGTGAAAGATATCCGTATATCCCTTCCCAATTCGCCTTTCATACAGCGCGACACCACCGTGAAGATCCCCACGGCAAACACCGGTTTATTTGCATGTGTAGTGTCCGTCCCGGGACAGTCGTTGCAAAACGAGCATGTGGTCAGCATCAGCCGGTTGGCAGCCGTCCACCGGCTCATCGGCGCACAGAATGAAGTATTGGTGACCGATTTCAAGAGCGGTAAACCCATCCCCCAGGCTGTAGTCACGCTGTATCGATCGCGGCAAGGCGGGTATGCGGCGCAGGGCACCTTGGCGACCGACCGGAACGGATTGGCCCTGCTTCCCCAAGGAGACAAAATACGCGCTTTCCGGGTTTCGCTGCCCAATGATACCGCCTCCCGCTTCGTAGAGGTGTATTCACCCGAACAACCGGAACTTATCGACCAGGCACAAACAACCGTATCCTTCTTCACCGACCGGAGTATATACCGGCCGGGACAGACCGTAAGTTTCAAAGGTATCGCCACCCTGATCGGATCCGACCGGTCGCAAGTCGTTCCCCACCGTACGATCCAGGTGTCCTTACATGATGCCAACTACAAAGAGATCGCCACGAAGCAGCTTATCACGAATGAATTCGGTTCGTTCCATGGCGAATTCACGTTATCCCGGGAGGCGCTGAACGGCCAATTCTCAATACAAACCGGTATCTCCTCCATCTATTTCAGGGTGGAAGACTATAAACGGCCCACCTTTGCCGTGGAGCTCGACACGATCCGGGGCGAAGTAGCCTTCGGCGACGAAGTGACGATACAGGGGAAAGCACAGGCTTTCTCCGGGATGGCGCTGACGGAAGGGAATGTAACCTGGCGTATCGTCAGCCGGCCTTTCTGGCTGGGACGGGGGATCCAGGCTGCTGTCCAGCAGGTCGCAGAGGGGAACAGCCCGCTGGCGGCCGACGGCTCATTCTCCTTCTCGTTCCGTCCGGAGAAGAACGCCAACGATCCTTCTCCCTGCTACCGCAGCTACGAAGCGACAGTTGTGGTGACCGACAGCAAAGGGGAAAGCCAGGAGACACAGGCATTCTTCAGTGTGGGAGACGTCAGCCTCGTTTTATCGACCGACCTCCCTGCGATGATCGAAAAGGATTCGTTACGGATGACGGTCACGGCGCAGACATTGAACGGTCAACAGGCAGCCACGACTGGAACCTGGCGGATCGCCGCCTGGGCAAATACGGGGGAAGAACACCGCTGGCCGTGGGGAGTCCCCTACCAGGAAGGGAAAACCATGGCGTCCGGCGCCTTCCATACCGGCCAGCCGTTGGATACCACCCCGCTGCGCGCCCTGCCTTCGGGACGATACCACCTCTACCTCAACGCCCGCGACAGCAAAGGACGGGAGGTCACCCATGAACAGGATATGGTTCTGTATGCGCGGGAGGACCAGCATCCGCCTATATTTACCCCATTCTGGATCGTCAACGACCATACCACTTGCCTGCCGGGTGAAGAAGCGTCGTTCTACCTGGGCACCTCATACCAGGAAGCGCATATCCTGTATGAAGTATTTAATGGGAATGTATGCGTATCCCGTAAACGGATCGTCCTCTCCAATGAGATCCAACGTTTTACACTTCCTTTCCGTGCCGAATGGAAAGAAGGGGCAGTTGTGGTCTTTACCTTCATCAAAAACGGAGAAATGCATAGCACCAACCTCACGCTGGAACGGAAAAAGCCGGATAGGACGCTCGCGATCAAACCCATCACCTTCCGCGACCGGCTGGTTCCCGGCACGAAGGAAAGTTGGACATTCCGGATTACGGATGCCGACTCACGGACTGCCGATGCCGAAGTATTGGCAGGAATGTACGACGCGTCGTTAGACAAGCTGATGCCCGGCAGTTGGGTATTCAACCCCGTCCCCTATATCTACCGGCCGATTCCTGCATTCAATATGGGAGAGATGTTCCGTGAAAGCAGCGGATGGACACGTGCCGAGCCCCGGATGGCGGAAGTGCCTGACTATGCGTTCGACCACCTGAATTGGCAGGATGCCTTGTTTGCACCCCGGGGATCGCGCGAAGGGATAATCGCCACGTACGGGGGACCGGCATCTACCGTGATGATGAAAGCGTCGGCCAGTCAGGCAGACGCGACCATGGCGTTGCGGGCGGGCACTAATGTGGTGATGGAAGAGAGTATGGCGGCGGATCAAACGGAAGCGACAACACCTCCTATGGTTTCCGCTCCCCTCCAACTCCGGCAGAACTTCAACGAAACGGCCTTCTTCTACCCTGCCCTGCGTACGAATGAAGTGGGTGATGTGCTGATCCAATTCACACTGCCGGAAAGCAATACTACCTGGAAATTCCAGGCGGTGGCACATACGAAAGACCTGAGATATGGACATCTGACCCGTGAAGTGATCTCCAATAAACCGTTTATGGTAACTCCCAACCTGCCCCGCTTCCTGCGGGAAGGCGACCGGGTGACGATCACGGCCCAATTGCTGAACCAACTCGACAAGGAGCTATCAGGCAAAGCAAGGATCGAATTATTCGATCCGGCGACCGACCGGTTACTGGATGGCTGGAATCAACCCGAACAACCGTTTACCCTCGCATCCGGGAAGACCGGGACAGTAGCGTGGACGGTTGACACACCGACGGGGATCAGCCTGGCAGGTTGCCGGATCATCGCCGAAAGCGCGGACGGGAGCGATGGCGAACAGCACCTGCTTCCTGTTCTCTCCAACCGCATCCTGGTGACGGAAAGCACACCTGTTTATCTGCTCCAGCCGGGAGAAAAAACAATCCGCATCCCGGAAGGGAAAGGGAGCCGGGAACCTTTCCGGCTGACGATGGAGCTGACAGCCAATCCCGTATGGTATGCCGTACAGGCGTTACCCTCCCTGACACAGCCGGACAATGATAATATCCTGTCGTGGTTTGCTTCCTACTACAGCAACACCCTTGCCTCCCACATCGCATCCGCGCATCCGCGCATGCAACGTATCATCAGCTTGTGGACGGCAGCGGGCGGCGATGCATCGACCTTACGCTCCAACCTGGAAAAGAATGAAGAACTGAAAAATATCCTGCTCGAAGAAACGCCGTGGGTGCTGGCTGCCGATACGGAAACGGAACAGAAACAACGCCTCGCCCTCCTGTTCGACATGAACCGGGCGGCCAACCTGAAAGATGCGGCGTTGCAAAGACTCGCCGAGCAACAAACGACGGATGGCGGATGGAGCTGGTTCAAGGGGTTCCAAACCGACCGGATCATCACCCTCTCCATCGTACGGGGCATGCAGCAACTGGAACAGCTCCATGCCGCACAATGGAACGAGGCGGAACAGGCAATGCTGCAAAAAGCAATTGCCTGCCTGGACACCTATATCCGGAATGATTTTACCGCGCTGAAGAAAAACGATAAACAATGGCAGAAGGCTACTCCGTCGTCTTGGCAACTGACGTACCTGCTTGTCCGAAGCGGCCTCCGGAAAGCGCCCGTATCTGCCGAGACGCAGGAAGCGATCCGGTTCTATACGCAGCATGCCGCCAAAGACTGGAACAAATTATCGTATGCCGGAAAAGGGGAGACAGCGCTGCTGGCTCACCGCAACGGCGATAAAACGACGGCGAACGCTATCCTGGCGTGGTTGCGCAAGACAGCAACCAACTCGGAAGAGCAGGGGATGTACTGGGCGAACAACCGGCAGGGCGACGACTTCTTCACCTCTCCCGTCGATACCCATTGCCTGTTGATGGCAGCCTTCAATGAACTGAGTCCGGACAGTAAGGAGACCGACCGGATGAAACAGTGGTTGCTGAACCGGAAGCGTACGCAAAACTGGGGAACGGCTCCTTCGAGTATCCACGCGATCTATACACTGTTGCTGACCGGCAGCGACTGGCTGTCTGACGACAACACCCTCACCGCACAATGGGGCGGACAGACATTCACCAGCGGATCAGGCGAAACAGCGACAGGCTATCTCAAAGCGGCGGTGGAAGGAAAGGCGATCACAGCGAACACCCAGACCCTCGTCCTCCGCAAAGAAGGTAATGCGCCAGCCTGGGGCGCTATCTATAACCAGTACTTCGAATCCATCGACAAGGTAAACGCGCATAAAGGGGTTCTGAATGTGGAAAAGAAACTGTTTGTGGAGATCAACAGCGGAACCGAACGCCAGCTTCGCCCCGTAACGGCCGACACCCCGCTCCGGGTTGGCGATAAGGGGATCGTCCGGCTGACCATCCGTACCGACCGCCCCATGGATTATGTAGCCCTGAAAGATCTCCGGGCGGGTTGCTTTGAACCGGTACAGATGCTTTCCGGTTATCATTACAAGGACGGCATCGGTTACTACCAATCACCGGAAGATGTATCGGAAAACTTCTTCTTCACCCGCTTACCCAAGGGAACCTATGTGCTGGAATATCCGGTATATGTATCCCGCCCGGGTGATTATGCAGGAGGTATCAGTACCATCCAATGTGTGTATGCGCCTGAATTCACCTCCCATACAGCCGGAGAATGGATTCTGGTACATAATTAGTACTGTTTGTACATCACGTATCATATTTTTTATGTACGTTTGTGAGTTGATTTATTATCTGATTTTTAGAAGTATATGAAACGGATTATTTTTATTTTAACAGCCATCCTGCTTGCAACGGGAATATCCTCAGCCCAGCAACAGGCCGCCGTCATCGCGACCGAACACGCTACGTTCGACTTTGGTCAGATTAAGGAAGCGGACGGAAAAGTAACACATACATTTGAAATATCCAACCAGGGCGAAAGCCCGTTGGTCATTACCCGTGTGATCGCATCCTGCGGATGTACCACTCCCGAATGGACGAAAGAGCCGATACCGGCCGGAAAAACAGGACAAATATCCATCACATTTGACCCTGCCAGCCGCCCCGGCCCGTTCACCAAAACGATTTCGGTATATAGCAACGGGAAAACGGGTAGTTTTATCCTGACCATACGCGGGGAGGTATTATAAGGTATGACTGAATGATAATTATTAAAAGGGAAAACGAATAGATGCAGCGATTGAAAAGGGTGATGATAACCCTTATCGGAGCATTGTGTATGATCGCGGCAAGCGCCCAGAACAATGCGCGGATTAGTGCGGATGTGCTTACCTATAACTTTGGGAATATTTCCGAGGGAGACGGGTTAGCCAGCCATGTGTTTACAATCAAAAATACAGGGGCAAGTCCTTTGGTGATCACCCGGATCACGGCATCGTGCGGTTGTACCCAGCCCGAATGGTCGAAAGAACCGATCCCGGCAGGCGGAACAGGTGCAGTAAAAATCACCTACAACCCGGCAGGCCGTCCCGGTCCTTTCCATAAAACGATCTCCATCTTCAGCAACGGGAATAAAGGCGCTTATATGTTGGCCGTCCGGGGCAATGTCACGCCTAAAATCACCCAGCCGGCATTGATATATCCCTATTCTGTAGGCGATTTAAAGCTGACCACCAAGACGGTGCTGTTCAGCTCCGTCCGTCCCAACGAGACCCTGGGTGAACGGATCTATATCACCAATGATGGGCTGACCACAATCACCCTCGACGTAGGCAAACTGCCGGGATATATGTCGGCACAAGCGATCCCCGCCACGATCCAGCCTCGTGGCACCGGAGAGATCTCCATCCTGATCGACGGCAATGCAGCGAAACGGAGAGGACGTATCGCCATGGAATTGCCCGTCACGGTGAAAAGTGCCGAAAAGGAAGAAGTATCCGGCATAATCCAGATTGCCGCCAATATGATCGATAACTTCAGCAAACTCTCCGCCTCGGAAAAAGCGCAGGCGCCGGTAGCCGAACTGTCGAATACCCTGGTGGAATTCGGGCAGGTAGCGGAAAAAGGCAGTTTTATCCCGCTGATCGGCGGCAAGGCATCGGTCACCTTTGACATCACGAACACAGGTAAATCCCCTTTACATATCTACAGCATCACCAGCGACGACGAACGGCTGGATATCTCAGGCGGCAGGAAAGAGCTCAAACCGGGCGCAAAAACCACGTTCAAGATATCCATTCGTCCCAAAGACGTGAAAGCGAAAATGGAAGCCTTGATCAACGTTGTCTGCAACGACCCGAACGGACCTGTTCGCCTGATCAAAGTAACAGCCTATAAATAACCCCGCACAATCATGGAGCATCCGGAGAACGATGAAATGTACAAAGGATTGAAGGTCAATAAAGGGATATCCGATGTCCCGACCGTGAATCCCTACCTGAATAAACGTATCCAGCGCAAACAATATACCCCCGCCGAATTCGTGGAGGGGATCCTGAAAGGGGATATCACCATCCTCAGCCAGGCAGTCACGCTGGTGGAAAGCGCCCGGCATGAACACCAGGCGATAGCCCAGGAAATCATCGAGAAATGCCTTCCCCATGCCGGCAAATCCGTACGTATCGGTATTACCGGCGTACCGGGAGCGGGTAAAAGCACTTCCATAGACGCATTCGGGATGCACTTGGTAAGACAGGGGAAGAAACTGGCGGTGTTGGCCATCGACCCCAGCAGTGAGAAGACGAAAGGCAGTATCCTGGGTGATAAAACACGGATGGAAGAGCTGTCGCGTGAAAAGAATGCCTTTATCCGCCCTTCACCTTCCGCCGGATCGTTGGGGGGTGTTGCCCGTAAGACCCGGGAGACGGTTATCCTCTGCGAAGCCGCCGGTTTTGATACCGTCTTTATCGAAACGGTCGGCGTGGGACAAAGCGAAACGGCCGTCCATTCCATGTCCGACTTCTTCCTGCTGATCCAGTTGGCAGGCACGGGCGATGAGCTTCAGGGTATCAAGCGCGGTATTATGGAGATGGCCGACGGTATCATCATCAACAAAGCGGATGGCGACAATATCGACAAAGCCAACCTTGCCGCCGCCCAATTCCGCAATGCCCTGCACCTCTTCCCGCAGACCGAATCCGGCTGGGTACCCGAAGTGCTCACCTACTCGGGCTACTTCAGCATCGGCATCCCGGAGATCTGGGAAATGGTGGACAGGTATGTAGCCCATACCCAGGCCAACGGTTTCTTTCGCCATAAACGGAACGAACAGGCAAAATACTGGATGTACGAAAGCATCAACGAATTCCTGCGCGACAACTTCTACCACAATACCGCCATCGAGCAACTGCTGCCCGTCACCGAGCTACAGGTACTGAACAATGAGATCAGCTCCTTTGTCGGCGCCCGCCGCATGCTGGATCTCTACCTCGATTCTTTATCGGCGAAGAAGGCAGATTGATCGCTGATCCGCTTCGTCGATCAAAACACCCGGTACAAACGGCCATCGTCCCGTTGGTCGATTCAACCCATCCCCTCGTATGGAGACCTCCACCCTTCGGTCGATAGCCGGCCAGGCAGGGTTAAACTTCCGTTTGTTTTTCCGTCAAAAGGATAAAGCAAACAATTGAAGTTTAACACATAAAAAACAAGCATCATGAAACGTTTAGTAATCGCAGTAGCCGCAATGGCAATGAGTGTATCCCTGAGTTTTGCACAACGTCCGCAAATGGCAAAAGAACCGTTCGCAATCAACCTCGACAAGCTGAGCCAGTGCTTGCAACTGGAAGCGTACCAACAGGGGAAAGTAGCCGCGATCAACGCCGCATTTGCCCAGTCACAACAGGAAAACCGGTTCGCTCGCATCCCCCGGCATGCAAAAGACAAACAGGTACGTCAACTGTATGCCACTCATCTCCAATCCATGAGAGAGGTACTGACAAACGACCAGCTCCGCACGTACACCACCATCCTGAACGCGACGTACAACAACCAGCAGCTTCAGAACCAAGAGCTCCGTACCAACCGGTATCTGGCGGAAAGAAGAACGATCGACAGGGAATAGATCATTACAGATCATCAAAGAAAACGGCAAGGTGCATGTGTGTATCAAAAGTAATCCGGCACACAGATGACACAGATTAAAACAGATGACCACAGATTCTTTTAGGTTGATTATTAAATCGTCTAAAGGATCTGTGGTCATCTGTTTGTATCCCAAAAAAAGCGCTTTGTGAGTAGATAAACGTCTTTCCGTGAAGAAAATACCGGATATGAACACTTTTATCCTACCTTTGGACATAAATATCGAATGCGTATGTCAGACATCAATACTTGTA
Source organism: Tannerellaceae bacterium (assembly GCA_031555735.1). Taxonomy (GTDB): domain Bacteria; phylum Bacteroidota; class Bacteroidia; order Bacteroidales; family Tannerellaceae; genus JAJDIA01. Next base: position 35,544 of record JAVBUE010000004.1, read on the forward strand.
TCCTGTGGATTATGATGACCTTCATGGCGATAGGCGCCATCGACCGTATATTGAACCAGTTCGGAGGATCAGCGGCTATCCTAAGCAAAATAAGACTACAACCGATCGGGAAAGCGATCGAAGGGGCAGGCATACAATTGGAGGAAGGCTTTATGGCCATGGGCGCCCTTGCCCTGGCAATGGTTGGCGTGATGGCGCTGGCGCCGGTACTGGCGCAACTGTTGGGAGGGATCGTTACCCCAATATACACCGCATTAGGCGCCAGTCCCGCCATGTTTGCCACCACCCTGCTCGCCATTGATATGGGAGGATACACCCTCGCGGGCGAACTGGCCGGAGGCGATATCGCGGCATGGATGTACGCCGGCGTACTCTTAGGCTCGATGATGGGAGCCACGCTGGTATTCACCATCCCCGTCGGGCTGGGCATTATCCGGAAGGAAGACAGACGTTTCCTCGCGATGGGTATCCTGGCAGGTATCGTCACCATCCCCGTGGGATGTATCGCAGGCGGACTGGCAGGCATGGCTTCCGATATCGTGATCAACGGCCAGCCGGTCACATTCACCCTTTCCATGCTGGTGGTCAACATGATTCCCGTCATGCTCGTCGCCCTCCTGGTCGGCCTCGGATTGAAATACATCCCGGAACAAATGATTGCCGGTTTTCACGTATTCGCCAGGATACTGGTGGTTGTGATCACCATCGGTCTGGCCTGCGCCGTCTTACAGGATCAGACAGGCTTCGTTGTCATCCCGGGCATGGCGCCGATCTTTTCAGACACCCACGCGATCAATGGCGACTACCGCGCGATCGAAGTGATCGGCAAGATCGCATGTATCCTCCTGGGCGCATACCCGATGATGTTCCTGATTACCCGTTGGCTGCGCAAACCCCTGTTAAAGATTGGTGGAATGCTGCGGATGAACGATGCCGCGGCAGCAGGCATGGTCGCCTCCCTGGCGAACAACATCCCCATGTTCGGCCTGCTACACCGGATGGACGACCGGGGAAAAGTACTCAACGTCGCCTTCGCCGTGTCGGCTGCCTTTACGTTTGGCGACCACCTGGGCTTTGTGGCCGCGGTAGCCTCCCCCATGATCTTTCCCCTAATTGTGGGCAAACTGACGGGCGGCATAACGGCTATCTTCGTCGCCATGCTGATCGCCCCGAAACCATCGGAAGAAAAGAAATCCTAACCCATCCATACACCAGATGAACTACCACACCACCATCGGGCATACCGCCTATACCTTTGGTTCTCTCCGGGAACTGATGGCGAAAGCCACTCCCGAACGTTCCGGCGACCAGTTGGCAGGCATCGCCGCACGGAGCATGGAAGAACGGGTAGCGGCACAAAGAACATTGGCCGACCTACCCCTTCCCCTCTTTCTGGAAGAGCTGCTGATCCCGTATGAGACAGACGAAGTCACCCGCCTGATCATCGACACCCACGACGACGGCGCTTTTGCCCCCGTCTCCCACCTCACCGTAGGCGGTTTCCGCAACTGGCTGCTGAGTGAACAGGCCACTCCCGAAAAACTGCGCGCCCTTGCACCGGGCATCACACCGGAAATGGCCGCCGCCGTATCCAAGCTCATGAACAACCAGGATCTGATCCTGGCAGCCAAAAAATGCCAGATAACCACCCGCTTCCGCAACACCATCGGACTACCCGGTTGCCTATCCACACGGTTGCAACCCAATCACCCCACCGACGACCTGAAAGGCATAGCCGCCTCACTGATCGACGGGCTTCTGTATGGAAACGGCGACGCGGTGATCGGCATCAACCCCGCAGGCGACAGTATGCCGGCTTTGGAACAGATGAGCTACCTGCTCGACGAAGTGATCAGCCGCTATCAGATACCCACCCAGTCGTGCGTGCTTACCCACGTCACCAACACCATCCAACTGATCGAAAAAAAAGTGCCGGTGGACCTCGTATTCCAATCGATCGCCGGCACCGAAGCCGCCAACCGGGGCTTTGGCGTCAGCCTGTCCGTGCTGGACGAAGCCTGGCAAGCCGCCTTGAGCATGCGCCGTGGAACGATCGGCGACAATGTCATGTATTTTGAGACAGGACAGGGAAGCTGCCTCTCCGCCGAGGCACATCACGGAGTGGATCAGCAGACCTGCGAAGCCCGCGCCTATGCCGTAGCCCGCCGGTATCGCCCGTTGTTACTCAATACGGTGGTCGGTTTTATCGGGCCGGAATACCTGTACAATGGAAAACAGATCATCCGTGCCGGGCTCGAAGATCATTTCTGCGGGAAACTGATGGGCGTACCCATCGGCTGCGACGTATGCTATACCAACCATGCCGAAGCCGACCAGGACGATATGGACACGTTGCTCACCCTGTTGGCGGTGGCCGGTGTCACCTACATCATCGGTGTACCCGGCGCCGATGATATCATGCTCAACTACCAGAGCACCTCTTTCCACGACGCCTTGTATATCCGGGAAGTACTGGGACTGAAACCCGCTCCCGAATTTGCCGCCTGGCTCCAACAAAGGCAACTTACAGATGCGAACGGACGGTTACTACCCGCCTCCACATCCCAGTTAACAGAACTACCTTCATTCTTACAACACTTATGAATCAGGATGGATTAATCCCCAATCCCTGGGGAACACTCAGGCAATATACCGCAGCCCGTATCGCGTTGGGGCGCGCCGGTTCCGCCATACCCACAGACGCCTGCCTGGCTTTCCGGTTAGCCCACGCCCAGGCGAAGGATGCCGTCGTCCAATCGCTGGACAGGGAAAAACTCACGGAAACGTTCCAATCCTCCGGCATACACACCTTATGGGTGGAGAGCAGGGCGCGGGATAAACAGGAATACCTCACCCGCCCCGATCTGGGACGGATGCTCAGCGCCTCATCAGCAGAACAGCTCCGCGCCTCCGCCCTGCTACCCGCCGATATCCTGATTACCGTAGGCGACGGCCTTTCATCCGTTGCCATCCAAAGGCATGCCGCCCCGTTCATCCAACAGCTCCTGCCCTACCTGCATACACTGGGAAAGACCACCACACCGGTGGTGATTGCCCGGCATGCCCGCGTAGCCCTGGGCGACGACATCAACCGATGGGTCGGGGCACAAATCATCCTTATGTTGATCGGGGAACGACCAGGCCTTTCTTCTCCCGACAGCATGGGAGCATACCTCACCTGGCATACAGGAAAAGATAGTAGCCTGGACGCGGAAAGAAATTGCATCTCGAACATCCGCCCCGAAGGATTGCCCTACGATAAGGCCGCCTTTAAACTGGCCTGGCTGATCGAACAGGCCTGCATGCGGCAGGGCACCGGTATCGAGTTGAAAGACCGGAGCGACGACCCCGCCTGTCACCACCTCCTGCGTCCGGCAACCTGATGCCGGACACCGGAAGCCCGTATCAGAAGTTCACATTCACCCCGACCATGGCGCTGAAGCCCTGCATCGGATAGCCGTAATACCATTCGTAGTCCTGAAACAGCAGGTTGTTCAGCTTGACGTATGCGCCGAACGTATCATTCAGGGTATAAGCAGCCGTCGCATTCAGTTCGTTGATGTTTTTGAATTTAGCCTCCATCGCGTTATACAGTTGGGTGTAACGGCCGGTAGCCAGGTAATAGTCGGCCGACACGGACAACCGCGGCATCGGTTTCACGGTAAAGCCGGCGGTGATCTCCGTCTTTGGCCTTCCGTATGCAGTGAGTTCTTCATCGCCCTTGACACCCCACTGATCGCCATAGTTCGCCTTCCAGTCATTAAACACTCCCTTCAGGTGGAAATCCATGAATTGCTGGTACATATACTTCACCTCCATACCGAAAAACAACAGTTTGGTATCGATATGGTCCAGGTGATTGCCATAATTCCCAAAGTCGTTTTCACCATGCAACTGGTTGGGGACGAAGAAGAAATCATCGTTTACGATCTTATACCCGCCAAACACGTCAAACCAGAAACCCGGAGCCACGCCGCTCTTCACGCCTGCCACCACATCCAGCCAGTTACGCGAAGGCTGCACGCCCATCGTCGGGTTGTTATAGCGGTTGATCTGCGACAAATCAACCATACTGTTCGAGCGGATATCCCCTTTTGCGGCAAGATACAGCACTGTCTTGTCCGCCACCGCCATATCCGCCGAGATATTCGGTGCGGCCATAAACTGGTCGTCATCGCCGGTGATATACCCCACCGTCGCTCCCAGCTTCACCCGCCAGTTGCCACCCTCCATCAGGTAATAGGGCGAAAGCAGGATTTCGGAATGGCTATCGAACGATGCGCTGTAACTACCCAGGCTGTCGGGACGGATCGTTTCCGGCGGCAGGTCGTAGTTCAGGACTTTGAACCCCGCATCCAGCCCGATCCGGTGTCCCCAACTCGTGGCCGCAGACAGACCGCCTTTCAGCGCTACCGTATGCTCCGTCGTCCCTTCCGTTTGCTTGCTTAACCCGTATTTATAGGAGAAGTTGGTATAATCCACATCCAGCAGATAGCCGATCATCGCATCTTCTTTCGATCGTAATCCCGTAAAGACGTGGATGGTTTGCGCTCCCTGGTTCGTTTCCGTATCGGCGGGAATCAGGGAGGAAAACTGCGGCGGGGTCATCGGCAAGCCGTAATAATTGAATGCCGAATACCCGTACTTCCCTCCCAGGCGGAAGATCGCTTTATCAAATACATGGCTGAAGTTCAGTCCGCCCACGTTATCGTTGATCTTCGCCTTCACCTCCTCATCCGTCTGGATATAGTCCACATCGCCGTTTGTGGAGCGGTGCGAGAAATAGATTCCCAGTTGGTCTTTCTCCGTCCGCAGGATATGGTATCCCAGGTCGCCGTTGATATTCATATAGGTGCCGATGCCGAAATGGAGGTAACCCCGGCGTTTGTTATACTCCATATCCGTCAGGATATTTCCCGAGGGGAGCAGGACAAACTCCTTGGCCGGATCCGCCGGGATGGTGAGGGTGGAATAATCGATCGGGATCTTCCGGATCTCGGGTTCCTTGACGGCGGGCAGGGTATTCACCTTGTTAGCATCCTGCACGGTAGGGTCGTATTCCCGTTCCAGCGTCATCTCCCTGTTCAGGTTTGTCTTTTCCTCTTGGGCGTACAAGGTCGAAGAGACGCTTGCCACAACCACCACACACAAAGCCTTTATCGTATATATAGTCGTTCTCATCGGATGTTACTTCTTAAGTTTAGCTAATCTGTTTTCAATCATGGCTGCGATATCATCGTCTCCTTTATAGTTGTTCTGCAAACTGTTCAGATACACACGCGCCTGGACGTCGTCACCTTTCCGGATGTAGATATCCGCCCAGAGGATAAAACCACGCGCCAGCCAATACTGGTGAGGCGTACCGTTCTTCGCATACTCATCGAGCACCTTCAGCGCGTTCGCGTCGTCGTTGTTATCGTAGTACAACTGCGCCAGCAGGTATTTGGCTTCAGCCCCATGTACCGTACGGGTATCTTTCGACAGCTCTTTCAGGTCGTCCATCGCCTGGTTTTTCTCTCCCAGGGCGATATACGATTTAGCCCGTACATACCGTGCTTCAGCAATCAGTTCGGGCGACAACTTGGGTTCTTTCAGCAGTTCGCTGGCTGCCAGCAACGCTTCTTTCGGTTGGTTGACGAAACCGGCGCAACGCATGACGCCCACCCTGGCCGCTTCCTTATTCTCCGGATTCTCCGCCACCACCTGCAGGCGTTTGAACGATTGCATGGCCGCCGCATATTCTTTTTGCAGGTATTCGATCTCGGCGGTACGGGCAACGGCGTCTTCGAGGAACTTCGTGTCGCCGCTATCCGTCACCTTCCGGTAGTAGCCCAACGCTTCCCCATATTCTTTTTTATTGAAGGCGATGCTTCCCAGGTAGTAGTTGGCGTTCGCGCTGAAAGCCCCTGCGGGGAACGACTGGAGGTAGTTCACCATACTGCGGCGCGCCCCCTCGTTATCTCCCCGTAAGAACAGTTTCTCCGCCGCGATGTAGGTCAGCGAATCCTGTTCGCTCACTTCCATCCGCATGGATCCGCCCAGTGAATTGGCATACGCCGCATAGGCATTGACATCGTTCAGTTCGATATACACCGACTTCAGATCCTGCAATGCCACCCGCGCTTCTTCGCTGCCCGGGTAATCGCTGATCACCTTCTTGTAGGCTGTGGCCGCTTTCGCCGGCTGGTTATCGTTAAAATACACCAGCCCCAGTTGTACGCCGGCCTTCCGCGCCAACGCTGTTTGCGGGAAACGTTTCACCAGCGTCTCGAAGGCGTCGGCAGCCGCTTTGTTGTCCGACAACATCACATAAGCGCGTCCTTTTTCAAACAAGGCGTCGTCCACATACTGCGACTCGGGGAAGTCCCGTACCAGGCGGTCCATCGCCTGAATCTTACCCGGGTAATCTTTCTGCAGGCCCAGCACGAAGCCTCGTTGGTAAAGCGAATAATCGCCGGCCGACGGCAGCACCTGCGCGGCGCGGGCATAACTTTCTTCCGCCTGTGCAAACTGGCGGCCGTGGAAAAGGCAGTCGCCGATGCGGTTGTAGGCATCCGCCAGTGCAGGAGCCGTGCGGTTCTTTTCCTGGTCGGTGTACTGGCGGAACCGGTTCAACGCCTCGTCGTAATGCTGTTGCTTGAAATAGCTGTATCCCAGGTTGTAATGCGCCAGGGCATACATATCGGAAGTACGTTGGCGGGTATTATTGAGGTAGGCGCGGAAATCGGCGATCGCCGGGTCGTATTTCCCCTGGCGGTAATACGATTCGCCCCGCCAGTAATACGCCTCATTGCGCGCCTCGGCATTGTAGGAGCCCATATTGATGGAACGGGTGAAGAGGTCCACCGCCTCATCCAGTTTCATATTCGTAAAAGCCTGTGTGCCGAGTTGGAACAGGATATCCTGTTTGGCTTCCAGTATTTTGTTGCCCGGCTGTTTGATCTTGTCGATCGACGTGAGCGCATCCCGGTAATTTTTAGTGGTAAGATACACTTCCACCAGGTAATCGTTCACCTTATCGGCATAGCGGGAGTTGGGGAAATCGTTCAGGAAATCCTGGAAGATGTTGACCGACTGTCCGAAGCCGGTAAACGCCGTTTCATGGAGCAGCAGGGCGTAGTTATACAACGCCGTTTCCCGCACCTGCGGGTCGAATGAAGCAGTGGCGGCCACTTCGAAAGCCATGCGGGCATTGTTCTTATCCTTCAGCCGGAGGTAACATTGGCCGAGGTAGAGATAGGCGTTCTGAGCCAGGGCGTCGTTGGCCGACACCACCCGCCCGAAGGCATTGACGGCGCTGCTGTAGTTCCCTTTATTGTAATAACAGATCCCCAGCAGGTAGAGGTCGCCGCGCATCGGATCGTTGGTCAGGGAAGCATATTTGCTCAGGCGGTCGAGCGCCTTCTCCTGGTTGCCCTGATTGAAATACGAGTTTCCGAGCAGGCGATACACTTCCGTATTATGCTCGCTGTCCGGGAAAAGGGTGAGCAGTTCTTCCCCCTCCTTCACCACCTGTGCATATTGATTCTGAATGAAATAGATCTGGGTGATATAGTAGAGCGATTGTTCCCGGTAAGCGGTAAAGTTCTTCAGACGGGCGAACTCGGTCAGCGCGCTGTCGTACTTTCCGGTCGCGTAATCGATATACGCCACATAGTAGGCGGCAGCTTCCCGGTACTGCGATCCGATCTGGCGGATACGCATGAAGTATCCCCGCGCCTTGTCGAGCGTACCTTGTTGGAGCAGGGCATACGCCTGGCGGAACGAATAGGTTTCCTGCTGTTCAGGGCTCAGCAGGTCGATATCCGACTGCCCGAACCAGAACAGCGCCTTTTCATACTCTTCGTTGCCGAAGTGCACGCTGCCGATAAAAAATTGGATCTCGTTGGCATGGCGGGAATCGGGATAAGTATCCAGATACTCCTTCAGCACGAGGTCGGCTCCCGGACGTCCCTGTTCGAAAGCGGCGCAGGCAAGCATATAATCGGCCTCCTGGATCAGGTCGGCATTCGCCGCCTGCTTTTTATACGCTTCCAGCTTGTCGATCGCTCCCGCATAATTCTTTAATTCGAACAACTCCCTGCCTTCCGTAAACAACCGGTCGGGCGCTATGAACTGATACGACCGTTGCCCGCTTGCCACGTGGCTTACCAGCGCAACACACAGTGGAATAAGAATCTTCTTCATCATTCATCAAATTTAACCAAGCACGAAAGCGTACTTGTTGGTTCTAAGCAGCAAATATAGAGATTATGCGCAAGGAAGGCCGCAGTAATTTAACAAAAAAGACTTAAATACCGGCAGAAGGTACGGGATGGATCAACGAGCGGGTGCATCCGCATTCTTCTCGTCGGCGGATATACAGCGTGACAGATGCCGTATTACACGGCATTTGGGGGAAACTGCTTCCACCTTCCACTAAGGGGTGTTATCGCGCAGAGAAACAACAAGATAGACAGTGGAAGGAGACGTGTTTTCCCTTCCACTTTTCGTCCACTCTGCTTCCACTGTGTGGTAAATGCTCCGACAATTACGTATGCTGTCCCATTTCGAAATGGGACACAGGCATTTCAATCTGCGTGTAGATGTTGTGCTATCTGCATGTAGATTGAAATGTTGAGACAATCATAGGTAAATGGTCTGACAACCATAGGTAGATGTTTGAACTGCCATAGGTAGATGTTTGAACAATCATAGGTGGATGTTTTGAGCTTTACAAGACACACACGCAGTGGAAGCAGAGTGGATGGAAAGTGGAAGGAAAAAACACGTCTCCTTCCACTGTCTATCTTGTTGTTTCTCTGCGCGATAACACCCCTTAGTGGAAGGTGGAAGGGAAAAAGGGAAATCCCCTGAGAGGAGGGCTGTTTCTCGTTATTTCAGGTGTTTCAGATCCGCCGGGTGATATAGTCGATGATATGCAGGCAGAGACGGGTGGTACGTTCGTCGGTATCCAGTTCGGGATTGAGTTCGACAAGATCCATCGATTTCACCAGGTTGGTGGCGATGATCTGATCGACAAAGGTATTGAATTCATCCGGGGTCAGTCCGTCCGGTACCGTTGTGCCGGTGCCGGGTGCATACGACGGGTCGATGCTGTCCACGTCGATACTGAAATGGATATTCCGTATCCTGCGTTCTTTCAGTTGCCGTTTGATATCTTCGGCCACAAAACCGATGCCCCGGCTGCGGATCAGTTCCATGGGATAGATGCTGAGCCGTTCGTTGCGGATCAGTTCCTGCTCGCCATCATCCAGGCTCCGCGTACCGACGAGAAACACATTCTCCGGGTGCACCTTATTGCCGGGGGCGTAGATATTGACCAGTTCTTCGCTCCCTTTTCCCATCAGGGCGCTGAGGGGCATGCCGTGGATATTGCCGCTGGGAGAAGTCTCGTTGGTGTTCACATCACCATGCGCATCCAGCCAGATGATCCCGAAATCGTCGAAACATTTCCCCACCCCCGAAGCACTGCCCAATCCCAGCGAATGGTCGCCGCCGATCACCAGCGGAAAGGCGCCACCCCGCAGGGTGTCATAGACCAGCTCGGCCAGGTTGTTATTCACCTCCACGATGGCGTCGAGGTATTTCATACTCTTTCCCCGGGCGAACTTATCCTGCTCAACCACGGAAGGGACATAGAGGTTGCCGAGGTCGAACGCCCGATGGCCGTTCTGCCGGATCAGTTTCATCAGGCCGCGTTCACGCAGGTGGTTAGGCGCCTGCTCCACCCCTTCACGGTCGCATCCCAGGTTGAGGGGGACGCCAATAACATTTACTTTCATACGTACGGATTTAGGATTAGAACTGCCTGAATGTCTTATCGATGATATGCACCGCTTCCAGCAACTGCGAGCGGGTGACTACCAACGGCGGGGTGAAGCGGATGATGTGCTCGTGGGTAGGTTTGGCGATCAGTCCGTTCTCCTTCAGCGCCATACAGATATCCCAGGCTGTCTTGCCGTCCCGGGGTTCGGTCACCACGGCGTTCAGGAGCCCTTTGCCCCGTACCTGCCTGATCATCGGATGATGGAGCTGGCGCATCTGCTCGCGGAAGAGCATTCCCATCTCATAGGCATGTGCGGCCAGTTGTTCGTCGCGCACCACTCCCAGCGCGGCGATGGCGACCCTTGCGGCCAACGGGTTACCGCCGAACGTGGATCCGTGTTCGCCCGGAGCGATGGTGAGCATGACCTCATCGTCGGCCAGTACGGCAGATACCGGGGTGATACCTCCCGACAGCGCCTTTCCCAGGATCAGGATATCGGGACGGACGCCCTCATAGTCGCAGGCAAGCATCTTGCCGGTTCGTCCGATACCTGTCTGGATCTCGTCGGCCATGAAGAGCACGTTATGCTCCCGGCAGAGGCGGTAACAGGCGGAGAGGTAGCCGTCGCCGGGCACCACCACACCGGCCTCCCCCTGGATCGGCTCCAGCAACAGCCCGGCTACCGTGGGATCCTGCAGCGCTTCCGCTACGGCTTCGACATTGTTATAGGGCACCTTGATGAACCCCGGCGTATAAGGTCCGAAGCCCTGGTAAGAAGAGGGATCGGTACTCATGGACACGATGGTGATCGTCCGTCCGTGGAAATTCTCTCCGCAGACAACGATCTTCGCCTGGTCGGCGGGAATACCTTTCCGGTCATATCCCCAGCGGCGGCAAAGTTTGAGGGCTGTCTCCACCGCTTCGGCGCCGGTATTCATCGGCAACAGTTTGTCGTATCCGAAGAAACGGCAGGCAAATTCCATGTATTCGCCCAGCACATCGGTATAGAACGCGCGCGAGGCGAGCGTCAGGCGGCCGGCCTGGTCGAGCAGCGCCTGCACGATCTTCGGGTGGCAATGTCCCTGGCTCAATGCCGAATAGCCGGACAGGAAATCGAAATACCGTTTCCCTTCCGTGTCCCATACATGGACGCCTTCTCCGCGTTCAAGCACGACGGGCAGCGGGTGGTAGTTGTGCGCCCCGTACGTTTCTTCCCTGTGGATGTATTCTTCTGTTTTCATATCATTTGTGTTTAATCGAATACAAAATGTAAGTATATGCAAAGGTTTGTACGCAAAGATAACAAATGAGACTTACATATTGTCAACAAAAACTATATGTTAAGAAGCAGAAAAAAGGGCATCCCGCTGACGGAATGCCCTTATTATGTGTTAGTTTAACCCATTTACTCCTGCGTCCCCAAGAAGTTCCGCAGGGGATTGGCATACATCTCCAGTATTTTCCGGCGAAGGAAAGTCTCGTCTTTTTCCGGAAGAACGATCTTGTCGAGTTGTCCCTGCAGGTAGGCGGTAAAATGTTTCTTTTCTTTCAGCCCGTACATGTTGCTGAAGCGTTTGGTGCCCGACAGCATGTCGTACGCGATGTAGTTGGATGGGTAAAAGCGGTAGTGTTTGTAAATCCCCGTATCGATCAGCGAGGCGATCGCGGCATATAATTCGGCTTTCTCCATCTCCGGATCAAGCTTTTCAAGCGTTTGGTTGATGGGGGAACCGATGGTAAAGTGCACGCGACCCTTATTGTTGAGGATGCCGGTCTCCATGCTCAGCAGGTCGTCGCGCTTGCTTTTCACAAAATCGGGATGATCCCTTTTCTGCTGGAACTCCTGCGCCTTGAGGAAGTCGCAGGGATCAAACTCGTACGTGATAGCGACGGGTACGATGTTGAGGCTCATCAGGTTGGTAAGGATATGCTTGCTGTCGCCACCCATATTGAGCATTTTGAGGATGCTGGACTGCGTCTTGTCGTCGGAGTCTTTCGCACGTCCTTCCCGCTGGGCGATCCAGATGGATTCTTTCGTTTGCTTGATGGTCTGGTGGATATATGCCGACAGTTCCATGCTGGCTTCAAGCTGTTGGCGTCCGCTCACACTCCGCTTCACGATGAAGCTGTTGTTGAGACGTACCAATGTTTTGATCCACGGTTTCATCAACAGGTTGTCGCCAATGGCCACCTGTGTCATCCCGTACCCCACATCGTAAAGCATTACGTTCAGGAAGGCGGCGTCGAGCACGATATCTCTGTGGTTGGAGATAAAGGTGCAGGGTTCGTGGTTGGCCGGCAGCCTGCTGCGTCCCGATACCGTCAGCGAGAAGGTGGTACCCCGCGCGATCATCATTACCGCATCGTAAGCCAGTTTGGCTTTGAACTCTTCTTTTGTCCGGAAACTCCGCATCAAGGTGCAGAATTCGGTCCAGTCCAGGTTCGGATTGATATACCGGAAAGCGTCTTCCAGGTCTTTACTGGCCACCAGTTCTTCGATGGCATCCTTCACCTCGTCTGCGTTCAATGGTCGAATATCGTCAAAATTATACGTATCCATTCCTGTCTCCATTATAAATCAATTAAACTCGTTTTCAATAATATCAGTCATCACATCCCGGATATCCAGTCCGGCGGCCCGCACCTGTTGCGGGATAAAACTGGTAGTGGTCATACCAGGGGTAGTGTTTACTTCCAACAGGCGGGGTTCTCCGTCCTCCGGGATGATATAATCCACACGGATAATCCCTTTAGCGCCCAGTAAATCGTATATCCGGGAGGTACGGCGTTGGATCTTCTCCGTCAGTGCGGAGGAAATACGCGCCGGTGTGATCTCGTCCACCTGCCCGTTATACTTGGCATCGTAATCAAAAAATTCGTTCGATGTAACTACTTCGGTAATGGGGAAAACCACTTCTTTTCCTTTCACCTTGTAGCAGCCGCAGGTCACTTCCGTACCCCGGATATAGCTCTCCAGGATCACTTCGCTACCTTCGGCAAACGCCTTGGCGATCGCCGGCTGAATATCCGAAGCGTCTTTCACCTTCGTCACGCCGAAGCTGCTCCCGCCATCATTGGGTTTGACGAATACGGGCAGGCCGAGGCGGTCGGTCACTTCCCGGTCGGTCACCGTCTGCCCGCTGAACAGCCGGATCGAACTGGCCACCGGGATATCGAAGATCCGGAGGTAATTATTGCATACATATTTATTAAAGGTGAGGGCGCTCACCAACACGCCGCAGGAGGAATACGGAATACCCAGCAGCTCCAGATAACCTTGCAACAGCCCGTTTTCACCGGGTGTGCCATGTATGGTGATATAGGCAAAGTCGCACCGGCGATGATGCCCTTCTTCCCGGAAACTAAAGTCGTTCTTATCGATCGGGACCATTCCTTCCGGCAAACGGACCATCCACTCGCCTTTCTTCAACAAAGCGATATACAGGTTGTACCGCTCTTTGTCGATGAACGAATAGATCCCTTCCGCACTCCTGAGCGAAACAACGACCTCGGAGGAATCGCCTCCGGCTATGATCCACACATTCTTTTTCATATCAACAGTTCTTTCGAATTGGCATAGTTACGCCATTTATCTATCAATTGTTCCATATCGGAAGGAATCTCAGAGGTAAAAAACATTTCTTCGCCCGTCACCGGATGCACGAATCCCAGTGTCTGGGCATGCAATGCCTGACGGGGACAAACGGAAAAGCAGTTTTGCACGAATTGTTTGTATTTGGCGAAGGTGGTTCCTTTCAGTATCTCATTGCCTCCGTAGCGGGAGTCGTTGAAGAGGATATGGCCGATATAACGCATATGGACACGTATCTGGTGGGTACGTCCTGTCTCCAGCCTGCATTGCACGAGGGATACATAGCCCAGCCGTTCCAATACCTTGTAATGGGTCACCGCAGGTTTCCCCTGGTCGCCTTCGGAAAATACTTTCATCTGCATGCGGTCGCGGGGATCCCGGCCGATATTGCCTTCTATCCGTCCTTCATTCTCCTGAACGATGCCCCATACCAGGGCTACATACTGGCGACGGGTGGTTTTATGGAAGAACTGGAGGCTGAGGTGAGACTTCGCCTGCGGACGCTTGGCGATGACGAGCAACCCGGAAGTGTCTTTATCGATCCGGTGAACCAGACCCACGTTGATATCCATCGGATCAAATAAGGGATCGTCTTTCAGGTAGTAAGCGAGGGCGTTGACCAGCGTACCGGAGTAATTCCCGTGTCCGGGATGTACTACCAGGCCTGCCGGTTTGTTGATCACCATCAGGTATTCGTCTTCATATACTACATTGAGGGGGATATTTTCGGGCAGGATCTCTACTTCGCGGCGGGGACGATCCATCACTACCGAGATCACATCCTGGGGTTTGACCCGGTAGTTGCTTTTGACTGACTTATCGTTGACAAGGATGCAGCCGGCTTCAGCGGCTAGCTGGATCCGGTTACGGGTGATCCCCATGATCCGGTCGGTCAGGAACTTATCCACACGGATAAGCGTCTGCCCCTTGTCGGCGACGAAGCGGTAGTGCTCATACATCGGGGAGGATCCGGCTTCTTCTGCCGGCTGCAACAGTTCGTCGCCTAACTGCTCTCCGTCCAACTGATCGTCGTCCAACTGATCGTCGTCTATTTCTTCATCAAACGTTTTCATGGCTAAAACCATTTTTCATCCTCACTGTCCAATTGCTCAACAGGAGGATTGTCTATATTCAGGGAGTCGGGTTCGGCTTCACCGCTGCTGATGATTAATGTCAGACGGGAGGAGAGTGGTATCTGCTGTCCGGGATGAAGCGTATTGCCGTTCATTTTCACGGCTACCACCAGGTCTTTATAATCACCCGCCACATATTCGGTATCTACCGTAACGAAGCCGATGGATTTCAGCAAGGCATAAGCCTGGCGGAATGAATGGTCTTCCACATCGGGCACGACACCCATCTGGGCGGTAGTGGCATTGATGGTCACAAACAGGATTCGTCCTTCCTTCACCTTTGTGCTGATTGCCGGAACCACTTCCACGACAGTTCCCGGCTTCACGTTCTTGGAGAAGACCGAGTCGATTACATTATACCTCAGATTATTGTTTTCAAACAGGACAGCCGCTTCCTCCACGGGAAGACCTTTCACATCAGGAACGACGATCGCCCGGTTGTGTTGCGTGTATGAATCCAGCCAGTGCAAAACACCATACAACAAGACGATACATACCGCTGCTGCCAGTATCAGATTCATTACGATTGGGTTCTTAAACAGTCTCATAGTTTCTTCTTTATTTTCCACCATTAACGCGTATCCGACTCAAAAATAGGGAAAAAGCCTTAAAAACAAAGAAAGTAAAGGCTTTTTAGCAAAACCTCTACTTCCTTTATTAATTCTTAATCAAATCCGGACCGATTATCCGTTGTATTCGTCGGATACGGTTAACTTGGCTCTGCCTTTCGCACGACGTGATGCCAATACTCTGCGACCATTAGCGGTAGCCATTCTGGAACGAAAGCCATGTTTGTTTTTCCTTTTCCGGTTGGAAGGTTGAAATGTTCTTTTCATTTTATCTATTTTTTATTATTCTTTTCAGACTGTAATCGGGCTGCAAAGATATAGCCTTTTTTTTATATACAAAAGAAATCAATCAGAAAATTCCACCTTTATACAGATCGTTGAAGTTGGAGTGCTGCCCGTTTACCCGTTGAGCCTCTTCTCCTTCCGGATTCAGCTCGATGGATTTCTTCAGATCTTCGAAGGCGCCCTCTTTGTCGCCCGCCCCGTTTTTAGCCCGTCCGCGTTCGGCATAGGCTTTGGCAAACTGGGGATCCGTCTCGATCACTTCGTTGAAGTGCTCAATGGCTTCTTCGTATTTACCTTGGGCGATCAGGAGTTTCCCGGCCAGTAGCCAGGCCTCTTCATTGAAGGGGTTGAGGTGGATGACCGTCTGGTAATCTCCGGTAGCGGCCTCCCTATCGCCAAGCTGTTCATGAATACGCCCCCGGAGCAGGAAAGCGGCTTCTTCTTCCGGCAACAGTTCGAGCACCTTAGCCACATCAGCCAACGCTTCTTTCCCCTGCTTCATATCAAGCAGCAGCTCGGCGCGCAGCAGCCAGGCATCCGCAAAATCATCTTTCAGGGAGGCGGCTTTGGTCAGATCCGCGATGGCTCCGAGCTGGTCGCCCTTCGCCCGTTTGGCTTTGGCCATCAGGAGGTAGGCGATCGGATTTTCAGGCTCCAACGTCAACACATGCAGGCAGTCGGCTATGGCTTCACTGTCGCGGTCGAGATGGAACAGGATGTTGATACGGGCGAAGCGGGTTGGGATATGTTCGGGCTCCAATTCCACCATACGATCCAGAATGTCCAACGCGCTGTCCATCTCCTGCGAAACGGAATAGGCCGTCATCAGGTAGTTCATCGTTTCGAAATCTTCCTGTATGTTCAGTGCCTCTGTAAAACAGGTGATGGCATACGGTGTACGCCCGAGTTTCTGGGCCCGGATACCGTCGTATTTCAGGATATCGAAGTTCTTCAGTTCGCTCTTTTGCCTGTCTTCCTCGGTCTCTACTTTCTTGCCGGAGCCGAACAGGGATGTCAGAAAATTCTTCATGTTCTTTTATTTACCGCGCAAAAATAGAAAAAATCATCATATTCTTGCACGCAAATAGCTATAATGCAAAAATATTTAGTTTAATTTGTGAGGTTATTGATCATGGAATAGTTCCTTGGTTTAAAAGTCGATTGATATGAAAGACACTCCAGAAGCCAACTTACCGGAAGTTGAAGGTCAGTTGGAAGAAACTAAAGCCCCTGTTGAGCAGGTGGAAATTGGTACGGTGAACGCCGAAGCAGAAAAAATGCCGGAGGAAACCCCGGTGGTGTTGGAAACAAGCGAAGCCCTTTCGGAAGAAAAGGCAGCTGCCAATCCGGATGACCCGGAGGGCGAAACAGTTGCCGGCACGGACACTCCGGCGGACGATGATCTTGTTAATACATCCAAACTGTCTAAAAAAGAAATCGTTGACCGGCTTACCCATCTGGTGGAAACATCGGCAGAAGGAGTAAAAGGCGAAGTGGAATCACTCAAGCAGGCCTATTATAAGATTCGTCACCATGAATTAGACGAACTGAAAGACAACTTCATCGCTACAGGTGGAGAGGAAGAGGCTTTTGTGGCGCCGGAAGATGAAACCGAAAACATCCTCAAAGAACTGCTTGCCGTTCATAAGGAAAAGAAAGCGGCGGCCTATGCGGAGCTCGAACGGGTGAAACAGGCCAATTACGCCCTTAAACTGCAACTGATCGACCAACTCAAAACATTGACGGAGAGCCAGGACGATTTCAATAAACTGTACAACGAGTTTAAAGATATACAGATCCGCTGGAAAGAAGTCAAACCCGTTCCCCAGGAATTTGCGAACGAGCTCTGGAAGAACTATCAGACCTATACCGAGAAGTTCTACGATATCATTAAGATAAACAACCAGTTCCGCGATTACGATTTCAAGAAGAACCTGGAACTGAAGAACATCCTTTGCGAAACAGTGGAAAAACTGCAGGAAGAAACGGATATCATCTCCGCTTTCCACCAGTTGCAGAAACTGCATCAGCAATGGCGCGAGATAGGTCCGGTGGCCAAGGATGTGCGTGAAGAAGTATGGGGACGGTTCAAAGCGGCTTCTACCGTGATCAACCGGAAACATCAGGATCATTTCGAGAAACTGAAATCCAGGGAACAGGATAACCTGGATGCGAAAACGGCTATTTGCGAAGAGATTGAAGCGATCGATTACGAAGCCTTGAAGTCCGTTAGGGATTGGGATGTCAAGAACCGCGAAGTGATAGCGCTCCAGGACAAATGGAAAACCATCGGCTTCGCGCCCAAGAAGTTCAATGTAAAGATATTCGAACGTTTCCGCGCCGCCTGTGACATCTTCTTCCAGAAAAAGAGCGAGTTCTATAAAAATGCCAAAGTGGGCATGGAGGCCAACCTCGACCTGAAGAAAGCCCTGTGTGAAAAAGCGGAGGCATTGAAAGACAGCACCGAATGGAAGGAAACGACAGATAAGATGATCGCCCTCCAGAAAGAATGGAAAAAGATCGGGCCGGTTGCCCGCAAACATTCTGACGCCATCTGGAAACGCTTCATTGCCGCCTGCGACTTCTTCTTCGAGCAGAAAAACAAAAATACGTCGTCGCAAAAGAGTGTCGAGCAGACGAATCTGACTGCCAAGCGTGTATTGATCGATAAGATCAAGGCATTGGAAACGGTTGCGGATGCCGAAGAAGCGATGTCCTCATTGAAAGAGTTTATGGCTGAATGGGGATCCATCGGTTTTGTACCCTTCAAGGAGAAAGATAAAATATACAAGGAATACCATGAAGTGGTGGACAAGTTGTATGATCGCCTCAAAGTGGACAAGAACGACCGGAAGATGCAATCTTTCCGCAGCAACCTGTCGGACATTACGCATGGCGAACATGGCAAAGGCCGCCTGTATAGTGAACGGGAAAAACTGATGCGTGCCTACGAACGGATGAAAGGCGAGTTGCAGACCTATGAAAACAATATCGGCTTCCTCAGCGTATCGTCCAAAGGCGGTGGCGGTCTGGTGAAAGAAATGGAACGCAAGATCGAAAAGCTGAAAGAAGACATGGCCTTGATCATCCAGAAAATCGACGCCATCGACGAGAATATCGAATAAATCAACCCATCTCCAGACAAAGCCGTCTTTCCCGAAAGGCGGCTTTGTTTATTTATAGCATGCAGATCCCACGTATCCATCTCTTCAATCCCGGGCATGAATCGGCCATATTGTCGGGCAGCGAATCCTATACCCCACCCCGGAATGTACGGAAAATGCAGGAAGACCTGGC
Organism: Tannerellaceae bacterium; assembly: GCA_031555735.1. Lineage (GTDB taxonomy): Bacteria > Bacteroidota > Bacteroidia > Bacteroidales > Tannerellaceae > JAJDIA01. Next base: position 54,189 of record JAVBUE010000004.1, read on the forward strand.
GTTGCTCCCGTTGTGGTATGCCGGGGCGGGAGATTATACCTGGACAGGACGGGCGGATTGTTCGGCTTTCCGTGCTTCCCTGCCGGAAGAGATACGGCCGGACGTGATCCCGATCACGACCGGAAACATACCTGTCCGGCCATTGCAGGCATCTCCTTGGGGATTATCCCCGCAAAGCATCCGCTTGTTCAGGGAGTTAAACAGAAAGCATGGGACGATGCTCCTTCTTCCGGAATGGAAAGAGGAGTATGTATCGCTGACCGGACGACAGACGGCGGCTGTCTGCCTACAGCACATGCGGGAACGACTCCCCGGGTGGACAGTACCGGAAGTCCCCGTTTTCTGTCGCACTCCCGAGGAAGTAGAAGCGTGTTTGTTTGCCTATACAGGCGCCACCTTGCTGAAAACCCCCTTTTCTTCTTCCGGCCGTGGCTTATTATGGATCAGAGAGAACAGGCTTACGGCGAAAGACCGGGAATGGATCCGCGGAGCCATCCAAAAACAAGGCGTAGTCAGCATCGAGCAGGGATTGGAGAAAATACAGGATTTCGCAATGGAATTCCACCTGGATGCTGACGGGCAGGTCGCCTACAAAGGCCTGTCGGTTTTCGGCACAGCGGAAAAAGGAGCCTATACCGGTAACCGGATCGAACATCCGGACCGGATGTTGGAACGGTTGGTCGGAGTGTCCGGCATCCCTGCCTATGAACAGATACGTACGGTAGCAGAGGAGGTGATCCGTGAGATATTCGGCAGAATCTACACCGGATACCTGGGGATCGATATGATGACATACCTTACCTCTGCCGGAGAAGTAGCGATCCATCCCTGTATCGAGATCAACCTGAGATATACCATGGGGCTGGTTGCCCTTCGTTTATACCGGCAGTATATGCATCCGGAAGCCCTCGGTTCTTTTTCTATTTCCTATGACACAGACGCCCTTCATATCCACAGGCAGATGCAGGAACAATACCCGCCCGTGTTCCGGGACGGCCGGATGCTCAGCGGGTATCAAACACTATGCCCTGTAACGGCCGAAACACATTACAGGGCATTTGTCTATCTGGAAGAAAAAAAGTAAAACGGTTCACTTATTCCATCGACCGGGCAATCCCCATCTCCAGTCCACGCAGTTCGGCCAGTCCCCGCAGGCGGCCGATACAGGAATACCCCGGATTGGTTTTTTTCTTCAGGTCGTCGATCATCTGATGACCGTGATCCGGACGCATCACGATGCTCCGCTGGTATTTCTGCTCCACGTCGAGCAACGCCTTCATGACCCCATACATATCCACATCGCCTTCCAGGTGGTTGGCTTCATAGAAATTGCCATCGGCATCACTCTGCGTACTGCGGAAATGGACGAAGAAGATCCGTTCGCCCCAACGGGTGATCATACCCGCCAGGTCGTTATCCGCCCGGACACCGTATGAACCGGTACACAGGCACAGCCCATTGCTTTTATTGGGTACGGCTTCCACCAGTTTACGGAAATCATCTTCAGTGCTCAGGATACGGGGCAATCCAAGGATAGGATAAGGCGGATCATCCGGATGGATAACCAGGATTACGCCTGCCTCATCGGCCACAGGAGCCACTTCCTGCAGGAAATAGATCAGGTTGGCCCGCAACTTATCGGCGTCGATCGCTTTGTAACGCTCCAGGGCTTCGCGGAACTGCTCCACGGTGAAACTTTCTTCCGATCCGGGAAGGCCGGCGATCATGTTACGGGTCAGCAACCGGCGTTCGTCATCCGTCATCTGTTCGTAGCGGGCTTTGGCTTTGGCCTTTTCCGCTTCGGTATATTCGGTTATGGCTGCAGGACGTTGCAAGATGAAGAGGTCGAAAGCCATAAACGCGGCTCGCTCAAAACGAAGGGCTTTCGATCCGTCGGGCATCTCGTATGCAAGATCCGTTCGCGTCCAGTCCAATACAGGCATAAAGTTGTAGGTCACCACCTCAATACCGCACTTGCCCAGGTTACGCAGGCTTTCCTTGTAGTTGTTGATATACAGTTGGAAGTTGCCCGTCTGCGTTTTGATATGCTCATGTACCGGCACACTTTCCACGGCCGACCAGCGCAGCCCGTAGGCTTCCACTTCCGCTTTGCGTTTCATGATCTCTTCTACCGTCCATATTTCCCCGTTGGGGATGTGGTGTAAAGCGGTTACGATCCCTTTGGCTCCTGCCTGACAGATATCGGCGAGGGCGACAGGATCATTCGGCCCGTACCAACGCCAGGATTGTTCACATAAATACATATTCGTTTTGTTTATTGTTCCTATTAAATAGAGAAGGCATCAAATCCTCCGTCCACCACGGCGACCGTGCCGGTAACGAAGGCCGACGCTTCGCTGATCAGGTATTGGATCGTACCATATAATTCTTCCGGTTCACCGAAACGGCCGAACGGCGTATGCGCCAGGATCGTTTTCGAGCGATCGGTATAAGAACCGTCCGGATGTAGCAACAGGTCGCGGTTCTGTTGCGTGACAAAGAATCCCGGAGCGATCGCGTTGACCCGCAGGCCTGCTCCGAATTTCTGCGCCAGTTCGGCAGCCATATATTTGGTGAAGTTCACTACCGCCGACTTGGCACATCCATACCCCACTACCCGTGTAAGGGGACGAAGAGCCGATTCCGAAGCGAAATTGACGATGCAACCACTACCCTGTTTCGCGAGTTCGGGTACAAAAACCATGGTAGGCAAGATGGTGCCGAACAGGTTCAGATCCACTACTTTCCGGAAAGCATCCAGTTCCAGGTCGAGGAACGTTTTCTCCGGTGGAATGGTAGCCCCCGGCATATTCCCCCCGGCAGCGTTCAATAAAACATCCACCTTTCCAAAGCGGGCAAGGATCGCTTCTTTGTTTTGTTCCAGCACCTCCCGGCTCATCACGTCCGACAGGAAGAAGGCGGCATCGCCTCCTTTGGCATTCATCGTTTCCGTCTGGGTTTTTCCCAATGCTTCATTCCGGTCGAGGATGGCGATCTTCGCACCCTGTTCCGACAAGTAATCGGCTATCCCTTTCCCAAGGATACCGGATCCTCCGGTGATAACCACTACTTTCCCTTTCACGTCAAATAAGTTTTTCATGCGTTGCGCTTATTTACAGTTGTTTTTAACATCTCCGACAAATGTAAAGCTATTTTCTTTCTTTCCTTGTGCCCGCACACAAAAAAGTGCATGATTAACTCTTTTTATACCCGGCCAACACTTAGAAGTCCGTTTCCGTGCGGCGGATGAAGGCGACAGTACGGTGTATTTCCGTGTACATCACGATGTCGTCTTCGATAAATGGCACTTCTTTCCGATACGCTTTCAGGAACTTTTCCAGGAGGGGTGATGATTTGGCCGGGCGGCGAAAATCGATACCCTGCGCGGCATTCATCAGCTCGATCGCCAGGATATGGTCGAGGTTATCCATGATCTTAAACAGTTTGATCGCCGCGTTGGCGCCCATGCTGACATGGTCTTCCTGTCCGTTGCTCGATACGATCGAGTCGCTACTGGCGGCATAACAATACATCTTGTTCTGGCTCACCATGCTGGCGGCGGCATATTGCGGGATCATAAATCCGGAGTTCAGCCCCGGATTGGCAACCAGGAATTCGGGCAGGCCACGCAGTCCCATGATCAACTGCGCCACCCGCCGTTCGGAAATATTCCCCAGTTCAGCCAGGGCGATCGCCAGGAAATCGAACGATATGGCCAGGGGCTGCCCGTGGAAGTTACCGCCGGATATGATCCTGTCCTGATCCGGGAAAAGCGTCGGGTTGTCCGTCACGGAATTGATTTCCGTCAGCAATACCCCCGACACGTATCGGATCGCATCTTTTGTCGCGCCATGCACCTGCGGGATGCAGCGGAACGAATAGGGATCCTGCACATGCGCCTTTGGACGGTTGATCAGTTCGCTCCCCGCCAATATCTTCCGGAAAGCCTCACCGGTTTCGATCTGTCCCTGGTGGGGGCGGATCTGTTGGATGCAATCTTCAAACGGATCCACCAGCCCGTCGAACGCTTCGAGGGAAAGGGCGGCGATCAGGTCGGCCTTCTTCGACAATTGGAAAGCGCGCATGAGGGCATAGACCCCATTCGCGCCCATGAACTGCGTGCCGTTCAGCAAGGCCAGCCCTTCCTTACTTTTCAGTTGAACCGGTTTCCAGGCAAACTCACCCAGCACGGCGATGGCTTCGCGCTTCTTCCCTTTGTAATACACATCGCCCACGCCGATCAACGGCAGAAACAGGTTCGCCAGCGGAGCCAGATCACCCGACGCACCCAGGGAACCCCGGTCATATACGATCGGCAACACATCATTGTTGAAGAAATCCAGGATCCGTTGTACCGTTATCACCTGCACGCCGCTATGCCCCAGCGACAACGCATGCGCTTTGAGCAACATCATCAGGCGGACGATCACCGGACTCACTTCATCCCCCACACTACAGGCATGGCTCTTCACAAGGTTCTCCTGCAAGGTGCTTAGTTCGTCGGGCGAGATGATCTTATTACACAACGAGCCGAAGCCCGTTGTTATCCCGTACAGGGCGCCGCTATGCTCCTCGATTTTGTGGTCGAGGAAATCGCGGCAATGCTGGATACGATCCTTCACTTCGGCCGTCAGCTCCAGCTTCATATTTCCACTCAGGATCTGTTCGATACGCTCGAAAGTCAGCGGTTCCGATCCTACATAATAAATGTTGTGTCCCATAAGCAAGGCGTTTTATAATTTTGTTTTGACCCAGTCCAGCAGTTTGGTTTCGATGCGGATCGCTTCCGCCTCAATCCGGTCGGCCTTCGCTTTCATCCGTTCCACAAAAACAGGGTCATCGATAGACGACAGGTTGATACGGACATTCAGCAACGCGCCGAGCACACAGGTACGGGCGGCCATCATGGCGACGCAGGCATCCGTCACGGCATTCTGATTGCCTTTATGGGCAATGTAGATAATGGATTCCATAACTTCTTCCGCTTCTTCCGCCACCCGCATCGGCACCCGTGCCGCCAGCTTCATGGCCTCTTGTATTTCTTTGTTGCGGACGGCCACCTGTTCTTCCGTTTCCTTCGGGAGTTTGTAGGCGGCGAAGACCTGTTCGTAAGCCTGGCTGTCGTCGTCGATAAACGCGGTGAACCGCTTCCGGATGGCAGCCGCTTCTACGGCGATGGCTTTCATCTGCCCTTCGTATTCGGCATACTTTTTTTTGCCAATGGTGAGGTTGGCCACCATTTCGGCCAATGCGGCGGCCAATGCGCCGTTAAGAGCAGATATACTGCCGCCTCCCGGTACGGGAGTATTAGCCGCGGTCTCGGCTAAGAAATGTCTGATTGTCTGATCTGCGTACATAGCTTTTTCAATTTATTTTGTGATGGATGGTGTTTATACGGTTATTTATGGGGCATATACAACCCCTTTCTTGATTACTTTTTCTACGACATTCATGCCGATATGATAGGGAAGGAAATGGTAAGAAGGATACTGTAATACCACCATATCCGCCTGCTTCCCGACATCAATACTGCCGATTTCACCGGCGCATCCGAGGGCGGCGGCGCCATTGATCGTCAGCGCCGTCACCGCTTCTTCGGGCGTCAGCCGCATCTGGATGCATGCCAGTGCGAACAGCAAGGGGATGGAACCGGAGAAGCAACTGCCCGGATTCAGGTCGGACGCCAGGGCAACGGCACAACCGGCGTCGATCATTTCCCGTCCACGGGCATACGGTTCTTTCAGGGAGAAGGCAGTCAGCGGCAAAAGGGTAGCCACCACACCCGCTGCCGCCATCCGGCGGATGCCTTCATCCGAGGCATGCAACAGATGGTCGGCGCTCACCGCCTGCAGGCGCGCTGCCAGTTCGGCGCCCCCTAACGGCACGATCTCGTCGGCATGCAACTTCAACTCCAACCCATGTGTGCGGGCCGCCAGCAACAACCGTTCGCTTTGTTCGAGGGAAAAGACCCCTTTCTCGCAAAATACGTCGCAGAAACGCACCCCATATTCCGTCCGGATAGACGGCAATCCTTCGGCAATCAGGAAATCGATATACGCATCCGTGCGTCCTTTGTATTCCGGTGGCACCGCATGGGCGGCCAGATAGGTGGACACGATATCCAGGGGATGCTCCCGGCGCAGGTCCGCCATCACCTGCAACTGGCGGGCTTCGGTCGCAAGATCCAACCCATACCCGCTTTTCCCCTCCACCGTGGTAACGCCCATCCGGAAGAGTTCGTCCAAGCGGTGCCTGCCGCCGTCGGCCAGCTCCTGTGTGGAACTATCCCGGGTAGCCCGCATCGTATGTACAATTCCGCCACCCCGTTCCATGATCGACATATAGCTGTCGCCCCGCAACCGCCAGGAAAATTCCTCTTCCCGGTATCCGCCGAACACAAAATGAGTATGGCTGTCCACAAAACCAGGCAGCACCGCTTTCCCTTCCGCATCCAGTTCTTCATACGAACCGGACAGTTGCGGCAGGACATCCGCCTCCTTCCCCACGTGGGTGATGATACCGTCGGCCATCGCCACAGCCGCATCGGTGAGAATGCCCAGGTCGGACATTTCTTTCCCCCTCTTGGCGGCGAAGCCCGAGCAGGTCACCAACTGTGCAATGCCGCGTATCAGTAGTCGCTGTTTCTCCATGCGTTCCTGCTATTCCATTAACTTGGCTTCAAGCACCTGGTTGAGGGAGAAATCCTCCAGCCCGAGGTAGTACGACGCACAGTCGATCAGCGCCTCCATCGGCACCAGTCCGATCACTTCGCTGCCGACTACCGGTACGCCATAGCGGCGGGCTTCGATACGTACCAGTTCAAAAGCCCGGTATAAAGCCGTCTTCGTATAATCTGTCATATTGATCGACACCTGTACGATGCCGCGTTCTTTCAGTTCGACACCCATCGCCTTGCAATACCGCAGGCCACCGCCCAGGAAGCGGATCTTTTTCGCAATGGAATCGGCAATTTCCAGTTTGTCGGTACCCAGATTGACATTATAAGCCACCAGGATCATCCGGGCTCCAATCGCCACACCACCCGCAGAAGGATGCGGGGCGGCAGGACCGAAATCCGGTTGCCATTCGGGGCAATTCATCTTTTCAGACAGCCCCTCGAACTCCCCTTTCCGCACATTCGCCAGATTCTCCCGGTGCGGCGCCGTAGCCGAACGTTCATAGAGGAAAACGGGGAGGTTATACCGCTCGCCCACTTCCCGGCCTACTGCTTTCGACAACGCAACGGCTTCATCCATCGTACACCCTTTGATCGGGATAAACGGCACCACATCGACGGCTCCCAACCGGGGATGCTGTCCGCTGTGCTGACGCAGGTCGATCAGCTCCACCGCGCGGCCGATGGCATCGATCACCGCCGCCTTCAACGCTTCGGGCTCACCCACGACGGTCACCACCGAGCGGTTATGATCCGCATCGCTGCTGTAGTCCAACAGTTTCACACCCGCTTTTGCCCGGAAGGCATCCACGATCTTTTCTATCTTCTCCAGGTCGCGTCCCTCACTGAAATTGGGGACACATTCCATCAGTTTGCTCCAGTTACTCATGTGTTATGTATTTATCAATCCATTCATCTTCCGTCAGATAAGGCAGGGTGATGTGATAGCCGGATGCGTAGTTTTCGTTGAACAGCCCGCTCGTCTCCATCGCGTGCGGATTCCGTGCCCACGAACGGCGGGCCACACCGCCCATGACGTCCCACAACATGGCCGACTGCAGGATCTCGTCGGTCTGCCTGCCGCCATCGAGCAACATCCCAAAACCACCGTTCACCGCCTTACCGATACCCACACCGCCTCCGTTATGCAAGGCCACTAAGCTCATGCCACGCGCGGCGTTCCCGGCGAAACACTGCACCGCCATATCCGCCATCACATTGCTTCCATCATAGATATTGGCCGTTTCGCGGAAGGGCGAATCCGTACCGCTCACGTCGTGGTGATCCCGCCCCAGCATCACCGGTCCTATCTCACCCTCGCGCACCATTTGGTTGAAACGAAGGGCGATCCTCAACCGTCCTTCGGCATCCTGATAGAGGATACGCGCCTGGGTGCCGACAACCAGTTTATTCTTTTCGGCATCCCGTATCCAGTTATAGTTGTCGCGGTCTTGCCCCCTTCGGTCGGGGTCGATACAGTCCATCGCCGCCCGGTCGGTTTTGGCCAGGTCTTCCGGTTGTCCGCTCAGGCATATCCAGCGGAAAGGGCCGTATCCATAGTCGAACAACTCCGGCCCCATGATATCTTCCACATACGACGGCCAGATAAAACCGTCTTTCTCATCCGTCCCGTTCCGGGAGACAGCTTTCACTCCCGCATCATAAACGGCTTTCAGGAATGAATTGCCGTAGTCGAAGAAATAGACACCCTGTCCGGTCAGTTTCCGTATCACCTCATAGTGCCGTTTCAGGGAGTGATCCACTGCCCGGCAGAAAGCCGGGCGATCTTCCGCCAACAGCCGGGTGCGTTCGTCGAACGAATAGCCCACCGGGCAATAGCCCCCTTCATAGGCGGCATGGCAGGAGGTCTGGTCGCTCAGCAGATCGATGTGTATATAGAAGGCTTCCGCATATTCCAGCAGATCCACAATGTTGCCGTGATAGGCAATGGAAAGGGGTTCTTTCCGCTGAACGGCTTCGCGGGCGAGGCTGAAAGCTTCCTCGATCCGGTCGGTCACCTGCTCCACCCAGCCCTGTTTGCGGCGTGTCTCGATGCGCGAAGCATCTACTTCGGCAATGATACAGGCGGCGCCGGCGATCACGGCTGCTTTGGGTTGTGCGCCGCTCATCCCTCCCAGCCCGGATGAGACAAAGAGATAGCCCCGCAGGTCTTTATCCGCCGGTATGCCGAGTTTCTTCCGCCCGGCATTCAGTAAGGTATTGAACGTACCGTGAACGATTCCCTGGGGGCCGATATACATCCATCCCCCGGCGGTCATCTGCCCGTAATTGGCCACACCCATCTGGGCGGCAATGTGCCAGTCGTGCTGGTTGTCGAACATCCCCACCATCATCGAATTGGTGATGATCACCCGGGGCGCATCGGGCTTCGACTTGAATAGTCCCAGCGGATGCCCGGACTCGACCACCAGCGTCTGTTCGTCGGTCACCTCTTCCAGGTATTGCATAAGGAGGCGGTATTGCATCCAGTTCTGGCATACCTGCCCGGTTTCGCCGTAAGTAACGAGTTCGTAAGGATAGAGGGCGATGTCGAAACAAAGGTTGTTGTCGATCATCACCTGGAAGGCTTTGCCGGCGAGGCATCGCCCTTTGTACGCATCGATCGGGCGGGCTTTCAGGTCGCCGGAAGGGCGGTAACGGTATCCGTAAATACGTCCGCGCGTACGGAGCTCTTCCAGGAATTCGGGGATCAACCGCTCATGCAGCACAGACGGGATGTAGCGGAGCGCATTCTTCAAAGCCGTTCGTGTCTGGGCAAGAGTCAGGGTATAACCCCTGTCTGGTGCCCGTCGGATATCCGGAACAAATCCGGGATAATCGGGTAATTGGTTGCTTAGGCCGGTAATCATAATATCTCTTTCTTTCAGTTGCTTACACTATGTAAGGATGTATTCCTGTAAACGGGTCACAATATAGGTGTTTTAGTCGTCCCCGCAAAGTAAATCCAGCATGTTTAGAAGCATATTGTTAGAAGCTGTTTTGAATTTAGATCAACCGTCTGAATCCATGAGCCATCCTTATCCCCTACACAAAGTTTATTTTTGCAAAACATCTGTCACGCTGCCACGCAACAGGCTCTATTTTATTGTTCATGAATAAGTTAGATATGTGACAGATACCCGTGGCAGATCCGTTTTTTCGCCTTTTTGCTGTCACATCTGCCACGCGATGACTAAAAGTTTTGTCCTGATGGAACTAAAGTTTCATCCTGATGGGACAAAAAGTTTCATTGGGTAGAACAAACAGTTCCAATAGGTGGGAAAAACAGTTCCAATAGGTGAACCTTTTTGTTCCATTAGGTGGAAACTCGGAGAGTTGTCATCGGGTATTTTATTTCCCGGGCAGGTGCAAACAACTTACTTCCTTAAAGGCATACCGCCGGATTTCGCCGGAACGCAGGCGAAGCAGGAGATGGCCGGTGGGCTCGATATCGTGGATGAAAGCCTCGAAGATACCCTGGGCATCCTGGTAGGGATAGTAATCGTCGCCACGGTATAAAGAGGCGCGGTAAGCCGAACGGATCTGTTCGGCTTGTTCCTGCAGCAACAGGAGGTAATAGGCATAGAATGCCGAGAGGAATGTGTCGAGCACTTCTTCGCGGTGGTATTTCCTGCCGGCGGCCTGCAGGAGCGAGACCGGATTGGGTGCGTTACTGAGAAACACTTCCTGGTTGATATTGATCCCGATCCCGATAATGGAGCAGTAGATAAACGAGCCGGAGAGGTCGTTTTCAATCAACATGCCGCAGATCTTTTTATCCCGCCAGTAAATATCGTTCGGCCATTTGATGCGGATATCGCCGACATACTTATCCAACGTTTTCTTCACGCTGAGGGCGGTGATCTGGGAGATCAGGAATTGTTCGCGCGCAAGAATGACGTTGGGATAAAGCACGATGCTGAATGTGAGGTTCTTCCGCGGTTCCGACTCCCAGTAGTTGCCTGCCTGTCCCCGTCCCCCCGTTTGGTAATCCGCCCATACCACACTCCCTTCCGGCAACCCTTCACCCTGTATGTATTCGCGGATGACGAGGTTAGTGGACACCACTTCCGCCAGATGGATCACCTGCGGGATATCTTCCTGGGTTACTTCAAACATTCCGGGTTTCTGATCATTCATGGGATATTGGATTCTTTTAACGGCAAGGGGCGAAGAAGGCATCATCGATGTGGTCGATCTGAAATCCTTCCGGACATTTGATCACGGTAAGGATATCGAAACGGACGGGACGGTCTATCTGGTGATAACGCACATACGCGTCGGCGGCGGTTACGATCCGGCGTATCTTTTTCATGTCCACCGCATCTTCGGGAGAGAGCAGGAAGTCGATGGCGCGGGTCTTCACTTCGGCCACCACCAGCATGTCGCCATCGGTTGCCACGATGTCTAACTCATAGTGATGCCAGTGCCAGTTGGTATCTAATACGGTATAACCTTTCCGGACCAGGTATTCTTTCGCCGCCGCTTCTCCTTCCCGACCGGTGTCGTTTCGCTCTGCCATTTGGTTTAGTTTGTACAAATGTAGGTGTTTTCTTTGTTTTATTGCGCTTTCACTTGTACATTTGCAGCCAATGAAACAGGAAAAGAAATATTCGACCGCACAGCCCCAACATCCGCGCGTCCATAAAATCACCTTCATGCTGAACGATGAGGAGCAGAAGGCGGTGGATCGCTATCTGGCACGTTACCGGATCGACAATAAATCGCGGTGGTACCGTGAAACCATCCTGTCTCATGTCCTCAAAATCATGGACGAAGATTATCCCACGCTTTTTCCCGAAAATGAGATGCGGCGATGACCCCTTTCACGGATGAATATTTCATGAACCAGGCACTGGTGGAAGCACGTGCCGCAGCAGCCGAAGGGGAAGTGCCCGTTGGCGCCGTGATTGTGTGCAACGACCGTATCATCGCCCGCGCCCATAACCAAACCGAATTACTGAACGACGTCACCGCCCACGCCGAGATGCTGGCCATCACCGCCGCAACGGGTGTGCTGGGCGCCAAATACCTGACGGATTGCACGCTGTATGTAACGGTAGAGCCTTGTGTGATGTGTGCCGGCGCCATCGGCTGGTCGCAACTCAGCACCCTGGTTTATGGTGCGCCCGACGACAAAAGAGGCTTCCAGCAATTCGCTCCCCACGCCCTGCATCCTAAAACAGTGGTCAAAAAAGGCGTACTGGAATCCGCCTGCGCCGAAGAAATGCAACAGTTCTTCCGGCAGAGAAGGTAGCGTTTGTGGCTACTTCACTTCTTCAAAAAAAGCTCTCATATCGTATTCTTTATTGAATTTGAGATGTCTTTATTGTATCAAAGATACTTAGCTTAGGCCTTCTTCTTATACCTCTTCCTGTACACAATGTAGCCTGAAATCAGGATAAACGACAAAAAAATTCCTGAAAGAAAAACAAATAAGTCGGAAAACGGGCCGATGAAAGGCCGGTAGGCTCTTCCGACATGTATTTCCAAACAGGCGTGCCATAACGACATGCGACCTTTTTGTATTGTTTCGGGCATAGATGCAAACGCTTTGTCCGCGCCAAGCGCATGAGCGCCTTCACTGTATTCGAATACGATTTTTTTACCGTGAAAATCTTCCGAATAACCACTGACTGTATGGTTGAATACCGGTCGCCCTGACGATGGCCAGCCTGCAACAGGCTTTCCTGTGTAGCAATCCATTACCTCTCCAGAGTTTCTATCCCAATGATACAAACCACTGAATGAACCGACCATCCAGCCTGTTGAATCAGGCTCCAATACAGTAACACCCATTACACTGACGGGGGGCGTTTTTTGCATTTTTTCAGGTAACGATGCTAAATCATTCATCCGGTAAAAACCTGAAGAGGAATAAAGAATCCAATCGTTATTTGTGGAATCATAACGCAAGCATCGCAATTTATCGTGCCAAGGGTTGTCGTCCGAGAGAATGGAACCGGGAACCGGCTTCACTTGCGAGCGGATAATGGCAATCATTAATGGCGGGCGAAGAAACATCCCTGATATGGCTAATAGGAGAAAAAATACGAGAAAAGTAACACCTATTTTATTATGCCAACGAACGGATGCTTTCATCGTATTTACTGTTGTTTTGGCGGGTATATGCTTTTTCTTTTTACGTTTTATGATACCCGGACAGAAAAAGAAGATAATCCCTGTTACACACAAAACAATCAACAATATGCCCAAGCAATCCACAAAAAGTTGACCGGGCAAGCCGAAAAGTTCTCCGCTGTGAAGCAGCCAGAAAGTGCGGAACAAGGGCACATCTGGAGAATAGCCATTCGGTTTGGCAAATTCCATGCGTGTAAACCGTTCAAAGGGTACAGTCGAAACATAAGCATAGGAGCGGGTAAGCACTACAAGCGAATCGCCTTTTACTACCAAATCGGATATGCGTTCATCAATTCCCGCTTTCTCAGTCAAGTTTTCCCATATACTTCCCGACGTTAATTTGTATAAATCAAAAGTAGTGGCAGCATAAATTTCATTGTTGCCCGTTTTTATGATCTTGTTGGTAATACGGTTATCGACACCTTTTTTCAGACCTGCATTATAGTCTGAAAATGATGTATGCAAAGTATCTGTCAGCCAAATACCGGCACCGCCATACAATAAAACTGTATCGGACGATAGGTGGATACTCCCTTTTACAGAACCGTTATTCCAATTGTCATAACGATAGCTTGCGGGGAGCATACTTCTTGAAACATCCACACCTGAGAATACGTTGCGATGATTCAGGATAATCCCCGAAAAGCAAAACATAAGAATAAAAAAGCCGAAAAATAAGCCTACCCACTTGTGGTATTTCCTGAAAAATCGAACCATAATAAGATTGCTATATAACAGAAAGGGCGTATGTGTATTACGCCCTTTTCTCTCGGTGTATCTTCTTATTTCAAATTAGTGCTACCGTCCGGTTGGTAGGCATATTTAAACGAAACAAAGCCGGATTCTCCTTTCTCATTGTAGAAGCTTTTGAATAGTACCTTTACATATTTTCCATCAGCCGTTTTTACCACATAAATGTGTTCACTGGGTGTGTACGCAGGAGGTGGCCCTGAAAATGCAATGGCTTCGCAAAGCAAGGTATTAGCGGTTGACATTTTTGTTGGCGGAGGAAAACCGCCTCCTACGTCCGATATTTCATAGTCGGTATCGGTTGTATATCCAGTTGTTGGAGCAGATGTTACACTATTGAAATCCACCTTTCCGGCATCATAAGCACCGCTTTCCCCATTACCGGATTTACCACTGTTGGTGCGGATATTATACCGGTTGAAAGCGATATCCCATGAAGTATTGGACTGATGGAAAGCCTCATCAACTTGAACTTCTTTGCCGTCTTTAAAGGAAAAATAAATCCAATCGTCGCCGTAATCCGTTTTTCGGCTGGTTGTAAAATCAGCGACTTTCAACTCCCCGTCAGTACTGACCGGGTCGTCATCATTACCGCAAGCTGTCACACCTACCAGTATCGACAGGCATAATGCTGTCTTGAATAAATAATTTGTAACTTTCATCTTGTTATTTTTAAAATGATTATTGATTGTTGAACTAAAAAATGCTTACTAATTCGTGGATGTTCAAATTCAGGGCTGCATAAAACCGCCTGCCCGGCGAAGTTGAGGTATTAAAATTGACAATGGATGCTTTATAATCCAACAGGTTGTTTACTCCCACTGTTAAGCGTATCGACTTGTATAACTGTTGAGTAAATGCTAAATTCAGCATACTGAAAGCATCGACATGAGCCTCGTAATACGTTTCCTGCACTACACCATTGACGGTAAGTTCGTCGGATACATTGTAATTTTTTTGCCCCATTAATGAAGCCGAGAGGTTGATGTGAGCATCGTATATCCCTCTTGAAAAGCCATACTCCAAACGCAAGTTGCCCGAAAGCGGACAGGCTGTGCTTAATTTTACGCCGCTATTATCCTTGGAATAAAGGTAGTTGAACGCACCATGCAGAAACAGATTGCGTACAATCTTTATTTTGGCGGTAGCTTCCACACCGGCTAAAGTTGTTTTTCCGATATTGACATAATGATATTCTGTTTGGTTGTTGCTCCAAACGCCTTCAATTTTATTGTGGAACCAGTTGCCGTATCCGGTAAGTGTAGCATATAACCATGACGAAACGTATTCGCCCGACAGCGATACATAGTTGTTCGTTTCAGGCTTCAGGTTTTCATTTCCGTAAATCCAAAACATGCCCAGATGATCCCAGTTCATGTATAACTCTTTCAGGGTTGGCGAACGAAAGCCTTTGGCATAATTCAACCGCAGGGTTACAGGAAATACTTTATACATCAACGATAATTTGGGGCTTGCATTCCAGCCATACCGTTCGTGATAATCGACACGTACACCACCGATGACATTGATTTTTTTGTTCAGCGTCCAATCATCCTGCAAAAAAGCGGTTGTATTCCATTGCGATTTTGTTTCCAACTGTCCGGACTCAAACTGGTCGCCGTACAACGATTCTTGAAGGTACTCTACACCGGCGGTCAAAATCTGATTTTTCCATACCGTGGTATTAAAAATGATTTTGGGCTGAATCAAGTCATTTTTATAACTCAAATCCTTTTCGTCCAGCAATTCGTACTTATCGTACCGTTTGTAATTATCGGCATAGTATGAGAAGGACAAATTACTCGCACTGTCTATTTTGTAGTCCAGGTTTGCCCCGTAGGAGAAATCAACGGTGTTCTCGTATTTGTTATTCGGATTAAAATCATATTTATTTAACTCGTAATACATTCCTTTTACCGACAATGTCCATTTATCACTGAATGCGTAGCTTAATTTTTGGGAAATGTTCAAATCCTGATAGCCGGAGATGCTCGAAGGAGTCTTGCTTTTATTCTCCACGACAGTTGTATCGTTCTGCGGATAATATTTGGTGAGACTGTCGGTATCGTACAACTGGTATCCGTCGAAACTTTTATAAACGACGTCGGTATAGGCTTTGAATTTGTTGAAGTTTAATCCCAACGAAATATTACCGTTCAGGTTGGGCTTATCGACACTTGTACGGAACTTGTACTGGGAATCGTCTTTGGATACATTTTTATAGTTTTGTTGGTTGGCCTGCCCGTAACGTGCCCCCACGTTTATCTCTACTTTTTTTCGGGCGTTTTTGGTTATGATATTAATCACTCCGCCCATTGCTTGCGAACCGTAAATAGCCGACGAAGCGCCTTTCACAATTTCAACTCGTTCTATATTATCGAGATTCAGGCGCGAATAGTCAATGTTATTACCTGTTTCCCCCGCAATACGTTCGCCGTCTATTAAAAAGAGGATATGTTTGGCATCCAATCCCTGCATTTGGATGGATGTTCCAAATCCCACTTCTTGAAAACTTAATCCCGGAACTTCTTGTGTCAACAAAGTTTTGACGTCGGCATACCCTCTGTCTTCAATCTGTTTGGCAGTGATGACCTGTGTAATAACAGGCGTGTTTTTCAGGGTTTTATTGGTTCTTGTAGCAGTAACCACTACTTCATCCAGATTAACTACATCCGTACCAACTTGTGTTGTATCGGATACCGGGCTATTTTGAGCATACCCCGGATGGGCAATGCAAATAATTACGAACAGGGCTGTTGATTGAAAAAAAGAAAATATTTTGAATTTCATTTTGCGCTCGTTTAAGATCGAGTGCAAAGGTAGGGCGGAAAATGACGCTATTCAATCCCTAAACGTAGGTATTTTTAGAACTAAGATGTTGTATGTTTATCGCCATTTAAGTATCCATAAGTAGTCATAAGTTTCACTTCATCGTAAATTAAGTTCTGGCACAAATATAGTACAAATAAACGATAAAAATCGATAATCAAACATCAAAATTAATAATTTTTTAAAAAGAAAATCCGCAGCAAATCAATTATTTACTGCGGATTCGATATTGTTGATAATCGTTTTTTAGCGGTTTTATTTCACTTCCTCGTAGTCCACGTATTCGCCTTCGTCTTTGGTGAAGATTTTCTTTTTAGAAGCGGCGTATTCGTTCGGGGGGGTTTGGCGGGAAGAGGTGTTCCGTCCGGTGGTTTGCCTGCGTTGCTGCGAGCGTTGCCCGCTGTTTCCTCCTCCGAAAATACCTTTGATCATACGAACCACGGAGAATCCCAATAAAGACATCAGGATAAAAAACAGGAAAGCGAGTGTGAATATGAACTTGATCATAAGGCGATTTTTACTTGAAAATGACTTTGTCGAACCGCAAAGATAGCAATTCCGTTTAACGCTGTTTGTTAAAAATAGACAAGATAATATATAAAAGTATAGTAGCCGCTATCCCTGCGAATCCCAGGAAAACAACAAAGGCAATGGCGCAGGCCACCAAAAGATAACGCAACTCATTCCCTTTCCAGGAGAGCGATTTGGCTTTGAGGGAGAACATCGGTATTTCCGACACCAGCAACAAAGAAGTAGCAACCGCCAAGGCCAGGGCGACACATACGACCACCCGCAGATCGACCGGCACAACCGCCAGCGTATGGTAGGTATAGACTAAAGACGACCAGAACAAGGCATGCGCCGGAACGGGTAGGCCGATAAAGGAAGTCGTCTGCCGTTCGTCGATATTGAATTTAGCCAGCCGCAGACCGGAAAATGTGGGAATGACAAAAGCGAGGTAAGGGATCAGCCCGTACGGCATCTCCCCGGGTAATACCTGGCAGATATCCCGCAACGCGCTGAACAGCATCATGCCCGGCGCCACACCGAAGCTGACGACATCCGCCAACGAATCCAGCTCTTTCCCCATGAGCGAATAGGCTTTCAGCATCCGTGCCGCAAAGCCATCCATGAAATCCAGTACGGCGGCAATGATCACCCAGAGGGTGGCCCACAAGAAATTACCCTGTAGCGCCATTACCGTAGCGATACATCCGGATACCAGGCTCAGGCTGGTGATGATATTGGGGATATGTTTTCTGATATGCATACTAATTAACGGAGCGTTTGCAGCCGGGCGATCGGCGTCTGATTACCCGTCACTTTCTGATCCATCTCAACCAGCACCTCCACATCCAAGGGAAGAAAGACGTCCACGCGGGATCCGAATTTGATAAAACCCATCTGTTCGTCCACGTGGCAAGGCTCACCCACTTTGGCGTAGGTAACGATGCGTCGCGCCATTGCTCCGGCAATCTGGCGGGTCAGTATATCCACGCCGTGGCGGGTGGTGATGACAACCGTCGAACGTTCGTTCTCCGTACTGCTCTTTGGCAGGTAGGCGGCCATGAAGCGCCCGTTGTGGTGGGTCACATATTTCACCGTTCCGTTCACCGGAAACCAGTTGGCATGTACATTGAATACAGACATGAAGATGGATATCTGCATGCATTTGGTATGCAGCACTTCGTTCTCCATCACTTCTTCGATGGCGACGATCGTACCGTCTGCAGGCGCGATCACCAGCCCTTCCGAATCATACGGGAAACGGCGGTAGGGACTGCGGAAGAAGTTGAGGACAAGCAGAAACAGGATGGAGGAGACGGATGCCACCGCATAAAACAACAGATTACGGCCGGCGGAGTAGTATAAGGCTACATTAATGACGAACAATACCGTAAACAATGTCAACAGTATGCCGGTTCCTTCCCTATGTACTTTCATCCGTTTGATAGCTCAACGCTTTATTTGCTGCAAAAATATTCATTTTTAGTCAATATCAAAGAAACACCTCTTCTATTTTATCTAATTCGACGTACCAGAGATAACCTTTTATGTCTTTATAGCCCATTTCCTGTATCAGTTTCAGGTAATACCGGACCTGCGCCGGGTATCGCTTGTCTTCTTTGCCTCCGAACTTATAATCCACAACAATGGCTTTCCCGTCGCGGATCATGACCCGGTCTGGACGGCGGGAGGCGCCTTGATCGAACAAAATATCCACTTCATTCAGGACACGGCTTTTCCCATCGTACCAGGAGGCGACGGACGGCAATCGGACCAAAGCCCTGAGACGGTCGCTGATCCGTTCCGCCTCATCCCGGTTGATCAGGCCGGCTTGCCGGTATCCTTCCACGGCTTGCGGGATATCACCGGCCACGCGTATCTTGCTGACGATCTCATGCATCAGGGCTCCCTGCTTGCGCTGTACGTCGGCAAAGAGGTATTCGCGGGCATGCAATCGCAGCCGCAACCGGTCGCCCGGTGCGATGGAATCGAGGTTTTTAATCGTTTCTTCTGTCATCCCCGCTCCTTCCGCCGCTTTGTGAGGCGGCTTCCACCAGGGGCCAGATTCATAGACGCCCGTTTGCCAGTCGAACCGGTCCGACAGAGGAGCCAGTTCTTCGTCCGACGCCTCCATTTCGGCATCCGTATATAGCCCAGCCCACAGCAAATCCGCGATGGAAACGATCTTTTCTATCGCTCCCGTATGTTCGTTCAGCTTTTTGGGACGGGGAGCAAAAACGATCAGTTCTTCCTTCGCCCGGGTGAACGCTACATATAATGTATTGAGATTATCGATGGCGGCATGGAGCTTTTCACGGAAGAAATCGTCGGCAAAAATGGTCTGCCCCAACACCTGTCCGTATCGGACGGGGACGAGCGGCAGGCGGTTGAAAGGCGCTTCGCCGGGTCGGCACCAGAGGATCACCGGCTGGAGGGGCTTGTGGTCGATCTCCCAATCGCAGAAAGGAACGATCACAGCTTTGAATCCCAACCCTTTCGATTTATGTACGGTCAGGATACGGATCGCGTTCTGGTTGTCCGGCGTCGCAATCGTCTTGCGGTAACCCGTCTCATCCCACCAGGAAAGGAACAGGCTTACGTCGGCGCTTTCTTTTTGGGTAAACTCGGTCACCATATCCAGGAATGCCTGGATGAACGCCTGTTCATTTTCCGCGAATCCACCGCTGAAAAGGCGATAAATACCCTCCGTAATTTCATAGAGCGACAGCCGCGACAGCGCCATCAGTTCTTCGTACAGCGCTTCGGGGAAGGCGGACTCCATGGCCGTCGTTTTCCGGATATACACATAATAAGAATACCGCGCGATCGCCTCCCGGGTTGGATCATCCGGCCGGCCCAGGTAACGCAGAAGGACGATGAGGAAACGCACCGCCGGCGAACTGTTCACAAACAGGGCGTCGTCCGAGATAATGTCGTATGCATATCGATCGGAGGGATGCACCTCTTTCCAGGTCAGCAGTTTGTCGGCCACCAACGCTCCTTCCTGGTTGGTACGGGTGAGGATGGCGATGTCTTTCAACCGGTAGCCGTTGTCCTGCAACTGCTCGATCACACCGGGAAGGCGGCTAAGCGCTTCCTCTTTCCAGTCGCTTTCCCCATCATCCGATGCACGCGACAGAAATTCCACCCGCACATGTCCGTCTTGCAGCCTGAAGGGCGGAGCCACCTCCTGATTAGACTTCTGGTAGGCGGAAATGATCTTGCCTGCATACGCCATTTGTTCGGTTTTAGGCAACGAAGAAGTCTCCAACACCTCGTTATATAACTGTTGCAGGATGGCCGGAGTTACGGTGAAAAGGGCATTATTGAAGGTTACTACCTCCCGGTGGCTGCGCCAATTCAGCTTCAATGTCTCTTCCTTTAACTGACCGGCGGGGAAGTCGCGCCCCACCTGCTGATCCAGCAATTCCCAGTCGGAATTACGGAAGCGGTAAATGCTCTGCTTCACATCTCCCACGATCAGGTTCGCCTGGTCGTGCGCCATACTCTCTTTCAACAGAGGGAGGAAATTGCTCCATTGCATACCGCTTGTGTCTTGGAACTCATCGATCATGTAATGATCCACCGTCGTACCCGTCTTTTCATAAATAAACGGGGCGTCACTGCCATCGATCACCTTATGCAGCAGTTCGGTGGTATCGGCGATCAGCATGATATTCCTTTCTTCCCGGTACGCGGCGATTTGGCGGGATATATCCGTAAGGATACCCAACGTATAATAATAGCGGGAAATCTCTTTGGCCGTATAATAGGCGGTGAGGTTGTTGAAAAAAGCGACAATGGAGCATACGCAATCGTTCATCCCTTCCGCATACACCCGGCTGATCCGCTCCCGTACATCCGGAGGGGTGGTTTTCTTGAAATAACCATCCACATTGTCGGCCAGGGCGGTGAAGGTATTTGTCGGGCTCTTCATCTCTCCTCCCGCCAGTTTGTCGAAGTAGCCCTGTAAGGTCTGTTGTCCTTTATTGTAGTCGGCCGCATCCAACCCGTGGCGGTTGATCAGTGAAAGGCCGATTTCACCGAGCTTTTTGGCCTCCGCTTCGGTAGAACGGATGAGTGCGTAGAGATCATCGCGATACGCCTCCAGCATTTTCTTATCAGTCGAAAGCGGCGACGATTCCATCCCGGAGGCTTTATAACTTTCCTTGAACAATTCGCCTGCCAGTACCCGTATCTCCCGCCGCAGGTTCCACTCACCGCCCCCCTCGATCTTGTCGTCGGCAAAGCGCAACAGCCAGCCCAGCAGTTCGCGACTTTCGGGCTGTTCAAGGTTGGCCAGGAGACGGTCGATCGTCTCCGTCAGTACCCGGTCACGATCCATTTCGATCCCATATCCTCCCTGCAAGCCGATCTCCCGGGTAAACGCGCGCATCGTCTGCTGGAAAAAACGGTCGATGGTACTGATATTGAAGGCCGAATAATCATGCAGGATGGCGATCAGTATATCGTGGGCTTTTTTCCGTACCGCCGTCTCCGTTAGCTCATATTGCCGGCAGAGGGCTGGCACATGGTCGTCGCCACGTCCGGTTGCGATCTCATGCAAGGCTTTGATGATCCGCTCCTTCATTTCTTCCGTCGCCTTATTGGTAAAGGTAACCGCCAGGATCCGGCGGTAGGCATACGGGTGGCTGAAAAGCAACATCAGGTAATCACCCGTCAATTGATAGGTTTTACCGGCGCCGGCAGAGGCTCTGTAAACAGTCAGCATAAGCGGAAGAACCGGCAGCGGTTAGATAATACGGCTTTTGGCATATCCTTCTTTCTGCAGGATTTCGAGCACTTTCTGCCGCAGGTCGCCCTGGACGATCATTTCCCCGTCTTTAGCCGATCCGCCAACGCCGCATTTGACTTTCAGCAGTTTGCCGAGGGCTTCCAGATCCGCAGCCGTACCCCGGAATCCGGTGACGAGCGTAACCATCTTCCCTCCCCTGTTCCGCTTATCGAGTGAAATGCGCAGCTGTTGCTTTTCTTTCGGAAGCGTCACTTCCTCGGCTTCGTTGCCGGTGTTGTATGCATAATCCGGATTGGTGGAATACATCACTCCCAAACGGTCTTTCCAGTCGTTGTTCTTCATATCTGATGTTTAAACAACGAAGTTACGGTTTTTCCACTTACAGACCCTGTTTCTTCAGAAAAGAATTTTCCATCCTCTTTGATACAAAGAATGTTTTCGCTTTCAGGCTTTGATTTCTACTATATTTTCTATAACTTGCCGCTGTTTATCAGTAAAATTGGCTGGACAGTTACTTTGAAGTGACATTTTGTATAAAACAACGCAATAGCGCCCATTTATAAAACTGATATTCGATGTATTGCACTATACTTAAGGTTCAAAACAACTGCTAAATAATCGATGGAGTTCGAGAATACAATTCAATACGATTCCCTTTATGAAACGCATGTAGATGAAATGTTTGCGTATGGCATGGCATTCGGTATCGATAAAGAAACAGTTTTGGATGCAATTCACGATGTATTTCTCCAGATTTATGAACGGAAAGACTCCCTCCACATCCACTCAAATGCAAAATTCTTCTTTCTTAGCTGTCTAAAAAATCGTTTGTTCACTATAAAGCGAAAAGAAATTCCCTTTGAACCACTTGAAAAAATAAATGAATACAGTTTTTCCATTTCTGTTAGCGGCCTGGAGGAAATCATAGAAGAAGAGGAGGATCGTAAAAGATTGACCGCTAAAATAGAATCCATGTTAAACCGACTAACCAGTAAACAGCGGGAGGTCGTTTATCTGAGATATATGCAAAACCTAAATTACGAGGAGATAGCTATGTTGCTGCATATCACCCCCAAAGCAGTGAGAAAATTAAACTACAGAGCTCTTGCCCGCATGAAAGGGCATTATGGGATCCTTTTCTTACTTCTTTTATCGAACTACTCATTCAATTAGCCCTTCCTGTTTTCCGGGACAACAAGAAAATGAAAAAACAGGGAGACAACAACTTGCCTCCCTGTAAATTCACCTCATTAATAACACGCAAGACAGACTCTTACTCTAACCAAAATGGTGATTGAACCAGAGTAGGATCCTTATCTATTTCACTTTGATGGATTGGGAACCAGTAATTTTTCTTTGTAAAGCTACGTACCAAATACACGCTCCTTTTGAAGAACGAGTTCTCATTATTGGCATCGTCCGAGTAAACCGTCCCATTGAAATTCATACCATAATCGTTGCCATTCAGGAACTTCTCCCCTAACATCCAACGACGGATATCATGAAAACGGATGCCTTCCACGCACAATTCAACACGACGCTCTTTTCGGATCAGTTCGCGTATTTCTTCCTGCGATGTCGGCGCCGGAATCATTTCAACCCCATTCCCGTATCCCGGGATACCTGCACGTTCCCGGATCAGGTTTACGTATTTCAAAATATCAGGATGTCCGGGATTGGATTCGTTTAATGCTTCGGCATAATTCAGATAGGCTTCGCCTAAACGGAACAAGATACCCGGGCGATATGGATGGATACCATTACGGTTGTTTTGTTCCAATGACACTCTTTTTCTTAGCAGATAGCCATTTTGCGGAGCATCATGAGTCGGACCACCATCCCATTCATTACTCATAAAACGGGTGGTACGGTTTTCCGTCCAATACCATTGCCCGTTATACATTACCGTGAGGTAGAAACGGGGTTCCCGGTTACAATACATGTTATATGTATTTGGAGTTGTAATTTGTCCGGGTTTTACATCCGGAGCTTTGCGGCAGATGTCCCACCGGGTATTGCGTATTTCCGGTTCTGTGGAAAACCCTTTTTCCGTATAGCCGGAAGCCTGGTTAATAATCGGACTTCCATCCGCGTTATACCCCAGGATGGGAGATAGTCCGTTTTTCATAAAAAAGGCATCCACCAGGCTCTGGGTCACGCCTAATCCTCCATTCCCTCCACAACCTCTTGGGGTGGCGTGACTTTCATACGAACTGATATCAGAATCGGGGCGGGCAAACAGGATTTCTTTATTTCCTTCGGATGTCTTTCGGATAAACAGATTGGCGCACGACAAGAACGGATCGATCGAACCATCCGTATTATATTCATAATATAACGCATGACCCGCAGCATGGGCGGCATCAATCAATTCCTTGCACGCAAGGGTGGCACGCTCCCATTTGGCTGCGTCGTAAGTAGTATTGAACCGTTCTTTCCCGTCATTGTTCACAACACCTTTATACATTGGATTGCCATTAACCAATGGACTGGCGGCAAACAGTAACATCCGTGCACGGACAGCCAGGCATGCGATGGATGTACCACGACCAAAATAAGTATCTTCCCATTTGACCGGCAATTTGCCAGACAGGTCTGCCAGTTGCTGATCTATCCAATCGACCGTTTCATCAAACGAACGCTGTCCTCTGAACATTACATCCGTTCCGGCATTGACATCTACCATATCTTCATAATAGGGTACAGAGCCGTAAGCTTCCGTCAGTATCCAATAATAATAGGCGATCAGAAAACGGCACTCGTTCCGCATGTTTTCAATATCCTGCTCTGTAACCCCTTGTTTAGGGTTAGCGTGTGCATTATGGATCAGGATATAAGCCGAACGTATTTTTTGCGGCAGGCCATTCCAGAAACCGGCACTCCAATCGGAATTGGTAAACCAATTCCCGATACGATAGTTTAATAAACTGCCTCCCCAGAATTGAGTCCAGCGTTGTGAGGGCGTTGCATCGTCTGCTACGGCTTCATACCCGATATCTTTTATCATTGCAAAGTACGGATCAGGTATTCCGCTATAGACATTCGCCAACCAGTCTTCTGTTCGCGTTTTGTCGTTAAATACCATTTCCAATGTCAATGCATCATCTGGCGCATTGTCTAAATAATCAGCACAGCCGCATAGAATCAAACTAAACGCAGTTAATCCGATATACTTGATAATTTTCATATATAATTTTTTTTTTAAAAGTGTTTACCCGGAATTAAAAATTGATATCCAGACCGAAAGACACAGCCTTCATTATCGGATATTTAGCCCCATTGGAAGTATCTACTTCAGGATCCCATAACTTGAATCCTGAAAATGTAAGTAAGTTAGAACCTTTCAGGAACACCCGCATGGTGGATAACCCGATCCTACTGGTCCATTGTTTGGGGAAGCGGTATCCGACCTCGATATCTTTCATTCGCAGCATCGCCATATCGCGCAACCACCAGGTTGAGTTCTGGGCGTTATTTTCGTTCTGCCCATAGGTTAACCGCGGATAGAATACATCCTGGCTGGGATTTCCGGGCGTCCAACGGTCATTATAGTTCTCAAGAATGTTACCCATAGAACCCATCGTGCTTCCCGGCATGAAATAAGTGCCGCCGATAAACCGCCATGTTTTCCCATTCCCCTGGAAAAATACATTCACATCGATGTTTTTATAGGATGCATTCGCTCCGAACCCATAAACGATTTGCGGATCATAAGTCCCACCGATGGGAGCTTCATCCATTGTTGTAATGGAACCGTCGCCATCCACGTCTTTATACTTGATGTCTCCGGGACGCAACCGGCTGCTGAAGGTCTGCGGAGCAATACCCTCCTTCAATACCCCGTTAGCCACATCCGTAAAGTCGTCTTCCGTAAACAAACGTTCGGCTATCAGACCGAATTGTTGTCCGATTGGCAAGCCCGTCCTTGAACGGTTGGTATCCAACATACCCGGTGCTTCATCTTGTTCAATGATTTCATTTTTTGCATAGGTAAATGTACCCCGGAATCCAACGAACAAGTCTTTGTTTAGTTGTTTGTTGTAGGTCAATGACATATCAACTCCTTTATTATCCACTTTCCCATAATTAGCCCAAGGTGTTTTGATGAAACCGGCAGCTGTCGGGATTGTATTACGTTGCATGAAGATATCGCGGCGTTGTTCCATAAACCAATCTATCTGGAAATCCAACACACTCCATAATCCGACTTCAGCTCCGACATTTATCTTTTCCACGGTTTCCCAGGTCAGGTCCGGAATTCCAAAATCGCCTTCATAGCGCCTGGAACGGTTGTAGTCGTTATTGACTCCCCATTTGTAACTGCCTCCTTCGTCTATTGTAGTGATATATGCAAAACGTCGTCCCGACAACTGGTCGTTCCCCACCATTCCCCAGGAAGCCTTGAATTTGATTTTTGAAAACAGATCCCTATACGGGGTCATGAACTTTTCCTCCGACAGCAGATAGCCTACCGCGACAGAAGGGAAGAAACCAAAACGATTCCCTTTGGCAAAGTTTTCCGAACCATTGTAACCAAAGTTAAATTCGGCAATATACCGGCTGTTGTACGCATAAGACGCACGCCCCGCAATACCCATCCGTCGGAATGGAACGACATCCCCATCCTGGTAGTCGCGCTGGTTATAGAGAAACATTCCGTCCACATGGTGTCTGCCAAAATCTTGCGAATACGTCAGGTTTCCTTCCAGATAAGTAGCCTTGTTGCCCCATTCCAACTTCTTTTCCGTTCCGAGGAATTCCTGTCCATAGTCACCGATGGTCAGATCCAGTGAGCCATCCTCTTTCCGGGAAGTGGCAGGATTATAATAATCCGGACTTTTCGAACGGACAATTCCCGATTTCGCATACCGGTCGAAGGAAAAAACCCCTTTCACCTTCAATCCCGGCAGAATCATTTTCAGGTCTTGTTCCAAGGAAAACAACGATTCGATTTTGCTGGATGAATAGGTGGCGAATCCGTGTTGTGTAACACTGGTCCATGGGTTTGTCCGTTGTTTTACACGGGGGAATTCTCCGGATGAATACACTGCCGGATGCACAAAAGGCGGTGTTTCAAACGCTCCTTTGAATATGTCATCCGAGCTGGCTGTCAGCCCATTTGTTTCCTGGAGATACCCGCCTATATTGATTCGGACAATCGTTGTTTTGGTCAGATTCACATCCACATTGGAGCGGAGGTTATATTTGTTCAACTTGGTGGAAGAATCCCAGGTATGGCTGTTATCACTTTCGAATATACCACGTTCCCCATAGTAAGAGCCGACCAACGCATAACGCAAAAGCTCACTCCCTCCGTTGATGGATATATTCACACGTTGGTTGGATGCATTATCTTTCGTGATGGCGTCTATCCAGTTCACATCCGGATACAGGTCAAGGTCTGTTCCGTTCCGGTATTTGTCGATTACCTCATTGGTGTAATCAGGGGGAAGCCCGGCATCTATCTTCAATTCGTTTAATAAAGACAGGTAATCGGCTGATCCGATATATTCCGGTAATTTGACTGGTTTCGTGAAACTTTGCTCAAAATGGACATTGATGGAAGGCTTACCCATTTGTCCACGCTTCGTATTGACCAAGATCACACCATTGGCACCCCGGACCCCATAGACCGCGCTGGCAGAAGCATCTTTGAGTACGGAGAATGATTCGATTTCGGCAGGATCCATATCATCCAGCGTACGTTCGATCCCATCCACCAGGATCAGCGGAGAACGTCCCGCACTCTGGAAGGAAGAAATCCCACGGATCCAGAAATTAGAACCATCGGAACCGGGCTCCCCCGAGCGTTGTACCGCAATTACACCGGCCAACTGTCCTGCCAGGTTATTACTTAAAGCGCGTGAAGGGCTTTGTTGGAGGAGTTGAGGTTCAATGGTGGTAATAGAACCGATGACAGAAACTCTTTTCTGGGATCCGTAACCAACTACGACCACTTCATTCAGTCCGGTCGAGATTTCTTTCATATTCACATTGATATTGATCTGATTGCCCACCTTCACTTCCTGGGGTTCAAAACCGATATACTGGAATACTAAAACTGCATTTGTGTTGGGGACCTCCAGAAAATAATTTCCGTCTATATCGGTGGTAGTTCCCTGGGCAGTTCCCTTGATCATGATATTCACGCCGATCAACGGGACGCGTTGTGCATCCCATACCGTACCGTTGATGGTAATACCTTTGGGGGTTTGCTGTGATTCTGCCTTTCGGTGAATAATAATCTGCCGGTCGTTCAGTGTATAAGTCAGATTCGTGTTGGATAGTACGTTTGTCAGGATTTTATCAATCGTCTCAGAAGAAGCCTTTATACTGACAATCTGGTTCAGTTCGGAACGGATATCATCCGAATAGAAAAAAACATACTCACTTTCTTTTTCAAGTGATCGAAAAACATCGTCAATCGAAACTTTTGATAAATCAAGGGACAAGCGTGTCGATTGCGTATAAGCATATGTCGCATTGACAAAACAAAAACAGGTTAATTGCATCAACATTGTAATACACAATGTTTTATACGATCGATTACAATTTTTTTTATTCAACATTTTTATATATTAAGAAGGGTTTTCAAAATAAAGTCACACTCATTATCCAGACTTGTTTATATCGCCTGTATATTCTAGTATTAAATTCAATGTTATCTCATAGGCATCATTTTTTTAAGTTAGTACTAAGTTTAATCGTATTGCCATCAATCTCATGTGAAATACATAAACTCTCTTCTAATGTGTGTAATACCTTGTTAAAGTCATCAAACAAAACTAATTTGCCTGTACAAGTCTGGTTAGCAACGTTTTCATCACATACGATCTGTTTTCGATAGTACCTGGATATACGTTGGACTATATAAGTCAGCTTTTTATTATTAAAATAAAAGACGCCGTCTTTCCAAGAGATATAGTCGTATATATTTACCTGTGAAACAGATATCTGTTCGTCTTTCCATAGCAAACAATCATTCGGTTGTATGCGTTGCTTTTCTCCATTTTTTGTTTGTACTTCAACTCCGCCTTCCGCCAATACAACTGACTGGCTTATATCATCGCTGTAAGCCGTCACGTTGAAACGGGTACCTAATACCCTGATGTCCATTTGAGAAGTTCGGACATGGAACGGGCGTGAGGGATCAGGGAAAACTTCCAGGTATATCTCACCATCCACATAAATAGTACGATGGGCTTCATCGAAATAAGCAGGAAATTGCAGGATTGTACCGGAATTGACCCATACTACAGTACCATCTGGTAATTTCACGGATACATGACGCCCTTGGGGAACTTTCAACAGGTTCATTTCCCTCGTTTCGTCCCGCCCCTTCATTACTTCTTTCTCAGGTTTCTCAACAACAGTCCGGATATTGTCCTGATTGACTTGCACCACATTTGTGCCATCAAATTCGATCTTCGATTTATTGGCGACAAGCACTTTCCCGTGATTGGATAAATCCAACTCCACCTCTTTCTGAGAGCAGTCTATTTGTGGTAGTACTTTTTCCGCATATATAATATCAGGGGAAGTGTGTGTATGGGTAAATAACAAATAGCTTGAGAAACAAATCAAAACGATGCAGGCTGCGGCTATCTTATACATCCGTTTTTTATGTCGTTTTTTCTTTCGAAGCAAGTGGATGCTGTTTTGTATCCGGTTGAACAGCAGGGCTGAATCATCCTTCGATAACGTTCGTTTGTTTAGCATAGTAGCATCCAAAATCATCCTGGCGGATTGGATAACTTGTTCATCTTGGGGATGGCTTGCCAACCATTTTTCCCATGCCGGTACCGGTTCCGCTGTCGGGTTATAATGGGACATGAGGAAAAGGGGGTTGGAGAGGATTTCTTCAACCGCTTTGGGTATATGTTCATGCTTGGCGTTCATTCTCTTTTTGGTCATTTGGGGAAAAGACGCATAATCCATCCTATTGATCCCAACAAAATATACAATAAATGTTAATTATGTTTTTTATTTTGCGGATGCAACATCTCCCCGATGTTTTTCATCATTATATGAGAGCGTAGATACTATAATGGACGAGCAGCAGTTGATTGCAGGATGCATGCAGGGCGAATCGTGGGCTCGTAAAAGAGTTTACGAGCAATACGCTCCTGCCATGATGAGCGTTTGCATGCGTTATGTGAACGACCGGGATACGGCGCGCGACCTTGTGCAGGACGGCTTTATCAAACTGTTTGTCAAGATAGGAACCTATTCGGGCAAGGGCTCGTTTGGTGGCTGGATCCGCCGGATCTTTGTCACCACCGCTCTCGAATATTTGCGGACATCCCATGCGCTGAAAGATAATGTCGTATCGATCGACGATTGTGCGCATGGCGTGTCTGCGGTTGATTATACGGTATTAGACCGGCTGTCGGCAGACGACCTCCTGGCTTGCGTGGCGGCGCTCCCCCCCGGTTTCCGGACGGTATTCAACCTGTTTGCCATCGAAGGTTACACACATAAGGAAATAGCCGGGATGCTCGGCATAACCGATATCACCTCCCGAACCCAGTTTATCCGTGCGCGAGCCCTCCTACAACAGCGTGTCTTACACTTAATGAACCAAGAAGATGCAAGAGCAAACAGATCCTTTTGAACAGCCCGACCGCTTCAGCGACTATCTCCGCCAACGATTGGAAGACCACCGGACGCCCATCACAGCCGACGGTTGGGAGGATATCCATGCACGACTCGCCAACCGAGCGATACGGCGCAGGCGAATCCTCGCGGGCGGACTGCTGGCGGCTGCCGTCCTGACGGGACTGCTATGGTTCAGCCGGCCGGCGGATCAGCCGGTAACACGGGACACGGTATCCCAATTGGCTGCCGTCAAACCGGCCAGCCCACCCACTTCTGCTCCGCGGAATTCGGAAGAGCGTAAACAGGTAGATACCCCTCCTCCCCCTTCCACCCCGTCCCGCCAGCTTGCCGTAGCATCCCCTCCATCGGAAAAAACAACGCCCGCCATCGAACCGGCAGCATTGCCCGAGGTTGAAACCATCGAAGAACAACCGATAGAGAAGAAACCGGAGAAAACATCCCGTGCAGCTGATAAAAAGCATGAAGCCACCGTCCCGGCGGAAAAAAGAACCCGGGAACCGTCCCTTACATATCAGACTTCTCCGGTACGGCGGACGAAAACAGGCAACCGTTCCTCCTGGCTGGTTGCCGCCGGTATGGGCACAGGCAACAATGTCTCCCTGGCCTTATCCGGATCCGATTATGCGAACCAGGGCATGAGTGATTCTCCGGGATGGGACGGATTGGGATCACTTAGCAACGGAAACGGAAACAATTCCGCCACATCCGCCGTGCCCAATGAAGCGAACTACCGGGATATTACCTATCACCTCCCCCTCTCTTTCTCCCTGATGATCCGGAAAAACCTGTCGCCACGCGTGGCGGTGGAAAGCGGACTGATATATACCTACCTGCACAACAGCTACCGTTCGCACTACACCCTCCTGATGAAAAGCGATGCGCACATACATTACCTGGGTATTCCCATTAACGGAGTGGTTAATCTGACGAACGGCACACACTGGAACATCTACCTGGCTGCCGGTTTTATGGCGGAAAGAAGTATCAGCGCCTTTTATACGAACACAACATATAAGCAAGGAGAGGCACAAACGCAAACCTTCCATCCGAGGGTGAAAGGGCTGCAATGGTCTGTCAACGTGTCGCCGGGTGTTTCCTACCGTTTCCTGCGTCGTTGGAGCCTGTATGCCGAGCCGCGCTTTTCGTATTATTTCGACAACAACCAACCTGAGACAATCCGTACCGAGCACCCCGTCACCCTGGGAATAGGAGGCGGAATACGGTACGAATTCTAACTTTCTACAGTAAATGCAAACGATTGGCTTGTCCGATTGTTATCTTTGCAGGAATGAAACTGATTTACATCTACCACAGCGGCTACGTGATCGAGGCTGACGACTATGCCATCCTGTTCGATTACTACAAAGACAGCGGCGACATACCCGGACAGGGATATGTGCATGAACACCTGTTACAACGCCCCGGCAGGCTGTACATCCTGTCATCGCACTTCCATCCAGACCATTTTAATCCCGATGTCCTGGCCTGGAAAGAGCAGAGGGAAGACATCCGGTATATCTGCTCCAACGATATCCTGAAACGGCGGCGAGCAAAACCCGACGACGCCCTCTGGCTGCGTAAGGGAGAAACATATGCGGATGAAAACCTTCGGATACGCGCTTTCGGATCGACTGATGTGGGCGTATCGTTCCTGCTCGAAGCCGGAGGCAAACACATCTTCCATGCCGGCGACCTGAACAACTGGCACTGGAAAGACGAGTCAACTCCCCAGGAAGCCGCTGCTGCCGAAAAAGCCTGGCTGCGCGAACTCGAAGAAGTAGCCCAAGCCGCTCCCGCACTCGACCTGGCGATGTTCCCGGTAGATCCGCGGCTGGGAAGCGACTTCGCCCGTGGTGCCGAACAGTTTATCGACCGTATCCGCGTGCGCCTCTTCGCCCCGATGCATTTCGCCGAATGGTACGACAAACTCCTGCCTTTTGCCACATATGCCGAAGCGCGTGGCGTGGATTTCGCCGCCTGGACATCCAAAGGAGAGAACCGGGAATTCTAAATCAATATCCACTTCAAATAGAAACACATGGAAATCAAAGGAAAATTCGATCATTTCAACATCAATGTGATGGATCTGGAAAAAAGTATGGCGTTCTACAACCAAGCGCTCGGCCTGAAGGAACACCGCCGCAAGGTAGCGGCCGACGGCTCGTTCATCCTCGTCTATCTCACCGACGAACAAAGCCCTTTCCTGCTGGAGCTTACTTGGTTGCGCGACCGTGAAGAGCCCTGGGAGCTCGGGGATAACGAAAGCCATCTTTGCTTCCGCGTGGCGGGCGACTACGACGAGGTGCGCACCTTCCACAAAGAAATGGGATGCGTATGCTACGAGAACCAGGCAATGGGGCTCTACTTCATACATGATCCGGACGACTACTGGATCGAAGTACTGCCGGCCTGAGGAATATTATCAACGGGGTGGCATATTATTTACGGCAAAAGCATTGCTTCTTATCGTAAACCGCTTATATTTGCTACCTATATAAAAATTCATTATTAATCTATAAAAAGAATATCATGGAAAAGCCTTATGTAATAGGTATCGATATTGGGGGAACCAATACAGTATTCGGGGTGGTGGACGCAAGAGGTACGATCTTGTACAGCGGCTCGATTAAAACCGGCAAACACGCGGACGTAAAAGACTATATCGAAGATCTTGGCAAAGGCTTGGATATGGTGATCGACCAGGCCGGCGGACACAACAAGATCAAAGGCATCGGCGTAGGCGCCCCGAACGGGAACTATTACAACGGATGCATCGAGTTTGCTGCCAACCTGCCCTGGAAAGGTAAGATACCGTTGGCGCAACTGATCAGCGAACGCTGCAAAGGCATCCCTGTGACACTGACCAACGACGCCAATGCCGCCGCGATCGGAGAAATGACATACGGCGTGGCCCGCGGAATGAAAGACTTTATCGTGATCACGCTCGGCACGGGTGTAGGCAGCGGTATCGTGATCGGAGGGAACCTGGTGTATGGACACGACGGTTTCGCCGGTGAATTGGGACATGTGATCATGCGGCGTAATAACGGCCGCCTCTGCGGTTGCGGCCGCCACGGCTGCCTCGAAGCCTATTCGTCGGCTACCGGCGTAGCGCGTACCGCCCGTGAATACCTTGAAATACGGAAAGACGACAGCCTGTTGCGCGATATCAACCCGGACGATATCACCTCGAAAGATGTATTTGAAGCGGCCATGAAAAACGATAAGCTGGCACTCGAAATCTTCGAATCCACCGGTGCAATCCTGGGTGAAGCATTCGCCGATTTCATCGCGTTCTCCAGCCCCGAAGCCATCATCCTGTTCGGCGGATTGGCAAAAGCCGGCGACCTGATCATGGAACCGATCAAGAAATCGTTGGATAAGAACATCCTGAATGCTTATGCCGGCAAGACCAAATTGCTCTTCTCTCAACTGAAAGAAAGCGATGCCGCCGTTCTGGGTGCCAGCGCCCTGGGTTGGGAATCCAAAGAGATTGACTAAGCAGACTTACAATAGCGGAAATCGGACACTACGGCCGGGGGCGTTTTGCCCCCGGCTCTTTTATGACATCATGCCATGACACATCCTTTGCATCAGTTTATCTACTGCCCGGTATGCGGCAAACAGGCATTCCGTGATCAGAACGAGAAAGCCAGACGTTGCGACGCCTGCGGCTTTGTCTATTACTTCAACCCCTCGGCGGCCGTAGCCTGCTTTATCCGTAATAACCGGGGTGAATTGCTGACGGTACGGCGGGCGAAAGATCCGGCGAAAGGAACCCTCGACCTTCCCGGCGGCTTTGTCGATATGCATGAATCAGCCGAACAAGCCGTACGCAGGGAGGTGAAGGAAGAAACCGGGCTGGATATCACCACATTCCACTACCTGTTCTCCCTCCCCAACATATACCCGTATGCCGGTTTTGAGGTACATACGGTAGATCTTTTTTATGAATGTGTGGCCGACGACTTCACCAACGCCCACGCGGCTGACGACGCTTCCGAAATTGTTATCATACCCATTTCTGCCCTTTCCACCGCCGATTTCGGCCTTCACTCCATTCGCCAGGGGGTGGAGAAATATACAATCGCCCGGCTCCACGGCAAGAGCTGAAACTCCCTCCTCAGCATTCACACACGACATCCCGTAGATGTACAGGCTCAAGCACAGACAATGCGAATGCAGCTCGTCCAGTAGCCCCTTCATCCTTCAAACGGACAGCAATCAAACGTTAATAATTAGCTCGAATATGTTAATAATTACTAACTAAAACTCCTCTCTTTCCCCTCCTTTTTCCCCCTTCCCGCCCCCCTTTTTCCACTAAAAACATCCCCACACAAAACACCTCTACTATCATTTTAACACCCTTCCCTCTTCAACAATCTGTCACATCGATACCAATCCCACCCTCAAGCCTCCATTTTGTCAGGCCGCCTTGCATCGCAACGTATCATATGGTCACAAAACACACTTCGTACTCCAAACCCATACATTTCGTACAGAAACCCTATCCTTTCGTACTACGTTCTCCTACCTCGCTCCTTACTTTCTCCTTACTTTCTCCTTACTTTCTCCTATCTTCTCCTTAGTGCCTCCTTAGTGCCTTCTTAGTGCCTAGTTACTGCCTCCTACCATTGCACAATTCAAAAATAATTCTCAACTTGCAGCCGGAACCTGAGATACCCTATTGCTGTCAACCAGACGAGAACTATACATTCAAAACAGCTTCTTAGCAGACTAAGTAAACCGATCGTAAGGAAATTCAGGAAGAGTAGAGCATCCGCTGCCCTGTAACAAATCATCAGGATGTTGAGACGATATCCGGAAAACCGGCTCGTTACTTCAACGGAGAAACGGCATCACCCCGTGTAATACCACACTCATTGAAGGCGTCGATGCTGATGAAATACGTAGCGTCGCGGTTAAGGCCGGTCAGTTCGACGGTATGGTCACCATATACCATGTACGACGCATACAGTTTATCCGCGCGCGTACCGAAATTCACCACATAGCCTGTAGCCCGTTCGTCCCTGTTCCAGCTGATTGTTGCCCGGCGGGCATCGGCAGGATTCCGTTCGGCCATCCATCCGGTTACCTGTGCTGGCGCCTCACCCTGCCGGGTACCGAATACCCGGAAGCCCGACAAGGAGAACCGTCCATCCTGTCCGGCCGCGTTCTCCACCTTCAGGTATCGCGCTTTCACCGGTTCGTCCAACGCCACATACGCATGGCAGGCATCCTGTGGATCGAGGCTGCGGTCGGCGATCACCTCCCAGCTCTTCCCATCGGTCGATGCCAGCAGACGGTAAGCATACCGGATTGTCCCGCCGGGTTGGCAGGTAGCATCCTGGTCGGCGAAGTTCAGCTGTACCGCATACACGACAGCCTGTTTATCAAGCTTCACGCTCAACCATTCGCCCGGGTTACCTGTTTCCGCCGACCACCACGTACGCACCTCCTCATCAAAGGCATTCGTTGCCGGATAGCCCTCCAGGGACGAAGACGCCTCAGCCGCTTTGTTGTAGGAAAGCAGCATCCATCCGGCAAAAAGGCTTTCCTGTTCGAAATCGACCCGGTGGCCGGGCACGATCATCGGGTAGTCGCCAAACGCGGTGAGCGTACGTAGCACCCCATCGGTATCGAAATAGGTAGGGAACAACGCGAGTCGGCGTTCGAATATATGGCGCACGCTGATACTCATCGTAGCGGCATGCCAGTAGTTACCATAGGTATCCTGCGCGGTTGAACTGTGCCCCGCCCCACAAATGAAACCGCCCGGCTTATAACTGAAGGGGCTATATTCCAGGTAGGTAAACGACCCCATCGGTGCATCGCCCACATAGACCCCATCGGCATAGGTCTTGTATTCGGTTCCCGGAGAGGCATATTGCAGGTAGTATCGCCCCGCGTGTTTGGTCATCCAGGGACCTTCGTTGTAAC
The DNA here is from genome assembly GCA_031555735.1 of Tannerellaceae bacterium. Classification (GTDB taxonomy): domain Bacteria; phylum Bacteroidota; class Bacteroidia; order Bacteroidales; family Tannerellaceae; genus JAJDIA01. Next base: position 90,407 of record JAVBUE010000004.1, read on the forward strand.
CGTTCTTTTCCTTTTCGTTCTTTTCACCCGGGTTTTCCCATCCATACAGTTCGGGATGATGGGATATTACCACCTGCGGATCGGTCAACGGACGCATGGACGCATCCAGCTCCACCACGTAGATCGGTGTTCGATCCGAACAGCCCCAATAGAGATAGGTACGGCCATCGTCGTCGCGGAAGAAATGCGGATCCCATACGGCAAAAGGCAACGGCTCGCCCAACGGTTTCCAGTTGTCTTCATACGGATTGGTGGTATAATAAATGGGTTTCGGCACGGATGCCGAAGCAATGAACCAAGTAGTATCGCCGATGGTAATCACATCCGGCGCATAGTCTTCGATCGGCAGTGTGGTATTGCGTACGAAGTGCCACTTCAGCATATCCTCCGAATACCAATATCCTCCGCTATGGGATACGTATAAGAAGCAAACACCTTTGTACATAGACAGTGCAGGGTCTGCCGCTTCCCGGTAAGCAGCCTGGCTGCCCGACGGGTCGGACGGTTGAAAACGGTAATTCAGATCCAGGGGATTACACCAGGTGACCCGCTTCTCCGACGCGGAAGGAGCGGTACAACCTCCACCTGCCAGGCATACAGACAGGACGATAAACACAAGGAAACGGAGCGGGCTTTTCATACACATAACAGCATCAGTTGATTGATCCTGCAAAGATAGTATTTAGCCCGTTTCATCCGGATTATTTACGGCCAAATTGCCAGATGGTGTAGCCTGCGCGGGACAGCACCAGGGAGTCGGCATCCAGTTTTTCCACCTGAAGCGTATCTACGCCTTCAAGTGTTTGGCCGCTGCCGACACTTTTGGATGTCAGCAGCAACTGATTGCCGTTGAGTTCCCATTTTTCAAAAAGAAGGGTTTCCATGCCAACGGAAGAAGCGGTTCCGTCTTCTTTCAGGATCACGCCCTGTACTTCCGCCGCATTGATCGGATTGGGTTCCAGCCATGTACCCTGAATGAAGAAGAAGGGAGAATGTTTCGTGATGGCCAGTTCTTCCGCCTGCAGTATCTTTGAGTCGCCCACATGCTCAACACGGTAGGTCAGCGTCACGGAATCGTTTACCAACACGCCCGGCACTTTCACCGGATCGGCATCCATCTTACTGATATTCAGGGTATCCCCTGCCAATGTAACCAGGGTGATATTGTTCATCGATGCATCGGCAACGCATCCGGACACGGTGAATCGTTTGGTTTCCTGTACGCAGGAAGAGATTCCGAGCGCCAAGCACACAATCCATACACAAAAGGCATACATTCGTTGTTTCATGTTGATTTGATTTGATGTTTTACGGTTTATCAGGCGAATATACGACCTTATCCGCAGGATACGCTACTCTTCCGTGTTAAATATGATCCCGGGGATCCGTTCCAATCACTTTTTTCCCATCCGGTGTGAGCAGGAAGGAGTCTGTCTGTTCATGCCGGGCATTTCCCCATGGGATACTGATCCTATACGTGCAGGTCACACGGATACCCAGCAACATCTCCGGATCCAATCCTTTATACAATCCGGCCTCTGCGGGGATGGCTTTTTCCAAAGCCCTGATCCGTTGCTCCGAGTACGCCACTTCCTTTTCATAGATCTCGCGGAACATTTTACCGAGGAATTCTGATTTTATCTTCTCTTCCATCTGCTGCTTCATCATTTGCAAGGAAGCCTCTTCGGCAGCGATCGCTTGTCTTTTTTCCATTTCCGCATCATCGATGAGTATGCGGATACACTCGCCTACGGTACATGCCTTTGTTTTCATTGAGAGGATTTTGAAACCCAGATCTGTCCATTTACCACATTCATCCGTTTGGAGATAGCCGGCGATGGTTTCTTCATACACTTTTTCATTGGCCGAACAGGCTGCTAACAGTGTTAATGCAAATACTTTCATATCGTTTCTTTTATATTTATGCTATAGCCGGTATTCCGGCCTGGCATCCATTCGTTGATACCAGGCCAGACGCCGGTATTGTTCGTTCAGGGAGGGAAATTCCGGTTGTTCAATATACGTGCTAAGCCCTGAGAAATGAGTGATCGTGAATCCACCCTGCCCCGGGATGAACGAAGGGGTTGCCGCTTTGTACAGGATACAATGGTCGAGCTGACGCTGCAACCGCCCGAAAGCCTCTTTGTCAAGTACGCGTGCGTAGGCATCGCCAAAGTCGAAAAACAGGCGGTACGCGTACCGGTCGAAATGCTGTATATCCCCCACATCGCCCGTCATCGTTTCGGTAAGCGCTGTAGCCGCCGCTTCCGCCAGTTCGTCCAAACCATCGGTACGGACAACCGCGATGGTTGCCGAACGATCATCACCCTCCCGTGCATTGTAATACGCGAAATAACGTTGCGCCACCCCTTGCAGGTCGGCTTCCGGCTGGAACAGCAACGGGAAGATATCACCATATACCGGCAGCAGGCCCGGCGACAACATCTCGGTGGACGACGCCACAATATACGCCGCCTTATGCCGTAACTCATACATCGTCTCCACCCCACCCATAAAACAGGTCTCGAACACGATGAAGTTGAACATCCCGTCGGGAATCGCTGCCGCGAAATCAACCAGTTCCATTTCATGTAGCCCGTCGATGATTACCGACCGTTGCTTTCCGAACGTGGGATTGAGTAACCTCCCTTCCGGCAGCCAACCCGACGCGTGGGAGAACACAATCATCCCGTACGACGAAGCGGGATAGTCGCAGCGTACTGTTTCCAGCACCTCCGCCAACACCATGGCGGACGCCGAATTGCTTTCTGCATAGGCACGTACCTGACGGACAACGCCCTCCCCATTGCCTGCGGGAGTTATCTCCAGCAGTCGGGGCGGGCGGCCACGTTCGTCACTATAGATTAACACCCGTTCACCGGGGCGGCGGCAGGCGAGTCGCAACGCTTCGATCTTCCGGACATTCTCGCCGGAGAGGTTGTTGTCGCCACCCATATACACCAGCAGCACCCGCGACGGCGCCTGTATAAGGTTATCAAACAGGTTATCGCATGAAACCAACGATAGATAAAGGGCGGATAGTAGGAGGTAAAACAAGGCTTTCATACGATATGCGTCACGGGTGTTGGTGGTGTAGGATCAGACTGGATTGACAGTTAGTTTCATAGTATATACCTTATTCCGGTCGATCTTTCCGTTGGCGGCCGAATTCAGTTCGGAGGTAAAATACCTCACCAGTAAACCGTTCTTCATAGCCACTTTCACCTGGATCTTGTTCCCTGCCTTGTTTTCATACAGATAGGCACGGAACGTATTCGATCCGGTGGACAACATTTTACTTGTACTGCGCTCCGTCGGATAGACATTCAGCCCTGCGAGATAGACCGCCAGCAGGCTTTCGTATTCCACATACGCATCTACGGCGCTCCAACCCGGAAGTTGCGACACACACTCCAGATCGAACCGCGCTACCGTCCGTTGGAGTTGGATAGACAGGTCGGCTCCGGTAGCATAGTAACCTATTCCCGACAGAGAGATCATCGGATTGGCCAACGTGCGGACAAACTGTTTTTCCCGCAGTTTCTTGAGGTTATCTTTCGTCGCATTCCGGGGAGGGATCACGGTGGAGGCAGGCAGGTTGGCCAACACATACACCTCGTACACTCCGGGACTTGCCGGCAGTCCGATATCAGCAAACAACAGGGTGAAGTTTAATACACCATCGATTCCCAGCCCAGTCTTGCTATAAAAGCCTACGGAGGCGGTTGCATCGGAAGTAGTTATCGGGAAAAACCAGATATACACATTGTCGATAGTCGATTCTCCGGCTACAGGTGCCACCGGGCTGTATGTATTTGCCTCATGAGGCGATACGGACAGGGCGATATTTACCTGCCGGTCGATCTCCGGTATGTCGTACACTTCCTGCACGCAGGATCCCAGGATGGGCAATAGCGCCCCGATCAGGATTTGACTCATTTTCATCTTTGAACAGATTATATAACGTATTCTTACTTATCATCTCGCATTGAGGTCTTTCGTACACCGCACAGGCACAGCCCAGGCCTGAGGTTTGGCTTCAATTTTATACACGGGAGGAGTGCCGTCATTCATTAAGAACAGGTGTCCTTTGTCATTGGTAAGGCTTTCCACTGTTTGAAGCTTTAACGGCTCACCCCCTCCTCGTACAAAATTGCCTTCATAATGGGATGCCCACGGGAATGTTCCGAATAACGGATGAGAAAAGGCATCTACTCCATTGTCCGTAACCTTTTGCAGTCCGGCCTGAAAATGTTGAAAGGTATATTTGCTGGGTAGCCGCCATCCATACGGGCAGGGATCCCACACGGATTTATTTCCGGAAGCCGACCATGTATCGAGAGGCAATCCGATCAACCAGATGCTACCATTCGTATAAAAGGTGGTCGGAGACTTGATCACCTCCTGTGGCGATCTCAGCAAAGTCGCAGATATTGGCTTCGTTATAGCATTGTTGGCCGATCCGTAATAATTGCCCGGAGGGAAAGGATCTTTCCGTCCGAACTGGTAATACATGCCATACGCATTCGCGGAACCATCGGCTGCGGTAGCGCCGAGATTGAGCGTCATCATCATCAGGTTTCCGCCCGTAACTACATACTGTTCCATCCCTATATCAAGCACCCAGATATGCCAGCTGCATACAATCACATTATTCTTTTTGACCACGATCAGGGCATTGCCGGGTAATGAGCCTGAAGTGACCCTGACCAGGGCGGTGGCTCCCGTACCGGCAAGGGTAGGCTGGCCTGCCAGCACACTGCTGGCTCCCATCGACCGGCCGCCTCCTAACCGATCCACCCAAAGCATTTCAGTCGTGAGGGCATCCGTTGGGGTAATCGCTCCGGTCACAAGCCGGTTGGCCTGTGACACCGGTATTTCAATCGTCGTACCGGGTTTCATGATATACGAATTGGCTTCTTTCATATACAACACACCGTTTTGCGCCTCATCCACCTGCTCATCCCAGGGGAAGGCACTTATCTCGACTTCCGCATTCGCCTCAAATGGGCTCTTGATAGACATCCGGGCGGTGTAGATGCAGTTCCGTTTAATTTCACCGCCGTTCGGTTGGTTTAACAGCCCGTTTACCACTACATGCTGTCCGCTCGCATCGGTCAGGGCGACACGTACGATCAACATTTCATCCGACCCTCCCGGTTTATTCTCATAGACATAATAGCGGTATGTATGGGTACCGCCGTCCGGAAGCATTTCGCCGGATGTCCGTTCGGTGGAGCCGGAAGGTTGCCCTTCCACGTAAGCCGTTTGTTTTCGTTCATTCAGCATATCCACCTTGTCAACCGTCCACGTGGCCGTCAGCCCTGCCGTCACCACTTCGAGATTCAACCGGGCAACAATCCGCTTCAGGCCGATAACCAGGGCATCCTCTCCGGAATAAGTTGCCGTGGCGGAGAACGACAGTTGCGGGTCGTCGAGAGGCCTCACCTGTTGAATTTCCGTCAGGGCAAAAAGCTGCGCTTTGGTGGTACCGGCGGTAGGCGGTGGCGTTCGGGCGGGAAGGTTAGCCAGCGCATAGACATCATAAACGATGTCACGCGACAAGCCCAACGCCGACAAATCAAAAGATTTCGTCCATCCGCCGACAGCCGTTAGTCCGGCTTCCCCGTAAAAAGCGGCAGGAGCTACATTGCTGGCTGCGCCCTGGGGATAAAACAACAGATAGACATTGCCCACATTGCTCTCTCCATTTGCGGGAGCCACGCCATAGGTGTTTCCCGTACTCCCCGGCAGGTTTAAGGACACCACCAGTTTGCCGCCTTCCGGAGAACCGGTCTGCTCGTCGCGCGAACAAGCCGCCAGGAGGCAGACAAGCGAAATCAGCATGTATAGATTGTATTTCATATTCTTCTTTTCCAATTTATGTTGTGATTGATCGTTCGGTTGTGCCATCATTATCGGACGCCCATATCTTTCACGCAACGGACCATACAGCCGTAGCCCCGTCCGATCGCGTTTTGTTGGTCGGGCACCAGCCAGGGACCTTTCGCATTGTTCACATCCGTTGCCTCGGAAGTAAATACCGCTAATCCCGTGGTGTACTTCAGCGCCGGGCCTATCCTACCCACATTCGCCATATAACCCTTCTGGAGATACCAGCCATTGGTACGAATATATTTGATATTTGCTCCCAATACAGCCATTTCACCGGCAGAGGCCACCCTCCAACCGGCCGGACAGGGATCGTAAACCGTTTTGGCGCCGGTATTACCCCATAACGTCAAATCGCCGGAAGCCAGCCAATTGTTTTTAGAGAAAAACGTATGGGGTTGCTGGACTGTTTCAGGGATCGTAGCCTGCCGGGCAGCTTCCGTTATCTGGAAGGGCGCTCCGGAAGGATCAAAAGCGATCACGGTAGGTGTTCCGTTCGCTAATGTGTTGGTCGGTTTCAGGGGAAACGGATCTTTCCTGCCCCATTGGTAGAATAATCCGACGGAGCCTAACTGATTGGAATCCGTATTGACCATAGCACCCAGGTGAAATGCCAGGTACACGACGCCGTTCACGGTTACCGCCGCTGCCGCCGGATCGTTCTGGATGACCCAGATATGCCAGCTCCACACAATTGTCCCGTTCTTCCGTACACAAACCAGCGCATTGCCGGATTCTGCTCCGCTTGTCACCTTCAGATAAGCGGTTTGCCCGGTGCCGACCAGGCTCACTTTGGCTACCGGTGTATCCCAAGCCATTACTTTGCCGGACTTTGCCCCTTTCACCGTACTCCATAATAGTTCGGCGGTCAGCACGTCGGTATCGCTTATGCTGCCGGGGATAGCCCTGTTGGCTTGCGATACAGGTATCTCAATGGTATTACCCCCTTTTTCCATGAGGTAACAGTTCGCCTCCTCCAACAAGGGGAAGAGGTTGTTATCAACCACATATTCATCCTCCCAGTCGATGGCATTCACCTGGGTTTCGATCTCGGATGAATGCATCGTACAAAGGAGCTTATATACTTTATTTCGTTCGATCTTTGTTAATTGGTCGGCTCCGGCGAGATGGGTTTCCCCAAGTAAAACAGGGGGATAATCCGTAGGGGTGGCATCCTTCAGGATACCAGCCAGTGTTAGTTTGAGGCGTGTAAGGGAGGAAAGGCAGGTTTGTTCGGGCACATAAAAAGAATAGACCGGACGGGGGGTAAAAGCATCCGTAAGGACTACCTGAGCCGCTGTGGCGAACTCCCGTTGACCGGCATGCACGTCTGTCACCTCAAAGGGGGCGTAATAGCCGGATTCGGCCGACTGTTCCAACCGTAGCCTGCCGGTAGTTGCAATGGATAGCGTCTGTGGGTTGCCGGTGGCTTTCCGCAGATACACATCCACCCGTGCCACGGAACGGCTGACTGTTACCGGGACATCAATCGGGCTGGTGGAGGGATGATTGCCTGTCGCGTCCACAGCGGTGGCCTGTCCGAACATGGGTAAGGTATATGAATTGTCGGTATCCGGCAGGGCGGCGACATTGCCTGCGAAATAGCCCGTAATCTGATACTGTGCCTGCTCCACAGCCTGGGGAGTGTCCGCGATAGCGAGTGCCGGTGTGACGGCGGCTGTTTCATTGGCTACAACATAGAATGTTTTAGCAGGCGATGCCGCCACGCTCATCGTGACGGTTGCCCCGTCGTTCACATCCAGGTTGGTGTATATCATCTTGTCGAGCCTATTGCCATCGAAAGCATATACGCGTACATTTTTTATGTGTGATTCGGAAGGGTTAAGGGCCATGGGATCGACTACAGCCTGCAGGCTGATACGTACTGACACTTCCTTTCCGGTCAGCAGATCGTCGGCAACCTGTCCATCCGAGCAGGAGGCCAGTAAAAGAAACGTACAGAGATAAAGCAAATAGTTCATGTTGCGCATTTTTGTTGTATTTGGCACTCGTGGGACAAAAATTCCTCCCCGCGGAAAACTCCGCGGGGAAGAATGAAAAACAAACTAACTACCCATTAAAAATCCATCCCTTGCGTCCAGGCCGACCAGGGATCAACCGTGACAACAACACTGATGAATGATTCCGATTGAGCATCATCCGGATCAGTCGGATCGGGATTGCCTGAATCGTTGATTCCGGCATCCGTCGGGTCAGGAATGAAGGTTAGACCGGCTTTGGTTATTGAATTCAGCGTGAGTGTATAACAGTTGTTACGCACAATACCCCAGCAACCGAGACCCATATTTTCCACCCGGTTGTCGTGGTTGATGTTGGCGTAATAGTAGCAAACTGATTTCTGGAAAAACTGGACCAATGGCAAGCCACCTGTGACATCCGCTTTGGCAGCCTTGTAACCGCCATCGGCCACGTTGTTCAACACGTCGATGGTTACCGCCGCGTCGGTGATCGGATCTGTCACGCCCAGCGCTTCCAGGAACTTATCGAACGCGTTGCGCAGGTTGGAACCGACAGCCGCAGCAGTGTAAGCCGCTTTCAGTTCATCCAGTGACTTATATACCGCACCGTTGTAACGGAACCAGCTGTCGCCCAGCGTAACGCCTGCCGGAGCGTATTCCGCCTTGATGATCACCTTGGTAAGGTTGTTGAAGTTCTGGCTGGCAGCTTCCACCGTATTTTCATGGCAGTATTCAGGCGTAGCCATACCCGGGTTATTCCAGGTGGCGCCGGTGTTGGTAAGCCATGTAAATTCGCGGGAGATGTCCGCTACTGTGGCAAAGCCCGAGAAGTTGGCATCCCTGCGGTATTTTTCGGCGGCAGTGGGGTTGCCTGTCGGAAGGGTGTAAGGCACGACATCCGAGCAGGGAATGTACGATTTGTTCACTGCGCTCAGCTTCCATCCGGTCACATCAAAATGAGAACCGGTAGGGATGGTCAACGCGCCGCTCACCAGCACTCTTACTTTGGATGCCAGACGTTCCACATTCACCTGGGTACGCGCTGCCGCCGCAGAAGCCGCATCTTCAGAAGGTGTACAGTCCACCAATACCTTTTGGTTGGTACCATCCAGCGAACAAGCATTGATCATTGTAAAGTGGCCGGCTGTGGCCGTGATGGGGGCATCAATCTTATTCGCAATACCGGTCAGGAAGTTGTTGAGGTGTAATCCCGCCGCGTTGTGGATCACTGTTTCCAGTTGGGCGTCGGGGTTGAGTACGAGCAGCAAATGGTCGATACCTTCGGTTACAAGGAAAGCGGCCGCATCACCGGCAGGAGCCGCGCCATTCCCAATCGTTCCCCAGGTAGCCGCGTCGAGCGTGATCACATCGGTCACGATATCGCCGGTAAAGGTCAGGGCATATCCTTTCGTTACCGATGACTCGTCGGGTGTACCGGGTTCCGGCGTGCTGGCATACGTAGAGGAAGTGGGCATCTGAATGTCTAACGACAGATAGGCTTTGCCTTTGGGCGCCGGATTCGGTGCCGGCTCATTTCCATCCTTTGAGCAACCGGAGAAGCATCCGGCAACAACCACGGCTGTTGCCATCAAAAATTTGTTCACTTGAAATGTTTTCGTTTTCATACTTGATTAAAAATTAGTAAATAATAAAATGCATGATTCATCTTCTCGACACGTCGTTAAATAATTTTACGTTTTGACGTTTGATTGACACTGCAAAATTACATGGATAGATGCAATCGAAAGTCAATTTCAATCCTACTGGAGAAACGATTATCCGGATAGGTAAAAGCATGCGTATGCCTAAGGATACGTCATCCGCATCCGTCAATCCATAGTTTATACACGACTGCTTTACAGCCGTTTACAACAACATGAAGATTTTCGGCCTTTATCCTTCCAACTATAGATTCAGGCTGTTTGCAGGATTCATTTTCCTCGGGGAACAGGCGTTTTTATCCGGCCGGCACCAACCTATACACGTAAAAAGACTCCGCTTTTTATTCAATAGCATTTTTGTTGACACGTACGGATGCAAGACACCTGCCCCTGTGTTAAAGGGCAGGGACAAACAAGGGTGAATCTTAATAAAAATAAGGAAATAGAGGCAGCTTGCAACTACTCTTCCTTCCATTTCATCATGGAAGTGTACTGGTAAGGCGTATAACCGGTTACGCGTTTGAATTCGGAGAAGAACACACTGCGGGATTTAAAGCCCGACTTGTCGGCATAATACTCCACTACCCTTCCGGGCTTTTTCTGCATAAGGTCTAGGGAATGTTGCACGCGGTAGGCATTGATAAAGGCATAGAAATTGGTTTCGAACGCCTGGTTCAGGGTTTGTGAGATGTACGAACGGTTGGTGTTCAGCGCAAAAGCCAGGTCCTGTAATTTCAGGTCTTTGTTCAGGTACGGTTTTTCTTCTTCCACATACTTAAGGATCCGCTTTTTCAACACTTCATACTTGTCGAATACAACACCCATGCCGGCAGCGGCTTCCGGATGTTCCTCCTGTCCACGTACGGTATCTTCTGCAGACTCTTCGGCTTCCACCGGCAGAATACGGATATATTGGATCCCGAACGAGTAAAAGTAAAAGAGGAGGATGGGGATGATAAAGACGTAGGAAATGGAGAAAAGCTGGTCGTCCGTAATAATCTCCAGCAGGTTGAATATACAAAGGAAGCAGAGCACGACGACAAGCGACAGCATACTTCGCTTGTCGATCGGGTTTTCCGGCGAATCCCCGGAGTCCAGCAACGCGCAATAGTTCCGGTAGCCGATGATCAAACGGTACAGTACCCGGGGAAGGTAGATCAGCAGGTAGAGGGTGGAAAATAATTCCAGGATGACCGACGGATCATCCCAATTCCGGACATAGTCGGGCAGCGTACGCAAGTCGTGCCGCCATCCGTGGAAATAATCCACGACGAAGGTGGCAAGCAGAAACACAACAAAAGGAATCAGGTGGCGGGCAATATACCGCTTCGTAATCCGGCCGGGATCAGTCAGGCTGAGGAAGCACATGTAAGAGATCCCCGTGGTGGGTATCAGCTTGAGGATGCCGAGCGGACGGGGAACAGGCATTTGGAGATTCCAGGTAAAGACGGCTTGTAAAACCAGTTCCTCAAAATAAACCAGAATCATCAGACACCAGAATTTGCGGGGCATCGCAATGTCTTTACGTATGAACCAAATGGAGGTGGCACAAAAGGTAGTGACGGATAGCAGAAAAAAGACATATCCAATTTTTGAATCGATGATCGTCTCCATAATATGATCCTATTCAACGAATAGTGTAATTTGGCGTTAATGAATAGTAAAAAAAATAGTCAGCGTTTAAGCGTGATCTCCTGACAGATCCTACATCCGCAACAAAGATAGGGAATTTATCTTAATCGCCAAAGGAACAGGCCTTTTTCGGCTTTTACCGTGCCGGTTTCGGGCTGAAAGCGGGCTCAAAGCCTCCTTTGTCATTACATATTGACAGACAGGGATATATGCGATATTCAAATGACTGATCCGGATTTTTCTTTCTTAGACACACCTTCTTTTTTACGACATCATACTTTTTTGTTTAATCAAGACTCATCCGCATTGTATATACTTCTATTTTTGCAGCAAATAAATCAACATATAAATCAATATAAATATAGATAACACTGTATATTTTCACATTTAAAAACAAAACAAGTCGAGGAATACACAGCTATCCATAATTAATAATATTTATTCACTATTAAACATTTAAAAAATGAAAAAAATTATCTTTGGTTGCCTGTTGGGAGTACTCACAGCAACATCTCTCTGCGCACAGAATGAAAATGCAGATTGGAAACGGCATGAGATCAGAGGCGGCGCAGGCCTTTGGAGTACAAACGAACTGATCGGGAATTATTCCGACCTGATGAGCACCAGCCTGTCCGGAGGAACATATTCGACATCCAATGAAAAGACTCCCGGGAATTTCTCCCTCACCTATCGGTATGGATTGAACCCACGGTTGTCGGTTGGGGGTTCCGTAGCATATAGTTTGCTGAAATCGGATGTGAATTTCAATGGGAAGAAAACCGGGACATCTTCCAACAACTACTTTACCGTCGCCCCTGAAGTGGAATATAAGTATATCCACACCAAAAATTTCCGGTTGTATGGCTTTGCCGGCGCGGGGCTGACCCTCAATAACCAGGAGATAAAAGAGAATGGGAAAACATCGTCCGACAACAGCCCCTTCTTCAACTACCAGGTGTCGCCCCTCTGCGCCCAACTGGGCAACAAATTTGGCGTATATGTGGAAACCGGCTTCGGATACAACGGCATTATCAACGCCGGGCTGTTTGCACGGTTCTAATCCGCTGGGGAAAAGAGTAGGAAGATGTATCGTCCGCATTAGGATCGTCTGTTACCGGCATGCGGATGATTTAGTTGTTCCACCCGGGTGGAACACTTGTACCACCAAGGTGGGACGTATGTTCCACCTGGCTGGAACATGTATTCCATCCGGGTGGAACAACTATACCTTCCGCATCGCGACTTTACTTCCTCGTATGGAGGACAATAGAAGATAGGGATGTTGGCAATAGAAGACCCTGTTGACGCGGCGGAATAAAAAAGGGGGTGTGCCTTACTGGCACACCCCCTTGTAGCAGAAGCCGTTTTGAAGGATTAGAGCACAACCTTCAATGTAGCTTGGGTGTTTTGGTCGGCCACTACTACGAAGTATGTACCTGCCGGGAGATTCACCAACTGACGCTGGTTCACGCCTGCATGGTACACAATACGTCCCAAAGCATCCGTAATAACTACCTTCACAGGCGAACCTGCCTCAATGCAGATATATTGTTTGTCGATCGTATATACCTGTACGCCGGCGAAAGCACTTTCGTTGGCCGTCAGGTGCGACGTAAGCACACAGGAAACCGAATGGCCGTTGGCGGTCGTAGCCGTGATCACGGCAGAACCGGCATGAAGGACGGTCACTTTACCATCCGCCACGGTAGCCACCCATTCGTTGTCGCTCGTCCAGAACACACGCTGGTCGCTGGCGTTCGACGGAGTAATCATCGGGGTAAGGATAAATTCATCACCTGCCACCACGCTCTTTTCGAGGGAAGAGAGGTTGATGCCCGTCACACCGATCATAGCCGGAGCCTGTCCGATCGGCATAAAGTCGAGACTGATCACCATATCGCCCGTAGCGCCTACCGTATAGGTCGCGCCGTTCGGATACTGCACGCCGTTGATCTTCAACACCGCGGTATAAGCCGGGTCGATGGTATCAAAGCTTACACGGATCCGTTCACCGGCGGTAATGATCGTACCGGCGCCCACAGGGATGGCTTCACGCGTCAGCGTATAGGTACCCTTTTCCGGGTTGGTCACGTTCACGGTGATCGTACGCAAGTTACCCGCCGCCATCGCCAATACGTTGAGCGAGGTAGCGAGGTTGGTATCCGTTGTATAGTTGCTGCTATACGGGGTGAAGATCGCCTTGTTGGTGGTGATCACACCGGCCGTCGTCATCTTCGTCTCCGGAGAAGCCCACGAGAACACCCCGTCGATATGGGCGTTACCGCTCAGGCGGGAAGCGGCCAGCGACTGTCCCTGCAGAATGTCGGTAGCATACGTCACGCTGGCGTTGGATACCGCCTTGCCGATGGTAAACGTGCCCAGCTTCACATTGGTCTGCGCCGTATATAAAGTATCCGCCGCACGGAAACCGATGATATCATACGTACCGGCGTTCACGGGATACTGTACCGGTATATTCTGCTGACGGTAGGTCACCACCCAGTTGTTGCTGGTCACCGGATTGGTCGCCAGGTTACCAAACACCGACCCGTCATACGTAGCCGTAGCCCCAAACGACGGTTTCGCCGGATTATCCGTCTTCACATGCGTCATATCACGCAAGGGGAGGTAGTTGTCGAGGATTTTGAGGCCATTCCGGATCACTACATCCAACGCATTGTAATAATCATCGGCATCCCGTTGCACACGTACGTCGTAGATCTTACCGGCGCTCAGTGTATTCACATTGAAATCGCCTGTTGAACTGTTCTCACGGTAAGAAATAGCAAATCCTTCGATTCTTTCCAGACCGGCCGTTACCGCTTTAGCGATAAACCGGTGGTTCACGGTACCTGTATAGGAATTATTGTAATAGGTATAAACCTGTTGGGTTTCATCAATCTGCAAGTCTTCTTTCTTACGAGTGATGACCCGGAAGGTCGTTGTACCGTTTACATCGGCGCCAGCCAATGCAGGCAACAGACGGAATGGCCATTGATCCCTGTTCGTGATACGTAACTCCTTGCCATTGGCGATAATGGCTTCCAATGTATAACCCGTATTCATGGAAACAGCAATCGTTACCGGTGTTTTATCATACTGATCGCCGCTCAACTGTTGCGTAGGATAAGAGGTATAGAGTCTGAATGATCCGGCTGCCGGGTTATCAAATGAACCGGCAACGGCGTATTTCACCCGATCAAACTGTGGTTCGAGTTCAGCGTTGTTGCTAACGGTATAGGTCGCTACACCGTTTACATTTTCCACATAAACGGCTCCTTGTATCGCTGCGATTGTATTCAGTTTATATCCGAATGCAGGAGTAACAGTAACCCTCAGCTTAGTGCCGGTCGGTACAGCCATACCCGGCATATAGAGGGTACCCATGTCGTCGTGGAGCATCACAAAGCCGAATGAGCTAATGGACGGGGAATACCGGGGAATAGCCATCTGACGCAATGTAACCATATACGTATTCGTAGGCTTCACCTCCATTACCGCCTGGATATTGATCGGTTCATTGCCTGCCGTAATCAAGCCATTCAATACCGGCGTACCGTACTGGTAAGTCAGTGATTTCAGCGCATATCCTGCTTCCGGTGTAACCACCACATTCAGGATAGAACCGGGATAAACATAGTCGCCGTTCGTAAGTTCCATGCCTTCAAAGAATACCTGGACATACGCCGCCGTACGACCATCTACCTTCGGGGCAGGGAATTTCACCTGCACACCATCCACATCCGGAGATGCCGGCGCAAATATCGATGTATTGACATTTGAAATCTCGGCGTCATTGTCAACCACATACGTAGCCGGAGCGCCCGGGTTCACTTTGTATCCTTTGTAGGGAACATACGTGAGTTTCAACACCTGCCCTTTCCGATAGTAATGATCCGCACTGGGATTTTCGATCATGATCTTACCCCAGTCAGATACACCCGTAGTCACTTTATGATACACCACGGGGGTTACTTCCACCTGAAGGCCGGTAATCAGTGCGTATTTTTTCTGGTTTGCGGGAATGAAAACGACATCGTACAAACCAGTCGCTTCAACTATTTTCCGCGGATTAGCCCACTGGAAGACACCCTGTACTTCTTCTCCGTCGTACATCACCTTGCCTTCCGTCAGGATGGAGTTCCACAACTGTTCACCTCTCTTCAGGTCGGAAGCTAAAGGCAGTTTGCTGATCGTTGTTTCAAAAGCGCGTACCCAGTAATAGGTCGGGTTAGCCGCATATCCCCCATTGCCTGCTATTGCCTTCCAGGATACACCGTCGGTAGATACATTACCAAGATTAGCGGTGTTTTTAAACGTATAAACAGCCGGGAGGTCGCTTATATGTTCACCGTTGGTAAGCGTCAGGTTGGCCTGAGCGCCTAATACCACGCCACCCAACGTATTGCTCGATGAGGTCAGGTTGGTTGCATGCATTGTACCCGCATAAACAAGCATACCGATATAGTTCTTTGTCAGGGTCACCGCATTCAACGTCGCGCCTTTGTCCGCCTGAATACCGTAAAAAGCAGCGCCGGTAAGGGTCAGGTTCCGGATGGTAGATCCTTCGCCTGCATAATTGATCTGTAATATAACATCCGTTGCGGGAGCGGTAGCATCTGCCTGTAAAGTAACGTCGTTACCGTTCAATGTGATTTGTTGGAAGACCTGCAATTTCTTCGTTGTGATCGGATCACCGGCAGGAAGGGTCACCACATCGCCGCTGGAAAGGTTGGCATTTTCAGTTCCATTGCTTTTTACAGCAAACACTGTGGCCAACATTTCAATGGGATAGGCATTCTTCAGGCCGGATGAATTAGCCACCTTTATCACGCGTGAACTGGCATAGTTGGCGCCGTAGTGGTATTGCGTGCCGTTATCTGCCACCGTTTTTACCAGATCAAGACTACCTGTGCCATAGGTAAAGAAACCTCCATAGGTACCATAATCGGCGAACTGCTTGTAAAGATGTGTTGCTTCTCCCAGCGTAAGAACCATATTATTGATCTGAATCAGGCTCCCATTCCCTTTGCTATACATGTTGGTATTGCTAACAGCGAGAGAGCCGCCCTTTCCTTCCAGCGCCAAAGTAGATTCACTCAGGGTTGAACCAGTCAGTGTTGCTGCAGAAATAGCATTATAAATCGCAGCACGGGTATATCCGGTTGCCGTGATAGTACGCATGGTTATTGTTGTGCCTAAATTAGCCTTTATACCATATTCGGCAGTATTACCTCCATTCAGCACAGCCCCTTCAATGAGGGTACTGGCATTGATATTGAGGGCAGTGGCATGACCGCTCACAGTTACATTGCGCAGAATCGTACCGGTGTTCAAAAAACCCACATAAATACCGTTACCCTCGTTATTATTTCCGGTTAACGGAACGAAATGTTCGACGGTTACATTCTCAATGGTATTGGGATCAACCTCCGAGCTGGCGTCTTTGATTTCGATCGTGTTTGCATTCGCCGTTCTGGTTCCGATGTGGCCGTTGCTTTTCACCTTCAGGTTGCTGATCGTTACACCCCGTTTCTGGGAAGCGAGCAACTGGTCGGTTCCAATAATGATCACTGGCACATTGGCTGCATTGGTGTAGGTCTGCCCTCCAATGATCGTTTGATTCTGGCCGGCGCCATTCAACGTTACTTTACTGCGCGTAATCGATACATTCTCCGGATAGGTACCGGCAGCGACCTGGATCGTCACATATCCATCCGCATCCTTTAGAACTGACAAAGCCTTCCCGATGGTCTTATACGGTTTGGCTGCGGTCAAACCGTCATAGCCAGCCTCTGTATCCGAGCCCGTTGACCCATTGACGTAATACGTCGTCTCTTCCACCGCCGGCATCAATGCCCAACTTAATCCTGCAACCAGGAATAAGGCGGTGAGGAGTAATGCTATTTTATGTTTCATAATGTCTTAATTTATTTGTTAATCGATTGGATTAGTTTCTCCCTGAAGGGATTCATCAAATGAAGCCCATCAGGGAGAGAAAAATCTTACGGTAAAGTATGTACAACAGATACAGTAACAGATAACACTTGAGTATAATTAGTTGTTGTAATGGTAACAGGTATAGTGAGGTTTCCAGTGGGGAACATTCGATGAGTTCGATCACCATATCCTGAATACCAATTATGAGTATATGTAATCGTAAAGTTAATAGCTGTACCCGACAAGGTCGCAGATGGAGTTATTCTTGATTCACAATTATTAGTAGCACTATGACCATCATATCTACTAAGACCTGCAGGTATGGTGCCTAATGCTACCGTAGCACCAGCAGGAACATTCGCAAGATTAAACGTATGAGTACGTGACGTATTAGTATAATCATCGTAAGATCGTACAAGATCTTCAATGCTCCACTCAAAAGATGCCGACCCTTCCACATACGCATACGTACTGCCATACTGCGTGATGGGGATATAATAGTCCACATCGTTGGCATGAGCATTGCTTGCCTTTACCCAAATATATCCACTGCGTTGGGCATCACCGCTATAAGCATCCACATAGTAATAAAGAACATTTCCTATTAATGCTGCATGAATCCAAGGATGCGATACCCCTTGATAAGATAAAGTCGCATTATTAATCGGATTCAATGTCTGCCCTATAGGAATTGCTAAACTACCAATGCCCGCAGCACCGACTCCAAGTTCAGGCACTTCTGCAATCCCCGGCATTTCCGGAGCATACTGACGAACCGGGATACGATAAGTTACCGTATTCAGGTGGTTGTTCTGTACCGTAATAATGATATCAGCCTGACGGAAACCACCCGGTTCGCCACCGGCATAGGCATCCATGTGATAACGTATCCCTACACCATCGTCCAGTGAGACGACTTTCAGCCACGTGTCGGATGTAATAGCACTAATCACTCCGGCACCATTTTGCATATTTAAGTGTAAGGGTATTGCATTTACTGCTGCCACGGCATTGAAATCGCGGACAATGAATTCCGGTATATTCAGGATACCCGGCATTTCCGGAGCCAGCTGGCGGACAGGAACCACATAAGTTACTTCGTTGGCATGGGCGTTATCCACTGTAATGTAGATATAGCCTACACGTGAGCCGCCGGTTTCGCCTCCCTGGTATCTATCCAGTGTGTAGGTGATTGAACCGTCTGCATTAATCGGAAGACTTATTTTCAACCAGTCTGTTGTATGACCGGAAGTGCTTGAAGTAACACTTGTAATGCGGGCATTATTCTGAAGTTCAAATTGCTTCAGGAGATAAGACGTAGCCGTATAATTCTGTACAATTTCCGTCGGCAAGCCCAGGATACCCGGCATTTCGGGCGACATCTGGTGGACGGTTACGGTATAGACGGCGGTATTGGAAGAGCCGTTTTCCACCACGATGGTGATAACGCCTTCGCGGTAGTCGCTCCGTTCGCCACCCGGATAATGAGTCACATCATACAGGATGCTGTTGTTACTTGTCTTCGTTACCGTCAGCCACGAATGAGAAGAGAGTACTTCCTTGATCGTTGAATTGTTCAGCATATTGAACTGCAACGGGTTGCCTGTTGAGCGGTAGAAATCACGTGTGAGCAGGCTCGGCAGCCCAACCATACCCGGCGTCTTATGTCCGGCCTGTGTCACATGGACGGTCAGTACGGCCTTTTCCGTTCCGCGGCTGGCAATGATGGTGATCTCGCCATCGCGTTGTTCGTCGAACGTATTCTTCTGGGCAGTGATCACCAGGTTATGGTTGTCTACCCGTGCGTTGGTGATCCAGGCTGTCTGTGTTTCCATATTATTGTTGGTTCCGCTCTGGTAAGAG
>JAVBUE010000055.1:0-75768 GCA_031555735.1 Tannerellaceae bacterium
TGATCACCCTGGGTAGTCTTGGTTCCGTTATTTATGATGGTAGTACGTTCTACCGTATTCCGGCTTATATACCGGAAGAAGTGGTGGATGCAACCGGTTGCGGTGATACGTATATGACTGGTTACCTGTATAAACGTGCAAAGAAAGCCGGTATTGAAGAATCCGGACATTTTGCCGCCGCCATGTCCACGATCAAGATCGGACGGATCGGCCCGTTCGTCGGAAGCACTACTGATATCCGGCATTGCATGCAGACGACCGAACAGCGAATGCCGGATCTTTGATCAACCTCTTTTACCAGGAGGTATAAATGCCGTTTGAAGAAAAAGAAACTTATGATGACACCCTTTTTAATTGGTATACGACCTGTCGAACTCGTATTACTTATCCTGGCCACAATGATCATCCTGCTGCTGGGTTGGACGATCTTCCGGTTAAAACGGACCCAGGTACATAGCTATAATACAGCCAGTACCTGGATGTTGGACCTGCTGGAATCGATGCCTGAAATGGTGATTATTTTCGATTCATCCCAACGACTCATGGAGATTATCAACCCGAAACGTACCTTGATGAATTATGGTTATTCGAGTGAAGAATTAGTCGGAAAGACAATCGCTGAACTGGAAGAACTTGAGATATTCAGGGAGGTCGCCGTTATTATCCGGCAGAATCTGTTGGCAACGTTGGCCAATAAGCAAACCTATGATTTTGACCTTGAAATAACCAGAGACGGAAAGAAGTACTATACACACTCGCGTACCGCTCCGTTCGGTGAAAACGACGTGATTTACTATTCGCAGGATATCACCTCCCGGGTAGAGGCGGAGAAAGAAATATCCAGGCTGAAGACATTCCTGCAGTCGGTGGTCGATAACCTGCCGGTAGGCGTGATGGTCAAGAACGCATCCGACGATTTCCGTTACTACTTTCACAACAAAAAACTATTGGAATTGTACAACGGACGTACCTTCGTGTTGGGGACAAACGACTTCGAGGCCAACGATCCCGATTGCGATAGATCGTTGCAGGAAGACCTGATGGCGCAAAAAAGCGATTTCCCCCTGACGTTCGAACGCGTTTTCCCTGATCCGGAAACAGGCGTGCCCAGCAGTTGGGCGGACGCCACCAAAACCCGTTTCACCGACAATGAAGGGAATTGCTTTATCATCACCACCCTTGTGGAGACTACCGAAATCCGGAGAAAACAACTGGAACTGGAATCCATCCGGCAGTCGCTCTCCCTCGCGCTGGACGTGGGGAACCTGGGAGCCGGCACATACGATGTGGAAAGCCGGCGTTTCAAAAGTTTCTACAAACAACTGGTAGCGAAGGAAGGGATGACTTTCGACGAAGTGATCGAAACGATCCACCCGCACGACAAAGCGCTCTACATCCACCTGTTCGACCAACTGATCAGCGGACAGACAAATAAGGAACGCGCACGCGTACGCTTCCGGATCGACGACCGCTACCTGTGGTATGAAATCTTCGTGATGTCGCTGAAAGATGAAAACGGCCAGGTGTACCAACTGCTCGGCACCGAACAGAATATCACCGAAGAAGTGGAAAAGCAGGTCGAACTGGAAGAAACAAAATCCAAACTCGAACTGGCGTTTGAGTCCGCCCAGATCGCCCATTGGGAGTTTGACGCGCAAGCGGCCATCTTCTCGTCTGACTACCCTGAAGTTTTTGAATCCAAGGGATATTCCATCAGACAATATGCCCGGTACTTCGCGGAAGAAGACGCACCGCTGTTCATGAACGGCATGGAGCATCTGTTGAAAGGCGACAAACAATCGATGAGCATCCAGGCACGCATCACCTTCCCCGAACAGCCCCAACGCTGGTTCGAGATACATGCCGTAGTCTCCAAACGGAACGAAGACGGCACCGTATCCCGCATCATCGGGTTGAGGCGCGACATTACCACCCTGAAGATCACCAACGAACTGATCGAACTGCGGAACAAAGCCGAAGAATCCAACCGGCTGAAGAGCGCCTTCCTGGCGAATATGAGTCATGAGATACGCACCCCGCTGAACGCCATTGTCGGCTTTTCCAACCTGATCATGGAATCCACGGAACAGAATGAGGAGCTGAAGGAATATTTCGCCATCATCGAACGGAACAACGACCTGTTGCTGCAACTCATCAACGACATCCTCGACCTGTCCAAGATCGAAGCCGGGCAACTCGATTTCCACTTCACCGACTTTAGCGTAAGCTCCATGTTCAACAACCTCAGGCAGGTATATGAGAACCGGCTGCAGCCCAACGTGCAACTGATATGCGATCTGCCGGACACCGATTACAAGATCCATTCGGAGCTGAACCGGCTTACGCAGGTGGTGTCCAACTTCATGAGCAATGCCGCCAAATTCACCTCCGCCGGATCCATTACGATGGGTTATGACCCGATACCCGAAGGCCTCCGTTTCTATGTACGCGATACCGGCAAAGGAATTTCTCCCGAAAATCTGGATTCCGTATTCAAACGTTTCGCAAAATTTGATAGTTTTGTACCGGGAACGGGATTAGGGCTTTCCATTTGCGAGACCATTATCCAGTACCTCGGCGGAGAGATCGGCGTGCAGTCGGAAGTGGGTACAGGTACGGAGTTCTGGTTTACCCTGCCCTGTAAGCCTGTACGTGTTGAACCGCCCACTACCTGATAATAAACGACAATCCTATGCGGAACAACACACCAGCAACTTACACAAGCGAACAAATACGGTACGGTGTATTAACCTTTTTCCTTGCCCAGGGACTCTGTTTCTCCAGTTGGGCCAGCCGTATCCCCGATATCAAAGAACTGTTCGCGGGAAGCGACGCCTTGTATTGGGGGATGATCCTGTTTCTGATCCCGGCGGGTAAATTCATCGCCATTCCCCTGGCCGGTTATTTAGTGTCGCGGCTGGGAAGCCGTATCATGGTACAGGCAAGCATCCTCGGATATGCCTTATCGCTGTTTGCCATCGGACTGTCGCCCTCCATCGCCATGCTGGTTGTCAGCCTGTTTGTCTTCGGTGCGTGCTGGAACCTCTGCGACATCTCCCTCAACACCCAGGGTATCGGCATCGAACGCCGGTGCGGACGTACGATCATGGCCTCCTTCCATGGGGGATGGAGTCTGGCGGCCTGTATGGGAGCGCTGATCGGCTTCATCATGATTGTTTCCGGTATCTCTCCGCTCTGGCATTTTACACTCATCGCCCTGCTGATCGGGCTGATCGTCGGGTATGGACGCCGCTTCCTGCAAGACGACAGGGAGATGGAAACCGCCATCGCCTCCGAACAGCCCGAAGGTGAAGTACTCATCCCGGAGAAAAAAGAAACACCCGCCCTGCTCCGCTTCATCCGTAAGCCCGAGATGCTGCTGATCCAGTTGGGTATCGCGGGGTTGTTCGCGCTGATCGTCGAAAGCGCCATGTTCGACTGGAGCGGCGTCTATTTCGAATCCGTCCTGCAGGCGCCCAAATCCCTGCAGATCGGCTTCCTGGTCTTTATGGTGATGATGACGGCCGGACGCTTCCTGGCGAACCGCGCCTATCGCCTCTTAGGTAAACAACGGGTATTACAACTCTCCGGCATGCTGATCTTTGTCGGGTTCTTCGTCACGGCGCTGTTGGGGATGGCATTCGACTCGATGGTGGCCCGGGTAGCGGTCAATTCGTTCGGATTCATGTGTGTGGGATTAGGTATCTCCAGCATGGTGCCGACGATCTACAGCCTGGTAGGCGCCAAATCCACTACGCCGGTAGGCATAGCCCTGACGATCCTTTCGAGCATCAGTTTCATCGGTTCATTGGTTGCCCCGCCCCTGATTGGCGCGATCACCAAAGCATTTACCATGCAATATGCGTATATCGTGGCCGGCCTGCTGGGGCTTTGTATCCTGGTGATGACTACGTATAGCAAGGCTTTCAAGACAGAAGCGACGGATGACGGCGGACAACCGCACTAAATTCATCCTTTCTCACGCATGATGATACGGTTCGTTGTGCAGGATCGTCATGGCGCGGTATAACTGTTCGACAAAGAAGAGGCGCACCATCTGGTGGGAAAAGGTCATCTTGCTGAGCGACAGCCTTTCGGACGCGGCGGCATAGACAGACTCACTGAACCCGTAAGGGCCGCCGACAATGAATACCAACCGCCTGGATACCGCGTGTTGTTTCTTCTCAATGTAGGAAGCAAACTGCACAGAGGTAAACTCCTTCCCTTTTTCATCCAGCAATACCACCGTATCACCCGGTTGGATAGCTTTGAGCAAAAGCGCTCCTTCTTTTTCCTTTTGCTGGATCTCAGACAGGTTTTTCACATTCCGGATATCGGGGATCACCACCATTTCAAAGGGGATATAATGGCAGAGGCGGTCCCTATATACATGGATGGCATCCGTCAGGAAAGAGGTGTCGGTCTTTCCGATCAGCAGGAGGATAATCTTCATCTGTTTCGTGTTTAACGGGTTATCGACGCGAAATTAGAAGAAAAATACATACATTTGCCCCGAATAACGTATAAAATACGGAGGAATTATGAAACGCTTTTTACTCACGTTCGCCTGTTTACTTTCCATTTGGAGTGTGCAGGCAGCCGATATCAACGGTATCGTCAACGCATTTAAAAACGGAAACGCTTCCGCCCTGGTATCCGCCGTGGATCAGGAAGTAGATATGGCCATACCCGGCACCGCGAAGGTATGCAACGGGAATGAGTCGGTCTCCCTGCTGTCGGCCTTTTTCAGCAGCAACAAACCTACCGGATTTACGGTCCTGCACCATGCCGATAAAAAAGACAACGGTTTTTTTGTAGGCAAACTGTCGTCCGGCTCCACGGAATACCGTGTCAACATCACCTACCGCACGGAAGGAGACAAAGCCATTATCCAATCAATCAGAATAGAATAACATGGATGCACTTATTCAGGACTTAATCACATTGGCCTTTGCCGAAGATATCGGCGATGGCGATCATACCACCCTGTCTTCCATCCCCGCCACAGCCATGGGGAAAAGCCAACTCATCATCAAAGAAGACGGCGTACTGGCAGGAGTAGCTGTCGCGCAACGTATTTTCCACGCGTTCGACCCGGCGCTGGTTATCCATGTTTGCATCCCCGACGGAACGGAAGTAAAGAAAGGGGAGATCGCCTTTACGGTAGAAGGGAAGGTACAATCGCTGCTGCAAACAGAACGCTTAGTGCTGAACGTAATGCAACGCATGAGCGGCATCGCCACCACCACACGCATGTATGTGAAAGCGCTCGAAGGAACCGGAACGCGCGTACTGGATACCCGCAAAACAACACCCGGCATGCGTATGCTGGAAAAAGAAGCGGTGAAGATCGGCGGCGGCGTGAACCATAGGATCGGCCTCTTCGATATGATCCTGCTGAAAGACAACCATGTGGATTTCGCCGGTGGAATCGAACAAGCCATCACCCGCGCACAGGCTTACCTGAAAGAAAAAGGGAAAAACCTGAAGATCGAGATCGAGGTACGCAACTTCGACGAACTGGCGGAAGCCATGCGCGTAGGAGGGATCGACCGCATCATGCTCGACAACTTCTCGGTGGCCGATACCCGGGAAGCCGTCAGCCGCGTAGCCGGCCGGTTCGAATTGGAATCATCCGGCGGGATCACATTCGACACCTTACGCACATACGCGGAAACCGGCGTAGATTATATCTCTGTAGGAGCGCTGACCCACTCGGTGAAGAGCCTGGACATGAGCCTGAAAGCCATGTAAGCACATATCAGGCTGACTCCCAAGGCTGAAAGCCTTAGGACAAAAGAACCAAAGGTCCGATGAAAATGATCCGGATGATTGAAATCGATCATCCGGATCATTTTTTTGCCCGTTTTATCCGGATCATTTTTACGCTTCAGGATGTTGATAAATCTGCATCTGGATCTTGTTCCAACAACATCTATACGTTGACAGTACAACATCCAGGCGTTGTTCGAACAAGATCCAGATGCAGATTGGAATTCTGACATCGTTTTTTTACCGGCAATTGAATACAATATCAACCACCTATGATTGCGCAATCATCTACCTATGGTAGTTCAAACATCTACCTATGTTTGTTCAATCATCTACCTATGATCGTTTTACCCTATGTCCGAGTGGAAGGGAAAAGAGGCAGTGGAAGGAGAACAGAAGCATCCTCCATTTCGTATTTTGTAGAAATTCAATGAATTAACATCAATAGTGGAAGGTGGAAGCAGTTTCCGGGAAGCAGCTGTAGGAGCATACATCCGGTGTCCCATTGCGAAATGGTACACTGTCCCATTTCAGGGACAGGCGGAAATCAGTCCGGATAAATACGCGATACCCCATCGTCGGTCAGGCGGTAGCTCTCGCCGCTTTCCGGACAAACGGCCAGCCCTTCGGCATCGAAAGAAAGGCGGTGTCCGTACTCGCTTACCCAGCCTGCCTGTTGGGCGGGGTTACCGATCACCAGTGCATACGCCGGCACATCCTTGGTGACTACCGCACCTGCCCCGATCATGGCATACATACCGATCATGTGGCCGCACAGGATGGTGGCGTTGGCGCCGATGGAAGCGCCCCGTCGTACCAATGTCCGCAGGTATTCACCCCTGCGGTTGATCGCCGACCGTGGAATGAGGATATTCGTAAACACACAACCAGGACCCAGGAACACATCGCTTTCGCAGATCACACCCGTGTAAATCGACACATTATTCTGTACCTTGACGTTATCACCCAGGATCACTTCGGGTGAGACAACCACGTTTTGTCCGATATTGCAACGGGCACCGATCACGCAGCCAGTCATGATATGGGAGAAATGCCAGATACGCGTTCCGTCGCCGATCCGGCATCCGGGATCGATCACAGCGGTTTCGTGGGCGAAGTAGTCGGGTGTTTCCATGAGGCGATATTATTTATAGAGGAGGAACAGGGTTGGTTTCTTGTTCAGGTCGGGCAGCCGGCCTTTCCATTCACTGACGGAACGGGTACGGATCAACGCATCCTCGCAGGTGATATTGGACGCGATACACAGCAGGGTGGACGGACGGCAGGTCTGCAACAGGTCTTCCGCCAGCTTATTGTTCCGATACGGTGTTTCGATGAACAACTGCGTTTGATGTTCGGCATAGACGCGCCCTTCCAGCTTTCTGATCGCCTGCGTACGTTCCGATCCGTCGATGGGGAGATACCCGTGGAAGGCGAAGCTCTGTCCGTTGAACCCCGATCCCATTAGCGCCATCAGGATGGAAGAGGGACCAACGAGCGGCACGACCGTGTAGTTCTTCCGTTGCGCAATGGCCACGATATCGGCTCCCGGATCGGCAATGGCCGGGCAACCGGCTTCCGAAATCACGCCGACGGACTCTCCCCGGGCTAATGGCGCCAGGAAACCCGTCAGTTCTTCGGGCGAGGTATGTTTATTCAGTTCATGGAAAGTCAACGTGTCGATCACAATCTCCGGCGCCGTCTTTTTCAGGAAACGGCGTGCCGTCCGCACATTTTCGACGATGAAATGGCGGAGACCGAGTATCACCTCCCGGTTGTACTCCGGCAACACCTGGCGGTGTTCCGTTTCTCCCAATGTGACCGGTATAAGGAAAAGAGCTGCCTGCATACTGATTCTTTGGGACAAATGTAGTACTTTTGCTTCAAAATCATCTCAATGAATGACACTTCCTGCTGATTTTATCACCCGCACCCGCCAACTTCCGGGTATCGACTTCACCCAACTGGAGGAGGCGTTGCATACGGAGCCCCCTGTCAGCATCCGCATCAACAGGGCGAAAGGGATGGAAGTAGCCGGTGGGGAACCGGTGGGCTGGTGCAGTACGGGATATTACCTGCCCGAACGGTTGTCGTTCACCTTCGATCCGCTGTTCCATGCCGGGGCGTACTATGTGCAGGAAGCTTCCTCCATGTTCCTGGAACAGGCGATCAAAGCGTATGTGCCGGAACCGGTGCGTTGTCTCGACCTCTGCGCGGCGCCGGGAGGGAAATCCACCCACTTAGCGTCCCTCCTGCCCGAAGGCAGTCTGCTGGTAAGCAATGAGGTGATCCGCCCGCGCAGCCATATCCTGGCAGAGAATATTGCCAAATGGGGCAATCCGCATGTGATCGTCACCCACAATGATCCGGGGCAGATCGGGGCATTGCGCCATTTCTTCGATGTGATCGTGACCGACGTTCCATGCTCCGGCGAAGGGATGTTCCGCAAAGACCCGGATAGCGTGCAGGAATGGAGCGAAGCCCATGTCAACCTGTGCGCCGCACGCCAACAGCGGATCCTGCGCGATGTGTGGGAGGCGTTGAAACCCGGAGGCATATTAATCTATAGTACCTGTACATATAATACGGAAGAAAACGAGGAAAACATCCATTTCATCGTGCAGGAATTAGGAGCCGATGTGCTGACTCTTCCGGACACCCACTCCTGGGAAATCACCGGGGCGCTCAGGTATGAATATCCCGTTTACCGCTTTTTCCCGCACAAGACAAGGGGTGAAGGCTTTTTCCTGGCTGTCCTTCGCAAAGCCGACGGGGCGACGGACTGTATCAAACCCGCCTCCCGCGGGAAGAAAGAGAAAGGGAAAGCGCTCCCCCCCGTACCTCCTGTCGTGAAGACCTGGCTGCATCAACCCGAAGGGTTCCATCTGGAGACACAAGGGGAGTATATCCAGGCGATACCTGTCGCGCATCTGCAGAGCCGGCAATTGATCGCCGCCTCGCTGCGGATCGTCTCCGCCGGGATCCGGTTAGGTGAGATGAAAGGAAAAGACCTGATCCCCGATCAGGCGCTGGCGTTGAGCACGGCGCTGGAAAAAGGGGCGTTCCCCACGGTCGCCCTGGATTGGGAGCAGGCGATCCGTTTCCTGAAAAAAGAAGCGTTGACCCTCGATCCGGCAATGCCCAAAGGCTATGTGCTCCTTACGTATAAAAGGCTCCCGCTGGGTTTTGCCAAGAACCTGGGGAGCAGGGCGAACAACCTGTATCCGCAGGAGTGGCGGATCCGGTCGGGGTATCTGCCGGAGAACGTGAAATTACCGGATGATGCCATCCATCAAACAAACAGTTAATCCTCTAAATAACATAGAAATGAAAAAATCACTTACGGCCGTCATGCAGGTTTCCCTGTTGGTATCCTGTTGCTTCTGTGCCTCGGCGCAAAACGTTTCGGAGAAATTAGCCCCTGTCCATATCATCGGAACGGCCACATCGGTAGATTATGCCAACAACATCCCTTCTTCCACCGTCAATACCCTGGCACATGCTTTCGATGGCAATTACCAGACGTATTTGGCCACCTGGAACCGATCGGGCGGTTGGGCAGGATTGGATCTGGGAGAAAAGCATGTCATCACCAAGGTAGCCTTCAGTCCCCGGGAGAACTACGACAAGCGGTTGGTACTGGGTGTGTTCGAAGGCGCCAACAACCCCGATTTCGGAGATGCCGTCCCCTTGTTGCTGATCACCGAAACACCGGGATACAACACGATGACGGAAAAAGCCGTTACCTGCTCCCGCGGATTCCGCTATGTACGCTATGTGGGGCCGAATGATGTCCGTTGTAACATTGCCGAACTTGCCTTCTACGGGTATAAGGGCGAAGGCGATAACTCGGTCGTCCCGCCGTTGACCAACCTCCCGTCGGTCGTCATCCATACCGCCAACGCGGAAAACATCGTGGAGAAAGAGAAATACATCCCCGGCATCGTTTCCTTTATCTCCGCCGACGGGAAGAATGTCTATACCGACAGCCTCGACATCAAGGGAAGAGGGAATGCCAGTTGGAATTTCGAAAAGAAACCCTACCGCCTGAAGCTGCGGAACAAAGCCAGCGTACTCGGTAATCCCGCCAAGGAAAAGAACTGGACACTGATCAACAACTACGGCGACAAAACCCTGATGCGCAACCTGCTGGGGTTCGACCTGAGCAACCGCCTGGAGTTGCCTTACACACCGGCCGGACAGCCTGTCAACGTATTCCTCAATGGCGAATACAAAGGGTGTTATCAACTCTGCGACCAGATCGAGGTGGCGGATAAGCGGGTGGAGGTGACCAAAATGAAGGCTGCCGATACTTCCGGCGATAATCTCACAGGCGGCTACCTGATTGAAATCGATGCCTATGCCTCCCAGGAACCCGCAACATCCATGTTCACCTCGTTCCGCTACAGCATCCCCGTCACCATCAAATACCCGAAAGACGACGAGATCGTCCCGGCGCAACACACGTACATCAAATCGCATTTTGAGGATTTCCTGATGACCCTGCAATCGACAAACTATACCGACCCCGCCACCGGTTTCCGTAAATTCCTCGACACCCAGACGTTTATCCGCCACTTCCTGGTAGGCGAACTCAGCGGGAATACGGATACATACTGGAGTGTATATATGTATAAAGACCGGCTGAGCAACCAATTCCTCACCGGTCCGGTATGGGATTTCGACATCGCATTCGACAACGACAGGCGGACATACCCCGTCAACCTGATCAGCGATTGGATTTGTCTTTCCTCCAAGAGCAGTTGTGCCGGCGATGCCCGTTCGATGGTCAGACGCATCCTCTCCGACCCGCTCTTCCTGAAGGAGCTGAAGGAGACCTATGCCTACTACCGCGATCACGGCATCCTGTCGGCAGAAGCGCTGACGCAGGTGATAGACGGGTATGAGGAAGAACTGGGCCAGTCGCAACAACTGAATTTCACCCGTTGGAACATCATGAACACAAAGGTACACGAAAACCCGGTCATACACGGTTCCTATGCCGCCGAAGTGGCCAATGTGCGCAGTTACCTGCAAAGCCGGATCGCCTGGATGGACCGTAAACTGGAATACCAGCCGACAGGGAACGATGCATCCCTATTCCCGACCGTAGCCGTCAGCGCGTATGCAGACCGGATCGAAATCACCGGTCTTCCGCAAGGCGCCCGGGCGCAGATCGTCACCCTTTCCGGACAGCTGGCCGCTACCCTGAGCGGCGAAGGGAATCACTCGATCCCGGCGGCCAAAGGGTTGTATGTCGTACAGTTACATCATCCGCAGGAAGGAGAGAAAACCGTGAAATGCATTGTGTACTGACCATGTACGCTTGATAATATTTTTTAACGCACTATGTGCAACCTGCCGCCTGTTTCATGCGTCAGTATAAGGTATATACCCACCGGGTATCCCTTTCTCCGAATTAATACAACAACCATATGGGATTCAGCAACTATTTTTCCAAAAAGAAAACACCGCTACCGGAAGTCAAACAAGACCCACTGCCTGCCGAAGGCATCATACAGGGGGAAGATACACATGTATCCTGTGCCACCCGTATGCCTATCGACCTGATTTACGCCTACCTCCGGGAGGATTACGAGAAGAGGGGATATGAAGATGCCCTCGCCAACCCGGACAATGCGTATAAAGAGCTCAACAAATCGTTGATCCACAGCGAATTTGAAATTCTCTTCAAACAGGTGAACCGCCGGTATGAAGACGACCTGAAAGAGATTGAATTCCATATCCAGTCGCGTACCGAAGCCGGCTTGCTGGATGTGGTGGAACAACTGAAGACGCGGAGAGACATCTTCCTGCAGCACCTCACGGAAATGAAAGGGATGGAAGCCGACCTAAAAAACAACACCTCCTATATGGGACGGATGCTGTTCGCCTACGAACGGGGATTCCTCCGGGGATTAGCCGCATTGTCACTTGGTACCTTTAAAAAATAAGTCGTATGAGCTGGTGGATTAAGTTAGGCTGCTTTCTGACGGGTTGGAACAGCCAGATATTGAAGAGTTGCAGTGAAGCAAGTTTCAAACAATTGAAGAAATATACGGCGGCACTGATCATCCTGATCATCCTCTGGGCGTTTACGGGATACTGCTTTGCGGAACGGTATGTAGGTGCGCCGGTATGGGGATGCGTGATCACGTCGGTCATCTTCGTCGTCATCGTCCTGCAGATCGAACGGCAGATTATCCTGACCGTCGGGCGCAATAAGTGGCCGTCGATCTTCCGTATCTTCATCGCGTTCATCATGGCCATCTTAGGCTCAACCATTATCGACCAGATCATTTTCGGAGAAGATATCGACCGGAAAATGATCGAGATCGTGGACCGGAACGTAGAAGAACAGCTACCCATGCGGTTGAGCGTCATCGACACCAAGCTGGCGGATATACAGACCGAGATCGATTCGTTAGACAAGGTAAACATCGCCCTCAACGAAGAGATCATGAAAAAGCCTACGATCAATACCGTATCCACCAGCACCACCTACCAACGCGAACGGCAGACCGACGGCACATACAAGGAAGTGCCCCAACGGACCGTTTCCACCTCTCCGGTGGAAAACCCGCGGATCAAGCAGGTGGAGACCAACAATGAGAACCTCAAGCGCCTGCGCCAGCAGCACGAAGCCTATACCGCGCAAAAGATAGACGCTGAAAGCACCCTCCGGAAAGAACTGGCTTCCAAGAGCGGATTCCTGGAAGAGCTGAACGCGATGATGGAGATTATCCTCACCCGCAAGATCGCGATGGCGTTCTACATCATCGTCTTCCTGTTCCTCATCTCCCTCGAACTCTTTGTGGTGACGAGTAAGATTGGCGACCAGAAGAGCGACTACGAGCTCATTGTAGAGCACCAGCTTAAAAGCAGGAAGGCAGGGTTGGAAGAGTTGGGAAGGCAGATCACATAGCCGTCTATTCGTTCTTCCCCTTCAGGTAGTTGTAGATAGCCAGCTGCGAGCGGGTCTTGTCCGGGTTGTCGTCGCGCTTGAAGTTATTGGCCAACCGTTCGTCGATCCGGCAGGCTTTCACATTATCGCTTAACTGGATGCGCAGGATATCGATGATCTCCTGCCGGATAAGGGGATCGAGCACCGGCGCTGCCGTTTCGATCCGCCGGCTCAGGTTACGGCGCATCCAGTCGGCCGAAGTCAGGAACACCTCCTCCGCCCCATTGTTGTGGAAATACCAGATACGGGCATGTTCGAGAAACATATCCACAATGCGGGTGATGCGGATATTCCGGCTGAAAGGCTGATCGGGGATCAGGCAACAGATGCCGCGTACGATCAGGTCGATCTCCACCCCCTGTTCACTGGCGTGATACAGTTCGTCGATCATCTGCTGGTCGTGCAGCCCGTTCATCTTCAGGATGATATACCCGCGCCGCCCGGCTTTCACATGGGCGATTTCCCGGTGGATCATCCGTTTCAGTTCGTCCACCATATTAAAGCGCGCCACCAGCAGATGCCGGAAACAAACTTCTTCCTGCGCGATGTTTCCTTCCAACACGTCGAACACCTGGTTGATCTCGGCGATGATGCCCGGATGCGTCGTAAGCAAGGCCATATCGGCATAGACCCGGGCTGTTTTCTCGTTGAAATTGCCCGTGCTCAGATAGGCGAAGTTCCGCCGTTTCTTCCCGTTACCGGTCTCTTTCCGGAGGATGACCGCCACCTTGGCATGCACCTTTAGCCCGGGGATACTGTAGATGATCCGGATACCCGCCTGCTCCATAAACCGGGCGGTTTCCATATTTTGCTCTTCGTCGAAGCGCGCTTTCAATTCTACGAATACGGTCACTTTCTTTTGGTTCTGCGCGGCGCTGATCAGGGCGTTGATAACGGCCGAATTCTCGGCTACGCGGTACTGGGTGATCTTGATCTCTTCCACCTTCGGATCGAAGGCCGCCTCCATCAGGAAACGGATCAGGTAGTCGAACGAATGGTAGGGAAAATGCAGCAGGAGGTCTTTCTTCTTCACCGCTTTGAGTACCGAGTTTTTCTCGTCGAGAAAAGGAACGCGCATGGGAGCCGGCACTTGCTGCTCCAGCCGTTTGCCGGATGGGTTGGGCAGTTGGACCAGGTCTTGCAGGTTAAGGTATCGGCCTCCCAGCACGAGGTCTTCCTGCTGGATACCGAAGGCTTCGCAGATAAAGGCCAGGAAATCGGGTGGCATCGCACAGTCGTACATGAACCGGCTCAGGTCGCCCACCTTACGTTGCTTCACTTTCTTGCGGATATGCTCCACGATGTTATCCCTTTTCACATCTTCCAGATAGATATCCGCATCACGGGAGATCTTGATGCTGTAACAGCTGTCGATCTCATAGCCCGGGAAGACGCTGGGCAGGTTCGCCCGGATCATATCGTCGCTGAGCATGATGTAATGCCGCCCTTCCTCCTCGGGCAGTTCGATGAAACGGGGCACCTTGGAATAAGGGATCTTCATCAGGGCATAGTGATATTCGGGCGTTGCGGCAACCGGTAGATGCTTGCCCTTCTTCGTCATGCGGACCACGAGGTACAACCGCCGGTCGCGGATAAACAGACGGATACCCGGTTGAATCATGATCGGCGCAAGGAACGGGAAAACCTCCTCGTTGAAGTAATCCCGGACAAAGGCGGTATGGAAAGGCAGCGGACGGCTATCCTGATACAGGTGGATATTCAGCTTGTCCAGCTCGGCGGTGATACCGGCAAAGATACGGTAGAACTCACCCTGTTGACGGTTCACCTCCTGCGTGATCTCGGCAAGGGTTTCTTCCGCATCGTCCACGTTTTCTTCCACATACCGGTTCCGCAGGATCACCCCGCGGTGTTCCGCCACACGTATCTCATAGAACTCTTCGAGGTTGGACGAATAGATCGACAGGAATTTGATCCGCTCATAGATGGGCAGCGACAGGTCTTCCGCTTCCAACAATATCCGGTAGTTGAAAGACAGCCAACTGATATCTCGCTTAAAGTAACGGTATGCGGTTTCCATCCTGTGTGTTCTTTGCTGGTAAATATAGGGCCTGTTTTACCCATTCCCAAATAATTCAGGTAAAATATGGCGGTCCAAATCACTTTTCCTCTTACTTTTACCTGCTAAACAAACAAAGCAGGGGAAATGTTGTCGATCGGATTACTTTCAGACACACACGGATGGTGGGATGAGGCATACGCCACCTACTTCCAATCGTGCGACGAGATATGGCATGCAGGAGATATCGGATCAGACCAGGTAGCAACCCGGTTGGCGGCTATCGCACCTGTCCGTGCCGTCCACGGGAATATCGACGGGTATCCTCTCCGGTCGATCTATCCGAAAACCGCCCATTTCACCGTAGAAAATGTCCGTGTGATGATGACGCATATCGGCGGTTATCCCGGACGCTTTGACCCGGGCATCCGGCAGGAGTTGTTTGATACCCGCCCCCAGCTCTTTGTATGCGGCCATTCGCATATCCTGAAAGTAGCGTTCGACCCCACCCTGAACTGCCTCTGCATCAACCCGGGAGCGGCCGGGAAAAGCGGATTCCATCTGGTACGTACGCTGGTACGTTTCCGGATAGACGGGAAAGAGATCAAAGACCTGGAAGTAATCGAATTAGGAAACCGTTGAGTCGTCGTCGGCATCGAATTCCTGTCGGATCTTTTCCGACACCTCCTGCCCGTTGTTCCCGCAGCAGAAGTTCTCCGCGTACAGGATCGTTTGTTGCAGGTAAGGGAATTCCTTTACAAAGTAACTGCTGAAGATACCCGTATTCAGGTTTTCCTGGATTTGCCGGGTTGTCCATAATTTACCGGCACGCCGCTTATACTTCTTGTACCGGTCGTTCGAATGCAGGCAAATGGCATATAAATAGACGAGGTGTTTCACCTTCTCGTCTTCATAGGTATAACGAATCAGGAAACGGGGGCAGACTTCTTTTTCATGCTGCAGGTCGCCCAACGCCTCCTTGACGGTCTGGTCGATGGTATGGCGGTACAACACATACTGGTTGAACGGGATATCAAAGGTGTCCGGCGATACATATTCGCCTTTGTTCCGCTTGATCAGGTATAACATCCCGTCATAGACAAGGGCGATGCGGACAATCGGGTGATAGAACTTTTTAGGCAATGTGCGGGCCACCGAACGGGCAATGCATCCCACTACCTTGTTGGCATCATCGAGTACCGGAAGCCACATTTCTTTCTTCAGGCTTCCGCGCATCATCGATAGCCTGATCTGTTCATAAAGGATGATCAATACCCCGATAACCACTTCAAGCTCCCGGTACAGGAACTGGGCGAAGTGCTCATTCCGCATCGAATCCGGCAGCGTGGTATATATCAGGACGATGAACAGATGCAAGGTATATAGCCCCTGCACCAGTTGGGTCAGGAAGTAGAACTCATTGAGGGTCGTACGGATATAGGTTCTCCGGTAGAGCGGATGATGGGAATTGCGGAGCCTCCTCAACAACGGGCGGCGGGTAAATCCGATCAGCGCCAGCACCACTACCAATATCACCTCCACGATCAGCGGTGTATAGTCGAACAATACAGGCTCCATACCGAAGAACAGGAAAAAAGAATACAACACCAGGGTTACGGCAGTAGGCGCCAACATAAGTAGTTGGATCTTGTCCCGTGTCCACAGGATGAACACCCCCGCCAGCACGAAACAGGCGCCGATACCGATCAGAAAAGAGGGGAAGTAAGGAAGGAAGTTATCCAAAAACATGAACACAAGCAATGGGATCAACCCAATTGCGTGGTTATTCATCCGATGGCTGATTTTGTTCATGATACAATACCCCTTCCTGATTCTTACTGTACTATATAAACACTCTTAACGTAGATTTGTTCATTTCATACGTGCCTTTCTGCATGGTAGGAAGAACGTACCAGCGGGGCGCTCTCCACAACCTTGAATCCTTTTTGCAGGGCAACCGTCTTATACTGATCGAATTGCTGAGGGGTAATATAGGATGTGACGGGTATATGTTTGCGGGAGGGTTGCAAATACTGTCCGATGGTGAATACCGTCACACCCGATGCCAGGGCGTCGTCCATCAGGCTATACACTTCTTCTTCGGTCTCCCCGAGTCCCACCATGATCCCTGTTTTGGCGGTCACGCCCTGTTCGGCGATCCGCCGGAGCACCTGCAGGCTCACATCATACCGTGCTGCGCTGCGGATGGCGGGAGTCAGCCGGGGCACCGTTTCCAGGTTATGGGAAATGATATCCGGCGCCGCCTCGACCACCAGGTCCACCAGCCCCGTCTTTCCCTGGAAGTCGGGGATAAGCACTTCCAATGTCGTTGCGGGATTGGCGGCCCGGACGGCCGTGATGGTTTTCGCCCAATGCGAAGCCCCCATATCCGGCAGGTCGTCACGATCCACGGAAGTGATCACGGCATGCTTCAGCTCCATCAGGCGGATACTTTCCGCCACGCGGGCCGGCTCATCCGGATCGAGAGGCATCGGCCTGCCCGTCTTGGTGTTACAGAACCGGCAGGAGCGGGTACAGATATCCCCGGCAATCATGAAAGTGGCTGTTCCCCTGCCCCAACACTCGCCCATGTTCGGGCAACGACCGCTGGAGCAGATCGTATGCAGGCAATGCGATTCGACAATACTTTTCGTGCGTGTGAACTGCTCATTCCCACCCAGTCGTATTTTCAGCCAGTCAGGTTTAGGCACATGCGTCGCCATCAGAGGTTGTCGATTAAGAAGTTACACATTTTGGTATAGAGATGGAAACGGGTGTTTCCGCCGGAAATGCCATGATCCCTGTCTTTATAGATATGCATGTCGAACTGTTTACCCGCCTGCACCAAGGCTTCGGCATAGACGAGCGACTGCATGAAATGCACATTGTCGTCGGCCGTACCGTGAATCAGCAGCAATTTACCTTGCAGGTCTTTGGCTTTCGCCAGCGGAGAGGTGGCGGCATAACCCTGGAAGTTTTCATTCGGCGTACGCATGAACCGTTCGGTATAGACGGAGTCGTAGTACTTCCAGTCGGTAGGCGGCGCCACGGCGATGCCGGCTTTGAACACGCCGCCGCCGGTAGTCAGCGCCATCAACGTATTATACCCGCCGAAGCTCCAGCCGTAGATAGCGATCCGTTTGCCGTCGATATACGGCAGCTTGCCCAATGCCACGGCGGCTTCGGCCTGATCTTTCGACTCAAGCTCGCCCATCTTCTGATACGTGCATTTGCGGAAAGCTTCGCCCCGGGCGCCCGTTCCACGGCCATCCACGCAGACGACGATGATGTCCATCGAGGGGAGATACCGTTCCCAGTCGAACCCATACTGGTCGAGCACCGATTGTGAGTTCGGTCCGCTGTACTGTGTCATCAGTACCGGATACTTCTTCGATTCGCTGAAATTGGCAGGCTTTACCATCCAGGCGTTCAGCTCCAGCCCGGAGGCTGTCTGTATCTTGAAGAATTCTTTCTTGCCGGTGGCATATTCGGCCAGGCGTCCTTTCAGGGCGGCATTGTCTAGTAAGACACGCAGCGGCTTCAGGGTTTTAGTATCGTTCACGGATATTTTGGCCGGTGTATTGGCATCCGACCAGGTGTTCACGAAGTAAGCATAATTGGCGCTGAACGCCGCCGAGTTGGTTCCGTCTTCGGTGGAAAGGCGGGTTTTTACCCCTTTGGCATCGATGCGATAGACCGAGCGGCGCAACGGGCTTTCTTCGGCCGATTCATAAAAGAGCGCCTTGCCGGCCTCATCCATGCCGATCAGGCGGGTCACGTCCCAGTTGCCCTGGGTGAGCTGTTTCTGCATCACGCCGGTGGGAGAGTATTGATAGATGTGCGCGTAGCCGTCCTGCTCACTCACATACAGGAAGCCGCTCTCGTTAAACTGTATGGATCCCAGCCATTCCGAATCCACATACGCCTTGTTCTCTTCGCGCAGGATGAGCCGGAACACGCCGCTTTTCGGATTGGCGTAATACATATTAAACAGGTTTTGCGTGCGGTTGAGCGTCAATACCGCCAACTGTTCGGCGTTCCGGGTGAAAAGGATACGGGGGATATAGGCATCGGCGCCCGAAGGGACCTGCAACTCTTTGATGTCTTTGGTTGACACGCTGTAGGAATGGACAGACACCTTCGAGTTCTTTTGCCCCGCCTTCGGGTATTTGTAGGAGTAGATGCCGGGATACAGGCCGTCGCCATAGACCTGCATCTGGTATTCGGGCACTTCCGTTTCGTCGAAACGTACCCAGGCCAGGTATTCGCTGTCGGGCGACCAGGCCATGAGGTTGGTGACGGAAAACTCTTCTTCATACACCCAGTCGGTGATACCGTTGAGTATCTTGTTGGCTTCGCCGTCGCGGGTGACCTGCACTTCGGTATCGTAGTCGAATTTGCGCAACCAGATATTGTTATCGATCACATAAGCGCAGAGGCGGCCGTCGGGCGAGAAGGTGGGGATCATCATCTTTTGGCCTGTATCCGTCAATGGTTTGATGAAGTTACGGCGTACATCATAGTCATACACCGTGGCTTTCGATGAACGGCGGTAGATAGATTCCCTATCGCGGAAGATCAGCATGCGATGGCCGGTGGCGGCAATCGCGTAACCTTCGAAGGTATCGAACGTACATTCTCGGGCTTTCTTCACATTGAAGAGGGTATCCACGGGCTGGCCGGTGCGATAGGCATATTTGACCACCATCGTCCGTTCGGCGTTCATCGCCGTATAGTGTTCGCCGTCAGGCAGCGAACGCATCTCGCCGATGGCAGTTACCTGACGGAAGTTCCCGTCGGCGATCTCTTTCAGGTTTAACCGTTTTGTTCCGCTTTGTGCGGTAGCCGCACCGATCACTGCCGTCAGCAACAGCAGACTCATACCTATCCGTTTCATAGCTTGCCCTTTCTTTCAATTTTTACCGGCAAAGGTAGTATAAATAGTTGTGATCACTGTCGGATGAATTCTGCAAAATAGCATTGAGTATGAAAAAGGAGAATGAGCGATCCACAATGGCCGTTATTATATACAGGCGATTTGCCCTTTTTTCCTTCCACTCCTTCCACTCCAGTCATTATCAGCCACTTATTGTGGAAGGACCCTTGTTTTTGGGCGTCTCCTTCCACACATCCTTCCACTGGCTGATTTACGCACTTTGAAGGCTAAAACAATCATAGGTGGTTGTTCAATCTTCCACCTATGTTTGTTTGAACATCCACCTATGTTTGTTGAAACGTTTACCTATGGAAGATTTCAACACCTAAGAGCCTCTGTATCAGCGCTTATGGATTTGCATTGATCACACCCGGGAGTTGCGCCGTCAACTTTCAGGCGTTTTTCCAACAACCGGATGTTGATAAATCTTCATCTACATCTCGTGTCAGCAACGTCTGGATGTTGTTCAACCAACATCCAGACGTTGACAGAACAACATCCAGATGCAGCTTGAGATTCTGACAACGTATTTTTTGCCCCCGGCAAATGGCGGAAGTCTGCCAGTGGAAGGATGTGTGGAAGGAGACGCCCAAAAACAAGGGTCCTTCCACAATAAGTAGCTGATTATCATAGGGAGTGGAAGCAGTGGAAGGAAAAAAGGGCAAATCCCCTGTATATATAGCAAGAGGGTGTGCCAATAGAAGTACACCATAACTTGCCACTGTTTAGGTGAAGCTCAGAGGTATCATCCTATTTTCTCCGTCTCCGGTTATAAAAAAAGCACTACTTTTACAGGATGAAACAAATCAAACCCTATCGCGACTTTGGGGATTTCATGCGCGAAGTGTTTCCGTATAAGGTGCAGAAGATATCCATCCATGCGGGATTTACCTGTCCCAATCGGGACGGGAGTAAAGGAACGGGGGGATGTACTTACTGTAACAACCAGACATTCAGTCCGGACTATTGCCATACGGATCGTTCGATCACCGAACAGTTGGCCGACGGCATACGCTTCTTCTCCCGCAAATACCCGGAGATGAAGTACCTGGCCTACTTCCAGGCCTATACCAACACGTATGGAGAGGCCGAACCGCTGAAACAAAAATATGAGGAAGCTTTATCCTGTCCGGGTGTGGTGGGACTGATTATCGGCACACGCCCGGACTGCATGCCGGACGAGTTGCTCGACTATTTCGCCGCACTGTCGCGCCACTGTTTCGTATTGATTGAATATGGCGTGGAAAGTACGCTCGACCGAACCTTGGAACGGATTAACCGCGGGCACACCTTCGCCCAGTCGGCAGACGCGATCCGCCGCACCGCCGGGTGTGGACTTTATACCGGCGCCCACCTGATCATCGGATTACCTGGCGAAACCCGGGAAGAGATACTCCGCCATGCCGATATCCTCTCCACCCTGCCGCTGACTACCCTGAAACTGCATCAGCTCCAACTGATCCGGCATACCCGGATGGCACGGGAGTATGAGGCGGATCCCGAACAGTTCCACCTGTTCACCGTGGAGGAATATATCGACCTCGTAGTGGATTTCATACATCGCCTCCCCCCTTCCATATACCTGGAACGGTTTGTCTCCCAATCCCCCAAAGAACTGCTGATCGCACCGGACTGGGGATTGAAAAACCACGAATTTACCGCCAAAATCAATCGGCGGCTGGAAGAGCGGCAGGCGGAAAAACCAACTCGCCGTAGTACGTGATCGCCTGTTTATTTACCGACGACACATTGATCGTTGCCGATCCGTTGGTATATACCGTGAGGAAAAACTCATAACTGTCTTCCTCCGTCTTTACGCGGAAACGGATCGTGGCATTGCCTTTCTTGTCGTATTCCTGCTTATAATTCGTTGTCACGGTATCGAACTTCACGCCTCCTTCACCGCCACCGTAAGGAGCGGAGTATGCGCGACCGAAATAAGGGAGATACGACTGTGCCGAATCGCCTTTGAGTGCGAACGTATAAGACGGGGTGAGATTCCTGGATTTCATCCCGGAGGGAATGACGCGATCCACGTCGATGGTAAACCGCTTGGCTTCGACCGCCTGCTTTACCTGCGCGGCGACCTTTCCTTTATCATCCGGCGTTAAAGCCGAAAGGGATTGACTTCCAAACAGGAAACCAATCCCCAACAAGAGAAATAACCTAATACTCTTCATAACCTTATTAACTAAACACATCTATATGACTTATCGTATGTGGCAAAGGTTTAACACCTTATGCAACTTTTTTTTACATCGCCTGTTTTAACTATATAACAGGATGACCCCTGCAATTGTTCGTTTGTATGGAAATTCTTACGTACTTTTACGCCCTAATTGTAAATAAAAATGGAGAAAACAAATCAGTATCAAGGTCTGAGCAAACAAGAGGTTGAAGAAAGCCGCCGGTTGCACGGCGAAAATGTGTTGACGCCACCTAAAAAGAATTCGTTATGGAGCTTATTCCTTGAGAAATTCGACGACCCGATTATCCGCATCCTGCTGGTAGCCTGGTTGCTGTCCATGGTAGTAGCCGGCGTGCACTGCTGGGGTCCGGATGCTGCCGGCTTCAAAGCCTTCCTCGAGCCGATCGGTATCTTTTTCGCGATCCTGCTCGCCAGCGGTGTCGGCTTCGTGTTCGAAGTAAAAGCCAACCGCGCCTTCGACATCCTGAATACCGTGAACGATGATACGC
This sequence comes from Tannerellaceae bacterium, assembly GCA_031555735.1. Taxonomy (GTDB): domain Bacteria; phylum Bacteroidota; class Bacteroidia; order Bacteroidales; family Tannerellaceae; genus JAJDIA01. The sequence goes on from JAVBUE010000055.1 coordinate 22,387, forward strand.
TGGTGAAAGTGATCCGTGACGGCAATGTGTGCCAGGTCACCAAACGGGAAGTGGTAGTAGGCGATATCGTCCTGCTTGAAGCAGGCGAAGAAATACCCGCCGACGGCCAACTGCTCGAAGCCATCTCCATGCAGGTGAACGAATCGACGCTGACCGGCGAACCCGTCATCAGCAAAACCACCAACGAAGCCGATTTCAAGACCGATGTCACCTATCCGTCGAACGTCGTGATGCGTGGTACCACCGTCGTGGACGGGCACGGTATCATGCGGGTAGAGCTGGTGGGTGACGCCACCGGCTACGGGAAAGTATATGAAGGAGCACAGATAGACAACGACGTGGACACCCCGCTGCAAATGCAGCTCAAAGGGCTGGCCGGGGTGATCAGCAAGGCCGGCTATACCATCGCCGGCATTACGTTTGCCGCCCTGTTGGTCAAACTGCTCCTCGCGTCGCAGGGGATGGCTCCCATGGAACTCATCGGCGGGATACTGAACATCTTTATGATCGCCGTCACCCTGATCGTCGTTTCCGTTCCCGAAGGGCTGCCGATGAGCGTCACCCTCAGTCTCGCCCTCAGCATGAACCGGATGCTGAAAACCAATAACCTGGTACGCAAGATGCACGCCTGTGAAACGATGGGTGCTACGACGGTGATCTGTACCGACAAGACCGGCACGCTGACACAGAACCAGATGCAGGTTTATAAAGCCCATTTCTTCGCCCGGGAAGAACAACCGTTGGGTGACGACGAATTGAGTATCCTGATTAAGGAAGGCATCTCCGTCAACTCAACAGCCTACCTGGATTTCTCGGGAGAGAAGATCAGCACCCTGGGGAATCCCACTGAAGCCGCCCTGTTGCTCTGGCTGCACAGCCGGCAGGTGAACTACCTGGAGTTGCGCGAAAAAGCCAAGGTAATTGACCAGCTTACCTTTTCCACCGAACGGAAATACATGGGAACGATCGTCCGCTCCTCCCTGCTAAACAAAAAGATATTATATGTAAAGGGGGCGCCTGAGATCGTCCTCGCCAATGCCAACCGCGTGCTGACCGCCCGGGGCACGGAGCCGGTCGCCACCTGCAAGGCCGATATCGAAAAGCAACTGCTGGGCTACCAGAACCAGGCAATGCGTACGCTGGGGTTCGCCTATCAGATTATCGACGAAGGACAGGATAACGCGTTCTTCGTGGACGGACGCCTGCATGGCACCGATCTGACGTTTATCGGCTTTGCCGCTATCTCCGATCCCGTCCGGGCAGATGTGCCCGCCGCCGTACAAAGTTGTATCCTGGCAGGTATCGGCGTGAAGATCGTGACAGGAGACACTCCCGGCACGGCCAAAGAGATCGGCCGGCAGATCGGGATATGGAACGACACGGATACGGAGGAGCAGCTCATCACCGGCGTAGGCTTTGAACAACTGAGCGACCAGGAAGCCCTGGAGCGTGTGATGGGTTTGAAGATCATGTGCCGTGCCCGTCCGACGGATAAGCAGCGCCTTGTCCATCTCCTTCAAAAGAAAGGGGCGGTAGTGGCCGTTACCGGCGACGGCACCAACGATGCGCCCGCCCTGAAAGCGGCACAGGTTGGCCTGTCGATGGGCGACGGGACATCGGTAGCCAAGGAAGCCAGCGATATTACCATCCTCGACAACTCGTTCAGCAGTATTACCCGCGCCGTGATGTGGGGACGGTCGCTCTACCGGAATATCCAGAAGTTCCTCCTGTTCCAGCTCACCATCAACGTGGTAGCCTGCCTGATCGTGCTGATCGGCTCATTGCTGGGTACCGAATCGCCGCTCACGATCACCCAGATGCTGTGGGTGAACCTGATCATGGATACGTTTGCCGCCGCCGCGTTGGCATCCTTACCCCCCAACCAACGGGTGATGAACGACAAGCCGCGGAAGAGCGGACCGGGGGGTGATTTCATCATTACCCGCCCGATGAAGTATGGGATCTTTGGTGTTGCCGCCGCTTTTGTAACGGTACTGATCGGATTGTTGCTCTGGTTCGAAGCCGGCGATGGGTTAACGGCCTACGAGCTGTCGTGGTTCTTCACCTTCTTCGTGATGCTACAGTTCTGGAATATGTTCAATGCGAAAGCGTTCCTCGAAAGCAAATCCGCTTTTGCCAACCTGGAGGGAAGCAAGACTTTCCTGTTTGTCGCCATACTGATCGTCGTGGGGCAATACCTGATCGTCACCTTCGGGGGGGAGATGTTCAATGTGGTACCGCTGGTCTGGAAAGACTGGGGCATCATCATCGGGCTTTCTTCCGTCGTGCTGTGGGTCGGTGAAGCATACCGGCTTATCCGGTATGCCGGCCGCCACTAAACGTAGGTAGCTACCGTTTCCGCTATTTTCAGGGAAGAGAAAGGCTTGGTCAGCACATCGTTGCATCCGTTTTCCAGGCCTTTCCGCTGTTCGGTATAATGGCCGTGCTCCGTCATCACGATGACCGGCAGATCGGTTGTTTGTTGTCGGATCGTCCGGATCGCCTGGATGCTTGCCTCAACGGCGGTGATGGGGATAGTGGTAAGCACCATGTCGGGTCTTTCATCCGTAAACAGGGTGATCAGTTGGTCTTCATTGGTAGCGTGGATCAGGACATAATCGGCCGACAAGCCGGTGTAAATAGACCGGTAATCGTTCTCATTGGATTCTCCCACCAGTATTTTTTTCTTTTTCCCTTTGCGGGAGTCCACATGCACAATCGATTTTTCCTTTCCGTTACGTACGCCCTGGTTGCCGAAAGACAACTGGCACGGCAACCGGAAAGAGAAGGTGGAGCCTTCCCCTAAGCGGGATTCCACCTGAATCATACCGCCCAACAGTTCCACGATGCTCTTGCTGATAGGCAATCCCAATCCCGATCCCTGTACAAAACTGTCGATCTTCTCAAACTGGTCGAAGATGGAGTCGAGATGGCTTGCCTCAATACCTATACCGGTATCCGCAACAGAAAAAATAAGCGCCTCTGTTCCATCTACCGCCACCTGCAAGGTGATACTGCCTTCCGCCGTATATTTGATCGCGTTTGAAAGGAGGTTGGTAAGTACCTGTTTGATCCGCCCGGGGTCTGTATATGCCCAGACAATTACGTCGGGGTGAATGGTATGGAGGGTTACTTCCGGCTTTATCTTCAGCTGGTGGATCCTACCGACATCGTCGATCAGTTCGTTGATATTCGTATATTGGAAGGTGATCTCTATTTTACCGGATTCGATCTGCGCCAGGTCGAGAATATCATCCACCAGTTGGAGCAGTAGGTTGTTGTTCGTACGGATGATGCCCATCAGCTCTTCCCGGTTTTCCAGGTTGGTTTCTTCCATCAACACTTCGGAAAAGCCTACGATGGCATTTAGTGGTGTACGGATCTCATGGCTCATATTGGCCAGGAAAGCCGATTTCAGCTTGTTGCTTTCTTCCCGGCGCCGCGCCTCGGCCAGTTCTTCAAAACGGCGTACCCTGTCGCCGATATCCTGGATCATCGCTATCACCTTATCTTCGCCATACGGTACGATACGAGCCTGGAAATAATACCGGACACCACTCATGTCCAGATGGTATTCGATCTCTTTCAACTGCCTATCCTGCAGGCAGAGTTGTATATTATGGATGTATAAATCGCTTACTTCGGGCGAATAGATCGTTCTACCGTCCATGCCGATCAGTTCTTCCAGGCTGTGAAGCAGGCTTTTCCCTTTCGCCATATACACGTCACGCAGAAAAAACTGTGCATCAAAAACAAAAATGAACCCGGGGAAGGCTTCGATAAGGGTTTCATATCGCTCCTTCAACTCCAGAATTTGTTTGTCTTTGTCATTCTGTACATCCATAATAGTCTGGATTAGTATGTAATCAAAGAGATTTCCTCACTAAAATACAAATATAGGAAAGATTTAATCGGCAAGCTTTCCATTACCTTAAAAACTACACCCCGCCAACTAAAAAACAGTAAAAAAGCAGTCACTTTTCAGTAACTGCTTGCTTTTGCGTGAGCCGAAAGCCGGACTCGAACCGGCGACCTATTCATTACGAATGAATTGCTCTACCAACTGAGCTATTTCGGCAACCTCTTTTCTTTCCGGGCACAAAGATATAATCTCTATTCTATATCTGAAAGAAGTTTCGCTAAAAAATCATCCAGATCGGCATCTAAATCTTTCAGCAACGGATCATCCAGCCGATATACCTCGTCATCGATGAAGAGCAACTCTTCCACCACTACAAACTCATCGTCCGTCAGACTGACAGACAACGGCCGCATAAAACGGGGGTGGTTAAACACTTCTTTGGTGGATAATACCGTCAGTACCGCTTTCAGGGTAGCAGCCACCTGTTTGTTAAAGGACGCTTCACTCTCCTTGCTCCCGACCCAGTCGAAGATGACGGTTTTCCCTAACACCTTTTCAGAATCGTCACAAATCTGCAGTTCCCCGTTTTCCTTATCGACCAGCATATACAGGTCGCTTATCAGATTACCGGAACCATCCTTTGTCAGTTTATCTATAGCGGAAACAATCGTGTTTTCGATTACAGACTGAATTTTTGCCGTTGATGCATTCATAGCTTATTATACCCTTTTCAAATCATTTGCCAAAAGTAACAATTATTAAAGAACAAACAGGCTATTCTTTCCCAATTTGTTGATCCAACTTTCGATTTAGGCGAATCCGCTCCTGCAAAGCCTCTTTATATAGGTCGCCCAACCGCCTGTCGCGGTTATCTTCACCCACATTATCCTTCCATAGAGTGGAAGCTTTGCCGACCCATTCCAACGCTTCGTCGAACAGCCCTTCCATCTCACAGGCAAGGGCGATGTTCGTGGCCGCCTGTGCTTTCGTCTTTTCCTTCGACGCACGCTGGTACAACTGTTTCCATACATCCCCTGCCTCGCTCCACTTGCCGGCGCGGACAAAGGCTGATGCCCGTTTCCAATCAGACCCCAGGGAAGAATAATACCAACGGGTTTCATTCTGCCAGTAGGGGACAAAGTTCGGGTAAATCTTGCCCCCGTAATAGATGCCGGCTATTTTGACCGCCTCCTCAAAGGAAGGCAGGAGGAAATCCAACTCAGCAGCGACCAGCCCCGATTCCGACCAAAAAATACTGTCGTTCATCTGCACGGAGGCGAGCGGGGTCGCCCGGTTAGGCAGGTAAGCGCGGAACATACCACCCATATCCATCCGGATCGTCCCCTCCACATACCCTTCGGGTGTTTTTTTCACTTCTTTCTTCAATACGAACAGCAACTTTTCGAGGGAGATGACGGCATCGGCACTGGTTTCCCGGCACAGGTCGTCCACCCGGTCGGATGTCAGCTTCTGTTCCGCCAGAAAACCATTGTCGGTACGGAGCGGCTCATTATACAACAGCACATCGTGGAAATAATCACCTTCCAGTATCGCCTTCCCCAATGTCCGGCAGGCATAGATCAGCGCGCTGTCCACGCTGACCTTGCAGGTATCCTGCATCACACCCATGTAGGTGTAGTTACAAACCGAACGTTCGGGTTGAGGCACAGCGTTATTGACAATCAGGATCTTCCCCACCTGTTCCGGGAAGGTGATTTCCGCCGGGTTGTAGGTCTCAATCTCTAAATAGTTGATCGAACCACAGGAGGTGATACCCATGATTGCCAATATACAAAATGCTCCTTTCAATCGCATGGAAGCAAGAGGTTAGGCGATATCGCACACCGCTTTGAAGTAACCGATCGACTCGGCGATGCCCAGGAACGGATCTTTCATGTCTTTTTCATATTCCAGGCTGCACATGCCGGTATAGTTTACTTCCCGCAACATACGGATAAAAGCCGGGAAATCGATCTTCCCGCGACCAATCTCGATCCCCTTGCCCGCTTTGGTGGAATCGGTCACATCCTTGATGTGTATGTCGAACACGCGGGTGTGGTACTTCTTCAGGTCGGCCACCGGATCACATCCGTTCCGCAGGTCGTGACCGATATCCAGGCACATACCGATGCGGGGATCAAGGTCTTTTGTATGTTCCCATACATCGGTTGCATCCGGATAAGTCTTGATATCCGGTCCGTGCAGGTGGATCGCATAATGGAAACCGTATTCTTTTACTTTCTTGTCCACATACGGCAGCAGTTCGTAATTAGGCACACCCACTACCAGTTTCACGCCCACCCGTTTGGCATAGGCGAAGGCGTTGTCGATTTCCGCTTCACTCCGCATATAGATGGGGCCGACGGCATAACCGGTCACCTTACGGGCGGCACATTTTTCATGAAATGCCTTGATTTGCTCGTCTGTGCTGTTCAGCGGCAAATGGAAATCTTTGATACACAGATAGTGGATATCCAACCGTTCCAGGGTCTGCAAGGTCGTATCCAGATCGAAGTTCACGAAGGTATAACCTGCCATTCCCAATTGAAAGGGATTCACGGCTTTCGATGTTTTGGGTTTAACCGGATCCGGCGCGGCAGCGCGGATAATCGAACTTGTTCCCAAGAGTATGGCGCCTGCCATTCCCTGCTTGAAAAAGCTTCTTCTTGTCTGTTTCATGATGTATAAACGTTATTGGTAACTCAAGGTTTCATTTTCGGTACAAGCACATGGAAAGTAGCCCCTTCACCGAATACGGAGGTAACCCATATCCGGCCGTTCATTTTGGCTACAAGCCCGCGGCAAATGGCCAATCCCAGGCCGACACCTTTATGCCCGTTTTCCAACTGGACAAAGCGGTTGAAAATACTCTCCAACTGATCTTCATGGATCCCTTCACCGGTATCTTCCACATAGAATTCCACGGAATCGGCAAGCAGGGTATATCCGAAACGGATATGTCCCGCGCCCGTATGCTTGATCGCATTCGTCAGCAGGTTGGTCAGCACCTGCACCAGCCGGTTCCGGTCGGTTTCAAGCACAAACGATTCGCACGGGTCGAGGATCAGGTGAACCTGCGGCGTCATCCGGAGACGGATCATCTGGTATATATCTTTCATCAGCGCGGGCAGATCCTGCCGGCTGAAGACAAGTTGCATGGAATTGGATTCGATCTTGGAGATATCCAGCACGTCGCCGATCAATTGTTGCAACAGTTCATTATTCGTCTGGATGATCTCCGCGAATTCACGCCGGTTTTCTTTATCATCCTCATCCACCAATACCTGGGAGAAACCCACGATGGCGTTGAGCGGCGTACGGATCTCATGGTTCATATTCGCCAGGAAAGCCGATTTCATCCGGTCGGCCTCTTCCGCCTTTTCTTTCGCCAACTGGAACGAGCGTTTACTTTTCTGCGACAACCGGTATAAAAAGACCAACAACAGGATAATGCCCAGCATGACCACGCATCCGGCGATCAGGAGGGTGGATTGAAATCGCGCCTGCTCGGCCTGTTCTTCGATCTGCTGGTTCTTAAGCTCCAGCTTTTCCACTTCATAACGGGTATGGATATCGGCCAACTGGGCATTGTAACTTTCCTGGTTGATGGAATCTTTCAACCCCAGCATTTCCTCCAGGATGCGGATCGCCTCATCCTTTTTCCCCTGTTTGGTGTAAATCGTCGCTTTTGTTTTCAAAGCGACATATAAAGAAGCGGGAGAACGACCCCGGTACCATTTTTCAAGGGTCTCGGTATATGTAAGGGCCTTCCCATACTCGCCCGTTTCCATATAATACATCATATACATCTGCGGGAGTTCCGTGGTCGAACGCGATATCCGGTACATTTCCGACAGTTCCTGCGCCTTCTGCAAATGCGTCCAAGCTTCGGGCAGGTTTTTATCCACCAGATATTCACGGGTATAATATCGCTGGATGGTATATTCCCAATCCGACACAAAAGAATCGTCGGCCAACCGCGTAATGCCTTCCGCCTTACATTGATTGATCAGCATATCCGCTTTTTTCAGGTATTCGATCCGCTCTTTCGCTTCGGGCAGCCGGTTAAACAACTGGCGGAGGATATTCAGCCGCTTGATCAGCGGCGCATCCCGCTTCTCCATCCGTGCCAGCACGTTGAGGAATAACTCCTTCCCCACATCATACAGTTTATTGGAGAAGTAAACATCACCCATGGCCTGGTCTGCCATCTCCAGCCCTTCCGGAAAAGGGAGCTCTTTACTCAGCTTGCGCAGGTACTCGATGGTTTCGATCGCCTTTTCCTTATTCCCGCTCCGCGTATAGGCAAAAGCGCTCCATCCCAACATCCGGCAGAGATCCTCATACCGGCCGATCCGGATGAACAGCGGCTCCGCCCTGGCGATCCAGTAGCGCATGCTGTCGTCGTTGTTGACATAGTAGTTCTTCGCGAAGGTGTACCAGGCATCCGCCAGGTATTCGTCCTTTCCTTGCCGAAGAGCCTCCTCTTCCAGCAGTCGGGCATACCTCGTACTGATCACGTTCTGGATCGATTGTCCGGTCAGCTCTTTCAGATACGTCAATCGGGCGGTATCCGGCAGCGTGCTCAATATCTTCGGAACACTATCCACCGGTATAACCTGTTGCGCCCTGACAGATCCCGTCAGGAACAACAACATAAGAAACAAACCGAACAATACCCTCATGATAAATGCAAAGGTATAGTTATTATCCTTTCCGCAAAGCAAAAATGCTCTCTTCTAACGATTTAATTTTGCTTTCGGCATCCGCCTGTTTTTTACGTTCCATGTCGATCACTTGCGCCGGCGCTTTGCCCACAAAACTCTCGTTGCTTAGTTTCTTCCGGACAGACGCCAGGAAGCCTTGCTGATACACCAGCTCTTCCTCCAACTTTGCCAGTTCTTCGGCTACATTGAGCATAGATCCCAGCGGAACGGCATACTCGGTGGTTCCCACGAGGAACGATACGGCGCCGGTGGTTTTCTCCTGTACGACGTCGATCGCCGACAAGTTACACATCTTCGCAATCACAGCGTTGAAGGCGTCCGAATGGGTGCCGACCACCTGCAACGACAACACCTCTTTATTCGGGATATTCTTTTGCAGGCGGATGGTACGGATACCGCTGATGATTTCCTTCACGCCGTCAAACGACACCAGGAAAGAAGCATCGGCTTCGGTTGCCAGCGGCATGCGGGCCACCATGATACTCTCACCTTCCTGGCGCGGTTCGATCGCCTGCCACAATTCTTCCGTGATGAACGGCATGAACGGATGGAGCAGGCGGAGCAACGCGTCGAAGTATCCGAGCGTCGCCTCATAGGTAACCTTGTCGATCGGTTGCTGGTAGCCCGGCTTGATCATCTCCAGGTACCAGGAAGAAAACTCGTCCCAGAACAGCTTATACACCAGCATCAACGCTTCGTTCAACCGGTATTTTCCAAAGAGGTCGTCCATTTCGGCGATGGTCTTGCCCAGTTGCATCCCGAACCATTCCACCGCCATCCGGGAGGCTTCCGGCTGAGCTGCCGCAACATCCACTTCCCACCCTTTCACTAAGCGGAACGCGTTCCATATCTTGTTGTTGAAGTTGCGCCCCTGTTCGCAGAGCGATTCGTCGAACGGCAGGTCGTTGCCGGCAGGCGATGTCAGCAACATCCCCATCCGTACGCCATCCGCCCCATAGACATTCATCAGGTCGATCGGGTCGGGCGAGTTACCCAGTGATTTGGACATTTTCCGTCCGAGTTTATCCCGTACAATCCCCGTAAAATAGACATTATGGAAACAAGCCTCCCCCCGGTATTCATAACCGGAGATAATCATACGCGCTACCCAGAAGAAAATGATTTCGGGGGCGGTAACCAGGTCGTTCGTCGGATAATAGTAGTTCACATCCGCATTCTCCGGATGGTTGATCCCGTCGAATACCGAGATCGGCCAGAGCCAGGAAGAAAACCAGGTATCGAGGCAGTCTTCATCCTGCCGCAGGTCGGCCGCTTGCAGGTTGGCATTGCCCGATTTCTCCCGTGCCAGCCGCAGCGCCTCCTTTTCCGAACCGGCCACCACAAAGCCTCCTTCCGGCAGATAGTAGGCCGGGATACGATGCCCCCACCACAACTGGCGGCTGATGTTCCAGTCTTTCACATTCTCCATCCAGTGGCGGTACATATTCTTGAACTTGGGCGGATGGAATTTGATCGTATCGTTTTCAACCGCGTCCAGCGCCGGTTTGGACAGTTGTTCCATCTTCAGGAACCACTGCATCGACAGCTTCGGTTCGATCGGCACGTCCGTCCGTTCCGAATAACCAACGCTGTTGGTATAAGCCTCCGTTTTTTCCATGAGCCCCAGGGCTTCCAGGTCTTTCTCGATTTGCTTGCGCACCGCGAAGCGGTCCATCCCTTCGTACTGGAGGCCATAGGCGTTCAGCGTACCGTTATCGTTGAAGATATCCAAAGATTCGAGGTTGAACTTCTCACCCAACATATAGTCGTTCACGTCGTGCGCGGGCGTCACCTTCAGGAAGCCCGTACCGAATTCACGGTCCACATATTCGTCTTCGATGATGGGCACCACCCGGTTGGCGATCGGCACGATCACTTTCTTCCCTTTCAGATGCGCAGTTTTCGGATCATCCGGGTGGATACAAACGGCTACGTCGCCGAAGATCGTCTCCGGACGGGTGGTAGCGACAACGGCAAAGCCGACTTCCCCTTCCACCTTATACCGTATATAATACAGCTTCCCATGTTCTTCCTTGTGGATCACTTCCTCGTCCGAAATGGCGGTCTGCGCCGCCGGGTCCCAGTTCACCATCCGGATCCCGCGATAGATCAGTCCTTTATTATACAGATCGACAAACACCCTGATCACGCTTTCCGACCGTTCGTCGTCCATCGTAAAGCAGGTACGATCCCAGTCGCACGAAGCACCCAGTTTCTTGAGCTGCTCGAGGATGATACCTCCATGCTTGTGCGTCCAGTCCCAGGCATGCTGCAGGAATTCATCCCGGGTGAGGTCGTTTTTGCGGATGCCTTCGGCCGCCAGTTTGGCTACCACTTTCGCTTCCGTAGCGATCGACGCATGGTCGGTTCCCGGAACCCAGCAAGCATTCTTTCCCAGCATACGCGCCCGGCGCACCAGGATATCCTGGATGGTATTGTTCAGCATATGTCCCATGTGCAACACACCGGTCACGTTGGGCGGGGGGATCACAACCGTATAAGGTTCCCGGTCGTCGGGCACCGACTTGAAAAAACCGTTGTCCAACCAATACTGATACCATTTTCCTTCCACTTCCGAAGGATTGTACTTGCTTGCTAATTCCATACTTTTATATCTCGCTAAATGATTCGTTACGAACAAGTCACGCCTTTTTTTATGATGGCGGACGGTATAGCTGGCAAAAGTACAAAAAAATACAAATCTTCTACCTAAAGAAAATACTATCTTTGTCAACTCATATTGATTAAACCGGTTAAATGAAAAAAGTAGAACGAAAATGGCAAGCACTGCTGATCCTGGGGATGATGTTTCTCTTGCCGGATTCCGTTTTCGCGCAGACAGGGACGGAACACCTGGATTCACTCTCCTTCTCCCACGGATTCATCCATCGGATCGAGGCCGAAGCACGGCCGGGGTATATCCTGCCCACACAAGCCTTTCTGCGGGGAGAAAACGAACAGATGCAACCGATCGAGAACGCATTGTCGGCTCACCTGAAGTATGCGTTCCACTCCTATCCGGGCACCGTCGCCGACCGGATATACGGAGGAGCCTACCAGGGGCTGGGCCTTGGCTGGTTCACCTTCGGCGAGCCCGAACACCTGGGTTCACCGCTTGCCTTATACCTCTTCCAGGGAGCGCGGATCGCCCGGCTCGCTCCCCAGCTGACACTGAATTACGAATGGAATTTCGGGTTGTCGTTCGGTTGGAAACCGTATCATCCCGACCTCAATCCCTACAACAAGGTGATCGGATCGAAGACCAACGCCTACCTGAACACCAACTTCTACCTGAGTTGGATGCTTTCGCCGCAGTTTGATTTCACGGCGGGGATCGACCTGAGCCATTTCTCCAACGGAAATACCCAATTCCCGAACGCCGGGCTCAATACGCTGGGGGCGAAAGTGGGGCTTATCTATAACTTCAACCGGAACGAGCGCGCCTGCCGCCAACCACTCTACCTCCCCTATATACCGCCTTTCCCCCGGCATATCAGCTACGACCTGGTGTTGTTCGGTTCCTGGCGCAGGAAAGGGGTGGCCGTAGGCGATGAACAATATGCCGCACCCGGCAGATATACGGTGGCCGGTTTCAGCTTTGCCCCGATGTATAATGTAGGATATAAGTTCCGTACCGGCATCGCCGCCGATGTCGTGTACGACGGAAGCGCCAACCTCTATGCCCCGCCTTATATACTCGGGACCATGCCTACCTTTGAACAGCCGTCGTTCGAAGAGCAGCTCGCCTTCGGCCTCTCCGCCCGGTTCGAATATGTGATGCCTTATTTTACGGTGGGGCTCGGTATCGGGACGAACGTGCTGCATGCCGGAGGCGACCTCAAAAGCTGTTACCAGATCCTGGCCTTAAAGATCAACGTATCCCGCAACTCATTCCTCCATATCGGCTACAACCTCCACAATTTCCACACGCCCAACTACCTGATGCTTGGCGTCGGGTTCCGTTTTCACAACCTGTATCCGGAGATCACCCGGTAAGCAGGGCGGTTGAGGGGTTTACCTTTTCACATAGGGAGCGTTCACCAGGAAGTCGTAGTCGTACTTCAGCGCTTCCAGGGGAGTCATGTTATAGCGCTCCTGTTCCACGTAATAGTCTTCGAGTCCGGCAAGGTCGGCAACGGCGAAGAGGGCTTCAAAGTCAACCAGCCCCTTGCCGAATTCCGTACTTCCTTCACCGTCGGGGTTCGCATCCTTGAGGTGCCAGTTCCCGAAGCGTCCGGGGTATTTCCGCACATAATCGTCGCATTTGTAACCGCCGTACACCAGTTGCGCCGTGTCCATCTGGAAGGCAACCAGCTTCGGATCGGTGTTCTCGATCAGTACATTATAAGGGATCTGCCCGTCAATCGGATGGAACTCTTCGATATGGTTATGGAAGGCAAACTTCAGTCCGTTCTCTTTCGCTATTTCGCCCGATTTGTTGAACTGGGCGGCTAAGCGTTTCACATCATCGATGGTCACGATCTGCCCTGCCGGATAGCTGGCCTGCACGATCCACTTGCAACCTACCTTGGCCGTATCGGCGCAATTTTTCTTCCAGCGGTCCCACTGCCCGGTCTGGTCGCCTTCGGCGGGCAACAGCTTCAATCCGGTATGCGAACCGGTGAGGGTAGCGCCCAGGTCGGCCAGGAATTTCTTCATCTCATTCGGGGTACGCCCGAAGAACTTTCCGTCCCGGTACCCAAAAGCTTCCAACCGTTTGTAGCCGATAGCGACCACGGCTTTGAGCGTTTCTTCCACATGCATCGATATTTCTTCCCGGACGCTGTACAACTGTACGCCGATGGCTTTCTCACGCGGCACCAGCGAGCATCCGCTCCAGCCGGCGGGCAGTGCACCCAGGGCTGTCAGCGCAGCGCCTGTCTTCAAAAAATCCCTTCTTGTTACCATGCTTTTGTTTTTACGAATGAGTATGATTATCCGCGCTAAAGGTAAAAATTAATTCTTACTTTTGCCCAAATTTCGGGAAAGAATGCAGGGTTACAGAAATCTCACGGATGGGCCGATCGGACGCCAACTTTACAACCTCGCCATGCCCATTGTCGGGACCTCTTTTATTCAGATGGCATATACCCTTACGGATATCGCCTGGGTGGGACGGCTGGGGAGCGAAGCGGTGGCGGCTGTCGGAGCGGTAGGCATCCTTACGTGGCTGACCTATTCCATCTCCCTGCTCAGCAAAGTGGGATCGGAAGTGAGCGTCGGACAGTGCATCGGACGGCGTGACATGGCCGAAGCCTGCCGGTATGCCTCGCACAACCTCACAATCGGGTTGTTGATATCCCTGGGCTGGGGGACGTTGCTGTTCACCCTGGCTCATCCGATCATCGGGCTGTTTGCCCTTGCGCCTGAGATCACCGCCAAGGCGGTGGAATACCTCCGGATCGTGTCCACCGCCTTCCCTTTTTTCTTTCTTTCGGCCGCCTTCACCGGAATCCACAACGCGGCGGGAATGAGCAAGATCCCGTTTTACATCAGCGGGATCGGGCTGGTGTTGAATATGATACTCGATCCCCTGTTTATCTTTGTGTTCGACGGTGGGACGGCAGGTGCCGGATGGGCCACGTGGGTGGCGCAGGCCGTGGTTTGCCTGCTGTTTGTGTTCCGCCTGAAATGGCGCAGCCGGCTGATGGGGGGATTCCCCTTCTTCACCCGGCTGCGGTGGAAATATACGCGCCGGGTGCTTCAACTGGGATTGCCGGTGGCCTTCCTCAACAGTTTCTTCGCCATCATCAACCTGTTTATGGGACGGACCGCTTCGCTGCACGGCGGACATATCGGACTAATGACACTCACCGCCGGAGGGCAGTTGGAAGCCATCGCCTGGAATACATCCCAGGGGTTCAGTACCGGCCTGAGCGCTTTCGTCGCGCAGAATTTCGCGGCGCTGAAACACGACCGTGTACGCAAAGCCTATCAGGCAACCCTGAAGATGACGCTGGTGCTGGGACTGTTTTGCACCCTGCTCTTCGTTTTCTTCGGCGGCGAAGTGTTTTCCCTGATCGTTCCCGAACGGGAAGCGTATAAGGCGGGAGGCATTTTCCTCCGGATAGACGGGTATTCCATGCTCTTCATGATGGTGGAGATCACCATGCAGGGGCTGTTCTATGGTACCGGGCGCACGATGCCGCCGGCCATTATCAGCATCTCCTTCAATATCATCCGCGTGCCATTGGCTATTTTCCTTTCTTCCGCCGGGCTGGGCGTGGAAGGGGTTTGGTGGGCGATCAGCATCACCAGCTCGCTGAAAGGCATCACCGCCTTCTTCTGGTTCCGGTTGTTACAGAAAAAGATACTGGTTTCCTGATGGAAAGGGCGTTTTTCCCGGCTCATCCCCGAAATGGCACAGTGTACCATTTCGAAATGGAACACCGGATGTATGCCCCTACAGCTACTTCCCGAAAACTGCTTCCACCTTCCACTCATCAGGGTTAATCCGCTGTTTATTATATAGATTACGAAGTGGAGGATGCTTCTGTCCTCCTTCCACGTCCCCCTTCTCCTTCCACTCGGACATACGGTAAAACTACCATAGGTAGATGATTGAACAAACATAGGTAGATGTTTGAACTACCATAGGTAGATGATTGAACAAACATAGGTAGTTGATATTGTATTCAATTGCCGGAAAAAACGATGTCAGAATTCCATTCTGCATCTGGAAGTTGTGCTGTCAACGTATAGATGATGTTCCAACAAGAGCTGGATGTTGTTGGAACGACATCCAGATCTTGTTGAAACGACATCTACATGCAGATTAAGGATGTGGTGACATCATTGTGACATAAAGAAAAGGAAGAGTTGCAGAGAGAAGGAGGTGGTACGTACAAAAAACGGAAGGTTGTCCGGATGGGATCATCCGTGCAACCTTCCGTTGTTCTATATGCGGAAACGCTTAGAGTTCGCGAATCTTGATGTTACGGAACCAGCAGTCGTAGCCATGATCCTGCAAACCGATATACCCTTCTTTCGCAGGTCCTTCTTTGAAGCCTGGCCAGTCTTTGAATTTGCTCTTCGACACCATTTCATACCATTGCGGTGTCCAGAGTTCGTATTTCACTACTTCCACGCCATTCTGTGTGTGGGTAACAACGCCGTCTTTCACGCGGATCACGATCGTATTCCATTCTCCGGCCGGTTTTGCGTTCTGCGGCAATGCCGGGAGGATGTCGTAAAGAGAACCGGCCAGGTGGTTCGACAGTTTATTGTCGCCTGCGTTCCAGTTGTCGAGCACCTGTACTTCCGGTGCGGCATAGTAGATCGGCTTGCCGGCCACTTCCTGTACATAATAGAAGATACCTGAGTTACCCGCTTTTTCGATCTTCCAATCGATAGACAATTCAAAGTTCTTGAACTGTTTGGCTCCGAACAGGATATCGCCACCCTGACCGGCGCCGGCACGTTGTCCGCGGGCCACCTTCATCGAATTGTCGTCGATCGACCAGTTGGCTGCCATTTCGGTAGCGTTGCATTTACGCCATCCGTCGAAGCTCTTCCCGTCAAACAGGAGTACCCAACCGTCTTTCTTTTCCTTCCCTGTGAGCGTGTTGCTCTTCTGTCCCATTACCTGGCCGGCGCATACGGCAGCCAGCATCAGGATACATACACTTTTTTTCAGCATAGAAATAACTATTAGAATTAAACATAAAAGAATTAAAAACCTGCCAAAACACCTCGGACATCCTGCAAAGCGCCCGGTGAGATCTCATAAGCCAGACAATACTGCCCGGGTATTCCGGAAGAAGAGGCGACACCATACTCCCCCATCTCCACATACCCGAACCGGTGGTAATACCCCGGATCGCCACAGAGGAACGCGGCGCCATATCCCAGGGAGTCGGCAACGCGCAGCCCTTCCCGCATCAGGGCGCTTCCCACACCCCGGTTCCGATAGGGCAGCAATACCGACAACGGAGCCACCAGCAATACCGGTACCCGGTTGCCATCGGGGCGATTGATTTCCGTATGTGTGAATAAGATATGTCCGACCAACTGTCCGTCCGCTTCGGCCACCAGCCCCAGTGCGGGAATGAACGCCTCGCTGTCTTGCAACCGATCGGCAAAATCCTGTTCATCCCCGTCTTTCACCTTTGCTGTTTCGAAAGCGGTCCGGATCAGGCGGTAGATTGCCGGACGATCATCCGGTGTTTGTTGCCTGACACGATAATCAAATGTGCATGCAGTAGAGCGATTCATGGTATCTGCTATTCCTTTCCGGGGTAAAGATACATTTTTTATTCTATTATCCGAATAAGCACAAAAGAATGAATTAGATAAATGTTCGGACCAATCGCAAGACAGGCGGATGTGGGTATAAAAAAAGCGGAGCCGGCTCAGTACGAGCCGGCTCCGTATGTAAGATCCAAACGATCCGGATTATTTAACGGCTGCCGCGGCAGCTTTCTTATTAATCTTCCGTTTCTGGATTTCGTAGGCGATCGGTGTTGCAATAAACAACGTCGAATACGTTCCGATTGCTACCCCCAGCAGGATGGCAAAGGTGAAACTGCGGATCGTGCTGCCACCCAGGATGAAGATGATCAATACCACCAGGAAGGTAGAGAACGACGTATTGAACGTACGTGCCAGCGTGGAGTTCAACGCATCGTTGATCACCTGGTAACGGTCGCGTTTCGGATACAGGCCGATCGTTTCACGGATACGGTCGAATACCACCACGGTATCGTTGATCGAATACCCGATAATGGTCAGGATGGCCGCAATGAACGTTTGATCCACTTCCATGGAGAACGGCAATATCTTCCACAATAACGTATAGAACGCGATGATACACAAGGTTGTCGCAAATACAGACACAAACGTACCCACCGAGAACGACACATCGCGGAATCGGAGCAGGATATACAAGGCCATACAGATCATCGCGAAAATAACGGCCATGATGGCGCTGTTACGGATATCTTCAGCCATGCTCGGCCCCACCTTCTGCGAACTCTGGATATAAGTCGTCACAAAGTCTTCCTGCGACAAATTTTCCGGGAGCAGTGATTGCAGGCCGGTAAACAGCTTGGACTCGATTTCCTGATCCACCGACGGGTCGGCATCCTGAATCTTGTAGTTCGTAGAGATACGTACCTGGTTGGGTGTACCGATAGTGATCACACCAACGGCGCCTTCCAACTGGTCGTTCAGCAGGTTGCGCACCTCTGCGGTGTTCACATCCTTATCGAAGCGGACAATGTAGTTGCGTCCACCCGTGAAATCGATCCCCTTATTCAACCCGACAGTCATCATGGAGACAACACCCAACACGATGATCACCACCGGGATGATGTAACCCACCTTGCGCACACCGAGGAAGTTGAGCTTCGGATTCACCAGCAGGTCTTTCGACAACGACGTGGTGAACGTGAGGTTTTTGAGTTTATCTTTCGCCAACAGCGCTTCATACACGATACGTGTCAGGAACACGGCGGTGAGGAAAGAAGCGATCAGACCGATAATCATCGTCGTGGCAAAACCGCGGATCGGCCCCGTACCGAAATAGAACAGCACGATACCGGTGATGATAGAGGTCACGTTGGAGTCGAAGATCGCGGAGAAGGCGTTGCTGTAACCGTCGGAGATAGCTTTCGCCAACGATTTGCCGGCGCGGAGCTCTTCTTTCGTACGTTCGTAGATCAATACGTTGGCGTCGATCGCCATACCCAGCGTCAATACCATCCCCGCAATACCGGGCAATGTCAGTACCGCCTGGAACGAAGCGAGGATACCCATCGTGAAGAAGATGTTCAGGAGCAATGCACTGTCGGCAATCAAACCCGGGATCAGCCCGTACATGATGCAAATATAAATCGCCAGCATGATCAGGGCGATAATGAACGAGATGACCCCGGCATTGATCGCTTCCTGTCCGAGTGACGGACCTACCACGTCTTCCTGAACGATATGGATAGAAGCGGCCATCTTACCTGATTTCAGCACGTTGGCCAAGTCCTTGGCGTCTTCAGGGGTGAAGTTACCCGTGATCTGTGAACGGCCGTCCGAAATTTCCACCTGTACATTCGGTGCGGAATAGACCATTTCGTCGAGGACGATGGCTACCTGTTTTCCGATATTTTCTTTGGTAACGCGTGCCCATTGTTTGGCGCCTTCCGCGTTCATGCTCATGCTAACGATCTGTTCGGTACGTCCGGCCTGCTGGCTGAAGTCGGCCACGGCATCCGTTACCACGTCGCCACCCAGGGCGGGAGATCCGTCGCGGTTGGATGTTTTCAGGGCATACAGTTCGTAGTACATACCCTTCTCGTCGATCGCTTTCACACCCCATTTGAGGGAAAGGTTACGGGGAAGGATATCTTTGACCTGTTTCAGTTCGAGGTATTCGTTGATCTTCGCCATATCGACCGTGCTGGCAACACCTACGGCAGAGCCGTTGGCCAACTGTCCGTTGTACTGGTTGAGCTGCAGCAAGGCGAACAACGGATGCTGTTTGGCAAATTCGGCCATATCTACAGCCTGTGCGGCATCCGGTTTTTCCTGGATCTGCTGCAACAGTGAGTCGGCGTCGCCGGTGGTTGCTTCCGGTGTGGCGGCAGTGGTATCAGCCGGTGCGGCCTCCGTCTCTGCGGTAGCGGCAGCAGCCTCTTCCGGTTTGGTTTGCATAGCGGCCAGCAGGTTATCTACGGCCACCAATTGCTGATAAATATCCGGCAGGCGGTATGTTTCCCAAAATTCCAGATTGGCGCTACCCTGTAACAGTTTACGTACACGTTCGGGTTCTTTCACACCCGGAAGTTCCACCAGGATACGTCCGGCTGTTTCCAGCCGCTGGATGTTGGGAGACACTACGCCGAAACGGTCGATACGGGTACGCAATACGTTAAAGGAGTTATCAATCGCGCTTTTGGCTTCGCTCTTCAATACGGCAATCACCTCGGCATCGCTGCTCTGCGGTGTAATCTTCTCTTTCAGTTCGAAGGTGCTGAAAATAGCGGAAAGGCGTGCGCCCGGATCCAGCTTTTTGTATTCTTCGGCAAATAAGTCGATGAAATCCTTGTTGCTGGTTGCCTGGCGGGCATATGCCAGTTCAAGAGCCTTGTTGAAGTTCGGATCCGGATTTTTGTTGGAAAGTGAACGAACCACATCCGGAACATTCAGTTCCAGGACTACGTTCATACCACCTTTCAGGTCAAGACCTAAGGTAACTTCCATTTCCCGACATTGCTTCAGGGTGTATCCTAACCACACCTTCTGTGTTGAGAGCGAGTCGATATAAAAACTCTCTTTTACGGGATCTCCACCTGCGTACTCAACGGCTTTGTTGTTGTAATGCGCTGTCACAAACGAGAATGACAGGTAGAACAAACACACAAACGTGAGCAGAACAGCGAAGACCTTCACAAATCCTTTGTTTTGCATTTGAATCGTTCGTTTTATTTATACATTATTTATATGCTTTTTTCACAGGGTGCAAATATAGACTTTTTTTCATTGTCATAACGTTAATCGCGCATTTATTTGTCACAGCCTGTGTTTATTCGCCCATATTTAGCTACCTTTGCTCTGGACAATAATCGACACATGAAACAATTGCTACTATTTACCTGCCTGCTGATATGCTTTCAGCCAAAGGCACAGGAGGATACCCGTTACCTGGCGGGAGCTGTCCCGGTCGTAAACGGGAAAGTGGTTTTCACCCGCACCATCGAAAACGGGCAACTGACGAAAGACCAGTTGTTCGACCTCGCCCAGGACTGGTTGGAGAAGAAAGCCGTGGATGAAAACAACCGCCTCGCTTACATCAGCCGGGAGGATGGGAAGCTCGCCTTTACCGGCCGGCAGTATATTGTTTTCTCCAGCACCTCATTCGCCCTCGACCGGACACTGATCTCTTACCGGATCATCGCCGAATGCCATGATAACCGTTGCCTGCTCACCCTGAATGGCATCCGGTATGAATACCCCGTCTCCTACAAGGACGAACCCGAGAAATACACCGCCGAAGAATGGATCACCGATGAAAA
Organism: Tannerellaceae bacterium; assembly: GCA_031555735.1. GTDB lineage: Bacteria > Bacteroidota > Bacteroidia > Bacteroidales > Tannerellaceae > JAJDIA01. The sequence continues at coordinate 42,981 of JAVBUE010000055.1, forward strand.
CGCGTTGCACAAAGGGAAAATGAACCGGATCAGCGGCAAGTTCCGCCGGGGAACGATCGACTTTGCCGACGCGACCTTCGACGCCTTCGCCGAAGTGGTCAGGCAGGCGGCTCCCCAACCGGTACTGGCGGCTACCGCCCCCGCAGCCACCCGGGAGACGGCGCCTGCCGATCCTCCGCAAACACCTGCCGTCACCCCGGACGGATACATATCGATCCCGCCCGCACAGATACCGGGAACGATTCTCGAACTGCTGCCCGCCAGCACTGTCGGCCTGTCTGTCCCCTCCCAACCGGACACAGCCTACGACGGGATCCAATGGAAAGGCACCAGCCAGATGTTCGGAAAGACAGTAGCCCAACTGTCCCTCCCGGAGCACAGCGCCGCCTATAAAGCCTTGTCGGATGCCAGCGTTTTCACCCTCTCCTTCCGCAAAGAAACCGGCAACGGGAACGCCTGGCTGCTGATGGAATGCCGCAAAGGCGGTGAAACAACCGACGGAACCATCAAAACAATCATCGGAGAAATAACACAAGTCCGGATCAAATAAGAATAAAGAAACATGAAGAAAACGGTATTACTGATGCTGCTATGGATCCCCCTGCTGGCTATGGCGCAGGGCAACGGAAAGCAAACCTGCGCCCCCATGCGGAACGGCAAAGTATGCTATGCCTGGGAAGTGGAAATACGCGCGGGCAAAACCGAGCTGTACCATGCGCTCAACAAATGGGCGGCCGAAACCTACGGGAAAGATGTCTTTCTTTCGAATGTGTCTTCCAACAAAACGCGGCAGACCATCCTGGTCAGCTCCAAAGTGGAACTGCTGCTGAACGATCAGGAAAAGACACTGGTGAAATACAAACTGGCCATTGCCTGCCTGGATAATCAATACACGGTGGAGATCAGGGATATTGTTTACCAGTACGACCCCGACAACGACAAACGCTACAAGACGTGGCCGGCCGAAGCAGTCATCGCCCAGGAAGGCAAGGGGAACACAATCGCCGAGATCAAAAACCCGGCATTATTCTGCAATGCCACCCTCTACTTCGCCGAAGGGTTGCTGAAAGAGATCCGCGAAGCGGCCAAGAAAGCGAGGTAAAGCCTTAGTTCAGTTGGAGGTAGCACCACATCGGATAGTGGTCTGAATACTTCACCTTGTCGATGGTGCAATTGAACGCTTCCATATTGGGCGAGTAGAGGATATTATCGATGCGGAAACGGAACACATTCTGGTTGTACGTCACTCCCATCCCCCATCCTGAAGCGGAGAAAGCGTCCCGAAGATCGCCTTGTATGGCATAATGGGCGTACGAGTTGGGCGTGTCGTTGAAGTCGCCGCAGACAAGTACATACTCCCCCTTTGCCTCTTTGATCTCTTGCGCCACCAGACGGGCCTGTTTGGCACGTTTGACAAAAGAGGGACCCAGCTTCTGCTGGAACGTACCGCGGATTCCTTCCAGCATATCCGAATCCATGGTTTTGATCAGGTTGGAATACTGGCTCTTATCTTCCTGCGTAAGCCGGAACGACTCCAGGTGGTTGTTGATCAGGGTGAGCGTTTTACCATCCACCTCGATCTCATACACGGCCGATCCGTTGTACTGGCTTTTGTAATCGATCTCACGGGTGCGACGGATCGGGTATTTGGAGAAAACGGCAATGCCGGAGCTGCGGTAGTTGGTGGAGTTCAGTTCGGTGACCGACCGGTAGGGATACATCGACAGGGCTTTGAACAGCACCTCCCGGTTGAGTTCTTTCTCCCTCTTGGCCACGGCATATTCCTGCAGACACACGATATCCGCACCGGAATCGGCGATATACTGTACGATTTTGTTGGGTGACAGGGGAGTATGCCGCTTGCCGGCAAAGTTCATCACATTATATGTCAGCACTTTCAGCATCCGTTCCTTGGGAAGCGGATCCGTTTCACCATGCAGGGGGAAATAGTGGGTAATGGTTTTCCCGCAGAGGAGGAACATACACAGTACGAAGAGCGCCTGTTTCCATTTCTTAGCAAATAGCCAGCAGAACAGGAATATCACATTTCCTGCGAAAAACACAGGAAATGCCAATCCGATATAAGCCGCCATCACGCTTTTTTCCGGTGAAATAAGATGAGTATAGGCTGCAGCCACCATCAACAGGGCGAGGACGATATTCCCCAGCATCAACAGGCTGCTCAATAATATTCCCAATGATTTCATAGACTGATCTTACTTGCCTGCATCAAACAACATTTTTTTCTCCTCCGCCGAAAGGCTGTCGTATCCCGATCGTTTCAGTTTGTCCAATATGGCATCCAGCGCCTGCGTATCTCTATTCTTACGTTCATTGTATTCCATATCAGTCTCGTTACGCCGGTAGGTAACGCGCATGGTGGGTTTCGGTTTCCGTTTGCCGAGGTTCACAAACCAGTCGATCATCCGGTTCATCGGCGCGGTCAGGTCTTTGCCCGAAGCATAGCGGGAGGCGAACCAGATGCCCAGCAACGCTCCTCCGATATGAGCGATATGCCCGCCGGCATTGTCGGAAGTGATCGCCAGAAAATCGAGGATAAAGGTAAACAGGGCCAGATAGATCAGTTTCACCCGCCCAATCAGGAGCAAGTGGATTTCATAGTTCTTCCGGTAGAAGGAAACGGCAAAAACAATCGCCATTACCGATGCCGACGCTCCCATCAGGTAACTGAAATCGGCTGCCTGGCTGAAATAGGGGAACACATTGTAAGCCAGCATAAACAGCAAGCCGCCGGCGATCCCGCCCAGCACATACAACCCTCCCAGTTGCCGTTCATTGAAGAACTGCAGGAAGATGCCTCCAAACCAATACAACCATAACATATTGAACAGGATATGGAGAAAATCATAATGGGTGAACATATAAGTGATCAGGGTCCACGGCCGGTACAGGAATACTTCAGGCGATGCCGGCATCTGGAGGTATTGCAGGTACGGCAGCCCATGGCTGTTAAACAGCATGCACACCACTGCCGTCAGCCGGATCAACACAAACAACCCGACATTGATATACATAAACTTGGCCAGGATAGACCCGGCCTGAAAGGTACGTTTGAGATTAGTAAAAATAGCGTCCATGATCTGCGTCTTTCTTCTTCCAAAACCGGATCATAAAGAATCCGAACAACATTCCTCCCAGGTGGGCGAAGTGAGCCACTGAATCACCGCTGAAATCGGCAACACCCAAGATTAACTCGATCAGGCCGTAGCCGACCACAAAATATTTGGCTTTGACCGGCACCGGAACAAACATGATATACAACGGCACATTGGGGAAGAGCATACCAAAAGCCAGCAGGATCCCGAATACGGAACCCGAAGCGCCGACAGTGATCATATTATTCAGCGTAGGATCATTCCGGATCACTCCCATCACGGTATAACCGTGTTCGGAAGCAAACGAATGGATGTCGTACAGCCAGGTCAGTTCCTGTATCAGCCCGGCGCCGATACCCGTCACCATGTAATAGATCAGAAAACGTTTCGCTCCCCACACATTTTCCAACACCCGCCCGAACATATACACGGCGAACATATTAAAGAATACATGCCCGAATGAGCGCGTATCATGCATGAACATGTATGAAATAAGCTGGTAGGGCTGGAAGTCTTTCGCTCCCGGGAAATGCAGCCCCAGCCAACTGACCAGGTCGATACCTGCCCTTGGTAACACAATGGATGCAATCCAGAAAAGTATATTGATTATGATCAGATTTTTCGTCACCGGCGGGATACTGTTGAGAAATCCCTGATTGCCTTGATTCATCATATAAAGCGCATTTTTGTAGCAAAGGTACTATAATTTGCATTGTTTTGCCTCCTTTTTAGCCTAAATCACCCTTTCCGCTAAAAAAAATGTCGCTTTTTTTGGCAACCTATTAAAATAAAGCTACATTTGATGCCAACTTTCGAATCAATTAGAAGTGTTAAAATGTATTAATAATATCAACAGTAATCTATCATGAACAAAACAGAATTCATCAGCGCAGTTGCCGAAAAGGCCGGCTTGAGCAAAGTAGATGCAAAAAAAGCAGTAGATGCATTTGTAGAAACGGTTTCTAACGAATTGAAAACAGGCGGCAAGGTTGCTCTGCTTGGTTTTGGATCTTTCTCTGTATCTGAAAAAGCGGCTCGTAAGGGTGTCAATCCGAAAACGAAAGCTACTATTTCTATTCCGGCTCGCAAATCAGTTAAATTTAAAGCTGGTTCTGAACTGAACGAAATTGTAAAATAATAGGAGATATTGCCTATTTTTAAATAAGGTTGCTTCCGTAAGCAACCTTATTTTTTTGTTACCTTTGCCGCCAAAATACGAAGATATATATCCATGGCCAGTATCGAACAACAAATCACCGGCTCCATCCGCAGTTGCATCAAAGAGCTGTATAACGCGGAGGTGACAGCCGATCAGATCCAGTTACAAAAAACAAAAAAAGAGTTCACGGGACACCTCACCCTCGTTGTTTTCCCTTTCCTGCGGCAATCGAAAAAGTCGCCCGAACAAACGGCGCACGAAATCGGGGAATACCTGCAGGCACACGAATCGTCCGTCGCCGCCTTCAATGTGATCAAGGGATTCCTCAACCTGACCGTGTCAGCCAACTGCTGGATCCAACTGCTGAATGACATCCACGCCCAACCGTCGTACGGACTGGTGCCCGTCACCGACGACGCCAAACTGGTCATGATCGAGTATTCATCCCCCAACACCAACAAACCCCTCCATCTGGGACATGTCCGGAACAACCTCTTAGGTTTCAGCCTGGCTGAGATCATGAAAGCTAACGGATACAAGGTGGTGAAAACGAATATAGTAAACGACCGCGGCATCCATATCTGCAAATCCATGCTCGCCTGGCAAAAATGGGGCGAAGGCATCACACCGGAGAAAGCGGGGAAGAAGGGGGATCACCTCATCGGCGACTTCTACGTGTTGTTCGACAAGCACTACAAACAGGAGTTGAAAGAACTGGAAGCTGTCGGTCTTTCCAGGGAAGCCGCCGAAGCCCAATCCGTCCTCATGGGCGAAGCGCGCGAAATGCTCCGCCAATGGGAGGCGGGCGACAAGGAAATACGTTCCCTCTGGGAAACGATGAATAGCTGGGTTTATGCCGGCTTTGCGGAAACATACAAGCGGATGGGCGTCGATTTCGATAAGATCTATTATGAATCGGAAACCTACCTGGAAGGAAAGAACGAAGTATTGCGGGGTGTAGGCGAAGGCGTCTTTTATGCCCGCGAAGACGGATCCGTATGGGCCGACCTCACCGCCGACGGGCTGGATGAAAAGCTGTTGCTCCGCGCCGACGGCACCTCCGTCTATATGACGCAAGACATCGGTACGGCCAAACTCCGTTTCGACGATTACCCGATCGATCAGATGATCTATGTCGTAGGGAATGAGCAGAACTACCATTTCCAGGTATTATCCATCCTTCTCGACAAGCTGGGCTTCGGCTTCGGCAAAGGGTTGACCCACTTCTCCTATGGCATGGTGGAACTCCCCGAAGGGAAGATGAAAAGCCGCGAAGGAACCGTGGTGGATGCAGACGACCTGATGGATGAAATGATCCGTACCGCCCACGAAATATCTCTCGAACTGGGTAAGCTGGACGAGATGACTCCTGAAGAGGCGCAGGATATCTCCCGCGTGGTCGGACTGGGTTCCCTGAAATACTTCATCCTGAAAGTAGATCCCCGGAAGAATATGACGTTCAACCCGAAAGAGTCGATCGACTTCAACGGCAACACAGGCCCGTTTATCCAATACACCTACGCCCGTATCCGTTCGGTATTACGGAAAGCGGAGGCGCAGGGAATCGTGTTGCCCACAGCACTGCCCCTCGATTTTACCCTCTCCGAAAAAGAAGAGAACCTGATCCAGCTCCTTTCCAACTTCGCCGGAGTGGTACGGGAAGCCGGTACCGAATGCAGCCCGGCACTGGTAGCCAACTACATCTACGACCTGGTGAAGGAGTACAACCAGTTCTACCACGACTTCTCCATCCTCCGGGAAGAAAACACCGTGCTGCAACACTTCCGCCTGATCCTGTCGGCCAATATCGCCAACGTGGTGAAAGCGGGCATGTCGCTGCTCGGTATCGAAGTTCCCGAACGGATGTAAGCACGGAACTAATTATATATGAGCCTTTTTGCTGCAGGAGATGGACTTTTTATATCTTTGCAGGATGAGAGTTTTATCTGAATACTAATCAAAAAATGAATCGGGGAATGAAAAAAACAGCATTTTCTGCCATATTGCTGGCAGGCGCTTCACTCGTAGGACTGACGGCGTGCGACGGTACGAAGCAAAACACATTAACACCGGAAGAGGCCGCCGACGGCTGGGCGCTTCTGTTTGACGGACAAACACTCAATGGGTGGAAAGATTACAACGGCACCGCACTCACACAGCCCTGGCATGTGGTTGACGGATGCATCCAGGCTAAAGGCGAAGGCAGCGACGGCAGCGGCTATATCGTAACAGACAAACAGTATGAGAACTTTATCATCTCCTGGGACTGGAAACTGTCGGAAGGCGGCAACAGCGGCATGCTCTTCCATGTGGTAGAACGTCCCCAATATGCTGTCCCCTATGTAACGGGACCGGAATACCAGTTGATCGACAACATCGGTTTTGCCAGCCCGCTCGAACCGTGGCAGAACTTAGGTGCCGACTATGCCATGTATTTGCCCGACCTCACACAGGTGAAGGTGAATCCCGCCGGCGAATGGAACACGTCCAAAATCGTATTTGACAACGGACACGTGGAGTTCTGGATGAACGGGGTTAAAACCATTGAATACGAAGCCTGGACCGACGACTGGTATGCCCGTAAGAACAGCGGAAAATGGAACAACGCCCCGGAATACGGACTGGCGCACAAAGGGGTATTCTGCCTGCAGGATCACGGCTATCCGGCGTCTTTCCGCAATATCAAGGTGAAAGAACTTCCGCGCAAGACCAAAGAAGTAACCCTTTTCAACGGAACAGATCTGACCGGCTGGGAAGCATACGGCACGGAACAATGGTATGTGCAAGACGGCCTGCTTGTCTGCGAGAGTGGCCCCGATAAACAATATGGCTACCTGGCGACCCGCGAATACTATGACGACTTCGACCTGACAGTTGAATTCAAGCAGGAAGCCGACGGTAACTCCGGCGTATTCATCCGCTCCTTCATCGAAGAAGGGGTGAAAGTAAACGGCTGGCAGGTGGAAGTGGCGCCGAAAGGACACGACACCGGCGGTATCTATGAATCCTATGGCCGCGACTGGCTGGTACAGATCCCGGAAGAAAAAGAATCCATCCTGAAGGAAAAAGACTGGAACACCCTGCGTATCAAAGTACTGGGCAACAACGTCACCACCTGGCTCAACGGCGAAGAAATGGTGAACTTCAGCGACGACAAGATCGGTGCCGCCCAAGGCCGCATCGCTCTCCAGATCCACGACGGCGGCGGCATCAAAGTGCGTTGGCGCAACCTGACACTGAAGACATTATAATACAAACGAGGGGGGTGTCAAAAGTCCACCATTAGCACACTGATGACATCCCCTTTTTTATTTTTCTCTTAAGTGGCATTCTCAATGTATGGATGAGAAGATGTATCTTCAGGCTATCGCCTCGGACAACATACAAGCGTTTGAACAACTATTTCTTACATACCAACCCAAACTTATCTTCTTCCTGAAAGGCTTCCTTCATGATGAAGAATCAAGCAGGGATATGGCGCAGGAGATATTCCTTTCCTTGTGGATAAACCGCAACAAGTTAAAAAACGTCCGTTCGTTTTCCGCTTACCTCTTCCAGATTGCACGCTATAATATTTACAATCACTTTGACCGGCTACTTGTACATGAAAAATACACGATCGAACAAATTATCCAATTAACCGAGTCCACTTCACTTGAAGAAGAAATTTTTTTAAAAGACCTTCAGGAATATATCGAAACCATCGTTCGCAATATGCCGCCACAAAGGCAACGCATCTTCCGTATGAGCAGGTATGATGGCCTCACGAATGAAGAAATCGCCCAACAACTACAAATAAACCGCCGAACAGTGGAGAACCACCTTTCCGCTGCCTTATCTGATTTGCGTAAAGTCCTATTCTATCTTTGCTTTTTTCTGTAAATAATTGCTTACTGACTGTGTGTAAAGCATGAGTACACTTACTCACTATACAAACAGCAGCAAAGACATGCAATCAGAGATCATCAAAAGAATCATATCCTCCTTTTTTGGGAAACGTTTTCCGGACAATACCCAACGGCTATTCGGTCAGTGGCTGATAGCAGATGATGCAAAAGGTGAAAAAGAGATTATTCTGAAAAGTTTATGGGACAATAGCCCTGCGATCTCTACCGATCAAACCCACACGGACTGGAAACACCTCCGGAAACAAATTGCAGTATTCCAACCTGCTTTTCCTTCTTTCAATCATAAATGGATCAGATATGCCGCAGCGATTGTCCTGGCGGTCATTCTCTCCGGAACCTCCGCCTATTGGTTGGTAAAAAAACAGGAATCCACCCGTTTTCCCGATCTGGTCGAACGCTACATCCCACAGGGAGAAAGCCAATATATGGAGTTATCCGATGGATCTGGCGTATGGCTGAATGCCGGATCTTTGCTTGTTTATCCCCGGGAGTTTTCAGGCAAAGACCGTTCCGTATTCCTCTCCGGCGAAGCCACATTTAACGTAATACCCCATACAAAAAAACCGTTTTTTGTCAAAACATCCCACATCCAGGTGGAGGTATTGGGTACCTTATTTACCGTTAAATCCTATCCGAATGATACGGAAGTATCTGCCACACTTGAAAGAGGAAGTATTAGTGTCGCTATTAAAGACGACTCATCCAAAACATCCATCCTGCGCCCCGGTGAACAATTGGTTTACTCAAATCTCAACCATACGGTACAGATCCATGCGATCGACCTCGACTTGTATAAGATGGAAAGAAAAGGATATCTCATTTTTGAGAATGCTTCTTTCCGGGAATTGATCACAGCCATCGAGAGGAGGTATAATGTTTCCATCTATTATGATGCGCAACGATACGAAAACCACAAATACAACATCAAATTTGCACCCAATGAGCCTATCGGAGAAGTCATGAATATCCTTTCTCAGTTAGTCGGTATCAGGTACAAAATAAACAATACTGTAATAATCATCCACTAAAGAGAAAGGAGGACTCCACATGGAAAAAAGAAACCGGGAAGATCAACCTGCAAAATTTCTCTTCCCGGCGTTTGAAATCTGATCATAACAAACAACAACAAGTGTACAAATTTATTATCAACAAGTTTTCAACTTAAAGCATACAAATATATGAAATTAACCTTCCCAATAGACCCGACAGGCAATAAAAAGTCGGGGCGGATGATCATAGTAAGCATCTTACTCCTTTTCTGTATAGCCGGACAAGCCCAACAGCAGAAAATTCGCCTGACAGGACACAACATGACGTTAAAGGCTGTATTCCGGCAAATTGAACAACAGACCGGATTGTCTATCGATTTCAGTCGGATGAATTGGACGTCTCCAGGATTCTGCCTTCTCTTTCCGAAGAAGGAGAAGTTAAAGGCATTCTGGAACAGCTACTTGCAAATCCGGAATTATCCATCCGTTTCCAGGACAAACATATTATTATTACAAAAGGGAACACCGTTGGCCGGCAAGCCAAAGCGATCACAGGTACGGTTACCGACCATACCGGTGAAGCAATAATCGGAGCCAACATCCTGGAAAAAGGAACAACAAACGGGAATATCACCGACTTGGATGGCCATTTCACATTGACCGTCCAGGAGAATGCCGTCCTGGAAATCAGATACATCGGTTACCTGCCGCAGGAAATATCCACCCGCGATAAAGATGATTTCCGAATCATATTGAAAGAAGATACGCAGGCTTTGGATGAAGTGGTGGTGGTAGGTTATGGCACCCAAAAGAAAGTAAACCTGACAGGTGCGGTCTCCTCCGTGAAATTCGGCCAGGAACTGGAGAACCGCCCCATCACCAATGCATCACAGGCATTGGCCGGTAAGGTTGCCGGTTTGTGGGTAAGCCAAAACTCCGGTAAACCGGGAGAAGATGGCGCCCAGCTCCGTATCCGCGGATGGGGAACATTGAACAATTCCAATCCACTGGTCATTATCGACGGAGTGGAAGGCGGATTCGACCAGATCAATCCAAACGATATCGAAAGCGTCAGCGTATTGAAAGATGCCGCAAGTGCCGCCATATACGGATCGAAAGCCGCCAATGGCGTCATCCTTGTCACCACTAAAATGGGAAACCGTGAAGAAAAGACACAGGTCAACTTCTCCTCTTACCTCGGTGTACAATCGTTAGGGAGAAAATACGACCTCATCAATAACAGTGCGGAATCCATGACAATGTCCAACAAGGCATATACGAATGAAGGGAAAAGTCCCATATATCCGGATTATCTGGTCAATGCATTCAAAGAGGGCACCGATCCTTACACATACCCAAACACAGATTGGTTTGACATCATGTTCGAGCCCTCACTGATGTATGAAGGAAACTTATCCATCAAGGGTGGAACACAGAAAAGTTCCTCCTACCTTTCCATCAATTACCTGAATCAGGATGGAATGGTCCCAAATTCCAATTCATATCGTTACAGTATCCGCGCCAATATGGAATACGATATAAACAACTGGTTGAAAGTGGGTGGACGCTTCAATTACATGAGACGCATCGCTGATGAGCCTTATGATCTTGGCCGCGCCTTTGAAACGTTGAGGGAAGCAACCCCTTTTATCGCGGCCCGCACACGCGACGGACGCTTCGGTTCTTCGGAAGCGATCAACGACCAGGGCACCTGCCTGTACGACAATCGCAATCCATTGATAGACGCATCAAACGGTCAACGGCGAACCACCACCGATTTTTTATCGGCCAATGTCTTTATCCAGTTTGATCTAACGAAAGACCTGATTTTTAAGGCCACCTGGTCGTCAAACGGGAACTGGCAATTGCTCGACAGGTATAACGAACCGTTGTTCGGCTATACCGATTCGGGCAAAGAAACGATCACCAAGAACTACAACCGGGAGGGGCTGGAGATGATCAGGCAACAAAGTACATCCATGAACAACAACCTGTATTCAACCCTGAGTTACACTAAAACACTGAATGAGGTACATGACTTATCCGCAATTGCCGGTCTTCAGTTGGAAGATTTTACCGTAAGAAGCGTTCGATCCAGACGTTCCGAACCCCCCAAGCCCGGCTTAACCCAGGTGGATGCAGGCACATCCGGAATCCAGGGTAATGGTAATATGGAAGGGTTGCGTATGTTTTCGTATTTCGGACGTATCAATTATGCCTTTCAACAAAAATATCTGCTGGAAGCCAACTTGAGAGCCGACGCCTCATCGCGCTTCAGCGAGAATAACCGATGGGGGTATTTTCCGGGGTTTTCTGCCGGTTGGCGTATCGGGGAAGAAAAATTCATCAGAGACCTGAATCTGTTTTCAAACTTAAAGCTACGGGCATCCTGGGGACAATTGGGCAATCAAAGCATTGCCGGATACTGGCCATACCTGACCGTCATTACGCAGAACAACGGACTAAGCTACAGCTACAATGGTGCCTTTTCGCCTGGCGCCGCAGTGACAGCGATGGTTGACGAAAACATTACCTGGGAAACAACGACCACACTGGATATCGGTGCCGACATCGGATTGTTGTCCAACAAACTCAATCTTGAATTGGATTATTTCCACAAAAAGACCACCGATATCATCGTCCAGTTACCCATCCCACTAACCTTAGGTGGAATATCCGCGCCTTATGAAAACGTTGGCGCCATGGTGAACAAGGGGATCGATTTAACCGTCAACTACGGGAATAAGACCGCAGATCCTGACCAATTCGGATATGATGTCAGCCTGAACTTTACCTACGTAAACAACGAAGTCACCAAGTTCAGGGGAGGCAAGTCACCGGATCAATTATATCTCATCCGCGAAGGGTACTCCTACCAGACGTTGTATGGATACAAAGTGACAGGCATCTACCAGACAGATGATGAAGCGACTTCACACATGCACGCGAACGGTTTTAAACCGAAAGCCGGATACCTGAAGTTTGAGGATAAGAACCAGGATGGCAAATTAGGATATGAAGACAAGCAGGAACTTGGCAATACCGTACCCAAAGTAACTTATGGACTGACGACCAATTTCAAATACAAGAACTTCGACCTGAGTCTGTTGTTCCAGGGAATTGCCGGTGCACACTTATACACACAGAATACATATACCATCATGGACTACGAACGCCAAACAATCACATCCAAATGGAGAGATGCCTGGACACCGGAGAACACGGGAACAAACATACCCAGCCTGAAATTCAACTCTACCTGGGAGAACTCCGAAAACTCCTTCTGGGTACACCGTGCCGATTTCCTGAAACTCAAGAATGTGCAGTTGGGATACATGCTTCCACGTGCACTCCTTTCCAAACAGAAAATAGAAAACGTCTATGTGTATGCAAATGCACAAAACGTATTCACTCTCATGATGCAAAAGGGATATGAAGGCTTTGACCCCGAGAGAACATCAAACGGAAGCGGCGACAGCCTTTATCCTACTGCACGGATTTTCTCCATTGGTATTAATCTTACTTTTTAAACATGTATATGAAAAACGTTACATACATCCTGCTCGTTGGCTTATGCTTAACCGGCAGCAGTTGCATCAATAGTTTTCTGGACTTCACCCCTGAAGATAAAATCACATCGGCGATATTCCCAAAGACAGAAAACGACATCAAGTTATTATTGAACGGCGTATATGCCAACCTGCGTGAAAACTCTATTTACGACCAGGGGTTATTTGGTTTCGGTGTCCTGGATGGCGCCACACCCAATGCGTTTAATTGGGGCGCCGAGAACCCGATACCCAAAGTAGGTAATGGCACACTCTCTTCCGGCGACGGCGGTATTGTTACGTTCAGGTGGACACGATGCTATTCCATTATTTCGCGCGCCAATTACCTGCTTCAGGCCATTGAGGAGGTGGAGTTGACAGATGAAATTAAAAAAATCTATACAGGAGAAACCTATCTACTCAGGGGGCTGGCTTATGCCACTTTGGTGGAATCCTATGGAGGAGTACCGATCGTGCCAATGTCTATGACAACCGAAGAAGCGCGTAATCTACCCCGCGCTTCGGCAGAAGCCACCTGGGCACAGGCCATCTCTGATTATGATCTCGCCATAAGCAGTCTGAAAGCAGAAGCCCCGGAAGTGGGACGAGCCACCAAAGGATCAGCCCTGGGATTAAAAATGCGCGCTTATCTCTATCAGGGTAAATACCAGGAGGTCATTCAAATTGCTGATGAAATCGATGCATTGGGGAAATACAGGCTATTTCCCAGTTATGCCGGATTATTCAGTGAAGAAAAGGAGAATAACGAAGAAGTGTTATTTGATATCCAGTATATTCAGGGTGAAAATTCACAAGGTACGCTGCACGACCAGTATTGTGGTACCGGGACAGGTAGTTGGACACGTGGCAGCCGCTATGTACCTACTGAGGATCTCGTCAATGCGTATGAAAAGACAGACGGATCACCCACTGTACCCTTCAATCCGAATGATCCTTCCACCTGGGAAGGTAAAGACCCGCGTTTAGCCTTCACCGTTGTTCTTCCCGGATCCTATATACTGGATCATCAGTTTCCTAATTATTTGTATCCGGGCGGTGCGTTCAATCATCCGGGAAATCCTCTCCGTCATTTGTCTTGCCGCAAATACCGTGTCCAATCAATGGCAAATCTGCCTACTTCCGGTCAGTCATACATCAATAACATCATCATCCGATATGCCGATGTATTACTCTCCAAAGCGGAAGCCATTATCGAAACGAACGGTGATATTCCAACTGCTATTGCTTTGATAAATCGTATTCGCACCGAGCGGGAAGATGTAAAGATCACTCCATTGCCTTCAACTCTTTCCCGTGAAGAAGCCCGGGTCAAACTACGGCATGAAAGACGGATTGAATTTGCCCTGGAAGGATTGTACTGGATGGATATCAAACGGTGGAAAATAGGGAAAGAGATCTACCCGGTGAATATCTATGATCACAACAGAAATGTGATCGAACGGAAATTCCCCAACGGATACCTGGCATATTATGATCTGTTGCCTATCCCTAACAGTGAATTATCCTTGAACAGCAAACTGGAACAGAATCCGGGTTGGTAAGCGGATTATCTCTTAAACAGCAGGCTATAAGTAAAATAATATGTGTAATATTGTTCGTGTTTATAGCCTGCTTCTATGCAAAGCTTCACATAAGAAACACTTCATTAATATGACAGATCTATGAAAACGATCCAAGCATTGTCTATTTTATCCGGTTCACTACTGGTCAATGGTATGCATGCACAAGCATCCGACAAGGTCGAAAAAAGGCCGAACTTTGTCATTATTTTCTGCGATGACCTGGGATATGGGGATATAGGTTGTTATGGCAATCCGACCATTCGAACCCCCCATATTGACAATATGGCATGCGAAGGCATGAAGATGACCCAATTCTACGTTGGCGCGGCAATATCAACACCCAGCAGAAGCGCTCTGCTGACTGGCCGGTTACCGGTACGAAACGGGATGTACGGCGATACATCCGGCGTCCTTTTCCCTGATTCCAAAGCGGGATTGGGACAAGACGAGGTGACAATTGCCCGTGTATTGCAACAAAACGGCTATGCCACCGGCTGTGTCGGAAAATGGCATCTTGGCGCCTTTTCGCCTTACCTTCCTACGGATCATGGCTTCGATGAATACTTCGGCATTCCTTATTCGAATGATATGAGCCCGTCGCAAAACAAAGGCAAGCATGCACAGACCTATCCGCCGACCCCCTTGATCCTCGGAAATAAGCCAATCGAATCAGAGCCCGACCAGGGTGAACTTACCCGGCGCTATACGGAATATGCTGTCCGTTTTATTCATGAACACGCAGATCAACCGTTCTTCTTGTATTTCGCCCATACATTTCCCCATATTCCTTTATATACTAACGCCCGTTTTGAAGGGACAAGCAAACGAGGATTGTATGGAGATGTGGTGGAAGAGATCGACTGGAGTGTAGGGGAAGTACTGAAGGCGTTGAAATCACATCAGCTTGATGAAAACACAGTTGTGGTCTTCACCAGTGACAACGGGCCTTGGCTGGTCATGGAAGCGAACGGCGGATCGGCAGGTCCGTTGAAAGACGGTAAAGGTACCTGGTGGGAAGGAGGCTTCCGGGTTCCGGCCATCATACGTATGCCCGGAACGATTCGTCCATCCATCAACAACGAGATCATGGCCAGCATGGACCTTTTTCCAACATTCCTGGCGATGGCAGGTATCCGTTTACCAGCGGATATCACGTTCGACGGGGTCAACCAACTCCCCATGCTGGCAGAAGAAAAGGGTTCGGCAAGGGACGAGATGTTCTATTGGTGGGGAAGTGAGTTAATGGCTGTCCGCAAAGGCTCCTGGAAGTATTACTTTAAGACGGTTTACAACCAGTACACATCCGCCGTAAAGATCGAGCGCCCTACAGAACCGCTCTTGTACAACCTGGAAACGGATATTTCCGAAAAGGTAAACCAGGCGGCGAACTATCCTGAGATCGTAGAGGAGCTCATCCGGTTAGCCAATAACCATCAAAGAGCCATGACGATCAAGCCATCTGTATGCGACCTGCGAAATTAAATGTATCATTCTTTCATACCTAATCATTGCATATGAGAACAATCAAACGCATCACCCCCCTTTGCTCGGCGGGTTTACTGCTGTCGGCCGTGGGATCGGCGCAAATGGCTGATCGCCCCAACATCCTCTGCATCCTGGTGGACGACCTTGGATACGGAGATCTGTCCTGCCAGGGAGGGACGGATATTCGGACACCCCATATAGACAACCTGATGGAACAGGGCGTGCGGTTCACCAATTTCCATGCCAACTGTCCCGTTTCATCTCCCAGCCGCGCGGCGCTGCTTACCGGTAAATATCCGGACATGGTGGGGGTGCCCGGTGTGATACGGACACATCCGGACGATAGTTGGGGCTATTTGTCGCCCGACGCCATCCTGCTTCCCCAGGTATTGAAATCGGCGGGTTACCAGGCGGGCATGGTAGGGAAATGGCACCTGGGACTTGAGTCGCCCAACACACCGAACGAGAAAGGTTTTGATTATTTCAAGGGCTTCCTGGGGGATATGATGGACGACTATTATACCCATCGCCGCTGGGGAAACAACTATATGCGCCTGAACAACGAGGTGATCGACCCGCAGGGACATGCCACCGAACTGTTCACCGACTGGGCGGTATCCTACCTCAACGAACAGAAAAAGAGGGATGCCCCTTTCTTCCTCTACCTTGCCTACAACGCCCCGCATACCCCTGTCCAGCCACCGACCGAATGGATCGAACGCGTAAAGGCACGTGAGCCGGGCATCACAGAGAAACGCGCCCGCCTCGTAGCCCTGATCGAACAGTTGGATGCCGGTGTGGGACGGGTATGGGAAGCGTTGCGGAAAAACGGGCAACTGGACAATACCCTGATCATCTTCACGTCCGATAATGGCGGACAGGCCGATGCCGGCGCCAACAACGGGATGTACCGGGGCGCTAAACAGGATATGTATGAAGGAGGGATCCGTGTGGCAGGTGGGATGTATTGGAAAAACAAGATCAAAGCAGGTTCGGAAACGGACAACTTCGCCATGCTTTCCGATCTCTTCCCTACCTTGTGTGAGATTGCCGGCGCACGATACAACCATCCGGTTGACGGGATCAGCATCCTGCCCACCCTGCTGGGACAACCGCAGACGACCAACGACCGCACCGTCCACTGGATGCGTCGCGAAGGGAATATGCAATACGGCGGCATGATCTATTACGCCACCCGCAAAGGCGATTACAAAATCGTGCAGAACCGCCCCTGGGAACCGGTCCAACTCTTCAACATCGCTGAAGACCCGACCGAAGCATCCCCGTTAGACCGGAACACATTCAAAGCCATCTTTGAGCCCCTGTTCCGCAGCCAGATGAACCATATCCGGTTATCCGGCGCCATCCCCTGGCAAAAGGAGGAATAGATTAATACCCGGTCACAGGGATTTTATCCCTACACGAAGTTTATTTTTGCAAAACATCTGCCACGGTGCCACGAAGGTTGGAATGACGTATTACACGGAGTTTGGGGGAAACTGCTTCCACCTTCCACTAAGGGGTGTTATCATGCAGGCTTACACGATGTTAGATAGTGGAAGGGAGGTGCGTTTTTCCTTCCACTTTCCTTCCACCCTCCTTCCACTGTGTGGTCGTTGCTCCGGCAATCTCGTATGCTGTCCCATTTCGAAATGGTACACCCGGCATTTCAATCTGCGTGTAGATGTTGATCAATCTTCGTCTGGATGTTGTGCTGACAACATCCAGACGTTGTCCGCACAACATCCGGATCTTGACTGCACAACATCCGGACGAAGATTGAAATGTTGACATCTTTTTTTGTTTTTCAATGTGTCGCAAAGCTCAACACTTCTACCTATGATTGTCAGATCATCTACCTATGGCAGTTCAAACATCTACCTATGATTGTCAGATCATCTACCTATGGTTGTTTTCCCCCTTTGCCGGCACAACATCTACATGCAGATGGATCAACGTCTGCACGCGGATAGGAATGCAGGGTGTACCATTTCGAAATGGGACACCCTACGAGATTGCCGGAACAACTACCACACAGTGGAAGGAGGGTGGAAGGAAAGTGGAAGGAAAAACGCACCCCCCCTTCCACTATCTAACATAGTGTAAGCCTGCATGATAACACCCCTTAGTGGAAGGTGGAAGCAGTTTTCCCCAAACTCCGTGTATAGGGGTAGATCCTTCGTTATTCATATCCCTTCCCTGAACACTTTCTTCAACGGCAGGAAAAAGCGTCCGATCAGGCGGAGGTCGTCCGTAACAATTTCCACGGTGGCGGGCATCTGGTGGGAAAGGGGCAGTGACCTTTTGTCCCATTTAGATGGAAACCCGGCGAATCGCCGCGTCGGCGGAAAGAAAAAAGAGGATGCGTCGTTTTGACAGATCCTCTTTCAGGTGTAAATGCGAGATGAATCAGTTTCGTCCGCCTCCGAAATTGCGGCGTTGCGCCTGCAGGGCTTCCTGATACTGTTTGAACTGTTCGTCGGTCATGATCTTTTTCATGTCGGCGTTACGTTCATCGTTCATAGCCTGCATTTTTGCGCGTCTTTCTTCGCGGTCCATGTCCTGCATATTCTGCATTTCATCGGTCATTTTCTTCAGATACTTTTCGTTGACCTTCTTGAATTCAGCTTTCTGCTTGTCGTCCAGTTTCAGATCGGTAGCGATGCGTTCGTTCATCTGCTCCATCCGTTGTCTTCTTTCTTCCTGATTCTGTTGGGCAAAAGCGGAGATACCACTGATGGCAACAATCAAAAACATTACTAAAACCTTTCTCATACGTACTTCGTTTTAAATTTATAGGAAACTCATAACAGTAAAACCTTACGGGAAAATAGACCGTATAAACCCTGAAAGGTTTAATTTCCGGTCAAACAAATTTTCAGTTCACGTACATATTTGTATATTTGCCGACCATCCAAAGTGAATGACATGAAACTGTACAATTTTGACGAAGTTATCGAACGCCGGGGAACGAATTGCGTGAAGGTGGATCTGCTGCAAGAACGCTACGGACGGGACGACCTGCTACCGCTCTGGGTGGCCGATATGGATTTCCGCACCCCACCTTTTATCGTGGATGCGCTGAAGGAACGATGCAAACACGAGGTGTTCGGCTATACCTTCGCACCGGATGCCTACTACGAAAGCATCATCGCCTGGGTGAACTACAAATACAATTGGACGATCCGGCGCGAGTGGCTTTCCTACATCCCCGGTATCGTGAAAGGGATCGGGATGGTGCTCGACTGCTTCACCCAACCGGGCGATAAAGTGATTATCCAACCCCCGGTATATCATCCGTTCAGGCTGGTGCCCGAAGGGATGAAACGCGAAGTGGTGTATAATCCCCTCCAGTGGGTGAACGGGCGGTATGAAATGGATTTCGAGCAGCTTGAGGCGGTGATCGATCCCCAATGCAAGGTGCTGATCCTGGCCAGCCCGCATAACCCCGCCGGCATCGTCTGGCCGAAAGAAACGCTGGCGCGCCTGGCGGAGATCTGTTCGCGGCATCACATCCTCGTGATCTCCGACGAGATCCATTCCGAGATGGCCTTCCCGCAATGCAAACATTATCCGTTTGCCACCGTTTCGGCGGCGGCGGCATGCAGCATCACGTTCATGGCGCCGAGCAAGACCTTTAATATCGCCGGTATCGTCACTTCCTACGCCATCGTGCCGGATCCCGGCCTGCGCGAACGGTTCTATGCGTTCCTCGAGGCAAGGGAGCTGAATACCGGAACGATCTTCGCCTACGAAGCTACCACCGCCGCTTATACCTATGGCGCCGAATGGTTGCAACAGATGCGGATGTATGTGATGGAAAACGTACGGTTTGTGGAAACGTTTATCAGCATGTTCCTTCCGCCGATCACCGTTTATCCGCCCCAAGCCTCATTCCTGGTGTGGCTGGATTGCCGGAAACTGAAACTGCCGCAAGAGGAACTGGTGAAGCTGTTTGTCGAAAAAGCCGGACTGGCCTTGAACGACGGGAGCATATTCGGTCCGGGCGGCGAAGGCTTTATGCGCCTGAACGCCGGTTGCCCGCGTTCCGTACTTGAACAGGCATTGAACGCGCTGAAAAAGGCGATTCAGAAAAAATAATGCTACCTTTGCAATTCATATTTATATATAAACAGATAAAACAATGAGAATTTCACAAAACAAATACGTTGCGGTGACCTATGACCTGAACGTAGGAGAAGGCGATGACCGCGAACTGATGGAGCAGGCTACTCCCGAACAACCGTTGAAGTTTATCTATGGTATCGGCATGATGCTCCCGGCTTTTGAAGAAGCGCTGAAAGGCTTGCAGGCCGGCGAATCGTTTGATTTCACCCTTGCCGCCGCAGACGCCTATGGCGAATATGTGGATGAGCATGTGCTGGAACTGGAAAAAAGCATGTTCGAGGTAGAGGGTAAATTCAACGCCGAGATGATCTTCGAAGGCGCTACCGTCCCGATGATGGATGCCAACGGTAACCGCCTCAACGGTTCGGTGCTGGAAATCAAAGGGGATATCGTGGTGATGGACTTCAACCACCCCCTGGCCGGTGAGACACTGCACTTCAGCGGACAGGTAGCCGATGTACACGAGGCCACTCCCCAGGAGATCGCCGCGCTGACAACCCCTGCCGGCGGTTGCGGCTGCGGGGACTGCGGCGGCGGTTGCGGAGAGCCTTCACAAAACGGCGGCTGCGGCTGCGGCGGTTGCCAATAACGAGCCTCGCACACAATGGGTAATACATTTGGGACTATCTTCCGGTTGACGTCGTTCGGCGAATCACACGGACCGGGTATCGGCGGCGTGATTGATGGCTGTCCGCCGGGGATCGATGTGGATATGGATTTTATCCAGGGTGAGCTTAACCGGCGCCGGCCGGGACAGTCACGGCTCACCACTCCCCGGAAAGAAGACGACGAAGTGCAATTCCTCTCAGGTATCTATGAAGGGAAAACAACCGGCACGCCCATTGGCTTCATCGTGTGGAACAAAAACCAACACTCTTCCGACTACGAGGAGATGAAACGGAAGTACCGTCCCTCGCATGCCGACTACACCTACCAGATGAAATACGGCCTGCGCGATCCGAACGGCGGCGGACGGTCGTCCGCCCGTGAGACGATCGCACGGGTGGTTGCCGGTGCGTTCGCCAAACTGGCGCTGCGCGGGCATGGGGTGGAGATACAGGCATACACCTCACAGGTGGGTTCCATCTGCCTCGAACAATCCTACCGGAAATACGACCTTTCCCTGACGGAAACGAACGACGTACGTTGTCCGGACACAGCCAAGGCAGCTGAAATGGCGGCTCTGATCGCCGAAGTGAAAGGGAAAGGGGATACGATCGGCGGGGTGATCACCTGCGTCGCCAAAGGTGTACCGGTGGGATTGGGTGAACCGGTATTCGACAAGTTGCACGCCGCCCTTGCCCATGCCATGTTATCCATCAACGCCACCAAAGGATTTGAATATGGCGACGGCTTCGATGCCGCCCGCTATCGCGGATCGGAACGGAACGACCGGTTTTTCAACGACCAGGGGCGCATCAATACACGCACCAACCATTCGGGAGGGATCCAGGGAGGCATCTCCAACGGACAGGACATCTATTTCCGGGTAGCCTTCAAATCGGTCGCCACCATCCTGATGGAACAGGAAACGGTTACCATCGAAGGCGAAGACACCCTCCTGAAAGCCCGCGGGCGGCATGATGCCTGTGTGCTTCCACGAGCTGTCCCCGTTGTGGAAGCCATGACGGCCATCACCCTGCTGGACTACCTGTTACGCTGGAAAACAAGGTGCTAAAAAGTCATAACCGGATGGTAAAAATGATGATCATCCGGCAATTAAGGAAAAAAGTAGTAATTTTGCGCGTTGAATGACAAGCCAATAGGTCTATAATCCGTTTTCAATGGCAACAGAAGAAGTGATCAAACCAGTCTTTAAGGTGCCCGAGCCTACCTTGAGGAGGCTTCCCTGGTATCTTGCTTTCCTGAAATTACTGAAAGGAAGGGGGGAGATGTTCGTATCTTCCACCCAGATAGCCAAAGAGATCAATGTCGATTCCAGCCAGGTGGCCAAAGA
Source organism: Tannerellaceae bacterium (assembly GCA_031555735.1). Lineage (GTDB taxonomy): Bacteria > Bacteroidota > Bacteroidia > Bacteroidales > Tannerellaceae > JAJDIA01. The sequence continues at coordinate 64,854 of JAVBUE010000055.1, forward strand.
CCTTTCAATCATCCATATATCGGGTAAGACACGGGTGGGGTATGAGATCGAAACACTCATCGTCGTACTGGAACAATTCCTGGGATTCAATGCCAACCACAAAGCCGTTATCTTCGGGGTGGGCAGCCTGGGAGGAGCCCTGATACAGGACTCCGGGCTACACCGGTTCGGATTGGAGATCGTCGCGGGATTCGATATCGACGGCGATCTGGCAGGTAAAGTGATCAACGACGTACCCGTGTTCCTCCTGGACGATTTCGAAGACAAACAAAAACAGTATAACGCCACGATCGGTATCCTGACCGTTCCGGTGGACAAGGCGCAGGAAGTGGCGGACATCGCCGTGGGACAGGGCATTCGCGCCCTCTGGAACTTCACCCCGTTCCGTATCCGTGTCCCCCAAAACATCGTGGTAAAGAACACATCCATGTTCGCCCATCTGGCGGTGATGTACAACCGGATGAATATCTCAAATCAATAAACATGAAAATCATTGCGGTCGGAATGAATTACACATCTCACAATAAAGAGATGCGTCATTCGTTAGAATTAGCAGAGCCGACGATCTTTATGAAGGCCGATTCGTCGTTATTGAAAGACGGCAAACCGTTTTTCATCCCCGATTTCTCATCGGAGGTACACTACGAGACGGAGATTGTCGTACGGATCGACCGGCTGGGAAAGAATATTGCCGAACGTTTCGCCCACCGCTACTACAGCGAGGTGACGGTTGGTATCGACTTCACCGCACGCGACCTGCAAAACCGCCTGCGTGCCGAAGGGATGCCGTGGGAGATCAGTAAAGCGTTCGACAATTCGGCGGCCACCGGCACGTTTGTCGCCCTGGAAGAGCTGGGAGGTGATATTCAACACCTGCCGTTCCACCTGGAGATCAACAAACAGACGGTACAGGTGGGGAATACGGCGGATATGCTGTTTGGCGTTGACCGCATCATAGCCTGGGCAAGCCGTTTCTTTACGCTGAAGATCGGGGATCTGATCTTTACCGGAACGCCTGCGGGTGTAGGGCTGGTGCGGATAGACGATCACCTGGAAGGCTATATCGGCGCGCGTAAGCTGCTGGATTTTCATGTGAGATAATGATGATGAAAATACGATTATTACTTGTTTTACTTTTCGGACTCTTTTCCTTGCTGCCTATACAGGCGGCAGACAACCGGTATGCCGCACAGTCGGTGCTGTCGGAAGGGAAATGGGCCAGGATACAGGTGAACGAAACCGGTATCTACAAACTGACGTATGCCGACCTCAAAGGAATGGGATTCGCCGATCCTTCGAAAGTGGCGGTGTTCGGTTATGGCGGATGGCCGCTGGAAGAAGATTTCACGAAACCCTATACCGACGACCTTCCCAACATCCCCGTATGGCAAGGCGCCGACTATCTCCTGTTCTATGCGAAAGGGCCTGTGAAATGGACGTATTCAGACACCAAAGGTCTCTTCGAGCACACCAACAACCCCTATGCCACTTCCGGGTATTATTTCCTGACGGATGCCTATCCGCGCCGGGTGATGGAACGTGAAACAGGAGCATCATCCGCCATTTTCTCCGTTACTTCGTTCGACGATTACGTGGTCCATGAGAAAGAACTGGCATCGGTCAACAAGTCGGGACGCGAACTGTATGGCGAATCGTTCGAAGTACAATCCACCCGGTCGTTCGATTACCATATCCCCGGTATAACGAATGAATGGGGGAAAGCCACGCTGAGCTTCATCGCACGGCCGGAAAACACCTCCGGTTCGGCTACGCTGAGTATCGATTCCAAGATCGTCGTGGATGCGACGGTGCCCCGGATATCAGGCGACAATTCCTCCTATACCAAAGCCAATGAAGCGCTGAAAACCAGCTCGTGGGACGGGGAGAAGAAAGAAGATTTCACGGTAAAGATACTGTATGGGCGGAGCTACGACCCGAACGCCCGCCTGAACTACTTCCGCCTGCAAATGAGACGTGAGCTGCGGCCGTATGGAGCTTTCACCTTCTTCCGCAACATCGAATCGATCGGGCAAAGCACCCGGTTTGTGATTCGGAATGCGACGGCGGGCACCCATATATGGGATGTGACGGACGGAACGGAGGTCAGGCAGATAGAAGCCTCCCTGAGCGGGACGGAACTTTCTTTTTCGATCCCGGCAGGCGGATTGCGCGAATTCGCCATCGTACAGGAAAATGGGACGTTCGACAAACCGGTTGCCGCCGGCGAAGTAAAGAACCAGAACCTGCACGGGATGGAACAGGTGGATATGATCATCATCGCTCCGGCCGCCTTCCGGGAACAGGCGGAACGGTTGGCCGACCTGCACCGCGATCCGAAGGAAGGATTGAAAGTGGAAGTCGTGGATCCAAAGCTGATCTATAACGAGTTCTCCAGCGGAACACCGGATGCTACGGCTTACCGCCGTTTCTTGAAAATGTTTTACGACCGGAGCGCAACTGCCGGCACACCTCCCCGGTACCTCTTATTGTTTGGTGACGGAATATACGACAACCGGGGCATCAGTGAAGACGATAACGGCATGAAGAGCCTGTATGCGGCATACGGCGACTGCCTGCTGCTCACCTATCAATCCGCCAAATCACTGGATATCAACTCATATACCACCGACGATTACTTTGGCTTCCTGAAGGATACGGACGGGGCGAACATCTTGTCGAACGTGACCGTCCTTGGTATCGGACGATTACCGGTGCGGACGGAAACGGAGGCACGGCAGGTAGTGGATAAGCTGATCAACTATGCCACCAACAACTTACCGGGCAACTGGAAAAACAACCTCGCCTTTGTGGGCGACGATGGCAATGGAGCCGACAAATACACGACCGCCCACATGGAACAAGCCGACCAACTGGCGGAGACCATCGAAACCAACCATCCCGAATTCCTGGTCAACAAGGTCTATCTGGATGCCTATAAGAAAGATTTCACGGGTGGACAGACACGCTACCCGGCCGTCAACGCCCGTATCCAACGCCTGCTGAAAGACGGATTGATGGTGTTGAACTATTCGGGACACGGAGATACCAAATCATGGACGGAAGAGCGGGTGATGACCGATACGGAGATCCGCCAGTCCACCTACCCGTACCTGCCGCTCTGGATCACAGCCACCTGCGATTTCACCCGTTTCGACGATGCCAACACATCTGCCGGAGAACTGGTATTACTGAATAAAACGAGCGGAGGTATCGCCCTCTTCTCCACCACCCGCGCCGTTTATATGGAGGAGAATTTCAAGATCAACAAACGGCTGATCGAACACCTGTTCGACAAAAGCGATGGCCGCCGGCTGACACTGGGCGAAGTGATGATGAAAACAAAGACAGACCTGAGAGGAGGATTGAACCAACTCAATTTCCTCCTGGTGGGCGATCCGGCCATGAAACTGGTCTATCCGGAAAACCGGATGCGGGTGACTGCCATCAACGGGAAACCGCTGACCGGAGACACGATCACCCTGAAAGCTATGGAGAAGGTCACCGTGGAAGGGGAAATACTGGATGCGGACGGCAACCGGATGACAGGCTTCAACGGCACCTCCATACCGACTGTGTTTGACAGCCGGATGTCGCTGAAAACGTTAGACAACAACAATTCAGGCGCTTTCTATTATACCGACTATATCAATAAATTGTTCACCCGGCAGGTGGACGTGACTGATGGTACATTCTCTTTTACCTTTGAGGTGCCGAAAGATATCGCCTACTCGAACGAAGCCGGGAAAATGAGCCTGTATGCCTCCGACGCGACCGGCGGACTCGAAGCACAGGGTGCCTTCCTCCGCTACAAAGTGGGCGGGACAGCCGACAATCCGGAAGAAGATAACGAAGGTCCTGAAATACGCCAGATCTACCTGAACGATTCCACCTTTACCGAAGGAAGCAAGGTAAATACCACCCCGCTATTGGTCGCACGCGTATGGGATAAAAGCGGCATCAACCTGACTGGCAGTAGCCTGGGGCACGACGCGATGCTGACGATCGACCATTCCACCACTGTCCGATATGTGCTGAACACCTACTATGAGCCGGTGGGTACAGAAAACGAAGGGTTGATCGTCTTCCCTGTCCCCGAACTGGCACCCGGTATCCATACCGCAGAACTGGTGGTATGGGATATCCGCAATAATTCCTCCAGAGACACGGTGACCTTTGAGGTGGTGGAAGGCTTGAAGCCCTCGTTGATCGAGTTGGTCGCCACCCCGAATCCGGCGCGTGAACAGGTGCAGTTCCGCCTCGTCCATAACCGTCCGGAAACGCAGATGGATGTAGCGCTTTCGGTCTATGACATGACTGGCCGCCTGCTCTGGTCGCATACGGAGAAAGGATCATCCGAGCTGTTCAAGTCGTATATCGTCACCTGGGACCTGACGGGTAACTCAGGTACCCGCCTGCTTCCGGGGCTCTACTTCTACCGTGCCGCTATCCGCACGAACCATTCCAAAGAGGCTTCGAAGGCGAATAAATTAATTATTCTCGCACAATAAACACACGCTAAGTCTGTTATTATAAAGGGCGAAGCAATTCGCCTTCTTTGTCTAAATGCATAAATTATATCGAATGAGTAAACTAAAAGTAACCTCGTTGTTGATGCTGATTGTGTTGTTGATCGTATCGCCCGCCATGCAGGCGCAAAAGGAAGAATTTGCACCCATCAATACCGCTGTCCCTTCCTTATCCATTGCCCCCGACGCACGCGGCGGCGGTATGGGTGATAATGGCGCCGCCACCACGCCCGACGTGAGTTCACAATACTGGAATCCGGCTAAATATGCGTTCCAATTCAGCAAAGCCGGGGTTTCGCTGTCATATACGCCTTGGTTGCGCAAGTTGGTTAACGACGTGGGCCTGGCTTATCTCTCCGGTTATTACAAACTGGGCGACAGTGACCTACAGGCCATCGGCGGCTCTATCCGCTATTTCTCCCTGGGTGAATTCATCAGCCAGCGCGAAGATTATAAAGGCATGCAGATGAACCCGTATGAAATGGCCATCGACCTGAGTTACAGCCGCAAACTATCCGACCTGTTTTCCATGGGGGTTGCCCTTCGCTACATCCGTTCGGATATGGGGGTGACAGACGACGACCTGATGGGACCCGATAACGCCTTTGCCGCCGACATCTCTGGATATATGGAGAAATACGTGATCCTGGGAAATAGCGAATGTTTGTGGACCTGGGGGTTCAACATCTCCAACATCGGGACGAAGGTTTCTTACGACGGTGGAGAAACAAACCAGTTCCTGCCGGCAAACCTGAAACTGGGTACCGGTCTGCTCTTCCCGCTCGACGATTACAACCGCCTGGGACTGTACCTGGATATAAACAAATACCTGGTTCCGGTCTATCCGCAGCGTTATGGAACGACTGAAGAAGAAACAGCCGACTACGAGAAACGGAAAGAAGATTATAACAATATGTCGTCTATCACCGGTATATTCGAATCCTTCACCGATTCGCCTTCGGGCTTCAGCGGTGAGTTGAAAGAGATCCGTTACTCGGTAGGCGCCGAATACAGCTATAACGACCAGTTCTTCGTCCGCGGCGGTTATTTCTATGAAAGCCCTGAGATGGGTAACCGGCAGTATTTCTCGATGGGTGCCGGTTTCCGGATGAGTGTATTCCAACTGGATGCCGCCTACCTCGTCAGTACTGTGCCGAGCAACCCGCTGGATCAGACGCTCCGCTTCTCGCTCTCCTTCGATATGGATGGTTTGAAATCTCTTTTCCGCTAATCCGTCCGGTATGAAGATTCGTGTTGGTTTCGGATACGACGTGCATGCCCTGGTGCCCAACCGCGCCCTGTGGCTGGGAGGTATGCAGATTGAACATACCCTGGGACTGCTGGGGCATAGCGACGCCGATGTGCTGATCCATGCCATCTGCGACGCCTTGCTTGGCGCCGCAAATATGCGGGATATCGGGTATCAGTTTCCCGACACATCCGGTCAATACAAGGATATCGACAGTAAAATATTACTGCGTGACACCATGAAACTGATCCGTGAAGCAGGTTTTGAATTAGGCAATATTGATGCGACCATTGCCGCCGAACGTCCGAAACTCAACCCATATATTCCCCGGATGAAAGAAACACTCGCCGGAGTAATGGGCGTTCCCGAAGAGGATATCTCCCTCAAAGCCACAACCAGTGAAAAACTGGGGTTTGTGGGTCGCCAGGAAGGAATGGCCGCCTATGCCACCGTTCTGATCTGTAAACAACGGTGATCTATGCTATCGCAACCGGAAACGCCTGCATACTGGTTTCTCTTTGACGACAACCGGATACTTTTGCAAAAAGAAAACGAGTCGTTCACCATCCCGGCAGGCACATGTCCACCCTACCCGGTATCCAACGAACTGGAAGTATCTTTCCCGGACGCTACCCCCTGCCGGACGGCATTGTTATTGGTTACGGTGGAGGAAACAGACTGTTTTGTACTGATGGATCTGCGTACCAGTTGGAATGTACTGCCTCCTGCATTGTATCAGAAAGCCGGTAAGGCTTCGCAAATGCTGTACTGGGACAAGCACAGCCGCTTTTGCTCCGTTTGCGGAACAAAAACCGAACACCTGCTGCCCGCCATGAAGAAATGTCCTTCCTGCGGGTATGAGCTTTACCCGGTTATTTCTACAGCGATCCTGGCATTGGTACGGAAAGGGGATACCATCCTGTTGGTACATGCGCGGAACTTCCGCGGATCGTTCCACAGCCTGGTAGCCGGATTCCTCGAACCCGGGGAGAGCCTGGAAGAATGTGTCGCCCGTGAAGTGAAGGAGGAGACAGGGCTGACCATCCAAAATATCACATTCTTCGGCAACCAACCCTGGCCCTATCCAAGTGGACTGATGGTGGGTTATATCGCCGATTATGCAGAGGGTGAGATCCGTTTGCAGGAAGATGAACTCAGTTCGGCCGCGTTCTATACCCGGGAGAATCTGCCGGAGCTGCCACGGAAAGCGAGTCTGGCACGGGCGATGATTGATTGGTGGCTGGCCGGTGAACCGTTGCCGAATCACGTTTGACAGAATCATGCCTCTTTTCCCCGGGATATGTCACCAATGGCAAAGGCAGTTCCCGTTGCTGCTCCCTGTACTTCCGCATGCGTTTGACCATCTCTTCCGAAGGGGCTTCTTTGTATGCCTTCAGGCTGACTTCAGCCCGTAACTTATTCTTATAATGCTGCCGGTATTCCGGACTGAACAACATATTCAGGCCATGTGCAAAGTCGGCGCGACCTTGTCCGCCCGGCTTCATTCTGCCCATATGATCTTGTGGCACGGTCCCCAACCAATCAGGATAATAGAATTTGAAGAAATCCGGATGGACCTGATTCCCCCGATCCGCAGGCGGCTCTTTTACCACATGCCACCAGAATACCCCGGGTGGAAGGTCTATCAGGGCAACCTTCCGCCGGATCGTATCTTCCTGTTTCGGTATATACTCGGAAAAATCTTTCAGGAGGGGTAGTTCAGAGGGGTTGGCCAACATAGGAGAAACAGGAGTCTCCGGATGGAGAAATGTACCACCCTGGATCGCACGCATCGTTTCGGGATTCAATCGGACACTATCCCTGCCGGCCAGTACATTTTGCAACCACAACGAATCCTTTGCTGTCCATTGTGCCTGCAGAGAACCTGAGATACTCAGGCTAACGACGATCCAGGTTAATAACTGCTTGTTCATGTATGATCTTCAAGGCATTTCATTATAGTACTGTAAGTTCTCCGCCCGCTTCCGGTTCTTTCTCTTCGCTCGTTCACTGGGCCAGAATAGGTAACGAAGCCAATCGTCCAATGAGAAATCCGCACGTACGGAGAAACGAAATCGGTTTCGGGTAGTTGGTGACGGCTATATACCGCTGCCGGCATAGTGGCCGGATCTACTTCCCACCGGAAAGAATCCGGAATGCCTGCGCCGGTAAAATCTTTAAGGATAGGTAAAATACCTGGCGCCGGTAATAATTCAGGACGGGCGCCTTCGGGTCGGATCAAGGATCCTTCCCGAATGGCCCGCATGGTTTCCGGATTCAACCGGAGAGTGTCACTTCCTGCCAATGCTCCTTTCAACCACAACGAATCTTTCTCTGTCCATTGAGCATGACTGAAGTGCGCGTTTACACTGATAATCATCCAAATCAACCACTTATTATTCATCAACAATGATATCGAGTCCAAAAATAGACAGGAAACCATTCCCATTTCCCTTAAATTATTTAATAGGTGTGAGTGATATATAATCTTACATTTTTTTGAGAAGTTTTTGGGTAAAGGAACTGCAGGAGTGTTACGCAGTGCTATCAATATCAATAAAAAAGCTGTCTCCGATGAGGAAACAGCTTTTGAAGGTTCAGTCGGTTATATGAATCCTTATTTGAAATCTTTGCCGAATTTCAACTGGGCATCGGCCACGAATTGTTTGATCCGTTGTTCATCGTCTTTCTTACAGATCAGCAAGGCGTTACCCGATTCGGCGATGATAAAGTCTTCCAATCCCTGCGCCACAACCAGGCGGTCCGGATTATCAATGGCGATTACGTTCCGGTAGCTCTCATTCATCAGGACCTTCCCGTTGCGGAGGACGGCGTTTTCGTTCTCGTCCTTAGGCGCCAGTTCGTACAACGACCCCCATGTTCCCAGGTCGGCCCAGCCGAAATCAACGCACAACATATAGACATTATTGGCTCTTTCCATGATCCCGAAGTCGATGGATATATTCTGGCAGTAGGGAAAGTTTTCCTGGATGAACGCCCGTTCATTCGGTGTATTGAATGCATTGGTTCCCATATCGAAACGGGTGGTAATATCCGGCAGGTACCGCCTGAATGCTTCCAGGATCGTACCCACGTTCCACACAAAAAGTCCGGAATTCCAGAAGAACTCGCCACTCTTTTGGAATACCATGGCAATTTCCAGGTTCGGTTTTTCGGTAAACGTTTTCACTTTGGTAAATCCATCCAGCATGGAATCGCTGCTCTGGATATATCCGTAGCCTGTTTCCGGGCGGCTGGGCTTGATCCCCAGTGTGGCAAGCGCCTTATGCTTGCCTACAAATGCCAATGCCCGCTTCACATCTTCCAGAAACACCTCTTCCTTCAGGATCAGATGGTCTGACGGCGCCACAACAATATTGGCATCCGGATTACACGCCTGGATATGATACGCCGCATAGGCGATACAGGGCGCCGTGTTCCGACGGCAGGGTTCAAGGAGTATCTGATGATCTTCAAGCTCGGGAAGCTGTACCTTCATCAGATCGTAATAAGCTTCATTCGTTACAATATAGATATTCTCCCGGGGGATGATCTTCGAAAAACGGTCGAACGTCATCTGTAGCAACGAGCGCCCGCTCCCAAAAAAGTCCAGGAACTGTTTGGGATACGATTCCCGGCTGAACGGCCAGAAACGGCTTCCGATCCCTCCACCCATGATCACACAATAGTTATTTTTCATATATCTGTTGATAAAAGTTATCGACTCACATGCGCCACTTTAAACCCGGAAGGCCGGTTACATATCGCTCCGCAAACACTCCCCGACGCATACGTACAAATATAACGAAAGATTCCGGCATTTATTCCTTCCCCCTCCCCTATTTAAAAAAAAATAGCCTAACCCTTGCCGTATTCAAAAATATCTATACCTTTGCAACGCATTTGACAAATGCCCAGATGGCGGAATCGGTAGACGCGCTGGTCTCAAACACCAGTGGATTCACTTCCATGCCGGTTCGATCCCGGCTCTGGGTACTTCCAAGAAACGCTAATTCTTTTATTTATAAAGAGTTAGCGTTTTTCTTTTTCTCTCCGTGTCCGCAGCGTGTCCGCCTTTTGAAGAAAATGGGGGTCAGCGGATTTTCCCGGTTGGCAACCTTCCAGCTAAGAAAAATGAAGGAAGTTAAGCACTATTACAATCAGGGTGTACAAGCCCGCGTAGGAATTTAAAAATCAGTCGTTATTTTACACCCTCATAGAAGAGAAGTAATTTAGCCCAAGGTTTAATAACAAAGAACGGCTTCCCGTATAATTTGCCGGAAGCCGTTCTTAACAATCATTATTACATCTCCACGTCCCAAATCCCGCAGGCGCGTTCCAGTTCCACCAATGCGGCAGCGCAATTATACAGCGTTTCACTGTAATTTACCTGTACATCGTTGTAGGTGCGTTGCGCATTGAGGAGGTCAAGGATACTCGTTTCTCCCCGCTCGTAGCTGTACACCTTCTTTTTGTAGATGGTTTCAGCCTCGTTCAACAGTCCGGTATTGAACTGCTCCACCTGACGGCAAGTAGTTTTGTACTTATTGTAAGCTTGCGCTACTTCCGAACTGATTACCACGGCGCAAAACAACCGTGCCGACTTACAGGCGGCATTGATATCAAAAGAGGTTTCTCAAAATAACGTGCGCTTGGCAAAAGCCAACCGGGCAATAGACCTCGGCCTTAGTATCGGCGGCGGTTATTCGTCCGAAGTGCGCAACGAGATAGCGCCTGCACCCGCATTCAAAGGAGTTACGGCAGGAATCAGTATCCCTTTGAAATTTTCCAACACCAATAAAGGAGAACTGCGGGCAGCCCAACTGGCGGCTACACAAAACGAGATGCAATATCAGGCTATTGAACTGCAAATCGGTTCGGAAGTGGCACAGGCCTATAATAAATACAAAATTACCTGCCGTCAGGTAGAGCAGTTCAATACCGGATTGCTGAACGAGGCTGAAACCATCTACAAAAAGAAGGTGTACAGCTACGAGCGTGGAGAAACGAGTATCCTTGACCTTCTCAATGCGCAACGCACCTACAACGATGTACAGGTAAATTACAGCGAAACGCTGTACAATTGCGCTGCTGCTTTGGTGGAACTGGAACGCGCCTGCGGTATTTGGGACGTGGAGAT
>JAVBUE010000052.1:0-8732 GCA_031555735.1 Tannerellaceae bacterium
CTGGTGGCTGCCGGGCACAAGCTTTATTTCTACACGCGATACAATGAAGAGAAGCATCGCAACGACGTGGAAATAGATTTTATCCTGTCGAACCACAGCAAACTGAAATATAAAATTTTTCCGATCGAGGTGAAATCGAATGACAAATATACCATTCGTTCGCTTATCCGGTTCAACGAGAGTTTTCATCAACGCGTTGGGGAGTGTTATGTGATTCATCCCAAAAATCTGTATGTAAAGGATGGGGTGGTGTATCTGCCTGCTTATATGACCTTCTGCTTGTAGTTTTAAAGTGGTCGAATTTGACCACATTAAATCAAAATCGCTATTCCCAACGTAACTAACATGAATATCAGATTATTTTCTTACCTTTGTCCTATCCTTTAGCACCAAGCATGGTGCTGTAAAACAGTGAAAACCTCTCGTGGGTAGATCGTGGGACTAAGACAACGTTGATTTGATAACTTATTGATATACTGGCTGATTTGATAGGGTTCAGAACCCCAGGCAAATCACCAGGTGGATCACATTCCACAAAGAAAATTAAGGCAAGTCTCTAAAATTCAATGAATTTTAGAGACTTTTTTTTCGATGATTTGATAAAAATGGCATTCTAAATCGGATTTCTTAAATCCCAATCGTGGGACTTTGGGGTTCTCTTGAAAGTTATTTCAAAATAAAAGATGGTTAAGAAGAGAAGTATTTGAAATGTGTTGAAGGCGGTATTCGAGGGGTGAAAGGCCGAATTTACGTTTAAAGGCCGTGGAGAAGTGGGGATGATGTTCGTAGCCTACGGAGAGGGCGATATCCTGGATGTGCTGGTTCGTATCAAGAAGATAGCGGGAGGCAAGATTCATACGATAATCAAAGATATAACCGAAGACGGTGGTTCCAAAAAGGGCTTTGAAGCCTCTTTTGAGGCTACATTCATTCGTGCCAATGCGGAGAGCAAGCTCATGAAGGGAGGGCGGGGTGAGGTATTCCTGCTCAATAATGGCTTTTGCGTGGTGGATCTTGTCGTCATCGCAGGCTCTGAAGCAGGGACAGGTGAGGCCGTCTTTTTCGGGGGCCTGACTAAGGAAGAGGGATAGAATCTCACGTATCTTGGCATCGGCATACAGGGTCGCGACATTTCCACTGATGTGGGATTGCATGATATCGTTGAGGGCACGATGGATACTGGAGCAAAAAGGGCGGTTGGAGCGGTAGGCACGATAGGGTTGACCATGAAGGAAGTGATTGGCACAGTCGCTGAGGAGGTCTGGGTATTGGGTGGCGAGTTCTTTTATGTAGTCTGTGGAAAGCATGATCTCGCGCATGCGGAAGGGTGTGTCTTTGTACATGCAGACACAGGCTTCTATGCCGTCGTAGGAGAGCAGGTTGGCTTCGCCTTGGTGCCACTCATTCCATTGGTGGGTAGGTTGGTAGAGACAGGTTATATTCCCCTGCACAACGGCACAGAACCAGATGCCATTAAATTCGTCGGGCTTGGAATGTATCCGGGTATCCTGGGGGCAGATTACCTGATTTTCTGATATGCAGAATCGGGAGGTACGGATCTGGTGGAAAGAGGCTTTAATCCAGGGAGTATCGATCCGGGATGTGTTACGGGTGATACCGCTTTCAGTTGAAAGGCCACGTATGGGCCATTCGATCATAATATTTTGTATATCATTGTTTTCTAGTTTGGCTATCATCAGATGTTCCGTTAAGTTAAAATCATATTACGTTTCACGTAAGGGGGAGGGTCTTCAGTACCTGTACCTTTGTGCTCTTGGATTTGAGAACAAAAATATGGAGTCTGAGATCACCGGTCAATCCCCTAAAGTTGGTAATTTGGGGTATTCCAATCATCATATTGAGGTAGAACTAATCATTATTATTGAAATGGGTGATCAAAGACTGGAAATTTTAAAACCAACATTATATGAAAGCAAATCTGACAGGCATTCCAGAAACACTTTTTATTATACTGCGGATGCGGGCTATTGAAACAATGCATCCCCGGGATGCAGTAATGGATCCGTATGCAATGGAAATATTGAACAGTATAGAGTTTGACGATTCGGCTAAAAACAAGGTGTTAAAGGGTTCGCAAACGGGTACGATCGCGCGGACGCTTATATTGGATGAGATCATTATTAATTTTTTGTCGAAGTACCCGCAGGGTACGATAGTCAACCTGGGTTGTGGGCTGGATGCAAGATGCAAACGACTGCCGCAGGGTGACTGCCGTTGGTTCGATATCGAATATTGCATATACAACTAAGTTCGAAGGTTTAAAAACAGATAGACCATAAGTACAAATCATTTATGTAAAAACAAGTGTAAAAATGAAAAGAACAGGATTATTTTACGGTTCATCTTCGGGCAACACACAACGTGCCGCCGGAGTAATCGCCCAGGGTTTGGGTATTGATAAGGGTGATATTTTTGATGTAGCCAAGGTGACACCGGAATTGGTGTCGGGTTATGATGTGTTGATTCTCGGTTCGTCTACTTGGGGACTGGGTGATTTGCAGGATGACTGGGAAGGGTTTATTAATAAGTTCAAGAAGATAGACCTGACAGGAAAACAGGTAGCCGTTTTCGGGACGGGAGACTCGTCCTCGTATCCAGACACATTTTGCGAGGCGGTCGGTATCATTGCCGATGCAGCAGAGCAGGCAGGTGCAACATTGATCGGCAAGGGTGTAGATACGTCAGACTATTCGTATGATGTGACGCGAGCTGAACGGAGTGATGGCTTTTGCGGTTTGTTGTTGGACGAGGATAATGAGTCCGACAAGACTGGCGAACGTGTGACCCGCTGGGTTGAGCAATTAAAGGCGGAATGTAATTAATTCAGTAGGCGGTTTATTAGATAGAGTCTTTTGCGTGACACCGTGACAGATGTTTTGCAAAAATAAACTCCGTGTAGGAAGAAAATGAAACCGCTCCACCGTGATTTGACATTGATCCAATACAGGTGGAAACCGTAGAGTCGCCGCATCGCCCGTTGGTTATATCATTGGGATTCTGGCATAACTTGAAACAAAAAACGGGAGAACAAATCTGCTCTCCCGTCTTTTATTATGTGTATTACGGATCAATAACGTCTTTTGTTGTAGCCGTCGCCGCCATCGCGGCCGCCACCGTAACCACCGCCACGGTTGCCACCACCATAACCACCGCCGCCGCCACGGTTACCGTAGCCGCCACCGCCGCCGCGGTTGAAACCGCCGCCACCGGCAGGTCTTTCAGCACGGGGACGAGCCACGTTTACGCTGATCGTTTTCCCTTCGAAGTCGGTACCGTTGAGTTCGTCGATAGCTTTCTGTCCTTCGGAATCGTCGGGCATTTCCACGAAACCGAAACCACGGGATCTGCCCGTTTCACGATCAGTAATGATGTTGGCGGAAGTAACCTCTCCGTACGCCGCAAATAAATCCTGTAAGCTTTCACTTCTGGTGCTGTAGCTTAAATTTGAAATGTAAATGTTCATTTGAATTGTTTTAATGGAAAACGAAAATTGTCTTATTTAATAATGGTAATATTCACTGCGTTGATACCTTTGGGGCCTCTTTCGAGATCGAAGGTAACCTTGTTCCCTTCGGCAATATTCTCTGGGGCATTGCTGATGTGGAAGAAGTATTTATCGGCCGGGCCACCTGATCCTTTGATAAATCCATATCCCTTATCGGGGTTGAAATAGTCCACGAAACCAGTCGGTATGGTTTCTTCCACCTCTTCTTTCTTAGGGGTGGAGACGGCGATGGCGTCCACATCCACTTCGATCTTCCGGTTGGGATCCGGCGGGGTATCGGTGATCATGCCATTCTCGTCCACATAAGCGATCATGTCTTCAAACGAACCACTGCCGCCATTTGCTTTGCGCTGCAGTTTTCGTTCTTCTTTTTCCTTCCTTTTACTTTGTTTCTTTTTTTCGATTTCTCGCTTGTTAAACGAAACGGATTTAGCCATACTTGATAATGTATTTATTGTTAGATATGATGTACGGGAACAGAGGCGGCTTTCAGTGTTTTGCCGGTAAGTTTCTGGATATCTTTCACCATCGTACGTTCTTCTTCCGAACAGAAGGTGAGGGCGATTCCGCTATGTCCGGCACGGCCGGTGCGGCCAATGCGGTGTACGTAGGTTTCGGCCACATCGGGCAGGTCGTAATTGATTACCATTTCCAGGTTGGAGATATCGATCCCACGTGCTGCGATATCAGTGGCAACGATCACGCGCGTAGCACCCGATTTGAAATTGCTGAGCGCCCGTTGTCTGGCTCCCTGCGTCTTATTTCCGTGGATGGCGTCACATTCGATTCCTTTCTTCTTCAGTATGCGGGCGATCTTGTCGGCTCCGTGCTTGGTGCGTGAGAAGACCAACACCGATTTGTCCAGTTCTTTCTGCAGCACGTCGTACAGGAGATCGCCTTTCAGCGTTTTCTCCACAAAGTAGATGCGCTGTTCGATAGTATCTACTACCGATGCGACCGGCGCTACTTCCACCCGGACAGGTTGATGCAGGATGGATTTCGACAGGCTGGCGATGGCTTGCGGCATCGTGGCCGAGAAGAAAAGCGTCTGTTTTTGTTTGGGCAACATCGGCAGCAGCCGTTTGATATCGTGGATGAAGCCCATGTCGAGCATACGGTCGGCCTCATCCAGCACGAAGTGGCGGATGTGTGCGAGTGAAATATAACCCTGGCTGATCAGGTCGAGCAATCTTCCCGGAGTGGCTACCAGGATATCCACGCCCTGTTTCAGTTGATCCACCTGCGGTTTCTGTCCTACGCCGCCGAAGATCACGGCATGGCGAAGACGGGTGAAGCAGGCGTATTCCCTGAAACAGTCGTCTATCTGTATGGCCAGTTCGCGTGTAGGCGTCAGGACTAATGCCCTGATTTCCCGTTTACGGCCTTCCGATGGTGATTGATGCAATTGTTGGATGACGGGTATGGCAAAAGCGGCTGTTTTGCCTGTCCCGGTCTGGGCAATGCCCAGCAGATCACGCCCGTTGAGGGCTACCGGTATGGCCTGTTGCTGAATAGGAGTTGGTGATTCGTATTCTTTATTTACCAGAGCTTTCAATATCGGCTCGGCGATGTGTAATTCTTTAAATGTCATTTATAAAATACTGTAATTACTAAACAGGGCTGTCCTGATCATGATCCGGAGGGTAGCCCTTTATGGATAACTGCAACAAGTAAGTTGATTTGATGTCGATACAGACGATGAAAAGTTCGACCGGGAAGGCGCGAACCAAAGCATAGCGAATAAAGAACGAATACAAACTCGATTGTTTACGGCGTAAAAATAGGTATAATTTAGTTACGAACTACAGAAAGCGTTTTATTTCTTGCAATTAATTCGTTCTTTTTCTCTATTTTTGCTCACTGAATACGGAAAGATGCCGGAGTGGTCGATCGGGACGGTCTCGAAAACCGTTGTACTCTTACGGGTACCGAGGGTTCGAATCCCTCTTTTTCCGCCAGAACCAATTTATAAACAGTCAAATGAGATGATTACCAGTTATCCGGACAGGTTACTGCGTCAATCATCTTTTTTTGTCAGTGGTTGGTATAGCGATTATACCACGTGATGATATTCGTTTTCAACTCTGTTGCCAGTTCCGGATATTGCCTGCTAAGATCCGTTGCTTCGTTTGGATCCTTTACGATGTTATACAGCTCCACGTTGCTGCCGTCGGCATTGCACAGCAGTTTCCAGTCGCCTTTCCGGACGGCTAAATGCGGACTTCTGTGCTCTTTCACGGGGAAGTTGAAGAATCGGTTTCTTCCAAAATCCCAGAAAAGAAGATCTTTCCTGCTGATTTCTTTCTTTCCTTCAAGCGCCTTGCTCATATCGGCACCGTGCAATGATCTGTTTTTTTCTGTTCGGATGCCTGCCATGGCGCATAAAGAGGGGTAAAAATCGATAGCGCAAAGCACGGTGTGGCGGTCTGTTTTGGGTTGCTTTATTTTATCTCCCCAGCAGACGATCAGTGGCATACGGATGCCTCCTTCGTAAAGGCTGTTCTTCGTGCCCCTCAGCCCATCTGTCCTTCTTTGTTCAAAACTGGGGGCGGGGCCGTTATCGCTGGTAAAAATAAGGATGGTGTTGTTTATCAGGTTCATCTTTTCCAGTCCTTCCACCAAGCGGCCGACCTGGCGGTCGAGTTCCGCAAGCACCGGGATGAAGGCTTCTTCTTTTTCATAACGGCTGTTGTTGCCCTGGACATTCTCGTCGGGCACCCAGGGTGTGTGCACATCGTCGGGCCAGAGGTTGACAAAGAAGGGTTTGCCGTTGTTCCGCCGGATAAAATCGAGGGATTGATCCACGAAGTAGGCTGTTCGATCCCATCGTTTGATGCTGTCGGAGGCTGCCCATATCCAATTGGTGGAGGTGAGCGCCGGGTCTGGATCCGGACTTTCCCAGGTGGAGCGGTATTCGTCGAAGCCGTAAGCGGTGATAGGAGGTGCATTGTCCACATCGCGTCCGCCTCCCAGGTGCCATTTGCCGAAATGTCCGGTGGCATATCCGGCTTGTTGGAAGGCCCTGGCTATGGAAGGAGCAGTTGAAGGTAGGAAATCCCGTTGCTCACAGTTACGATTATGCTCCCGCGTACTTAAATACGTATTGATTCCCCACGAAAGGGGAAACATACCGGTGGTGATCCCGGTACGGGAGGCCGAACTCACTGGCGCCGCCGAATAATACTGGGTGAACCGGATACCTTTTTCCGCCAACTTGTCTATATGCGGAGTGGCAGCGAACTTCCCTCCGTAACAGCCTACATCGCCGTATCCCATGTCGTCCACATATATAATGATCACGTTGGGATGCTTTTCCGCCTGTGCAACGGTGGCAACAGCGGAGAGGAGTAAGAATGGTATATGCTTTTTCATGCGTTTGTGTGATTAAAATAATGTACTTTTGCAAATATCTGTTTTTTAATTGAGATGTAAAACCATTGTGAGTCATAAACGATGAACAAACAACAAAAGGTGGTATTGGCCATCCATGATAAACCCGGCCTGGTGCAAGGGTTGCTTTTAAGTGTGCAACATTTGTTTGCGATGTTTGGCGCGACGGTATTGGTTCCGGTGTTAACGGGGATGAGTCCGGCTGTGGCGTTGGTGTCGAGCGGTGTAGGAACGTTAGCGTTTATCCTCATTACAAAGGGGAAGGCGCCGTCATACCTGGGTTCGTCGTTTGCGTTCATCAACCCAATCATCGCCGTGAAGGCGATGGAAGCCAATCTGGACGCGGGCATGGCTGCCGGCAGTTATCTGGTGGGCAGTTTGATGGTGGGGATCACCTATGCGCTGGTAGCGCTGGTGATCCATAAAGCCGGAACCCGCTGGTTGATGAAACTGCTTCCGCCTGTCGTCGTCGGCCCCGTGATCATGGTTATCGGACTTGGACTGGCCTCCACTGCGGTGAATATGGCTTCCAACGATCCGGCTGGTACGTATGATATCCAATCGGTATTGGTGGCGATGATCACCTTGGCGGTTACAATCCTGGTGGCGATTTTCGGAAAGCGTTTTTTCAGTGTGATCCCTGTCCTGATCGGTATCGCTGGCGGTTATATCGTGGCAGTTGCCCTGGGAATGGTTGATACGCACCGTGTGCTCAATGCCGACTGGCTGGAACTGCCTCCCTTTATGCTTCCTTTTGTGGACTATACGCCGGTATTATCCTGGCGCATCCTGTTGATGATGGTGCCCGTCAGTATCGTGCCGATTGCCGAACATATTGGTCATCAGCTGGTGTTAAGCAAAGTGGTGGAGAAAAACCTGATCGCCGATCCCGGTCTGGATCGTTCGATAATGGGCGACGGGGTAGCTACGCTGCTTGCCTCCCTGATCGGCGGGCCGCCCAATACAACGTATGGAGAGAATATCGGCGTGCTGGCCATCACGCGTGCGTTCAGTATCTATTTGTTTGTCGGCGCTGCCAGCCTGGCGATTGCTTTCGGCTTTTGCGGAAAGATCGCGGCGGTGCTTTCATCCATCCCTTCACCCGTGATGGGCGGGGTATGTATCCTCCTGTTTGGCATCATCGCATCCAGCGGGTTGCGGATGCTGATCGATAACCGGGTTGACTTTGGAGTGAAACGCAACCTGGTTATTGCTTCCGTTATCCTCGTGTTGGGTATCGGAGGTGCAAGTATCCATGTGGGCCAACTGTTCAATGTCGAAGGAATGGCTCTGGCCTCGATTGCCGGCGTCATCCTGAACCAGGTGCTTCCCGGTAAGTCATGGCGTGATTTCAGCGAGATGTTCGAATGATTGCCCTTGCCGTTTAGAAGCTGTTTTGAATTACAAAAATACAATATAATAAACTGGATATTGTATACAGGGGATTTGCCTTTTTTCCTTCCACTGCTTCCACTGCTTCCACTCCCTTTCATAATCAGCCACTTACTGTGGAAGGACCCTCGTTTTTGGGCGTTTCCTTCCACACTTCCTTCCACTGGCCGGCTTCCGCCATTTGCCGGGGGCAAAAACGTTGTCAGCATATCAATCTGCATCTGGATGTCGTTCTGTCAACGTCTGGGTGTTGGTTGAACAACATCCAGACGTTGTGGACACGAGATGTAGATGAAGATTTATCAACATCCGGTTGTTGGAAAAACGCCTGAGAGTTGTCGGCGCAACACCCGGGTGTGATCAGTGCAAATTATTAATCGCTGATAAAGAGGCTCTTAGGTGTTGAAAACTACCATAGGTGAAC
>JAVBUE010000018.1:0-30096 GCA_031555735.1 Tannerellaceae bacterium
GCTCCAGGCGAGGTCTTCGATGCCGTTGAGCGGCTTCATCGGACATTCATACGGCTCTCCTTCCATGATATCGGTGGCGGCGCCCATCTGTCCGTTGGCATCGAAGGAGGCGATAAAGGGGTGGGGGATGGTTTCCACCCACTCGTCCCAATGCTTATACATCAGGTCGGTGATGATGCGTCCGCTGGCTTTCGGCAGGTCGGGATAGATATCCACGGTGCGCTTCCCGGCTTTGATATCACTGATGAACAGTACCTGCTTCTCGTCGTTCGAGAGGAGGAAGGCGTTGATACCGCCATCGTAGCTGCTCACCGGGTGACGGTTGCCGCCGTCGGCTTCCATCACCCAGATCTGTGAGGTGCCGCCTTCGGACGAGAGGAAGGCGATCTGTGCGCCGCCGTTGATCCATACGGCGTTCTGCTCGCTCTGGGGCGTATGGGTGATCTGCCGTTTATCGGTGCCGTCCACGTTGACAGTGAAGAGCTCGCGGTTGCCCTTGTTCTGTTCAATGCTGATAAAGGTAACGCCGTAGAGGACTTTCCGTCCGTCGGGCGAGAGGCGGGCGTCGCTTACCCGCGCCATGCTGTACAATACTTCGGGGGTCATCCGTCCTTCCGGTACGCTTATTTCGGTGCGCCCGATCAGTGGCGCCTGTTCGTCGGCTTCCTTTTTTCCCGGCACGCAGGAAGAGGTGGCAAGCACGGCTGTTGCGATGGTCATGATGCTGAAACTTTTATTCATATCTATGTTGTTAATTAGCAAATATTAAAGTCACTTTGCGAAAGTAGTAAAATAAAAGTATATCTTTGCGCCTTAGAAGCAATAACTTAAATTACGAGGTAAAGGTATGAAGAAGATCTGGTTATTTGGAGCCGCCATCTGCATGGTGTTTACATTCGGTTCCTGCAAACCCAAACAAAGTGCGTATAAAGCTGCTTACGAGCAGGCAAAAGAAAAGGAAACGACTGCTCCGGTAGTGATCGTGGAAGATGATGTAGTGGATGTTGCGCCGGTATCCAAGCCGCGTACAAATGAATCGACCCGCTCCGAACGCGTCAGCGCCGTACAGGGTGAAGACGCATCCCGCCTGAAACGCTTCAGTGTGGTGATCGGCAGTTTCCAGAATCAAACAAACGCTTATTCGCTGAAAGAACGGATGACAGCCGATGGCTACAGCCCCGTTTTGGCGAAGAACGAACAAGGCATGCTCCGCGTGATCGTGACCAGTTTCGACGATAAGACGCAGGCAGCCAACAGCCGCGATGCGATCAAAGCCAAATACGCCCCCAACTTCCAGGATGCCTGGTTGCTGGAACGTACGTATTGATCCTGTCTCTGCTTTCAGATACACAGAACACCCGGTTTCCATGAAGCCGGGTGTTTTTTTATGTACATTACAAGCCGGAACCGAACCGTTTTCCCGATGCGGATGTTACTATTACGAATACTGCCGGGAACCTTATCGGATGAAAAAGACATCCAAAACATGAGATAACCGAACCGGAGGGGTAAAACGTATTTTTTTTTAAAAAGATGTTGTTTTTTTCCTACAAACAGTGAGTATGAATAAAGGGAAAAGACATCCTATACCAAAATGAACTGCATGCACCCTCAGCGCCATCAGGGATATTATGACATCGAATGCTGGAACCGGTTCCTCGCCGGCGACGATGAGGCATTTGTCAAACTGTACATGAATCACATCGACGCGATGATGAGTTATGGACTGCATTTCACTCCCATGCGCGACCAGGTGAAAGACGCCATCCAGGACGTGTTTACCAATATATACAGTAAGCGGAACCACCTGAAAACCGTCCGGAATGTACGGCTCTATCTCTTCGTATCCCTGAAGAATGAGTTGTTCAACCGCTTCAACAAGGACGAAAAGCTGTTTCAGATCGATACTATCGAACCGGTATTCACCATCGACGTGTCGGTGGAAGACAAGTATATCACGGATGAGCAGGACCGGAAGCTGAAGTGTGAAGTACGACAGATGCTACAGACGCTCACCCCCCGCCAGCGCGAGGTGATCTACTACCGCTTCGTCCAGGAAATGGATTATGAGGAGATCTGTACGCTGATGCAGATGAACGTGCAATCGGTGCGCAACCTCTTGTACCGTTCGTTCCAGAAAATCAAGGAAACATACGCCAGATTCGGCAAAGAAATATACAAAAAATAAGTAAAAAGCGATAGTATGAATCCAACCCGTACCACCTACACATGTGGCGAATTGCTGGACGATGATTATTTCATCTTGTCGGTGCTGCATCCGACACCTGAATCGGAACTCTTTTGGGATTCCCTGCTGGCCGACGGCCTGGTTGACGCGGACGCGTACGAGTCGGCCCGCCATTTCATCCTGCTGATGCAGGATTCGCCACGGAGCATGTCCGAAAAGGAGAAAGCCCTGTTGCTGGCCTCCATCGAGGTAGTGAATAAACGGCGGCTGAAGCGCAGCCTCCGCCGCAAACAGTTCTTCCTGTATGGGACGGTGGCGGCCTTGCTGCTGGTGCTGGTGGCCCTCGGCTATACCTGGCTGGCCGGCACCGGAGAGCTGTCCCCCGCGGATTTCCATTCCATCATGGCGCGTATCCCCGAAGCGGGGACCGCCGCTAACGATATCCAACTGATCCTCTCGGAAGATACCACCATCACGCTCGAAGAGAAGAAAGCCGATATCGTCGTGCGGAAAGGCGGACGCATCGTACTGAACGACACCCGCCAGGTGGATCAGCAAGCGACGACAGGAAAGGACGGGGAGCAGAAGCTCAACCAGCTGATCGTCCCCTTTGGCCGCCATTCGTTGCTCACCTTGTCGGATGGGACACGGATGCATGTCAACGCGGGCACCCGGGTGGTGTTCCCCAATGAGTTCACGGGCAAGACACGCGACATCTTCGTGGACGGTGAGGTATTCCTCGAAGTGTTCCGCGATGAGGAAAAGCCCTTCCGCGTACATACCAGCCAGATGGAAGTGAACGTGCTGGGTACTTCTTTCAACGTGAACGCCTATGAGCGGGATAGCAAAAGCGCCGTCGTCCTGGTATCGGGATCGGTCCGGGTACAAGCCGACGGGCAGAAGGAAACGCACCTGTCGCCCAACCAGAAGTTCGACCTGGCGGATGGCGTGGCGTCGGTATCCGTGGTCGATGCCGTGGAATTTACATCGTGGAAAGACGGCTATTTTATCTACCGGGGTGAAAAACTGGATCAGGTGATGAAGCAACTGTCGCGCTACTATAATGTATCCATCCATTACGAAGCGGGACTCAGCGCCATCAATTGCTATGGCAAGCTGGACCTGAAGGATGACATCGGCCTGTTGATCGCCGACCTGTCGGATTTATTCCGCCTGCAGGTGGACAAAGTGGAGGGCGGATACACGATCACTGCTATGGAATAAACTGTCAATAACAATAAATGATTGCCTATGGAATAAAATCAAAAGAAAAACACTCAAGGAAATAGTTAAAATCAAACCAACCGATTACGGTATTATTAATTTAAAAACACTACAAGAGAATGATTTATAGGATAAATGATACATTGTGCGCTGCCGTTATATCCGGAATACATCGCCTGAGCCGCCTCGGAATGATCCTGGTGTTGCTGGTATCCGTCGGGATAATTAATTTGCATGCAGCGAATTCTGCCTACTCCCAAAACAAAAAGCTGAACTTAAATCTAACAAACACATCACTCAAGGATGTTTTTCGGGAAATAGAAGCAAACAGTGAGTATATATTCTTTTATTCGGATGACATCAATGCGTCTTCGCATGTAACTGTCCGTGTAAACGGAGAAACGATAGACGCCATCATGCAGCAGGTCCTGAAGGGGACGCACTATACCTATACGGTGTCTGACCGCCAGGTATTCGTGAAATCAGCGCCCAAAGCGGAAAAAACGGCCGGCGTTCCTGTCGCTGCGCAACAACGGATCACGGCATCCGGTAAGATCGTTGACCAGAACGGCGAGGGACTGATCGGCGCCAACGTGTTGGTGAAGGGAACGACTAACGGGGTGGTGACCGACCTCGACGGGAACTTCTCGATCGATGTGCCGGCGAATGCTGTGCTGGTAATCAGCTACATCGGCTATGCCACCCAGGAAATAACCGTCAAAGACGGGACGCCTGTACGGATCGTCCTGGTGGAAGATTCTGCCATGATGGACGAACTGGTCGTGGTGGGCTATGGCGTGCAGAAGAAGGCGAACCTGACAGGATCGGTTTCTTCGATGAATGCCGAAGCGCTCGAATCGCGTACCGTCTCCAGCGTGTCGGCAGCGTTGGCCGGACAGATGCCGGGTGTCACTACGATCCAGAGCTCCGGTGCGCCGGGGGCACAGACGGGATCGATCACCATCCGCGGAAAGAACTCCATCAATGCCGCCAGCCCGCTGGTAGTGATCGATGGCGTACCTTCCAGCCTGGGCGCCATGAACTCGCTGGATCCGAACGACGTTGAGAGCTTGTCTGTATTGAAAGATGCCGCCTCTTCGGCCATCTACGGGGTACAGGCTGCCAACGGGGTCATCCTGGTGACCACCAAAAAAGGGAAAAAGGGTTCCAAGAGCACGGTGAACTATTCCGGTTCCGTGGCTTGGGCTTCTCCTACGGCTCTACTTGATTTCCTCGGCGCAGGGGATTATGCCATGCTTTATAATGAAGCGGTGCATAACGATAACCCGAAGGCCGATCTTCCCTATTCCGAAGCCGATATTGAGGCTTACCGGAACGGTACGAAACCGAATACTGACTGGCGCAAGGAAACATTCAAATCTTCGTCGATGGAGACGTACCATAATGTGTCTATCTCTGGCGGAACGGAAAAGACGACCTATAACGGCGCGATCGGCTATACGTTCCAGGACGGGCTCGACAAGCAGACGCAGTATCAGCGCTTCAACGTCCGCGCCGGGCTGGACAGCCAGATCAACAACTGGTTCGCCGCCGGCCTGAACGTGTTTGGCTATCGCGGAACGAAAGAGGAAGGCTGGGATTCGTATAGCTCCCTGCTTCAATATACCAACCGCCTGGCGCCGATCTATCCGGTGTTTAACGAAGATGGTTCTTACTTCTATCCCAACCAGGAAAACCCGGTGGCGCATAACGGCCGGTCGGGCTTCCGCTCGGATGTGGTACAGGAAATGAACGCCATCGTTTATGCCAAAGTGAACATCCTTCCCGAATTGAGCGTGAAAGGATTGTTCTCTGTCCGCAACAACACACAGAATAAAGACGGTTTCAAGAAACAACTCCAATACGGTACCTATAACTCCGGCCTGCGTGAAGGGTATGAAGAGTATTATACGAACAACTGGTACACGACGCAGTTGCTGGCCAACTATAATAAGACGTTCGGTTCGCATACGATCGGTGCGATGGCGGGTTTCGAACAAACCGAGTTTATCTATAAATATACCAAGGCTACCCGAAAGGGGGGTGGCGACGACAACCTGACAGAATCGCTCAATACACTGGATAAGTCGTCGCAGACGAATGACGACGGCGGATATGAAACGGCTCGCCGCGCCTATTTCGGCCGGTTGCAATATGACTTCCAAAACAAGTATCTCTTTGAAGCCAATGTGCGTGCGGACGCTTCATCCCGTTTCCCGAAGGATAACCGCTGGGGTGTATTCCCCGCGTTCTCTGCCGGTTGGCGTATATCGGAAGAAGAATTCATGAAGGAGGCCGGAATCGACTGGCTGTCGAACCTGAAACTCCGCCTGGGATGGGGACGTACGGGGAATGAAGAGCTGGATGGCAGCACGATCTATCCGTCGATCGCCACCTATGGCTATGGGAGCTATATGTTTGGTGACAACCTGTATTCCACGGCTTACGAAACCCGGTATGTGAACAACCAACTGCAATGGGCTTCGGTGACCAACTATGAAGCTGCCGTCGAAGCGGGTTTCCTGGATAACAGGTTGGGATTCGAACTGGCGGTCTATAAGAAGAAGACCAACGATATGTTGCTTAGACTCCCTGTACAGGGCGTACTGGGTATGGACGCACCGTACCAGAACGCCGGTAATATGGAGAATACGGGGTTCGACCTGAGCCTGTTCCATAACAACCGGATCAACAAAGACTTTAGTTATGCTGTCAACTGGAATATCGCCTATGTAAAGAATGAGATCACCAATATGGAAGGTACGGAAGGGGTCAATCCCAATAACGACCACTACTGGTATCTGGAGGGATATCCCGTGGGCTCTTTCTATGGTTATGAGTGTATCGGCTTTTTCAATACCGCGGAGGAACTGGTTAACGAGCCTAAACTTACCGGGAAGGAACAGATGGGCGACCTGAAGTTCCGCGACCTGAACAAGGACGGGAAGATCGATGCAGCCAACGACCGTAAGGTGATCGGCAAGGATTTCCCAAGCTGGACATCCGGATTGACGCTGTCACTGTATTACAAGAACTTTGATCTTATGGCGTTTTTCCAGGGCGCTTTCGATGTGGATGGGTATTACGAGAATGAATCGGCCTTCGCTTTCTTTAATAACGGCAAGGTGTTGAAACGCCACCTCGACCGTTGGACGCCGGACAACCACGACGCTACTTATCCGCGTATCACCAAAGACTCACAGATCAATTTTGTGAAATACAACTCGTTCTGGTTGCAGGATGCTTCGTATGTGCGCCTGAAGAACCTGACGTTCGGGTATTACCTGCCCGGTGATCTGGTAAGAAGAGCCGGCATAGAGAAGCTGAGGGTGTATCTGTCGGGTGAAAACCTGTTCACGTTTACAGGCCTGGATGGTATCGACCCCGAGGCTCCTTCATCTACCCGTGGTGCATTCTATTCTAATGTGAAGAAGGTGTCGGTGGGATTAAAAGTAACATTCTAATATAGTAACGATCATCGAATATGAAAAAGAATATAGCAATGATGGCAATGGGCGCAGCGCTCATGCTGGGGTTTGGTTCCTGTAGCGATTTCCTCGACCGCTATCCGTTGGAAGAGACGTCGGATGCCAACTTCTGGAAATCACCCAGGGATGCGGAAATGTTTGTGGGTGAAATCTATAAATGCCTGCCGGAGTTTGACATCGACAGTGATATTGATTCCGACAATGCGGTGCATGGCATCAAATGGGCGGCAGGCAATATATCCAAAGGGATCTATGATCCGGCGGATATGAGTTGGAGCGGCGATTATAAGAATATACGCAAAACGAACGTATTGCTGGCGAAGATCGGGGAAATACCGGATTATCCGGAAGCGGATAAGGACGCTACGATCGGCGAAGCCCGCTTTCTGCGTGGATATATCTACTTCGGATTGATCCGCGCCTATGGCGATGTGCCGTATGTGGACCAACCGCTTGATTTGTCTGAAATGGGCGCTATCACCCGTACGCCCCGTACAGAGGTGTACCAAAAGATGATGGCGGATTTTGATTATGCCATCAGCAAACTGCCGGTGCAATGGCCGGACGAGAAATACGGACGCGCTACCAAAGGCGCCGCACAGGCGATGAAAGCGCAGGCGGCTCTCTATTTCTCCGACTGGAAGGTGGCGGCGGAGTCTGCGCAGGCGGTCATGAAGTCCAATCAATATGAATTGTTCGATGCCGAAGGGACAGGCCGCTATGCCGAACTGTTCTGGGAAGGGCAGGATCGTTGCAAGGAGGCTATCTTGGTACGCCAGTTTAAAGCTCCCGAACAGACCAATTATATCATCGGTTGGGAAGCCTTCCCGTCGATGGGATGGGGAGGAATCAATCCCACGCAAAGCCTGGTGGATGCCTTCGAATGTATCGATGGCGCGCCGATCGGGAAATCAGCGTTGTATAATCCCCGCGATCCGTTCAAGAACCGTGATCCGCGCCTGGAAGTATGTGTGTTGCATGATGGAGAGGTGATGTATGGGCAAACGATCAAGGTGGCTCCGCTCAAATCGGCATACCCGACGGGTATGGCTCAGCATGGCGACGCTACGGGAACAGGCTATTACCAGCAGAAATGGCTGGATCCGGATGTGGATCCCCAGTCGGACGGATGGAACGGCGGTAAAGACTGGCATGCGATCCGCTATGCGGAAGTGTTGCTTACCTATGCTGAAGCTACGAACGAACAGTCTCCGTTGGATGACTCTGCCCTAGAGGCGGTGAACCGTATCCGCAAACGCGCCGGCATGCCTTTGTTGCAGAAGACGGATGCCACGAAGCCAACCTACTGCGCTTCGCAGGATGATCTTCGCCAGCGTATCCGGAATGAATGGCGGGTGGAATATGCGCTTGAAGGCGGTAAACGCCAATGGAACATCCGCCGCTGGGGCATTGCCAAACAAGTGCTGAATGCGCCGTTCGAAGGTCTGACCTACAAATTGGTGGACAGCCCGGATGCCGACCCGAAAGATGGCGGCAAGATCTGCCTGCTCTATGTGGACCGGAATGACCCGGGAGCGAAAACCGTAACGCTGAACGGCAGCCGTTACGAAGATAATAACTACCTGTATCCCGTTCCCCAGGAAGAAATAGACCTGAATCCTGCGTTGACGCAGAATCCGGGCTATTGATCCCTGATTACAAAAGTATTGGGGGGTGTGCCGCGAGCCCTCGTCTTGCGGCACACCCTCCTTCCTCCATCGGATGGTTCGAAACGATTGGATACTATTTGCCTGCCTGGCCGGAATACTGGCATTCCTGTTCAGCGACAGCCTTTTTCATGTGATCCTGTTCCATGAACAGCATCAGTTGTTCCTGTTTAGCGGCGAATATTTCCGCAGCCATCTGGCGGATGCGGGTGCACGGCTGGATTATCCGGCAAGTTTCATCATCCAATTCTTTTACTACCCCTGGTTAGGCATTGTCCTTTTCTCCCTGATGCTTTCCGGCTTGTATTTGTTCAGCCGGGCGGTTTGTGTAAGGGTGACCGGACAATCCGACCCGCTTCAACTGGCGCTGCTGCTTCCATTATACCTGCTGGTGCGATATACGTCGGTGGATTATCCGTTTGCCCGCCTGACGGGGTTGTTTCTTTCCCTTTTGCTTTACTGGATGGCATCCCGGACAGGGAAGAAGATGCGGTATCCGTTGGGCGCCGTTGTCTGCCTGGCTCTTTGCGGGCTTATCGGCTGGAAACTTCCGGCGATCGCCTTGGCTTCCGTCGTTTTGCCGTGCCTTTCCGCTCTTTTGCTTCACCGCTTGCTGACAAGCAAAAAGGTGACGGTCGTCCTGACCGTGGTTGCCGTTCTTCTGGCCTTTTGCACCACGTCTTACCATTTTGTCTATAGCTATAATAACCGCGAACGAGTCATTCTGGAGACCGGGCAGCGGGTGAAGGATGGCGACTGGGACGCTGTTCTCCGCTGTGCCAGCCGTTACCGGGGAGAGAACCAGCTGATCGATTATTTCCGCAATATGGCACTTTTCCATACCGGCCGTATGCCGTACGACCTGCTTCGATACGCGCAATCTTTCGGGGCGGCTTCGCTCTATCTCCCGTGGACGGGTGAGAACCGGAGCGCCGAGTACGGGCATTACCTGTATGAACAGTTGGGCTACCTCAACGAAGCCCATCATTGGGCGTTCGAATCGATGGTGGTAAATGGGGAGACAGCGCCCAACCTCCTGAACCTGATCCGGTATAATATAGCCACCGGACGGCCGAAGGTGGCCTGCCGGTGGATCAATGTATTGAAGCAATCCCTGTTCTATCGCCGCCAGGCATGGACGTATGAGCGGATCGTATTTTCGGGCGCAGTGCCCGGGCTCCATGCGCTGCCGCATGCGGAAGGAGGGAAAGCACGCTTTACCAACGTGCTCAACCTGGGACCGGAGCTGCTGTTCGTATGCGAACGTGAGCCGGATAACCGGATGGCGTTCGAATACCTGATGAGCCAGTTGTTACTGAGCAACCAGGTGGAACGGTTTGCCGCCAACCTGCACCGGTACCGCCGTTTCGACTATCCCGCCCTGCCGCGCTTGTATGAAGAAGCGCTGTTGGTATATAAACTGGGCGTGGATGAAGCGACCTTTGCCCGGTTGGGACTGCCTGTCGGCAAGGAGACCGGGCAGCGGTTCCAGGCTTATTACGAAGCCGCCCGCCAGGGAGACACGGCACGTTTGCGCCGTGACTTTGGCGATACTTATTGGTATTACCTGAATTATCGCAGTATATACGGTCAAAAAGTAAGAAATGATTAACCATCCATATATATACCTCTTCCTCTGCTGCTGGCTGTCGTTGACGGCTTGCGGCGGCCGGGTGGTGACGGCTGACGTGCATAGCACTGTTCAGCCGTCGCTGTTCCCCGACTACAACGGTGTGACCTTCCCCGCCAATATCGCTCCTCCCAATTTTCAGATCCGGGAGAGGGGGGAAGCGTTTTATACGGAAATAGCGGTGGATGGCGAACGGCTGTTTTCCGTCCGTAATACTTCCGGGGAAGTGAGGATCCCCCTCCGTACCTGGGAAAAGATACGGGCGCTTGCCAACGGTAAAACATTCCGTATCCGTGTCTATGTCTGCCGGGAAAAGCAGTGGACGCAGATGGCGGATATCCTCAATTCGGTGTCTGCCTATCCGATCGATCCGTACCTGGTGTATCGCCTGCTGTATCCGGGATATGAGTTGTGGAACGAGATGGGGATCTATCAGCGCGACCTTACCTCGTTTACCGAAACACCGCTGCTGGAAAACCGCGCGGTGGAGAACGGGTGTATGAACTGCCATGCTTTCAGCGGGAACCATCCGGGTCGGATGATGTTGCATGTGCGGGGTAAAGTGGGAGGGACGCTGATTAGCCGGGACGGGAAGGTGGAACGGATCGACAGCAAAGCGCCGGGAATGGGGCAGGCTATCGCCTATCCGTCGTGGCATCCCGGCGGCAGGCTCATCGCCTTCTCGGTGAATGAGATCAACCAGTATTTCCATTCCACGGGGAAGAAGGCGGTGGAGGTGTCCGACACATACTCCGACCTGGTGGTGCTGGATACGGAAACGAATACGCTCTTCTCCGATTCCCTGATCTGCGGCGGGGAATGGATGGAAACGTTTCCGCACTGGGCGCCCGACGGCAGGGCGTTGTATTTTTGCCGCGCCCGCGCCATCACGGCGGATACGCCCCTCGACAGCATCCGGTACGACTTATGCCGGGTGGCGTTCGATCCGGCTACCCGGCGGTTCAGTGGCCTGGAATGTATCATCGGGGCGGCGGAGCAGCAGCAGAGTATCTCTTTTCCGCGGATATCGCCCGACGGGCGCTTCCTGATGTATGTGCAGTCGGATTATGGCAACTTCTCGATCTGGCATCCGGAAAGCGATCTTTGGCTGTTGGACCTGCAATCGGGCGAGTCGCGGAAGATGACGGAAGTAAACAGCGACGACGTGGACAGCTACCATTCCTGGTCGTCCACCGGCCGGTGGTTCGTGTTCAGCAGCAAACGGATGGATGGCCTCTGGGCGCATCCGTATATCGCGGCGTTCGATCCGGCTACCGGTCAGGCGGGTAAGCCGTTCCTCCTCCCGCAGCAATCTCCCGCCTTTTACGCCACGTTCACTAAAACATTCAATGTTCCTGAGCTGCTCACCGCTCCGGTCACCTGCGGAGAGGCGATGGCGGAACGTGCCCATCGTCCGGCGCTTCCCCTCACGATGCGGTGACGACAGATCCGCCGAAACTGCCTGTAACGGATGCTGTTTATGGGGTGGGAGGATAGAATACCTTGCCGATGCGTTCGATGTGGTCGATCAGCTCCGGATTAGTGATCCTGCTTTTTAGGGAAAGGTCGATCTTATAAGGCAACAGCAGGTCGTCGAGTTCCACCTCTAACCGCATCAGGTCTGCCAATGAGAACTGGTCGTCGCATATCGTCAGGTCGATGTCCGACCCCGGTTTATAGTTTCCTTTAGCCCTGGATCCATAGATAATCACTTTCCTGATCGCAGGAAAACGGGCGAAACAACCGCAAATTGCCTGAATATCCTGTTGACTGAGCCCGAACATCAGTGTAAGGTGTAAAATTTGTCTTTTAACGCATCGAACAACGGGTAGTACCGCTTGACGATTTGGACAACGATCTCGTTTGCCACCGATTCGTCGTAGGTGTGAGAAGACATATTTCTGCTTCTGATCATTTCCATCCATCCATCCCCGTCTTCAATCAGTCCCTTGTTAAATGCTTCCCGTACGGTATCCCTCGATCCGGTGATCCAGGTGTTTCCCTGATAGACAAGAAAATCTTTCAAGGTGTTCCAGGCAAGCTCGTGTGTGAATTCGAACCGTTGGATCAGCCCTTGCTCTTCCAGGTCGTTCAGCGTTTTTTGCTGGCTGAGAAGCACGGCATCTTCCAATAAGGCAAATGCTTTCAGGTAGTTCTGAAAGCGTTGTTTCCATCTGATGTCTTCCTGATGCATGAACGGTTTCATTATAGTTTGTGCGAATATACGACAATTAGTTATACTGAAAACCCATCCGGTGATATATTTTCAGGAGATATATCCCCACTTCTTCAGGCCGCCGAAGAGGTAAAGCAGTCCTATGGTAAGTGCGATGCCGGAATGGATCAGTTCATACGCATGTATGTGGGTACATACGGCATACAGGTAGCCTCCCACGGCGCGGAGCAGGAATACGACGGCGATGGTGAAGATGGCGGATTTCAGTAACGGGAAGTTTTTCCGGATAACCCCTCCCGCACACAGCCCGTAGAGGCCGATAATGAAAAAGACGACCGCGGCAAACACCATTTGGTAGTACGGCAACAACGGATAGGTGTCGGTGTGTCGTTCTAACTGAAGGGCTTGCCCCCGGATGATAAACAGTTGATCTACCCATTTCATGCCCACGATATGGGCAAGGGAGAGCAGGATGGCGAACCATCCGCCAATTTGTAGCAGCATACGAACGGATATTAGGTTTTATTAGTCTGGTTTTTTTCTCCGGTTATTGGAATGAGTAACGCAGCTTGACGGCAAACTCATTCCTGTACGGACTGTTTGTGGTCAATGGCAGGATGAACTCTCCGGAGAGGGTGAGGTTGGGCAACAGGTTGTAGCCGGCTTCCACATCGAGGGGCAGGTCAAAATGGTCGTTCGCGAAATCGTACGACCAGGTGGCGTAGTAGCCGATATACCATTTCGGAAACCACCAGTCGATGTTGGGCGCCCAGGCCAGTACGTTGGTGCGGGTACGTCCGGCGTCTTTCGCCATCGTGGTGCGGTATTCGACGGTGAATTCGATCGTTCCCGTCACATCTTGCGGCGAACCGCGGAAGTAGATCAGTCCCGTTCCCGGACGGATATCCCATTTCCCGCCGCCGAGCGAGGGGTCGGTGGCCGTATTCATCACCAATTGCGCGCCGTATCCGAGGAACAGGCTCTCGTGCAACCGTTGGGCATGGATGAGCCTGAGATTGATGTCGGACAGTCCGAATACGTGACTGCCCGACGTGTTGGTGTCGGCCAGTGGTACTTCCAGGCGCAGGTGGAACCGTCGCCAGGCGGTGGTGAAAGCCCGCAGGATGTAGGAGTTCATGTACGCACCGTCGCCGTAGTTGACGCGGTCGTAGCGGGGTTGCACATAATACATCTGTGCAAAGGGGTAGGGGAAATGCTCGATACCACGCCCGTGTGCCCGGTTCGTGGTCTGTGCCTCCGCGTCTTCACTCAGGCCTGTAATCAGGCACAGGAAGGCGGACATCAGCATCCGACAGTCGGTACATAGTTTGATCATAGACAAAACGGAGAGACGGTTTTAGTACAATGCCCCATCTCCGTATAGAAAACCGCCCCGCCCGCCGAATTGTTTACAACGTTGCATGCCTGCCGGAGTTGGATGTACTACCGTCCACCATAGGCTCCCCTCTTGCAGGGCTCAGGTATCTTTCGTATCTTTGTACGGATGGTTTAATTGTCCCACCCGGCTGGAACAACTAAATCATCCGGATCAGGATATTACTTCCTTAGCATGAAGACATTACTTAATTAATAACTAAACAATAGTACTATGGGAATCCAGTATGATTTTTATCAGAACCCGCCTCAGGAAGGCGATGAAGCCAAACCTAAACTCCACGCACGTGTCAAACCTGCCGGTACGGTCGGCATGGAGGAGGTGTGCGAGCTTATCCATCATTTCTCCTCGTTGAGTACCGCCGATATGAAGGGGGCCATCGACGCGTTGGCCAATATACTGGAGTTGAAGCTTACGGCAGGTTACCGGGTCCATCTGGAAGGATTGGGGACTTTCGGTCTTACCCTGACCTGTCCGCCGGTGGATAAGCCGAACGAGATACGTGCCGAGTCGGTAAAAGTGAAATCAGTGGTGTTCCGTCCCGAGAAAGCGTTCGTGAAACGGGTCAAGGGCTCCGCCATGGTACGGGTACGCGACAAGAACCACACCCGCTCTCAAGCCGATGAAGAGATGGACGCCCACCTGGACGCCTGGTTCGCCAAGCAGCCTACCCTGACCGGTAAACAGTTTTGCGGACTCTGCGGTTTTACGCGTACCACCGGCCATCGCCGGCTGAAACAACTGCTTGCCGACGGCCGCCTGCGTGCTACCGGACATTGGAAGGCGCCGTTGTATGTCCCAGGTGCAGTAACTGGTCGATAGGCAAATTCGGCGGAGGTTACCGCCCGGGCTTCCCTTTTCCGGACGATGGCGATCAAGGGCTGTTTTTCCCTTTTTCTTCAAGTAATCGTTCGAGGAGGCAGACTTTCTCTTTTTCCGCTTTCAGTAATTGTTCGTAGAGGTCGATGATTTTCTCGACGGAACTGCCGGAGGGAAGGATGGAAGGGGAGGGAGTGGATACGGGCTCGTTTCCGGACAGCGATTGGATATAGCTCAGGGTGCTTTCGTCTGTCATGTTCCGGATCGCGTTCGCCGGAATGCACAACAAGGACGCCACCTGTTCGATCGTCTCATTGTCGATCGATTTCCGTTGTTCGAGGAGGGAAATGTTTTGTTGAGACATGGCAAGCCCTGTGGCCAGCACCTCCTGTTTGATGCCGAGCATTTCCCGCAAACGCTTGATATTGCGCCCGTGATGCGCTTTTGTAGTCGGAGAAGTCTTCATAATAGTGCTAAAAAAGCCTAATGGATCAGAATAAAAACAACTTGTTTACGGGTGCAAGTTTACATATTTTATTTGTAGGTTACAAATTTTTCTTGTCTTTTTTCATGGCCTTGTATTTGCCCTTTTTAGAGGGGGATACGCTTATTTTCCCTATTGATCAGTGATGTCGATTATTGTTATTTGTACATTTATCTTGTAAAATACAAGGACTCTTTGTGTATGTTTTTGTTTTTTTATATATTTCTTTGTGTAGTGTTTGTTAGGAATTAAACAGGAAAATTAAGAAACGGGCGAAGCACTAACCCGATTTGCCTGTATCTGTGTCTGCAAAATAAGTGAGAGTAAATAGTGATATAGTATTCATCTAAAAAATGTGTGCCTATGGTGTGAGAATAGTCTTAAATCCAATACGGCGGCTTGTTGTGAGCAGCCGATTCTACAATTGTTTTTTATAAACCTTTTAAGTAAAATAGAGTGATATGAGAAAACACGCAGTTGTTTTTACACAATTTTCGATTCTAAACCGCGTTGGGAGGGTGATTGCTTTCTTCCTCGCCGGTTTTTTGATTTTTGGCGCAACAGGTTTCGCCCAGACAGTAAAAGTGTCGGGTACCGTTCGCGATGCAATGGGTGAACTTATTGGTGTGACGGTTCTTGAAAAAGGAACAACCAACGGTATCGTAACCGACCTCTCCGGTAAATACACCTTGCAAACATCGGCTAACGCCGTTCTCCAGTTCTCCTATATCGGGTATGTCACACAGGAAATTCCCGTAGGAAACAAAACTACCATTGATGTACTGATGAAAGAAGACACGAAGAGCCTGGACGAAGTCGTGGTGATCGGTTACGGTACACTGGAAAAACGTTCGGTAACGACTTCGGTAACTTCCATCAACAGCAAGAACATGATCGCCGGTTTAGGGGGCGCTACCATTGCCAACGCCATGCGTGGTAAGGTATCCGGTCTTACCGTAACGGGATCATCCAGCCCCAACAGTAGCAACGATATGCAGTTGCGCGGGGTTGCATCTATCAACGCCGGTAAAGGTCCGCTCGTGGTAATCGACGGTATCCCGGGTGGTGACATGCGTTCGGTCAACCAGGAAGATATCGAATCCATCGATATCCTGAAGGACGGTTCGGCTGCCGCTATCTACGGTACACGTGCCGCAGGGGGTGTTATCCTGATCACGACCAAGAAAGCGAAATCGGGTACGATGCAGATCACTTATACCGGTGAACTGTCAACGGAAACGATCCGCAAAAAACCGGAAGTCCTCTCTCCGGAAGAGTTCGTAAAGAACGGTTTAGGTGAGGATCTGGGTTACAAAACAGACTGGTACGACGAAATCACCCGTCCGGGCGAACTGTCGCAGAAGCATGTGGTGAACATGTCGGGCGGTTCTGAAAACGCGTTGATTTACACCACGTTCTCTTACCAGGATCAGACAGGTATTTCCATTGGTGACGCTAGAAAAGACTACTCAGGCCGTGTGAACACGAACCTGAAGTTCTTCGACAACTTCCTGGAAATCTCCACACACTCACAGTACAGAACAGCCGAAAGAGACCAGCGCGTAGGTGATGGTATCTATAACATGGCGCTGAAACTGAACCCCACACAGACTCCGTACGATGCCACCCAGTCTCATGGGTATAACGTCTGGACCGGCGGTTGGGAGTATTACAACCCGGTTGCGGATATCATGCTGAGACAAAAAGGCGGTATCGACAAATGGTTATTGACCGATATCTCTGCCAAACTGAATATCACCAAAGAATTCACTACAACGGCTACCGTTGGTTACCAGTGGAAAGAATGGCAGGCTACCGAATTTACTTCTTCACAGCACAAAGCATCGAAAGATAACAGCCGCGCCGGTGAAGCGTACCACGGATTCAGCAAAGACTACGACAAACTGTTCGAATGGATCTTCAATTACAACAAACGCTTTGGCGAACACGACATCAAGGCCGTTGCCGGTTACAGCTTCCAGGAATACAACGGTGAAAGCTTCAGCTTGAAAAACTGGGACTTCCCGGTTGACGGTGTAGGCCCGTGGGATATCGGTAAAGGTAAATATCTGTCGGAAGGAAAGGCTGAAATGAGCTCGTACAAAGATGTACGTACCCGTTTGATCTCTTTCTTCGGCCGCGTAAACTATTCATTCCAGGACAAATATATCTTGTCGGCCAGCTTGCGCCGGGAAGGTTCGTCTAAGTTCGGGGATGAAAACAAATGGGGTATGTTCCCGGCTGTTTCTGCTGCATGGCGCATCTCTGACGAAGCGTTCATGGAAAGCCTGGATATGATTGATGACCTGAAACTGAGAGTTGGTTACGGGGTGACCGGTAACAACGATTTCGATTCCGGTAAGTCCACCCGTATGTATGCTTCGGATACCTGGTGGTTGTCTAACGGCACCTGGAGATACACCTATGGTTCCAAACACAATGTGAACAACGCGTTGAAATGGGAAGAAAAGAAAGAAATAAACTTCGGTCTCGACTATTCATTGTTCAACAACCGCGTATATGGTAAAGTGGATATCTACCAACGTAAGGTGGACGGTATGATCTATGATATCTCCGTATCCGTTCCTCCCGCAGTACACGATAAGACTACGATGAACGTAGGTACGATGAAAACCAACGGTTGGGACTTCGAAATCTCTGCTGTTCCTGTACAGACATCCGACTGGAATTATACGACAACATTCCGTTTCTCTCATTTCGCTACACAGATCGAATCACTCTGGGGCAGCACGACCTACTGGAACAGAATGGGCTTCCCGGCTCCGGGTTCTCCGGGTGATGCCAACCGTCTGGAAGCTGGTAGCACGATCGGACAGTTCTGGTTGTGGAAATTTGCCGGTTTCAGCGACGAAGGTACCTGGTTGTTGTATGACAAAGACGGTAACGTATTCGACTCTTCCAAGCAAACAAAGAAAATCGAAGACAAAGCCCTCGTGGGACAGGCTATTCCTGACCTGATGGTGTCTTGGGAAAATACGGTTAGCTGGAAGAACTTCGACCTGAGCGTCTATCTGCGCAGCTGGATCGGACACGATGTGTTCAACAGTATCGAAATGTATTATGGTTTACCGACCGTGAAGGAACAGAATGTGCTTGCTTCTGCTTACGAAAAACATAAAAATGTGAAAGCGGAAAAAGAATTGTGCGACTACTGGTTGCAGGATGGTACATTCCTGAAGATCGACGCGATCAATTTAGGCTATACGCTGAATCTGGGCAAGTACAACAAGTTTGTGAAAAACATGCGTACGTATCTGACCCTCCGCGACGTGGCATGCTTCACGAGCTATGAAGGTATGGACCCGGAAGCGAACCTCAATGGTCTGGATCCTGGTTTCGAAATGTTCAACAGCGCAAGAGCTACGTATCCGAAGACGATCTATTACACACTCGGTCTGCAGTTGACATTCTAACTTTGTCGTATAAACTATTAATAATACAACATATATGAAAGCATATAAATTAAAAACACTTTTGTTCTCGTGCATTTTGGCGGGTTCTACCCTGACAAGCTGTACAGATCTCGATGAAGTGTGGTACACCGAAGTGACTCCGTCAACGTTCTATACTTCAAAAGAGAATGTGTATCAAGCCTTGTATCGTCCGTTTACGCATTGCAAATGGTTTATCGGTGAAGACAGATGGCGTTTGCAGGAATTTACGTCCGACGCGATGGTGATTACCACCAAAGGTCCGCACTGGTACAATGGCGGTGAAAACGAACGCTACCACTACCATAAATGGACGGTGAACGACGGTTGGGTATGGGGAAGCTGGCGTGGCGCTACCATGGGTATCGCTTTGGCGCTGGATACCAAACAGGACTTGGAAACACTGGATTATACCAAATTAGGGTTAACCCAGACCGACAAGGATGCCCACATCAACCAGTTGAACTCATTGGTGGCTTATTTCTACATGAGAGCGCTGGACTTCTTCGGAGGTATGCCGATCTTTACGTCTAACGACGGTGCGAACATCCCCCGGAGTACGGATCTGGAAACCTTTACGCATATTGAGTCTATCCTGAAAGACGCGCTGCCCAAGCTGGAAAAGAAATCAGCCGGACAGGCTGAAGAAGGCGCCATCAAACAGGGTGCTGCTGCTATGATGCTGGCCGAACTGTATTTCAATGCGAAAGTGTATATCGGACAGGATAAGTATGCGGAATGTGCGCAGGTATGCCAGGATATTATCGATGGCAAATACGGTGCGTACAGCCTCGACCCGACCTGGATGGGTCCGCACTGCTTCGATAACGACAAGTCGCCGGAAGTAATCTGGTGTATGCCTTCGCAGAATGCGAAATTGCATTACAACTGGTTCTGGTCGCAGTTCTACCACTACGAAACGTATAAATACCTGGATCTGGAAAGCGGCGCCGACAACGGAGCACACCTCCAGCCTTCTTTGAAGCCGACCGGCCAGCCTTATACCGAATTCAAGCTGGGTAAACCGTTCGCGAAATTCCACGAAAAGGACTTGCGTAAGAAACCGTACTTCTACAAAGGAAGCAAGGTATATGAAGGTTTATTCCTGATGGGTGAACAGACGAACCCGAGAACAGGTGTTTCTTCCAAGGGAACACAGGAGTATAAAGGTCAGACCATTAATTTCGTGGATATGGTTGGTACGTTCAATAAGGTTGGAGCCGGTAAGACTTATGCTTCTGTAGCTGATCTGCCCTCCAAAATGTCTGAAGGGGAAGAAAATACCGGTATCCGCCTGATGAAGGTTCCGCAACCACATTTGGCTGACAAGGCGCTCCGTTGGAATCCGGATATGCCGGTCTTCCGTTTGGCTGAAGTATATTATACATTGGCTGAATGTAAGATGAGAGCTGGTAACAAGCAAGCTGCCGCCGATCTGATCAACCAGGTACGTAAACGCAACTTCGAAGGTGGCGTGGATCCGGATCCTGTAACTGCTGCCAATCTGGACGAATACCGTTTGCTGGATGAGTGGTTGATTGAATTCCTGGGCGAAGGCCGCCGCCGTGTGGACTTGATCCGTTGGAATAAGTTCGTAACCGAATCATGGTGGGATCATACACCGTCTAACAACGCGAACCTGAACCGCTTCCCGGTTCCGTCTAACGCGATGTCAGGTAGTAATGCCTTGATTCAGAATCCTGGATATGAATAAATTCCGGTCCTTACTGGATACATTAAATGCTACTCCTCCCCGTACCTTACGGGGAGGGGTAGTCCTTTTTTGGCTATGCTGCTATGTGCTGGTGCTGAACACGTATCATGTGTTGCACGTCGAGCAGATGCAGCTTTTCCGCTTTGACTATGCCTATTTTCATTCTTTCCTGGCTGTGCCGGGGGGACTGGCGGATTATGCCGGCCTGTTCCTGGGACAGTTCTTTATTTCCGAATGGCTGGGTGCGTTGCTATTGCTGGCGCTGACCGCTGCCTGTTGGTGGCTGCTCCGGTCTGTCCTTCGTCAGTGGGACGTTGCTGTTTCGGCTATGTGGGTGGTTGTACTGCTGGGTGCTTTACAGGTGAGTGTGGGTTATCCGCTGGGTACCAGTATCGCGTTCCTGCTCATTGTCGCCGCATTCCGTTTC
Source organism: Tannerellaceae bacterium (assembly GCA_031555735.1). Taxonomy (GTDB): domain Bacteria; phylum Bacteroidota; class Bacteroidia; order Bacteroidales; family Tannerellaceae; genus JAJDIA01. The sequence continues at coordinate 20,666 of JAVBUE010000018.1, forward strand.
TATCTGGCTACGGAAACAAACAACCTGTCTGTGTATGCCTGGATGCTATTGGCTCCATCCCTGCTCTATATGGTATGTGGCGGATTGGTAAGTGTATGGCTCCTGCTGGTTCTGTTGAACGAAACGAGGCTTTGCCGGGCTACCCCCCGATGGAAACACAGTGGGTGGGCGTTGGTGGCTGGTGTCATTCTGTTGATGTGTGCCTCCCGCTTTCTTTATTTCCTTACGCCGCTTCAGGCTTGCCTGGCCTGTTTGCCTTTTGCCAAACTAAACTACCTGAACGGGGCTTACCTTGCCAGTGTGATCCTGTTCCTGCCGTTCGCTTTAGCGCTTGAACGCCGTTATGCCTGGATCCGTAACTATCGATTAAAAAAGACACATCTGATCTATTGGATCGTATTCCTCCTCGTTTTCACCGGCGTTTCGTATGAATTCCGGATGGAAAAGCTGCTGGCGATCGAACATTATTTTCAGAAAGAAGATTATAAAGAGGTGGTGCGGCGTGCCCAACGTTATCCGGGTAACAACCACCTGGCGGTGTATTGGGGCAATATTGCCCTGAGTAAAACGAACCGGATAGGGGATGAGCTGTTCTCCATGCGGCAGGTATATGCGCAAACGGGGCTGACCATGAAAGGAGAGCCGGTGAAGATACTGTCTTTGTACGGCTCGCAGGTCTATGACCATCTCCATTATTATAACGAAGCCTGCCACTGGTCGTATGAAAGCCTGGTTACGAACGGCGCCACCCCTTACCAACTGAAGAAACTGATCCAATACGAGCTGGTAAACAACAACTGCGAATTGGCAAAGAAATACCTCAAGTTATTGGGGCAATCGCTCTTTTATAAGGAATGGGCGAAGGAATATTATGCGTTAGCCGTTTCGCCCCTGATGATCGATACGAACGATGAATTAGCCGACATGCGCCGTTACCGTGCCTATAAGGATTTTTACCAGGATAGTTTCGCGATGCGGCTGAAAGCGTTACTTACTTTGTATCCGGCGAACCGTGCCGCTTTCGATTATATACTGACCAACGCGTTGCTGAAAAAGGATGTCCGTGCCTTCCTGGACGGCCTCGGTTACCTGCGGGAGTTCCCGATGCGGTCGCTTCCCCGGCATTATGAAGAGGCGATATTGGTGTGTGAATCCGTGTTGCCCGAGGAAAAAGAAAAGCTGGCTCTGTATGCGGTGAGCGACTCAACCCGCCAGCGGTTTACCGAGTACGTAACCCTCTACCAGAACGCCAGAGGCAAAGAGGAGGAAGTGTTCAAAAAACTGTCTAAAGAGTTTGGCGATACCTTCTGGTTCTACCTGGACTTTTATCCGGTGATCGACGATGAACAAGATAGCAAACAAATGATGTTGTATTAAATGATGAAAGCTGTAACCTGGATCCTGTCGTTCAGCTTTATGCTGATTACCGCTTGTGGCAAACAGGCGCCTGCTTCTTTTTTGGAAGCCGACAGCGCCGTATCGCTCCAGCCGGACTATACGGATATTACCGTGCCGGTGAATATCGCTCCGCTGAATTTCCGGATCCTGATGCCGGGCAAGCAGTTTATGGTGCGGTTCACGGGTGAAAACGGCTATACGTTCGATCTCCACGCTTCCCGCCCCGTCATCCGTATCCCCCTGGAGAAGTGGCGCCGCCTGCTGGCGGAAAACGCCGGGTCGGCATACGCCCTTGAACTGTTTGTCGCCGGAGAGGATGGGCAATGGACCAAATACCGGAAGATTACCAACCGTATCTCCGCCGATAAGATCGATCCCTACCTGGTATATCGCCTGATAGAACCCGGTTATGCCTTCTGGAATGAGATGGGTATCTATCAGCGTAACCTCGAAGATTTTGAAGAACAACCGGTGATGATCAACCGGATGAGCGATAAGAATTGCATGAACTGCCACGCCTTCAGCAGTCACGACCCGGAAACGATGATGCTGCACATGCGGGGTCAACACGCGGGTACGTACATCCGGAAAAACAACCGGATGGAACGGGTGCAGACGAAAAGCGGCGATATGTTGTCTGCCGGCGTGTATCCTTCGTGGTCGCCGGATGGGACGAAGATCGCTTTCTCCACCAACCAGACGATCCAGTTCTTCCATGCTTTGCCCAATAAACGGATCGAGGTGCTGGACCTGGCATCGGATATCATCCTCTATGATGTGGATGCGCATACGGTGACGGCGCCGGCCATCCTCAACCAAAAAGAACAGTTTGAAACGTTCCCGCACTGGGCGCCCGACGGGAAGTACCTGTATTATTGTTCGGCGGAGGCGCATGGCGTGGCGCAATACGACAGTATCCGGTACAGTCTGTTGCGTATCGCATACGACCAGGCTTCGGCTTCTTTCGGCGCTGTGGATACGCTGGTATCCGCACAGCAATGGCGGAAGAGCGTCTCTTTCCCCCGCGTTTCTCCCGATAACCGGTGGTTGCTGTTTACGTTGTCCGACTATGGGAACTTCAGCATCTGGCATCCGGAAGCGGATTTGTATCTGTACGATTTGATGGATGGCACGATAGCGAAAGTGGCAGCCAATTCACAACGGGCGGAGAGCTATCATACCTGGTCGTCGGACAGCCGCTGGATCGTGTTCAGCAGCCGCCGGGACGATTCGCAGTATTCGCGTCCCTATTTCGCCGCGGTGGATGCCAACGGTGAAACAACGAAGCCGTTTATCCTTCCGCAGGAAGATCCCGACTGCTACGACTTCTCCCTCAAATCATACAATGTGCCCGAACTGATCAAGAGCCGGATTCCGTTGGATCCGTACGATTTCCGCCCGGTAATGGATCAGGAGGCGGTACAGGCTACACTTAAATGACAGGCCACCGTAAAGGTTGGCCGGTTTGTGTAGAATGGATGTGCCGTTTGGGGGCGGCTGAACAAGAATTCTTTATTTTGCTATTCCCCCACCCAGTGCTTTATAAAGGACTACGGTAGAAAGGAGTTCCTCCAGAATGGCATCGTTAAGCGAGATTTCAGCGTCAAATAGTTGGCGTTGGGCATCGAGTACGTCGATGTAACTGACGATGCCGTTGATATACTGGAGGCTGGCCAGTTTCTGGTAGGACTGGGCGGCGCTATAGAGGGTCTCCTGCAACAAGCGGATGTCTTTGGCCTTTTGGAAGGAGATGATGGCGTTGTTGACCTCGGCAAAGGCTTGAAGGACGGTCTTCTCGTAGGCGTAAGTGGCCTGTTCGAAGACGGCTTGGGCTGCTTTGTGGCGGGCTTTATTCTTTCCCATGTTGAAGATGGGGCCGGTGAGCAGGCCGGAAACGAGCCAGGTGGGGCTTTTGAGCAGGTCGGTGAGTTCCGCGTTTTCCAGTCCTGCATTGGCTGTCAGTCGGATGGAAGGGAACATGCTGGTGAGGGCGATGCCCACCTCGGCGTTCGATTCGATCAGTTTCTGTTCGGCCTGCCGGATGTCGGGACGCCTTTGCATCAGGGTGGAAGGAAGGCCGACGGGCAGGGCGGTGGGTATCACCTGTTCATCCAGCGTCTTACCTCTGAGGATAGTGCTGGGGAACTCGCCGAGTAGTAAGGATAGTTCATTCTCTTTGACCCGGATGTTCTTCTCCAGGTTGGGAACTAATGCTTCGGTGCGAGCCAGTTCTACCTGGCTCTGGCGGTAGGGGATTTCGGATGTTTGTCCGCCTTCGTAACGTATTTTGGCAAAGTGTACTGCCTGACGGCGGGCTTCAAGTGTCTGCCGGACGATTTGGAGTTCCTGGTCGAGGGCGGTTAATTCAAAATAAGAATGGGCAACGGCGCCTACGATGGAGAGGCGGAGCGCCTGTTGCGCTTCCACTGACTGGAAATAGGCGGCTATGCCGGCGTCGTTAGCCCAGCGAAGTTTCCCCCAGATATCGACCTCCCAGCTGATGGATACGTCGGCGTGTAGTTCCGGGTCGGGGTCGGCGTTGTGGCCGCCATAGTTTTCATAGTTTTTTTCGGCGGAGTTGTTGAGGTCGATTTTGGGGAACATATTGGCGAAGGTGATCCGTTTGTTGGCGATCATTTCGCGGATGTTGGCGGCGGCGATATGCAGGTCTTTGTTGTGTGCCAGGGCTTTGTCTATCAACGATTGCAGGATGGTGTCCGCATAAAGTACACTCCATCCCATATCAGGCGTTTCTCCGGTGAGCGTATCGGCCTGTTCGAAGGATTCGGGCAGTTGCATGTCTGGGGCTTGGTATGCTTGTCCTACTTTGCACGATACGGCTGCGAAGCTGAAGAGGACGACGATCCACAGGCCGATATGCCGCCTTGCTTCCCGGTACCATTTGACGGCCTGTCCCCGTAGGTTCGCCAGCATCGGGCGTAGCCATGCAGGGCTTTTAACAGGGGGTAGGTGCATGTTTACTTTCATCTTATAGACCATCACAAAGAAGAAGGGCACGAATACAATACCGATGGTGACGGCGACAATCATTCCGAAGAAGACTCCTGTACCGATGGAATGCCGGCTGGCCGAACCGGGGCCGGAGGCGATAACCATCGGGAACATACCGAGGATAAAGGCCAGCGAAGTCATCAGGATGGGGCGAAAGCGCTGTTTGGCTCCCTGTATGGCGGCATAGGTGGGCGCCATGCCTTGATCTGTCTGTATCTTGGCAAATTCGACGATCAGGATAGCGTTCTTAGCTGCCAACCCGATAAGGGTGACAAGGCCGATCTGGAAATAGATATCGTTCTCAAGGCGGAGGAGAAAAATCCCGAGGAGGGCGCCGAGCGCGGCAACAGGCAGTGAGAAAAGGACGGCAACGGGAACGACCCAGCTTTCGTATAGGGCGGCCAGGAAAAGGAAGACGAAGAGGAGCACGAAACCCAGTATCATATCTGTCTGTCCGCCCGACTTCTGTTCCTGGTAGGACAGCCCGCTCCAGGCGATACCGATATTTTCCGGCAAATGTTGGCTGGCGATGCGCTCGATGGCGGCCATGGCCTCGCCGGAACTGTAACCGGTGGCGGGGGAAACCTGTATGGAGGCGGAGGTGTACATATTGAAGCGGGTGATGGTGCCGGGACCGGTGGTGTAGTTGGTGGTTCCCACGGCGGTGAGGGGTACCATCGTGCCGTTGGCCGCCTTCACGAAAAAGAGGTTGATGTTACCCGTCGTAGCCCGGAAAGACTGGTCGGCCTGTATATAGACACGGTAGATACGGTTGTACAGGTTGAAGTCGTTCACGTAAATGGAGCCAAGGAAGGCTTTCATGGTGGCGAAGATATCGGATAGGGGAATGCCGAGCAATTTGGCCTTGTCGCGATCGACATCGAAATAGAGCTGTGGTATTTGGGACTGGAGTGATGAGGAAACGCCAGCCAGTTCCTTCGCCTGTGAAGCATAGAGCAGGAAGGTGTCATTGGCTGCGGAGAGGTCTTCCCAAGTGGCTCCGGCTTTGGCCTGGAGCTTCAGTTCAATACCACCTGCACTACCGAGGCCGGGCACAGCGGGCGGACGGCTGGTGTAAACCTTGATCTGGGGGTAGTTGTAGAGTTCGTCGCGCACTTCTTTCATGATTTTCTCTACTCCTTTGGAGCGTTCTTTCCACGATTTGAGTATCACGGTGAGGGTCGTTCGCCCCTGGTTGGATCCGACGCGGGGGCTGGAGCCGGTGACGTTTTGTACGTAGGCCACGTCCTTGAGGCTGTCGATATAGCGGATGGCGCGTTCGGTGACAGCCCTGTTGCGTTCGATGGTGGCGCCCTCGGGCATCTCAAGCTCCACGGTGAAGAATCCCTGGTCTTCCTGTGGGATAAAACTGGTGGGCGTTATCCGGTAAAACACGAATATAAGGATAAGTATCATGCCGAAACCGGCTGTAATCCGTCGCGGATTGTTGATGACACGGAGCAGGAGGTTGGCGTAGGCTTTGTTCCCTTTGGTCAGCCATTGGTTGATCCTGCGGAAAGCAATGTTCTTTTTACCTGTGGAAGGGCGGAGGATGATGGCGCACATCGCGGGACTGAGTGTGAGCGCCACGACAGTGGAGATAAGCACGGAGACGGCGATGGTAACCGAAAACTGGCGATAGAGTGCTCCCGTGATACCCGGCAGGAAGCTGACGGGAACGAATACGGCGGCCAGTACCAGAGAGGTGGCGATCAACGCACCGGTCAGTTCCTTCATGGCGAGGTGGGTGGCTTCGCGGGCTTTCATGCGCTTTTCGTCCATGATGCGTTCCACATTCTCGACTACCACAATCGCGTCGTCCACCACGATACCGATGGCGAGTACCAACCCGAGCAGGGTGAGCATGTTGAGCGAGAACCCCATGGCGAGCATGAAGCCGAAAGTCCCGACAAGGGAAATGGGGACAGCTACGATAGGAATGATGGAGGCGCGCCAGTTCTGTAGGGAGAGGAAGATAACGATGACTACGAGCAGGAGGGCTTCGAGCAGGGTTTTATAGACCTCGTGGATAGATTCCGATATGTATTTCGTCATATCGAACGGGATCAGATACTCCATGCCTTCGGGGAAGTCTTTCCGGATCGTTTCCATTTCTTTTCTGATCTCGTCGGCAACCTGCATCGAATTGGCGCCGGGGAGGGTATAGATGCTGAGGATGGCGGCGTTGCGGCCATTCAGCCCGCTTTCTGTCGTGTAGGATGACGCTTCGAGGGAGACGCGGGCTACGTCGCGCATTCGGATGAAGGAGCCGTCGGCATTGGCTTTGATGACGATCTCCTCAAATTCACGTACGGTGGAGAGGCGTCCGCTTGCGGTGAGGGGGATAGATACATCGACATTGGAGACGGGCGGTTTGGCGAGTTCACCGGCGGCGGATTCGCGGTTTTGGTCTTTGAGGGCATCCTGGATATCTTTGACGGTAAGGCCAAAGCTGGCCATACGGTCGGGATAGACCCAGATCTGCATGCCGTAGTAGCGGCTGCCGATGTTGGAGATGCGACCTACGCCGGGGATGCGTTTCAATACGTCGATAAGGTTGATCGTGGCGTAGTTGCTGAGGTATATCTCGTCGTACTTGGGATCATCGGAGGTGAGCGCTATGGTCATAAGCTGACTGGTCGATTGCTTCTCGATTGAGATGCCGTTTTGGAGTACTTCAGCGGGGAGCCGGGATTCAGCCAGTTTGACGCGGTTTTGTATTTCGACAGCCGCAAGATCAGGATCTACATCGGCATCAAAGGTGACGGTGAGCGAGAGCCCTCCGGTGTTGGAACTGGAGGATTCCATGTATATCATTCCCGGGGAACCGTTGAGCTCCTGTTCGATGGGGGTAGCCACAGCCTGCGATACGGTGAGGGCGTTGGCTCCAGGATAGGATGTGGATATCCGGACTACGGGCGGAGTGATCTGAGGGTATTGTTCTATGGGCAGCAGTATCAGTCCGATAATACCGATGATCACAATGAGGATCGAGAGTACGGTTGAAAATACGGGGCGATCGATAAAAAATCCGGGGCTCATTCCTTTTGTCTTGTTTGGTTGGCAGCTTTTTTCTGTTCTATCTCAATTTCCTCCTGCCGGGTACGGGGGAGTACTTTCTGTCCCGGCGTGAGTTTGTGGTAGCCTTCGACGACGATATGTTCGTCGGCTGAGAGGCCACGTGCGATGACCACCTGGTTATCTTGTTCGGGGCCGGTTTCGACGAAACGTTTTTCGGCAATGCTGTCTCGGCGGATCACGTAGATAAAGGCTCCTCCGCGTTCGATCATTAGTGCTTTGCGGGGAACAACGACGGCGTTCTCCATGACGTCGAGCAGGAGCGTCACACGGGTGAATTGCCCGGGTAGGAGTATCTGTTTGTCATTCGGGATTACGGCGCGCACACCAAAGGTGCCGGTCTGGGGATCAACGAGGGGGGCGGCGAAATCGACAATCCCTTTCTCCTTGTAATTCGTGTTATCAGGCAGGGTGATGGCAACGGTGGGCTGCCAGGAACGGAGGGAGTCCCGTTCACCCAGATGGACGTTGCGTCGCTGGCTGCGGAGGTAATCGAGGGAGGTGAGTTTGAAATCGACCAATACGGTATCACTCTTGACTACGGTTGCCAGCAGGGAAGAGTTGGACGTCCCTACCAGCGTACCAATATCTACATAGCGTTCACTGATATAGCCTGAAAGGGGAGAGCGGACGATGGTATAACTCAATTCAAGTTCTGCCTGTCGGAGGTCGGCGCGGCTCATGAAAACGCTGGCCTGTGCCATATTGAGGGCGGCTTCGGCATTGTCGAGGTCGAGTTGGCTTACGGCATTCTGCTGGTAAAGGGGGCGGAGGCGTTCTACGTCGCGGAGGGCTTTGGCTTCCTGCGCTTCGTCTTTCATAAGCTGTGCCTTGGCCTTTTCAGCCTTGGCCTTGTACAGGGCGTCGTTGATGTAGAAGAGAGGTTCGTTGACTTCAACTTTCCTGCCTTCTTCGAATACCATGCGTTCAAGGAACCCTTCGACGCGGGCGTGTACTTCTACTTTGCGGGCGGCGCGGATGAGCCCGGCGTATTCGCCGTAGATTTCGATGTTGTCTGTGGCGACGTTTTCGATCTCGACTACAGGTAATGCGGGTGGATTGTCCTTACAGCCTGTTATAGTGCTGATTAGTAGCAGGAATAGAATCGTTTTTTGTCTCATGCGATTTAGCGTGCTGTTTGTTTTTGTTTCGTACTTCTGTCGGGCTCAGCGCAAAATATCTGAGCAACACATCCTTTGGGTGGCGTATAATTAGGCGTGAAATAGGTTTAATCCAACCAAGCCCTTACGGCAAAGATACATGTTAGAATGGATTATTCGTGTCGGGACTATACGGTTTTAACACTTTATTAGGACTTGTTTGCGTTTTTATGGAAGGTGTAGGGGCTACTGTCGGAATATGTTAAGAACCATCCACAGTACTCGTTGAAGGGTTTGCGCATTCCGACGTTAGGTTTCTATCTTTATCGCATTCCATATTGATGTATGTCCAAAAGCGATTAATATGTAAAACAGCCTCAAAGTGAAACATGAAAATACTCGTTGTAGTCAACAAGGCTATGGCGGTTCTTACCGTATCAACATCAAGCTTTTGGACTGCCAAATCTACAATTTGTATATTCGATACAATATTAGTTAACAATGCAGCAAAATAAGGTGCCCTATCATTCACAGCGGTTTGCCCATAGGCACATAGCGGTTGAATCCATGAGCCGTCCATATCCCCTTCTACACGAAGTTTGTTTTTGCAAAACATCTGCCACGGTTCCACGCAACAGGCGTTATCTTATTGTTCATGAATAGGTTAGGTGCGTGGCAGATACCTGTGGCAGATCCGTTTTTCCGCCTTTTTGCTGCCACATCTGCCACGCGATGACTAAAAAGTTTCATCCTGATGGCACAAAAAGTTCCATTAAGTGAAACAAACAGTTCCAATAAGTGAACCTTTTTGTTCCAATAGGTGGATCTTTTTGTTCCAATAGG
>JAVBUE010000078.1:0-7812 GCA_031555735.1 Tannerellaceae bacterium
GTCGATCAGCTCGGCATAGACATAACGGCTGGCGGTGGCCGGTTGGTGGATAACCGCATCCGTCACATACGCCTTGAACCAGATCTTCTCACCCGGCACATAGTAATCCCTGTCGGTATGCAGGTGGATCTTTTCCTGCGGATAGGCTTCCAATTGATCCAGGAACTTGTCTTCCACATGCCGGAAAGTAGGGGTGGTTCCCGATTGTGCAAAGAGATAGGCGGGAAGCCATAAAATAAATAATGTGGCAAAAATAAGTTTTTTCATCTGTCCGAAATGAATTGTATAGTTAACACTTAATTATTCTCCTTAGATTCACATACTATTAAACGATTGGTCTTTTCATGGCAGGCATACTATTGCGCTTTCATGTGGTCAATTTTTTGCAAAGTTATAAAAACAATGGAAGGTCAATTTTTTTCTTACTATTTTTTCATACTTTTTTCCGGCATCGGTTTTTCTCATCCTGCGATTTTTTTACGTACGCGCCCGGCTACATCAACAGCGAACTGTCCCCGTAACTCAGGAAACGGAAATTGTGGGCAAGGGCGTAGTCGTAAATGGAGCGCCAGTCGCCTTTAACGAAGGCGGAGATCAGCAGCAGGAGCGTGCTTTGCGGTTGGTGGAAATTGGTGATGATGCCGCGGACGATCCGGAAGGTGTAGCCCGGGGCGATCATGATCCGGGTAGCGGTGATCAGTTGGTCGGCCTCCTGGCGGTCGAGGTAGTCGAGGATGAGCTGCAAGGCTTCGGCGGAAGTGAGCCGGTTGTTTTCTTCCGCATACGGATCCCATTGGCTGACCACAAGGTCGTCTGCCGTTGCCTCCGGTTGCCGGAAAAGCCGGACGCCGATATAATAGAGGCTTTCCAGGGTGCGGACGGTAGTGGTGCCGACGGCGATGAGCTGTCCGGGGTGTCGCATTAGGTGTTCGATCGTGCTGCGGGCGACGGAGATGCATTCCGTATGCATCTCATGCTCCCCGATCGTATCACTCTTGACCGGCTTGAAAGTACCGGCGCCCACGTGCAGGGTCACTTCTTCACGCAGGAAACCACCGGCGTCGAGGTCGGCCAGTACCTCCGGCGTGAAATGCAGGCCGGCGGTGGGTGCGGCTACCGATCCCTTGATCCGGCCATAGACCGTTTGGTAGGTGTCGAGGTCGCTCGCTTCGGTGTCCCGGTTCAGGTAGGGCGGGATGGGCAGGATACCGGCGGCATCCAGCAGTTCGGCAAAGGTATAGGTGGGATGATCCCAGCTAAATTCCACCAGGTGCGTGTCGCCATGCGATTGCAGCCGGGTGGCAGTGAGGACGACCGTCGTTTCGCCGATCCGTACCGTCTGCGTCAGACCGCCTTCTTTCCACCGCTTGAGGTTGCCGATGAGGCAGGTCCAACTACAGCGTTCGGCCTGCTGAAAGACCAGGGCATAGTCGTGGGGGGCGACCGGCTCGAGGCAGAACACTTCGATCTGCGCCCCTGTCTCCTTGCGGAAGAGCAGCCGCGCCCGGATCACCCGGGTGTTATTGAATACCAACAGGCTGCCCGCAGGCAGGTGGTCCGTGATCCTGCGGAAAAGGGTTTCGCCGATTTCCCCGTCTTTATACAGCAGCAGTCTGGAATCATCCCGCCGGGGAAGGGGAAATTTGGCTATCCGTTCGTCGGGCAGGGGATAGGCGTATGCTTCGATGCGTATCTGTTGGATGTCCGTTTTCATACGGCTGCAAAAGTAGTCAATCCCTCGCTGTTTTGGTGGTTTTCTTTGGTTGTTTTTCATCCGATTTACATACCTTTGTCGTTCTGACAAAAACAAAACAGACCGTATGGGCATACAGATAGGCGACAAAGTGCGTTTTCTCAACTCCGTAGGAGGGGGGATTGTACGCAGTTTCCGGGGGAAGGAACAGGTGATCGTGGAAGATGAAGACGGGTTTGAGATCCCGGCGTTGATCCGCGAATGTGTGGTGGTGGGCGAAGGCACGATGCAGGTGCACAGTAAACTGAAACCGGCGGTGACGCCCGCTCAGGCAATTGCCGCTCTTCCCCAACCTGCCGTGCAGGAAACCAAAGTGGTGGAAACAGCCGGTGGCGACCGCCTGAATGTGTATCTGGCCTATCTCCCGCTGGATCCGAAGGCGATGCAGCAGACAGGGTATGAGACGTATTTCATCAACGACAGCAACTATTTCCTGTTCTTCAACTATATGAGCCGGCAGAACAATAGTTGGCTGAGCCGTTTCCACAGCATCATCGAACCGAACACGCAGATCTTCCTGGAAGAGTTCCAGAAGGCGGCGCTGAACGACCTCGAGCGCGTCTGCGTCCAGTTTGTAGCCTTCAAGAAAGACAAACCCTACGCGTTGAAAAATGCCGTGTCAGTGGAACTTCGACTGGATACCGTCAAGTTCTACAAACTACATTGCTTTACGGAAAACGATTTCTTCGACGAAGGCGCCCTGCTTTATCCCGTGGTCCGGAACGATGTGGCGGAGCGTGAATTGCTGATATCCGCCGCCGACCTGGAAGAAGCCATGCAGCAGAAGCAACGGGAGGAACGGCGGATGCCCCGGCCGGTGAAGAAACAAGACAGTCCCATTGTGGAAGTGGACCTGCACATCAACCAGTTGCTGGATACCGCCGCTGGCATGAGCAACGCGGATATGTTGCAACACCAGTTGGATGTGTTTCACCAGACATTGAAAACGTATGAGAGGGTGAAAGGACAGAAGATCGTGTTTATCCACGGCAAAGGCGACGGGGTGCTCCGCAAAGCGATTGAAACAGAACTGAAAACAAGGTATAAAACATATAACTACCAGGACGCCTCTTTCCGCGAATACGGCTTCGGGGCTACGATGGTAACCATCAGGTAACGGTATGGCAACGGAAATCGAACGGAAGTTCCTGGTGTGTGGCGAGTTCCGCCCGTTGGCGGTCCGGTCGCAACGGATGGTACAGGGATATATCTGCGCCACTTCGGGTAAGACAGTACGGGTACGCTTGGCGGGTGATATGGCCTACCTCACCATCAAAGGTCCCTCCGGAATGAGCGGCTGGAGCCGGTATGAGTTTGAACAGCAGATCCCCCCGGCGGATGCCGAAGAACTGTTGCGGTTGTGCGAACCGGGTATCATCGATAAAGAACGGTTTTATATCCCTGCCGGCAGGCATACCTGGGAGGTGGATGTGTTTCATGGGGAGAACGAAGGACTGGTGGTGGCCGAGATCGAGCTGGGATCGGAGCAGGAAGCGTTCGAACGCCCGGCATGGGTCGGGCGGGAGGTGACGGGCGATAAGCGGTATTACAACGCGATGCTGTCGGCCACTCCCTACAACCGTTGGGACAAATAAGTAATTAAATGATAAAGCATAGGATATGAAAAAACTGATTTTGGCGTGTATGATCGTGCTCCTGTCGTTGCCGCTCATGGCCGACGAGGGAATGTGGTTGCTTCCTTTACTCAAACAACAGAAGTATGTGGATATGCAGGCGCTGGGCTTGAAGCTGGCGGATACGGATATCTATCGTCCGGACGGGCCGAGCCTGAAAGACGCCGTGGTGATCTTCGGCGGCGGATGTACGGGCGAAGTGGTGTCGCGCGACGGGCTGGTGCTGACCAACCACCACTGCGGATATGGGCAGATCCAGCAGCATAGCTCGCTCGAACACGACTACCTCACCGATGGCTTCTGGGCTGCCAGCCGGGAGAAGGAATTGCCGAACCCCGGACTGACAGTTACCTTTATCGACAAGATCGAAGATGTGACGGACTATGTCCGGCATGCCCTGGCGCAGGATACGGCTGCTAATGAAATGGATTTCCTGTCGGCTCGCTACCTGAACGTGTTGGCCAAGCAGAAGGCAGGGGAGAAGTTCCTGGCGGACAACCCGGGCACGGAAGTGGATATCCGCGCCTTCTATGGCGGGAATGTGTATTATATGTTCACCAAAAAGGTCTATTCGGATGTGCGGTTGGTGGGAGCGCCTCCTTCGTCGATCGGGAAGTTCGGCGCCGATACCGACAACTGGATGTGGCCGCGGCATACGGGCGATTTCTCCGTGTTCCGCATCTATGCCGACAAAAACGGTAACCCGGCGCCCTATTCGGAAACGAATGTGCCGCTCCGTCCGAAACGCTGGCTGAAGATATCTCTCAAAGGCGTACAGGAAAACGATTATGCCATGATGATCGGCTTTCCCGGGCGTACCTATAAATACTATACATCGTGGGAGGTGGTGGAACGCCGGGATATCGACAACCGTATCCGCATCGATATGCGGGAGATACGCCAGCAGGCGATGCTGGAAGAGATGCTGGACGACCCGGCTGTCCGTATCCAGTACGCAAGCAAGTATGCCGGTTCGACCAACTCCTATAAGAGCTCGATCGGGATGAACTGGGCGATCGATAAGCGGGACTTTGAAGCGGTAAAAAAAGCCGAACAGGATAAGCTCCTCGCCTGGGCGAAAGCCAATCATAAGACCGAATATCCGGAAGCGTTGCTGACGCTGGAACAGATCGTGCGTGACCGCAAAGACCTCCGTTTCCGTAGTTGGATGTTGAGTGAGGCGATTATGGGAGGGATCGAATTCACCCGCGTACCGGTGGATGTGGATTCGGTGGTGACGGCATTGAAGGGAAAGGATAAAGGCCGGCAACAGGAACAGATCCGGTTGCTGGAAGCGGCCTACCGTCGTTTTGCGGATAAGGATTATGCACCGGCTGTGGACCGTAAGATCGCCAAAGTGATGCTGAGCGCGTACCGCGAACAGGTGCCGGTATGGTCGCAACCAAAGTATTTCGACCAGATCGACAAGAAATTCAAAGGGGATGTGGATGCGTTTGTGGACTATCTGTTCGCGAAATCCATCTTTGGAAGCGAGGCTAATTTCACGGCTTTCAAACAACGGCCGACAGTGAAGGCGCTGGAGAACGACCCGATGATCCGCTTCGCCCGGTCGGTTCGCGACGAACGGAACAACCTGGTGGTGGGACTGGCTGATTTTGACGCCGATCATGCGCTGGCACATCGTACGTATGTGAAAGGCCTGCTGGAAATGTACCGGGATCAGGCCAACTTCCCGGATGCCAACTCCACCCTGCGTATCACGTACGGACAGGTGAAGGGATACAGCCCGCGGGATGCCGATTACTATACGCACCAGACGACCCTCGAAGGGGTTATGGAAAAAGAAGATCCCGATAACTGGGAATTTGTCGTGCCCGAACGTCTGAAGGAACTCTACCATAAGAAGGACTATGGGCGGTATGCAACTAAAGACGGCCGCCTGCCTATCGCCTTCTGTGCCAATACCCACTCTACCGGAGGTAACTCCGGCAGCCCGGTGCTGGATGCGGATGGCGCCCTGATCGGCATCAACTTCGACCGCAACTGGGAAGGGGTAGGCGGTGATATCCAGTACCTGCCGGACTACCAGCGGAGCATCATCGTGGACATCCGTTATGTGCTGTTCGTGATGGACAAATATGCTGGTGCGGGCTACCTGTTGGATGAGATGGATATCGTGGAATAAAACCATAGGAGCATATATGAGACATAAATGTTTTTTGCTGTCCATCGGATTGGCTGTGTGTACCCTGTTGTACGGACAGGGAGATTATGACCTTGTCATTGTGGGTGGAAATCCCGGCGGCCTGATGGCGGCTATTGCTGCTGCCCGGATGGGTAAAACTACCGTGGTGCTGGAACGGACGCAGCATATTGGCGGACTGCCGGCCAATGGCTTGGGAGCGACCGATATCGCTACCCGTGCGGCAACGACCGGATTGTTCCGTGAGTTTGTGGGCGCGGTGAAACAGCATTACATCGATCTCTATGGCGCCGGGTCTGAGCAGGTGCGCCTGTGTAGCGACGGCTATCATTTCGAACCCTCGGTGGGAGAGAAGGTGTTCCATCAGATGCTCGCGCCGTATAAAGACCGTATCACTATCCTGACCATGCGGCAGTTCGATGCGGACGATAGCAATATCGAGGTGACCGACAACCGCATCCGCTCCATCCAGATCCTCAACCGCCTCGACGGGAAGAAGGAATCCTATACCGGCCGTGTGTTCCTGGATGCTACCTATGAAGGCGACCTGGGCGCTGCCGCCCGTATCCCGTTCCGGGTAGGACGGGAATCGTATGACGAACTGAAGGAATGGGGCGCCGGCCGTGTGTATAAATACTGGGGCGGCTCGGAAGGTGAGGGAAGTACGTTTGAAGGGGATAATGCTGTCCAGTCGTATAATTACCGGCTGTGCCTGACCGATAATCCTGCCAACCGTCAACCGTTCCGCAAGCCGGCACGGTATAACCGCGACGAATATGTGTCGATGATCGACGATGTATGGACAGGACGTCACACGCAGGCACAGATGCAACAGGTGACGCCCGAGATGATGGAAGAGAATCGGCGCCATATTAAAGCCGGTAATCCTACGAAAATTCCGGGTGATGTATGGGGCATCGCCAAGGTGACGAATATTGTACATGTGCCCAACCGGAAAACAGATGCCAATAACCAGCATGCGGTGTTTCTTTCGACTGATTTGCCGGAAGAGAATTGGCCGTGGCCTACCTCGTCGTGGGAATGGCGCGACAGGTATGCCGTCCGTTTGCGTGAATATATCGAGGGGCTGTTCTGGTTTGCCGCCAACGACCCCGGGCTGCCTGCGCATTTCCGCGCCCATGTCTCACAATGGGGATTGGCCAAAGATGAATACGCCGACAACGATCATTTTCCTCGCCAGGTATATGTCCGCGAAGGACGACGGTTTGAATGCCTCTATTTCTTTACGGCAAAGGATGCCTTGCCTGTTACGGCAGGAGCGCGACCGCCGTTGCACGATACCAGTATCACGGCCAGCCATTATGCGCTCGATTCGCATGCAGTACGGAAACGGGAGGCGGGACGTGTGCATCTGGACGGTTTCCTCAGTTATCCTTCCGCGGTATATACCGTTCCGTATTTTATGATGGTGCCCCGTGAGGTGGATAATTTATTGCTGCCGGTTCCGGTGTCCGGTTCACACATCGGATTCTCCACCCTGCGTATGGAACCTTGCTGGATGGCGATCGGTCAGGCTGCGGGCATCGCTTCCGCCATTGCGGTGGACGACCAGGTGAAGATGCGCAATGTGGACATACGGAAGCTGCAAGACGAACTGGTTGCGCAGCGGGCTACATTGGTTTACTTCCGGGACGTGGATTATACCTCTCCTGATTTTCCGCTCACGCAAAAGGCCGCTCTCCGGGGATTCCTGCCTGAATGGTACGCCCGCCTGGATGAAGCGGTGGATGCCGCTACACTTTCAGACTGGGGGCGTCTTTCCCGCTCGGATCTCAGCCGGTTTACAGCCGGACACAGTACACGCCGGGATGTGCTTCGGGCGGCGCTGTGATTTTTCCGGATATACAAGTGTGGTACACACATGCTAAAAAGGCTACCCACCGAAGTGGATAGCCTTTTCCAATTTTGTCTTTTAGTAAGTTTGTAAGATATAGCTGAGTAATTGTCAGTACGAAAGTTTTTCCAAATCTGCCGCTTTCACTCTGAAAATGTGGCCGTTCCTTGAGAAGACCAGTTCGCCGTCTTCTTTCTTTTTTTCGCTTACTAACCGTTGAAATGCAATGCTCGCTCCCTTAACTATATTTTCTTCGAATTCTCTTACTTCTTGTTCACTCATAATGACTCAAGTTTATGATAAATATCCGCATTAAAAATCTCTTTTTTTTCTCCGTTGAAACCTTTGGCTATAATTTCCATCGGCTGCATGGAGTTGTCAGTTATCATCCAATAGTCACTTATGG
>JAVBUE010000059.1:0-53884 GCA_031555735.1 Tannerellaceae bacterium
ACACCGTGATATCAACTCCGGCTGATGTCACATAAAATCCCGTATTCATGCGGGCGTGACATGGTGACAACACAAACCGGGAATGTCCTTAAGCAACTCCTTCCATTACACATAGAATGAACACACTTAGATAAAAAAATCTCTGATGGCTAAAAGTCACCAGAGATTTACGATTTTCATTCCTATTGTGCGGCTGAAGGGACTCGAACCCCCACGCCGTGAAGCACCAGATCCTAAGTCTGGCGTGGCTACCAATTACACCACAGCCGCGGGATTGCGGGGCAAAGATAGCGCTTTTTCAGGGAAAGACAAGTAAAATGTTATTTTTTCAAATCTCCGTATTCTTTCCAGAGTGAATAACCGACGGCGACAATCAGCAACAGCAGGATCAGGAAAGAGCTGTAGGCCGATACATTAGCCGCCATGACGTAGCCTTCGGGACGGAATTCGAATACGATCGTATGCTCACCCGCAGGGATACGCATCGCACGCAGTATCCAGTCGGCACGGAAATGAGGCGCAGGCTTACCGTCGATTGTGGCCTGCCATCCCGGTTGGTAGTAAATCTCCGAGAAGACGGCCAACTGTTCGGTGGCGGTTTTGGAAGTATAGGTCAGCCTGTTAGGACGATAGGCGTCGAGCGTGATCGTAGCCAGCGAATCCGGTTGCGGCGTGAATCCCTGGAGATCGGCGGCAAACCGTTTATCCACCACCGCCGTCTGCAACGGGTTGATCGTGTCTAAAGCCGCCATTTCGGCATCCGCGTTCTCCACCGTCTCCACCCGGTTTACAAACCAGGCATTCCCATAAGCGAAGGGATTAGGGAGAGGCGGTTGACCCGGATTATAAATAATGTAACGGGTATTCAGCATGTTCAGGGTATGCGTGGTAGCCAGTACCTTCGCCATGTCTTCGAAAGTGGTAGCTTGTTGGAGCGCCTTGGCGATGGCCATGTATTCGCCGTCCAACCGGTGGTCGATCAACTCCTGATACCTCCTCAGCTTAACGGCATGGTAACCGCCGATCGAGTGGTGATAGTAGGAAGTAGTCGTTTCCTGGAACGGGTTGTTGAGGTTGAACACACGGAACGACAGCGCTTTGTCTTTCAGGATTTCCTGGTCGGCCACCGTTTCCTTGTAGGCCTGCGTCGGTGTTTCTTTCTTGAAGTTATCGTCGTTGAGGAAGCGGCGGTCCACCGTCCACAGGTCGGCCAGCGTCAACACCGCCACACCGGCGCAAAGCACCAACGCCATCTTCTTCGTATCCTTCATCCGGGAGTAGAGGAAAACCAATCCCGCCGTTGCCAGGATAAAGAGCAGCGAACGGAGCGCATCAGCAGAGGCCATGGAAGCCCGGTCGGCCAGCAAGGCGTTGTACCATGGTTGTTTTGCATAATCATGCAATGCGTCGTATTGGGATTGGAAGTTGAACAGCGCGTTCGGGAACCACCATACGATCAGGCAAAGCAGTCCGGTCAGGAACAGCGATCCGATCCATCCGTTTTTCAGCGATTCTTTCTCCACTTTTCCATCCACGATCTCCTTCAATCCCCAGAACGCGATCAGAACCATTACCATACCCGGGATCACAAGCGCCATCTCTACGGTGCGGAACTTATTATACATCGGCAGGTAGTGGAACATGATATCATTGAACCAGTCGAGGTTACGACCCAATGCCAGGAAGGTGGTAAACACCGCTCCGGCAAACAGCCACCATTTCAAACGGTTCCGGCAGACGAACATTCCCAGGACAAACAGGAAGCAAACGACCGCACCCACATACGACGGTCCGGATGTGCCCGGTTTATCACCCCAGTATGTAGGCGCCATCGCTTCATTACCCACTTGGTATCCTTTCGCTTTCAGGTCTTTGATGTATTCCGAAGAGCTGTCCAGCATCATTCCCGTTGCACCGCCATAGACGTTGGGGATCAGCAAGGTGAGCAGTTCCCCTTTTCCGTAGCTCCATTGGAAAGCATAGTCTTTGTCCAGACCGGAAGATATCTTTTCACCCGCAGGGGTGGTGGTAGTCAGTTCGGTGGCTCCACGGGTGGAAGTTTTGCTCAACTCCCAGTCTTTGTATAATCCCTGCGCATTCGGTAATACGGCGAGGACAACGGCCGCCAGCATGATCACCGACACGCGCAACCATTCCTGCCACTCCTTCGCCATCAGCTTTGTCACCGTATAACCCAGATAGATAAAGAAGCAGAGGATCACCAGGTAATACGTGATCTGCGGGTGTCCGTTCGAGAGCGACAAGGCTACGCCCAGCAGGAACAGGATTCCTCCCCAGAGGTAGTTCCGCTTGAATAGCAACGCCATACCTGCCAACGTCAGCGGCATATAAGCGATCACATACGCCTTGACGATATGTCCTACCTCTATGATAATAATATTGTAGGTAGCAAACGCAAACGCGATCGCCCCTCCGACTGCCAGCCACCAGTTCGCCCCCAGGATACACATCAGGATGTAGAAGCTGATCAGGCCGGCCAATACCATGGCGGCATCTGCATAGCCGACTTGCTTGATCGGTCGCTCCACAACGTCGAAGCGGGGAAGGTCGGGCGCCGGATTACCATAGCCTGACACATACGGCATCCCGCCGAACATCGCATCCGACCAGGCACTAAACTCTCCGGGTTCAGCCGTCTTGGCGTATTCGTCCATCTGGCTGTGCCCCATTCCGGTAGCCTTGATGTTATCACTTTGTTCCAATGTTTTCCCATCAAAGAAGGATGGGGCGAAGTAGGTGACAGACAAGGCAATGAATACCGCCAATGCCACCACATGTTTACCCCATTGTTTCACTAATTCCTGCATTTGTATGTTGTTTAATTGTTATACGCTTCCTCTAAACCATTTGGCATAATAAAAACGAATGGCAAACCAACCATGCAATACCGCCGTGGTTGCTTTGCCATAGTGCTGGCACATGATCTGGTATCTCTCCTTCAGGGATGCCTTGCGATTTGTCTCAGACATACCTGCTTCCAGGAAATTGGAGAGGGTCATGTGCGTATTGGTAATCCGCTTTGCTTGTTTCAGGCAGCCGATACACCAGGCATAGTCGGCAGAGAAGCGGTATTGCAGATCATAGTCGCCCGCAATCTCCCGACGGGCGATAAAGGATTGGTGGCATACGAGCATTCCCATCCGGAAACTCTTCCACGTTAACTTCTCCGGGGATTTCAACCGGCGCATCCCGATCTGCCTGCCCGCTTTATCCGTAATAGCCGTCTCGCCATAGATCACATCCGGCAACCGTTTCTTCTGCTGGATGATCGCCGCTATCTGCTGGACGGTATCCATCGAAAAAAGCGTATCCCCGGCGTTGATAAACCAGACATAATCCCCCGTCGCCTTCCGAAGCCCTTTATTCATGGCATCATAGAGACCGCTATCCGGCTCACTGATCCAGAAAGATACCCCCGACTGGTACTGCCTGATGATATCCACCGTCCCATCCGCCGATCCCCCATCTATAATAATGTATTCGATGTGCGGATACGACTGGCCAAGAATACTAAGGATGGTTCGCTCCAGGTATTGAGCGGCATTGTAGGTGACGGTGATGAGGGAGAAAGGGGGGGGCATTGCCATAACCATCAATTCTTTTCAGCCAAAATACAAGTATTAAAATACAAACTCCTCTTTTTAGGAAGAATGTATGCCAATATATTCCCAAACAAGCAAAAGGGAGCGAGTAAAAAAATATTGATCCCTATATTTACAAATTTGTTCTTCACATAAAAAGTATCATGCAAGTACATCATCCAAAGTTGGATAATGACTTCAAACATAGTTCCGCTTTTTACAACGGTAATCGGTTTGAATCCATTTTGAACAAGCAGATGCTCCATTCCATTAGAGGTGCATCTTCTAAAATCATAGGGAAGTTCATGTTCAGGCCAGACAAAGGGGACTGTGATAAGCACTTTCCCCTTTTTTTTGAGGACTCGCTTAATTTCCATCAAACTATAAGGGATATCCGGGACATGCTCCAATACCTCACTTGTAAGCACAGAATCAAACGTCTCGTCTTCAAAAGGCAGTATATGTCCATCATAAAAGACATCTACATCTTCATTTTGATGATCATGTCCTTCATTTACCATATCCACACCGATATACTCATCAACGGAGTTGAAAAGAGACTCATAGGGTTTTGACCCACATCCAAAATCTAACAATTTACCAGATAATTCACCGGCCATTGGGCGAATACTTTTAACCAGATTTTTCCGGATAAAAAAGAACGGATTGATAAACAAGCTTAGTGCATTCGGGAAAAACTGCTGTAGCTGATAATACTCTTTAAGGGATGTAGCCATTTCACGATTATTTTAGAAACTGTTCATAACCTCAATCACTCTACAAATCTCTTCTTCCGTATGTCCAAAAGAGATCGGTAAACTTAATGTTGTGCGGTGAATTTCTTCAGCAATCGGATAGTCACCTTCAAGGATTCCCTGCATCGCTTTTTGCTTATGGGGAGGAATTGGGTAATGGATATCCGTTTTCACCCTGTTCTTTTGCAAATAAGCTTTGAGTTCATCACGTTGGGGATGTCTTATATTAAAGATGTGGAACACATCATAGCAATCTTCAGAACGGGCAGGCTTAATAAAAACATCTTTCAACCCATTGAAATATAATTCAGCCAAGTTGCGCTTATGGATAGTTATTTCATCCAAATGGCTCAACTTGACAGACAAAAACCCGGCTTGTATTTCATCCAATCGTGAGTTAAAACCTATATAATCGTTTTGGTATTTTACCTTGGAACCGTAGTTGCGCATGGCACGAAACACGGTATCCAGTTCATCATCATTTGTTAAAAGAGCACCGGCATCTCCCAGCGCTCCTAAATTTTTTGTAGGATAAAAAGAATATGCTCCTATACCAAACGATCCCACAATCCTTCCTTTATATCTTGCACCATGAGCCTGGGCGCAATCTTCGACTATAATCAAATTGTATTTACGGGCAATTACCATAATTGGATCCATTTCGCATGCTTTACCATACAAATGAACCAGCATGATCGCTTTTGTCTGCGAAGTGACCTTTTTCTCAATTCTTTCTGGATCAATATTATAAGTCGTAATATCCGGTTCTACCAATACAGGCTTCAGCCCACATTGTAAAATAGCTAGAATAGTGGCAATATATGTATTTGAGGGGACTAGGACTTCGCTACCCGGAGCGAAGTTATACACCCGTAGAGCCAACATTAAAGCATCCAGTCCTGAGGCGACTCCTATACAATGGTTTACCCCGCAATACGAAGCAAAAGCCGTTTCGAAGTTTTCAACCTGTTTCCCCAGAATATACCACCCGCTATCCAGCAGTTCTTTTACTTTCGCTGCATATTCTGCTTCAAATGGCTTATTTAGCCTTCCTAAACTCTCATACTCAATCATAAGGTTCAAAAATATAGTCAGCAGCATCAAAATACTCCGAAGCTAACACCATCAAGATTGCATCTTTACTGAAATGATGCATCCAGTGATAATCTTCAGGATACAGAATCAGACATTTAGCCGGAGAGTCCAGTTCAAACTCCTGCTTTTCTTTACCTGTATCATTGGTTATTGTACACGATCCCTGTAAACAGACAGCAGCCTGGACGGTTTTATGATGTCGGTGATGGCCTCTTTCCGAATCATCAACACCATAGATATAAAACAGTCGTTTTATGTCAAATGGGATTACTTTCTCTATAACGGTCAGATTACCTCTGCGATCTGTAAATGTTTTTAAGTCAATTATTTTAGCCATTTTCTATTTTCTATATCAGTCAACCTGATGTAATAGTTTTTTATAATAAGTCTCTTTATACCCTTGCCTGATGACTACTTCTGCTATATATTTTATGTAGTCCCATCCATGCAAATATCGCTCTATTTTTGCGATTTCAGGATACATCTCCCGCATTGATCTTATCTCCTTTGCATAAGGATTAAAGAGAAGTGAAATAACAGATTCGCTGCGCTGATAGTAAGGTCGGGGAGAAAAGTAATTGGATGAAACAAACATCAATGAATGGAAATGGAAAAAGACTACATCGAAAAGTTTTCCACTCTTGATCTGTTCTCCCATCAATCGACCATCTTTCTTATGAAAGGTATATTGCTGCATATTCCAAGGAGCTACCCCACCACCTAAATGCTCGAGAACATGGACTCCTTCGAAACGAGCAGGCCAATCATCCAGATATTTCTGATCTCCGAATCGCCCTTCTTCAAACCGGTTATAGCACCATTCGAGACAGGCATTCCGCCACCAGTTCAAAACCGTAAGTCCTTTCTGATTATTCCGGATAGTAACAAACTGCACACAATAGATTCCGGTTTTCCATCCCTGATCATACTTTGGTGTATATCTATGCGGAGTGATCAGGACAGAGGCATCACCCATTTCATCAATTAACACTTGCGGAGAGGAAAAGAAGTACAAATCTGAATCAAGATACGTGCAATGATCTACTCGGTAGCGATTAAGCACATATAAAATAGTAGAAGATGTACATGTCCAGCAATACTCTCCTCTCGTACGATCGGGTTTAACCCGTAACAGTTCTTTATCTTCAAACTCCACCAATGGTATAACCGTCATATGCTCTAACCGCATCTTATTCAGTATCTCAAAACACTCACCATTAAAGGCGAAGACATAGAGATGGAAGGCCGGACAATATCTTGATAAGGAATTGTACATGGCCAATCCTCTGGACAGGTAAGTCGAATCAAAAAGAGTACAGAAATTTAACATACCTATAGATGGAATACGTTCTTTATAAACGATTTAATTCTACTCTTTCTAACAGTATAGCGAAAATAATGAGTAAATAATTTTCGGGCAAGAGGAAATTCTCTAATATCCATATCGGGAATTTGAATAGGTGTAGAGGCTAACTCTGTATCAAACTCGTCACTTATACCACAATTCGTTCCACTACCGTCACTTCCATTATGATATATCAAGGATCGCCCAGGGTAGAGGGTCAGTTTATTCCTGAGGAAAGCGGATGCATACCAGCGTATAGCCCATGAACCTACTTTCCCTTCTACCTGCTTGCGCAGCATGCGAGTGTAAGGATAAGTTCCATTAAAATCAAATTCGTTAGTTTTCCTTTCTTTCTCCAATTGAGCCAACAATACTGATCCGTCAGATTCAAAGAGATCCCATCCACGCTTCCATGTTCCCCATCCTAAACAATCTGCTCCTTTCACAAAATAAGCATCTGGCAGTTCCCCTTTCAAGGGATATACGTATCCATGAATGCTAATAACTTCGGGTATATTCTCATATTTATTCAGTCCTTCATTCAGGAAACGAAGGAAAAAAGGAGAAGTAAGCAAATCATCTTCCAACACAATGATACGGCCATACTCGTTAACAACAAAAGTTACTCCATCGACTATATTGTTCGCTAAGCCAAAGTTGTTTTCTCGTATTCTGATCGTAACCGACTTAAAGCCTGCGATTGTTTGCAAATAGGCACGTGTTTCATCCACCCCTTTTTGGGCAGACGCATTTTTTGGTGCATCTGAATAGATGATCAGATCACTTTCAGAAGCATACTCATTTGCCAGCAAGGCCTCAACAGTTTGTTGAGTATGCCAAGGGCGGTTATAGGTAAATAAAACGATTGGAGCTAATTTCATAAGCATTGTTTATAAACTATCCGATGTTTTAATTACTGTAATAGGTGTTGGAATTGTACATAACCTTTGTTGTTTCCCTAACTCAACGGCTAAGGGAAGTTTCACATATCCAAGACTCATGATCGCTATTTTCATATTATTAAATTATAATACCTCGAAATATTTTAGAACGTCAGTAAAAGATTTTTTCAAGTTAGAAATAGAGTTTGATTTCAGATATTCATCGCAATATTGATAACCTACAAGTCTCTCTCGATCGTAATACTGTTTAATGATCATAGCACACTCTTCAGGAGAATCTTGGTCAATTAAGAACCCTAAATTATACTTATCCACGACTTGTTCCATATAAAACCCTTTGCTTACGATTAATGGTTTTTTAAACAGAGCTGCTTTTGCTAGCATATTACTACTATTCGGAAAATCCACATAAGCTGCAAAAACAATATCGCTGATATAAAATAGCGCATTAAAATCCGATTCTGTTGGGATCATTTCCCCATAAAAATAGCAATTCTTCTTTTTTGACAAACAATCTAAAATACATTTTTCATCTTCTATACTCAAATGACTTTTCCCTGCTATAACAAAGTAGAAATAGTTATCATCCAACAAATCCATTGCATGAATAAATGTCTTTAATCCCTTTCGGGGGGTTATCGACCCCAGTAAAGAAATTATGAGACGTCCATTCGCTTTTTCCTTTATTAACTTAACTTGATCATATTCCATATTTGGATTAGATTCATCACTGAAATCAGGAAAGTGAACAATATGCTTTTGAAATACACTTAATCTGTCAATACAGAATTCATCTAATACCCCTATTGACTTGCAGTATTTTGATCTTAGCATATTTCTTCTGTCAAATGAAAAGAAAATATTCTTATCCCTAGGTGAAAAAAGTAGTCCAGAAAATTCATATGGAAAAACAAGATTAAACAACCAGGGACATAGTAATTCATGCTGATAATCATCTATGCAACAAAAGAATATTTTTGACTCTTTTTTGATCTTTCTCCTTAAGGAAAACAAGTTGAATAAGGAAATGAATAAATTTAAAAAAACTGCTACTTTTTTCAATATCTGATTTTTAGGTAATCGAATATTCCTATTATAAGAAATAGATTTATATACTACATTGTCACATCTTTTGATTTCTTTCGGAGCATAGACTATTACATCACAATTTAGATCAATAAGAACCTCAGTAAAGTACTTCAGATAAATCCAATGATGACCGGAGAGATGAGGCTCTACCAGAATAACACTTCGCTTATGCATCACCGAATCGATTTATACAATACTGCCCGTTTGTTCTGCTGTTTTACTCCAAGAAAACATACGGATCCATTCATAACAACCAAACTAAAAGGTCTATGCATATATACTTAAATGGATTATTTTTTAAAAATAAAAGAAATAGAATCTTTTAGTATTTTAGAATTAGTAATCCACAATAGAGACAAGTAACATATAAAAGAAATCAATATTTTCAGAAAAAAAGACAAAATGATATTTGTAATAAATACTACAGACACAAATGCAACAAACAAACTAACCAGCGTGATTGCAAAATATGGAAAAATATCTTTCACAATATCTAAAAATTTTATCTGCACATACTTGTGTGAATAATACTGCCATATAAAAATACTAAAATATGTAAACAACACATAGGCTGAAACCATTATATTTATTCCGAATCTAAAAGAAAGCACAATCGATATAAACTGAAGAAAACCTGTAGCAACTGTCACATTCATATATACGGAGGACTTCCCATGCGTCAAAAGCAACAATGAGTATAAAGCAGGCAAAAAACCAATAGCACCCCACAAACAGAACAATTGTAGAAAGAAGAGCGAAGGTATCCATTTTTCTCCAACAGTAATTAATATGAATTCTTTTCCTACAAAGGCAAATCCAAGCATCAACGGAAAAGAAATAAATGCCGCAAAACGCACTAATTTGTGAAATACGTTTTGTTGGCGTTCTAACGAATCACCAGATTCAACTAAGACAGGCTGTGAAACACTATTAATCATTCCTCCAATGGACTGATGCCCCATTAGCATCCATTTTTGTCCTTGAGCATAATAACCTAGTTGAGTTGCATTATAAAATTTTCCAATCAATACGGAAAAAACATTATTACTAATTTGCTGAAATATATTAGTGAAAAAAAGTTTTACACTAAACGAGAACATTCCTTTCAAAGGCTTGAAATCAATTTCAAAAGTTGGTTTCCATGGAGCGATTTTAAATCGCAGTATTGCCCCAACACCAATATATACAAGGTTTTGGAAAGTTAAAGCCCAATAAGCATAACCTCTAATAGCCAGAGTAACTCCAACTATACCCGCCAATAACATCGCAGTAATATCAATTTGAGCCTGTTTTTTTACCATAAGTTGCTTAAATAAAACAGTATAAGAAACTGAAGCAATTCCAGAAAGAAAAAAACTCAGAAATACAACGCGCGAAAGTCTTATTAATTCTTTTCGTTCATAGAATTCAGCAATAATTGGAGCTGATAAAAATAAGATTACATAACATGCAAGTCCAACAAATACGGTAAACCAAAATACAGCGTTGTAATCATTATGAGTAACATCCTTTTTATTTGTCAACGCAACAGTAAATCCACTATTTATAAGAGTAGTCGCTATACCGGTAAATATGGCCAACATATTTATCAATCCATAATCATCAGGATTAAGTATCCGCGCTAAATAAATACCAAAGACTAAAGTTAAGATCTGTTGTATTCCATTGCTGACCCCACCCCAGAATACACCTTTTGCTGTTCTTTCTTTTAAAGATAGTTCTCTCATTAATTATTTTATATGCGATCTCCAAAATGACAGATGTTTTTCCCAAGCATGGCAGCCAAATGGTATTTTCCCTCCATTTTGTTTATAAAGTATTTCTGGTCCTTCTTCAAAAGAAAAATTCATCGCAATTTCAACAGAAGGAGATATAAAAGGGTGTTTTATTTTATATTTTAATGCTGAAAAATATATATCTTCATTTATTACATATTTTTCCATAAACCAATTAATAGAATTACAAAAGCCCAAAAGCCCAGAAATTATAAAAAAAGCCTTTCTTAAAGGACCTCTGCACGCATATATATGTCGAAGTCCTTTATAAGATAATAATTTTTCAGAATGATCATCAAACAATCGGATAAATGAACTGATTTTTCTTAAAGAAAATCCGCCATTCCCAACAGTTTCTTGTTGCAATTTTCCATGTTTATTAAACCAAGGAGCACCAATATAATCATAATTTTTTGACGCCCAAAAATCTAATTCATCTCGGAACACGTAAGCATCTAATTGATAAATCAACATATAATCCCATCGAGAAAACCTATCGTAAAAAATTTTATTAAGCATCAATTTATTATACCCTTGAATGCTTTCAAAATATTGGATAGGAAAACGTTCTTCCATTACATCTTTCCCTAGTTCATCAAACACAATATAATATAACATCAAATTCAATTCTTCCGGGCAGAGAATACATATATCATGTTTTCTAAAGATATTAATACATTGCAAAAGCGTTATTTTTTCTTCAGCATTTGGCACTTCTTTATATATTGGTATAACTATTACATTGGCAGACATAATCATTTTTTTCACTTATAATAAGATCCCGTTCTTCCGACTAATCCATGGAATACACCCATAAATAGACATCGGATTTTCTTGAATTTTTGATTTTCAAAAAATACAATTAATAACAATCTGTTATAAATCCAATGAGAAAAATAGCTATCCCAACAAGTTGCCAATGGATATTCCTTCTTGACTATTATGCCATTTCGAACAATGTAGTATGTTCTTAGGGGAGAATATTCATTTGAATTAAATTGCTTCCATAATAATTTGCATATCCTCCCTTTATTACCCAATTTATGATTTAAACACACAGGAGTATAAACCCACGTTTTTATATTATGCCGTTTGGCTCGAAGTGAGATTTCGGTATCAATCAAATCTATAAAGAGATCATCTCTAAAAACACCTATTATCTCAAAGAGGTTTACTGGATATATAGAACCTGAAGTCATGGACTTTTCAACTTCAGTAAAAAATTGTTTTTGAGCAAAAAGAGCATTGTTATCTATACAATAATTAGGTGAATAAATTGCGATATCCCCTTTTTCCAATATAGCCGTCCAATATACACTACATTCCCCATATTCAAAATAGCTGTCTTGATCCATGCTCAAAACATGTGTATATCCCTCCTTTTTTGCGATTTCCACAGCTATATTTAAAGGGATTCCTATTCCTCTATTTACTTTATCTCCTATTATTTCTATTTTTCCATTATTCGGTAAATCAAAGTCATTAAACCCATTTGGTGTATTATCCCATATTATAAGTTTTTCAACAACACACAAATAAGATTCAATGTTTTTTATTATTTCAATTTTAGGATAATATATTATTACTATACCTAACAGACGTTTATCCATTTTATACATTCTATTTTGCTCTTAGCACACATTTCCTAAGTTGCTTATTTTCAAAACAAAGATACCCTTTTGTAAAACATGTACTATATCCCATCTTTTTTAGCAAAGAGTCAATCTCTTTAGCATCATTTTTCCGATGATAAGTACATACCGACATCATAATATCATGATTTATAGATAATAGAGTCTTAGCACCTTGTAATGCGGATATTTCTGCGCCTTCTATATCCATTTTAAGAAATAGTGGATCGTTTGTAGTGGGAGTAATAAAAGAGTCAATTGTCGTGCAAGTTTCATCGACAGTGTCTCCTACATACCGTCTAACAATATGTACTTTATCTTTCCACCGAGCGAACGTAGCTTCCAAAGCTTCGATCCATTGATCTTCACATTCGAAAAGATATACTTCCTTCGTAAAATCTATTGTATCCAATGAAAAAATACCTTCTGCGGCACCGATATCCAGTAATATCCTTCCTTGGAGTTCTGAATACTCTTCAACATATCGATGAGGTGAGAGAATATCTTGTTCAATAAGCAGTGCGGCATAGACTGCTCTTACATTATCCTCAGTACGGTTAGCAGGAAAAAAAAGTTTTTTTCCGTTATGCATAACATATTTTAGATTTGTGCCATCTTCAGTATAAACAATCACATCTGAGGTGAAATAATCTACAGAAGTCTTAAACGGATAAAATGTTAATCCATTTTTCCCAATAAAAGCATAAGCCTCATTTTTTTCTGTTTTAGGTAACATAAAGCCAAAATAACGTATTATTTTGGCTTTAGGAATAAGTGGGAATGTTAAGAAAAAAAAGATGACATCCTCCAAAAAACCTTTGTATATCCTCTTTCTGATAGTCGCTGGAACTATTTGCCTATACAGTTTAACAATCATTGCGCATTAGTACAATTATTTATTCACTTTTCTTCGATAAGCAGCGACGCCACTCTTCCGGTATTGATATTGTAACCGATTATAGGATAGATCTGGACAAAAGCTACGGCTAAAGGGATTCTACATCCCCCAGTCCGATCATCGCTACACCGATATCCATTCTTCCCCCATCCCACACCAAAGGCTCGTCACTCCCGGCCGGGGCGACTACAGCACGGCAAAGATACAGATTATCATTGAATACTACCGAAGTTGGGGGGGGGTAATTTCGACAGGTTATCAGGGGTGAGGAGTTGAGGCTCCTTTTCTGAACATGAAAGCCAGCCCTTCCTCTATAGTCTTACGGATATAAGGATAAAAATGAGCAGCAAGTTGATACACCTGTGTACATGCCAGGTCGATTGTGCCATCTGCTTCCGAATAGTTTGCCTGGGCATTTTTAATGGCTTCGCCTACAAATATGGGATGTTTGCGGGAATCAAATCCCCCATCAATGTGTTGGTTTACGAAAGATTTCCAGTGCTTGGAAACCGCTATGTTACATGATGGGGCAAAATCGGCAGGAGTTGGTTTGGAGGTATGGGTATGATAATACAGCCACACTTCAAAGCAGGGGTTACTTTGTGCAATGAGCCATTGGTTCCGTTGGCAACACACTTGCCGAAGCTCGGCAATCTTATCTCCCCACTTATCTGTATCAATGACAAACCATACCTCATCCACATCAGACAGTTCATATTTTGGAACCGGGTTGTCTTGCGTCTCAATAAGAAACCCACAGGCTTTGTTATACAGCCCTGTAGGGGAATTATCTTCATTTTCTTCAGGAGGGATCACCTCCAATTTGATGCGTGAATCTAATTCAAGGAAATACCGGAAGTAGTCATTCTCCCGGCTTTTTCCTTCGCAAAAAACATAAAAAACTTTTGCATCCCTGCTGGGAGCGGTTCTTTGGAAAAGCCTATTCCGTTGTATCATAGTTATGCCAGTTTAAGTCTTGCAGGTTTCCCAGAAACGGGATAGAGCCATAACGGCCTGTCAGGTATCCTTTCTGAATGTCTATGGTGCTATGTACTTTAAAATCACTGAGTGAATACAGGTCTGAACATCCATTTTTATCTTTCTCTGTCAGCCATATTTCATCCTGCCGGAAAATATGTTGATCCAGCAGGTTTGTTTCGTGGGTGGTAAAAATAAGTTGCCCTTTCGTATGCGTGTCGGCAGCAAACTTACGAACCAATTCCTTGATTAATATCGGATGAATACTCCGTTCTATTTCATCTATAAGATAAACTATTTCATTGGAAAAGACATCTTTGAAAGCAGGCAGCAAATCCAGTATTCGTTGCGTACCATCAGATTCCTCGGGCATACGGAATAGAGCCGTTCTTCCTTGTTTGCCGATGTGGTTGGCTGTAAGTTGTTTAACAAAATATCCCTCCCCTTCCTTAACCGCTACTATTTCTTCTCCTGTATCGTAGTTTATCGGCACTTGCTTTAAGGGGGATGATTCTATTCTGCGGATAAGGCTGTCGATCCGTTCTTCCTGACCTTCGCCAAAAAAATCCTTTACTGATTTTGTCTCCACCTTTAGTTCACTGATCCCTAATTGCAGAGCCTTGACTGTTTCCTGGGCATATTGACGAAATGGAGGTTCATGATCTATCATATGCGCCAAAGCAACAGGTCTTGATTCCGGAGTCAGTATCATCAGAGAGTATCTGAACCAGTCTAAAGCCTGTTGCACCTTCTGTAAAGACAGTTTGTTGAGCGTAGTCAGGAGCGTCATAAGGGGCTGATTGGGTTTTGACAGATTTTCTTCAATGACCTTTTTTAGTACCCTGTTTTCTTCCTCTTTCTCAAACTCTGCAAAAAAAAGGATGGTTGTTTTCCCTTTTTCATCCGTTTTTCGCTCATAAACGAGTTGATCCTCTTTCCTGCCTAATCCGGACTCATATAGCTCTTCCTTCTCAATGGTGGTACCAAGGATTTGCAATGCATAATAATAGGCTTTGCCGTTCTGAAAAAATTCAACACCTAATATCTGCGACATTTCTTTTTCATCCCTGAATTTGAACTGTGTTTCGGGTTGTCGCACGTTAATTTTGTCATAGACGACAATATCCCTCAACAAATGGAGAGCCATAATCAGGTTGGATTTGCCCGCCGCATTTGCGCCATAGATAGACGACAGTTTTAAAATGTGGAAACCATCCATCGCGTATTTATGTTCCTGTTCCCTTTTCCCGTTGGGGTTTGGAATCATATTAAATTCTTTCTCTTCACCGAAGGAAAAAACATTTTGTACAAAAAACCGGATAAGCATCTCTTCGTGATATTTTCACGCAAATATAACCTACTACCCGCATATACACAACTAATCGTAAGAATATCTTGCAAGAAAGTGACATCTTTGCCCTCTCCTGCTCCCTCCCCCTTACCCCACTACCGTCGCCCACCTCACCCCCTATTGCCGGGATCAGGAAGTATTCGTACCTTTGTGCTATTGCCTTAGCGGTTCTACCTGGGTGGGAAGAAGTTTGCACCTGGGTGGGAAGAAGTTCCTACCAAGGTGCGAAGAGGTTCCTACCAAGGTGGGAAGGACAGAGGATCAGGAAGACGACAAAAGAGTTTCTGCTTGTTGACATTACATCATTAATAACTAAACAATAGTACTATGGGATTACAGTATGATTACTACCAAAATCCTCCCCAAAAGGGAAGTGACGAACAACCCAAGCTCCACGCACGTATGAAACCAACCGGCACGATGCAGACTTCCGACGTGGTGGAGCTTATCCAGCAGTTCACCTCCTTGAGCACGGCCGACGCCAAAGGGGCGCTGGACGCTTATATTAATGTGATGAAGATGGGGTTGAGGAACGGGAAGATGGTTCAGATCGACGGGTTGGGACTGTTCTCACTCACCCTCGACTGTCCGCCGCTGGAGAAGGCCGACGAACGACGGGCGGAATCGATCCGGATCAGGTCGGTTGCCTTCCGTCCTGCCGCCGAGCTGGTGGACTCCTTCAAAGGGCTCCATCCGGAACGCGTACGCGAGAAGAGCCATTCACGCAAACGGTCGCCGCAGGAGATCGACCGCCTGCTCGCCAGCCATTTCAAAGACAACCCCTGCATCACCCGGAAAGAGTTCTGCCAACTGTGCGGGGTAACCTTCAGCACGAGCATGCGCCGCATCAACAGCCTGATTGCCGACGGCAGGCTCCGCAAAGCCGCCTATGGTGTCGGGGTGTATGCGCCGGGGAAAGAGGGGGAAACGGTTCCGAAGCCGTGACGCGAAACTATTTCCCGGTAAGCTTTGTATAATCCCAGGTTGAAGCGGGTATTAAACCCGCTTTAACTGCACTTTTGTATTGACAGGATGTTTTCGAGGGAAGACATGTAATCATTACCCATTCCTTCCTTTTTTTGTCGTATTTGCCCATTAATTCGTGCCAATTTATGTATATTTGCACAATAACTCGTGCCAATTTATGTAATTCAATCCCATTTCTCATGGAAAGGAAAGCGATAGACGAACTAAAAAGGTGGAAGAACAGCCCTTCGCGCAAGCCGTTGATCGTACGGGGAGCACGCCAGGTAGGCAAGACATGGCTGATCCGGGAGTTCGGACGCCAGGAATACGCCCGGGTGGCCTACGTCAACTTTGAAAGCTCGAAGATGCTGCAAACGTTGTTTGTAGAAAACTTCGATATCAAACGGATACTGACAGCCGTTGAAATAGAAACCGGCGTATCGATCCGGGAAGCAGATACCCTGATCGTATTCGACGAAATACAGGAAGCGGAACGCGGAATTACGTCACTCAAATACTTCTGTGAAAATGCGCCCCAGTATCACCTCATCGCCGCCGGTTCGTTGTTGGGTGTGGCATTGCATGAGCAGACTTTCTTTCCGGTAGGGAAAGTGGAGTTCCTGAATCTGTTTCCGTTGTCATTCGGAGAGTTTCTGTTGGCTGCCGGACAAAAACCGCTTCACGACCTGCTCCAAAGCAAGGACTGGGAGCTTCTCCGGGTGTTCAAAGACAAGCTGATTCATTTTCTCCGTCAGTATTATTATGTGGGGGGAATGCCGGAAGTGGTGGCTTCATTTGCTGAAAAGAATGATTTCAACGAGGTCCGAACCATCCAGAAGCAGATACTCGCTGCTTACGAACAGGATTTTTCCAAGCACGCCCCCAACGAGATCGTTCCCCGTATCCGGATGTTGTGGAATGCCATCCCCGCACAACTGGCAAAAGAAAACAAGAAATTCATTTACGGGGCAGTCAAACCGGGTGCAAGGGCGAAGGAATATGAATTGGCGCTTACCTGGCTGACCGACTGCGGGCTGGTGCATAAGATCAGCAGGGTTTCCAAACCCGGCATCCCACTCATTGCCTACCAGGATCAACAGGCATTCAAACTCTTTCTGGTTGATACCGGCTTATTGGCGGCCATGGGCGAAATAGATGCCCGCACCTTATTGGACGGGAACAGGGTGTTCGAAGAGTTTAAGGGATCGCTTACCGAACAATTCGTGTTGCAACAGTTGAGACCGATCGCCGGTATGGTGGTCGGTTACTGGAGTTCGGACACGGCGAAAGCCGAACTCGCCTTCCTGTTGCAATACGGCGGGGAGGTGATCCCCGTGGAAGTCAAAGCCGAAGAAAACCTGCATGCGAAAAGTTTGAGAAGCTATTGCCAGAAATACCAGCCGCAAACGGCGATCCGCACCTCCCTGGCTGATTACCGCCGGGAAGAGTGGCTCACGAATATACCGCTGTATGCGTTAAGCAGTTATTTCCGGTGATACCCATTTTTACCTACAAAAGCGTCATGCTCTCCCGAACACGACGCTTTTTGTTTGTTAAACACTCTGATGGGTTTTGGTTTATGATGAAAGTTACTTGCAAATTGGAACTACTGGTTGCCTGCTTGCCGGTTACTCGTAATGCAGCGCTTCCGCCGGGGTGATCCGGGTGGCTTTGCGTGCCGGGATATAGACGCTGAGGAAGATGGCCAGCAGGATGATGGCGGCGGTGATGGCGAAACTGCCTGCTACACGGAGGGCGGTAACCGGCAGCGCGGTAACCAACAGGTCCATCGTGACGATATTGAGACAGATCGCCAGTGAAATAACGAGGCAGACGGAGGTGAGCAGCAACGCTTCGCCGATCACAAAGCCGAACAGTCCCCATTTCGTACTCCCCAGCGCGACACGTACCCCCATCTCACCGATCCGCCGTTTCATCCGGAAGGTAAAGGTCCCGAAGATCGCCAGCAGGATATTGATCAGGAAGAAAGACGCGCCCATGGCGTAGAGCGACAGCTCGTTGCTGATGCGGGCATTGTTCCGCTCCCGCACCTGGGCTACCGGGAAGAAGTTGGAGATATTGAATCCCGTGCCGGGCAGATAGTGGATTACAAAATTGTCGAATGCCGGGGCGAACTGCGTCTCATTGGCTTTCGGCACCCGCAGCACCAGCTGCGGCAGGCGTATATCTTTCCCCGTGCCGATGAAATGCCCCAGGGGAATATACAAGGCGCGTTCGGGCAGGTCGAAGTCGTTGTCTTTGATCCCGGCCACCACCCCGATCACCCGGAATGAATCGGTTTCATTGATGTCCGGTTTCACATAGTGCCCGATCAGCGAACCTCCTTCGGGAGCCAGGTCTTTGGCCACCTCTTCGGAAACAAGACCGATATATTCCTTATTGGCAATCTCTTCCGGTGTAAACCATCGCCCTTCCTTCAATTGGAGCGAGAACATGGAGAAGTACTTATGGTCCACAAAGCGGTTATATACGGCGTGCGATTCCAGGCTGTCGCGCTTCACATCTCCGTTCCACATCCAATTCGTATAAGGATATGCATAGCCGGAGATGGAATAATCGGTGATACCCGGCAGTTGGGCGATTTGCCGCGCCATGCGGTCGTAGCTTTCCCACAGGCTGTCGCCCGTCAGTGTGTTATCACCCAGCCGATCGATATGCAGGGCATAGCTATCATTCGGATCGGCGCCGTTAGGTATATGGTACAGGCGCGCGTACGTAACGGTGAAATCCACCACGTAAAACAACAGCACCGTCACAAAACAGATAAACACGCCCGGCAGGATATTCTGCCCGAACTGGTTCTTCAGTATCTTAAACAACGAACGGATCATGCTTCACCTCCTTTCAGTACTACGGCAATATTCTTTTTCGACAAACGCATGGCGGGTATGATGCCCGACAGGAAACTGATCAGGAAACAAATCACCAGCACGGCCACGATCACCTGCCAGCCGGGGAAAGCCATATAGGTGGAAGCGTCCACATTATCCTGTACACCCCAGCCGAACATACGTATTTTGAAATAATAGACTCCTGCATACGCCAGCAGTAAGCCGGGAATACCACCCAGGATGGTAAGTTGCAGGTTCTCCGCCAGATATTCTTTCACGATATCCAGCTTGCTTGCGCCGAAGGCTTTGCGGACGGCGATCTCGCTGTAACGGTCTTTGATGTTCGAGAAGCAGAGGATCGAGAGGCTGAACAAGGGGATGGCGAGCACGATCAGGATCATCACCAGCCAGCGCAGGTAGAACGCCGAAGCATCCACTTCACGGGCATTGCTGGCGATCAGGAACTCCAGGCGGCTGCGCGGGCCGGTGAGTTGGAGGGTGTGCCCGTCTTCTTCCAGTTTCTCGTGGGAGGTGTTATAGCGTTGCACCACTTCGGCAATCTCGTCGCGCACCGCCTGCATACCGGCTTTATCCTTGCAGAGGAGGATGGCGGTAAAGGGACCGACGAGGTCGTTCCGTTCATCGATGGTAATCGTTTGCCAGGTATAGGGCATCCAGCAGTTGGCATAGGCTTCACGGCGGGTAGGCCGTACATCTTTCACTACGCCGATCACGCGGAACATCGTGCCGTTGATCTGTATCTCTTTGTCGATCGGATTGCCTTCGGGGAAGAAGGCGCCGCGTACTTTTTCGTCGATCACCACCACCTTGCTGCCGGCTTCAAACTCGCCTTCATTGAATGTCCGGCCTTCCACAAAGGTGTAGGTGTGTATCTTCCAGTAGTTCATATCCACGCCTTTGGTGGCATAGAGGTTACTTTGCATGTCTTTCACCCGGAAGAATGAGCTTTGGGTGATGAACGACATCATTTCCGGCGACTGGAGCGGACGCAGGTAGTTGTCGCACAGGCGGGACGACAGCCAGCCGTTCCACATGCCTCCCTTTGCAAACTTCTTGGCGGCCATGGTGATATACAACGTCCGGTCGCCCTTATCCTCCGGATACTCCGGCTTGGTGTAGGTGACATAGACGATCACAATCATCATCACCATCGCCACCGACAGGGCGGTACAGCAGAGGGCGATAAAGAGTTGCAACTTGTCTCGTGCGGTAAAAATGTTCAGTGTTTTCATCATTGATCTCACAACTAATTTCGTTTCCCCTGCACAAAGCAAATTACATGCCAAGAAGGTAACAGGCTGATCCACAAAGCAATCATACCCGCAAAAGCTGTTCATTATCGAACACCCTGTTCGGTTTTGGAAGGATGAAGGTTCCCTTCTTTAGCGGGGAAGCATGGGGAAGAGGGCTTTGATCCGTTCGTCGGAGGGCATACTGCCGTATTCGCAGATCTCGAAGGATTCGAAATAGCGGCTGTCTTTCACCTGGTCGGGCGTGTACCACTTCAAGGCCGGCTCGGCAAAACGGGTGGCCTGGTTGCGGGAGAGGTAACGGTCGGCGATAAAGGCGCGTTTGCCTTCCTTGTCGGCGGGCATGTCTTTGGCATAGCCGTTGTTCCAGGGAAGCCATTCGAATACCTGCGACTCATGGGCGCAGATCGCATCCGCTTTCTGTTGCGCCACCGGCGTAATATCCACCACGATATCCGGCGAGAAAGGGTTGGGTTTCCGGAAACGGTCGGGCATATACAGGAATACTACCGGTTTCATCAGCGCCTTACCGCCCGGCACCATCAGGGGGACGGAGATCATGTAGGCGGCGTCTTGTACGATCTGTGAGGTATATCGATGGTCGGGATGATAGTCGTTGGGGCGGTGGGTGATCACGATATCCGCTTCCCAGTCGCATATCTGGCGGATCACCTTCATCCGGTTGTCTAACGTAGGCATCAACTCGCCGTCGTTATTATCCAGGTGGATGTATTCAATGCCGAGGATACGGGCGGAGGCAGCCATCTCTTTCTCCCGGCGCGCCTGCAGCTCGTCGGGTTTCATCTCGTGATGCCCTTTGTTGCCGTTGGTGAGCGAAACGAATTTTACCTGATGCCCCATCCGGGAATACAACGCTGCTATTCCACCCGCATTGATATCACAATCGTCGGGATGGGCGCCGAACACAATCACGCGGATCGGTTCGTCCGCATGCACGGCGGAAACGGAGACAAACAGGAAAGCAAGGAACAGGACGGTGGTGGTGAGTAGTTTCATATACCTTATCTATTAGATGATTACGTTACAAAGATACAATAAAAAGCCTGTTTGCCTCATTCTCGCCCCTTCGTTGTAATTATTCCCTGAAATATCCGTGGATCTCTGCTTTTTCCACTATATTTGCCCGGACATATCAATGCTTATCAATAACCGTTATGGACGAAATGGATGAATTATTGGAATTTCTCGCAAAGAGCGATACTTTCTACGTGGCAACAGTCGATGAAAACAACTTCCCGCGCGTACGCCCCTTCAATTTTGTGATGGAATGGGATGGCAAACTCGCTTTCGGTACAGGCAAACACAAAAACTTCTATAAGCAACTGGTGCAAAACCCGAAGATCGAGATCTGCGCCTATGAACCCAAAACCAGCGTATGGCTTCGCATCTG
The DNA here is from genome assembly GCA_031555735.1 of Tannerellaceae bacterium. GTDB lineage: Bacteria > Bacteroidota > Bacteroidia > Bacteroidales > Tannerellaceae > JAJDIA01. The sequence continues at coordinate 21,922 of JAVBUE010000059.1, forward strand.
GGGAGAAACCCGGTTTGTGGAAGACAAAGACGCCTTCCGGCAGATGTTCGAGATCCAACCCGAGCTGGAAGCTGTATATAAAGATGTGGACAACCCGCTGCTCTGCTGTTTCGTCCTCGATAAAGGCGAAGCGGGATTCTATTCGTACGAGTCGATGAACAAACCGTACCGGACGATCCTGTTGTAAGAAGCCGGATGCGTTATTGGTAAAACGTCTTTTCGTAGGCGGAGAATTCGCCTTTGCGAAGCAGCAGCCTGTTCCAGACAGCCGAAAGGAAGCCGCAGCCGTAGCCCGACAGTTGGATATACGAGGCGGCCACCGCGAGCGCGCCGATCTTCAGGCTCCTGTTTCGCAGCGAGGCATCCACCCCGATCAGCAGGGCGTACAACGCCAGCGGCACCAGGCTCCACCGGCAAAATACGCCGCCCAGCAGGAGAAAAGCCACGCCCAGCGTGAACAGCGCCGGAAACAGATGCACCAGCTTCAGTGAATCGGGGTACTTCTTATACAGGTTGATCCGGGCAATCCCCGAGTTATAGACCTGGCGCCAGAACTTCCGCCAGTCGGTACGCCGTTTGTGATACACCCAGGCGGAAGAAAACAACCGTACCTTATATCCTCCCTTGTAGATGCGGATACTGAAGTCGATATCCTCACCGAAACGCATCTTCGAGAAACCGCCTAACGCCTCATAGACGCTCCGGCGGATTCCCATGTTGAAGCTGCGGGGGTAAAACGCATCCATCTCCTTCTTTCCTCCCCGGATACCACCGGTGGTAAAGAAGGAGGTCATGGAGTAGTTGATGGCTTTTTGTACGTCGGTAAAACTGTCGGCCGCACGATCCGGTCCGCCGAACGCATCGGCGCCCGTCCGAGCGAGCTCTTCCCGCACCGCCCGGATATAGCCGGGGGGAAGGATACAGTCGGAATCGAGCACGATCAGGTAATCCTCCCGGGCTTTGGAAGCCCCGTAGTTACGCGCCTGTCCCGGTCCCCCGTTCGGTATCCGGAAATACCGGACCGGCAGGCGTCCGGCATAAGCGGCCACCACGGATTCGCAGGTGATCTGCGAACCATCTTCCACGATCACCACCTCAAAACCATCCTCCGTCTGCAGGGTGAGGCTTTCCAGCAACTCCCCCACTTCATCCGGACGGTTATAAACAGGTATGATCAGGGAAAAGCGTACTCTATCCATCGCGTATGAATTAATCATTCATCACTAATCATTCATCATTATTCAATACCGGTAGTGTTCGGGTTTGTACGGGCCTTCTGCCTGTACGCCGATATAAGCCGCCTGTTCCGGGGTGAGCGTGGTGAGCTTCACACCGATACGTTCGAGGTGCAGGCGGGCTACTTCTTCATCCAACCGTTTGGGCAGGCGGTAAACCCCCACTTCATAGCTCATCTGCCAGAGATCCATCTGCGCCAATACCTGGTTGGTAAAGGAGTTGCTCATCACGAACGAAGGATGTCCGGTGGCGCAACCGAGGTTCACCAAGCGCCCTTCGGCCAGGAGGAAGAGGCTGTTGCCGGTCGGAAACGTGTATTTATCCACCTGCGGTTTGATATTGGTGTGGACGATGTTGGGGTAGTTCACCAGTTTGTCCACCTGTATCTCGTTGTCGAAATGGCCGATGTTACATACGATGGCCTGGTCTTTCATCTGCGCCATATAGTCGATGGTGATGATGTCGCGGTTGCCCGTACAGGTGACGAAGATATTTCCCTCTTTCACGGCTTCTTCCATCGTAGTCACCTCAAAACCTTCCATAGCAGCCTGGAGGGCGCAGATCGGATCGATCTCGGTCACCAGCACACGGGCGCCGTACGTACGCATGGAATGGGCGCACCCTTTACCCACGTCGCCGTAACCGGCAACGACCACCACCTTACCGGCAATCATCACATCCGTAGCGCGTTTGATCCCGTCGGCCAGCGATTCACGGCAGCCGTAGAGGTTGTCGAACTTGGATTTCGTGACCGAATCGTTCACGTTGATCGCCGGCACCAGCAGTTCGCCCCGTTCCATCATCTGGTACAGGCGATGCACGCCGGTGGTTGTTTCTTCGGAGATGCCTTTCATGTCGGCAAGGGTACGATGCCAGCGTCCGTTATCTTCGGCGAGGATGGTGTGGAGGGTATCCAGGATCACCTGTTCTTCGTGGTTAGCGCCTATGCGGTCGATCGTCGCCGGATCGTCTTCCGCCTTGAAGCCCCAATGGACGAGCAGGGAGGCATCGCCCCCGTCATCAACGATGAGGTGGGGACCTTTACCGCCTGGGAAGCGGAGCGCCATCTCCGTACACCACCAATATTCTTCCAGTGTTTCCCCTTTCCAGGCATAGACGGGAACGCCGGTGGCGGCAATGGCGGCGGCGGCATGGTCCTGCGTGGAGAAAATATTGCAGCTTGCCCAGCGCACATCGGCGCCAAGGGCTACGAGTGTTTCAATCAATACGGCCGTCTGGATCGTCATGTGCAGGGATCCCATGATACGGGCGCCCGCCAACGGTTGGGAGCCGGCATATTTCCGGCGCAACGCCATCAGGCCGGGCATTTCGTGTTCGGCAATTTCAATCTCTTTCCGGCCAAAGGCGGCCAGGCTCATATCCGCCACTTTATAGGGCAGGTTGATAGGAAACAAATGTGACATTTCGATGTTTTTTTGATTGTATGCCGCAAAGGTACGAATAAAATGACGTATTACACGGTATTTGGGGAAAACTGCTTCCACCTTCCACTAAGGGGTATTATCGTGCAGAGAAACAACAAGATAGATAGTGGAAGGAGGTGCGTTTTCTCCTTCCACTTTTCCTCCACGCTCCTTCCACTGTGTGGTAGCAGCTCCGACAATTACGTATGCTGTCCCATTTCGAAATGGGACACCCGGCATTTCAACCTGCGTGTGGATGTGATCCATCTGCACGTAGATGTTGTGCTGGCAAAGGGGGAAAACAACCATAGGTGGATGATCTGACACTCATAGGTAGATGTTTGAACTGCCATAGGTAGATGATTACACAATCATAGGTAGAAGTTTTGAGCTTTGCGACAAATGGAAGAGCAAAAAGAGATGTCAATATTTCAATCTGCGTCTGGATGTTGTGCCGGCAAGATCCGGATGTTGTGCGAACAACGTCCGGATGTTGTCAGCACAACATCTACACGCAGATAGATCAACATCTACACGCAGATAGGAATGCCGGGTGTACCATTTCGAAATGCCGGGTGTACCATTTCGAAATGGGACAGCGTACGAGATTGCCGGAGCAACTATCACGCAGTGGAAGGAGAGTGGAGGGAAAGTGGAAGGAAAAACGCACCTCCCTTCCACTGTCTATCTTTCTGTTTATCTGAACGATAACACCCTTTAGTGGAAGGTGGAAGCGGTTTTCCCCAAACTCCGTGTAATCTAAGGGTCAATTGTGGCCAATTCTTAAAATAATGTGTATATTTAAGCCTTCTAATTAAACGAACTGATATGATACGGAAAAACATTGTCTTGTTGTATGCTTTTCTTGCGTGTGTGCTGTCGGCCTGTGTGGGTACGAACGAGCAGACCATCCCCGTCAACCTGCGTACGGAATATCTGCAGAATCCGATAGGGATTGACACATCGTCGCCCCGCTTTACCTGGGAATATAATGAAGCGGAAGAAGGGTTTACGGCTTCCCGGCATGAGATATGTATCGGGACTTCGCCGGATGCCCTGCGTCCCTACACGGAGGATATGCCGTTGGTTTCCCATACCCGTTACTATTGGAATGTGACGGTTTGGGACGGGAAAGGACGGAAGTGCCGCCCTTCGGAAACCGCCTTTTTTGAAACCGCCAGGTTGCATGCCGATGAGTGGACGGGCGGGTGGATTACAGATGAACACGACAAAGAGTATGAACCGGCTCCGCTGTTCCGCAAATCCTTCACCCCGGCTAAGGCGGTGAAAGAGGCGCGTCTGTACATTGCGGCGGCGGGTTATTATGAGGTGTTTATCAACGGTCAACGGGTGGGAGAGAACTACCTCGACCCGGGATATACGCATTTCAATAAACGGATCCTGTATGTGACCCATGATGTGACCAACCTGCTGAAAGAGGGAAAGAATGCGGTGGCCGCCGTGCTGGGTAACGGATGGTATAATATCCAGTCGAAAGCCGTATGGTATTTTGACAGGGCGGCATGGCGGGGGCGTCCCCGTATGATGGCCGATCTGCGGTTGACTTACACCGACGGAAGCACGGAGACCATCGCCACGGATACCTCCTGGCGAACGGCTACAGGCGCCTACACCTACAACAACCTCTATAGCGGCGATATGTACGACGCGCAACTGGAAGAAGAGGGCTGGCGTACCGAATCGTTTGACGACGCGCATTGGAAACCGGCTGTGTTGACGGAGTCGCCAGCTCCCCTGCTGGACGCGCAACAGATGCCGGGTATCCGGATCACGGAAGAGATCCGGCCATCATCAGTGAAATCTTTCGGCGATAAGTTGTATGTGTATGCCTTTCCAACGAATATGTCGGGTTTATGCCGCCTGAAAGTAAAAGGAGAGGCAGGTACCCGTATCACTTTGAAACACGGCGAGTTACTGAAAGCCGACGGACGGCTGGAACAGGGGAATATCAATGTCTATTATCATCCGGTAAAACCTTATGAGGTGTTCCAGATGGATGTATATACACTCAAAGGAACAGGCGCGGAAGAAGTGTTTATGCCCTCCTTCAGTTACCATGGATTCCAGTATGTGGAAGTGGAGAGTTCGAAGCCCGTCACGCTCACGGAAGAGAGCCTGACCGCCCTCTTCATGCATACGGATGTGGAGCCGGTTGGTACGTTTGCCTGCTCGGATCCGTTGTTGAATAAAATCTGGAATGCCACCATGCAGGCATACCGCTCTAACCTGCATTCCATCCCGACAGACTGTCCCCAACGGGAAAAGAATGGCTGGACGGCGGATGCGCATATCGCCATTGACCTGGGTCTGCTGGGCTTCGACGGGATCACGCTGTATGAGAAGTGGATGAACGACTTTGTGGATAACCAGCGGGAAGCGGGATTGATTTCCGGTATTATCCCGTCGAGCGGATGGGGTTTCGGTGAATGGCCAGGCCCAGTGTGGGACGCGGCGATGTTCATCATCCCGGATGCATTGTATAACTATTATGGCACTACGCGGAGCATCGAAGCGCTGTATCCGGCGATGGAACGCTACCTGGCTTACCTCGCGGAAAAAGAGAAAGATGGCTTTCTGACGTATGGCCTGGGGGATTGGGTATATTGGAAATCAACCACGAACAACGAATATACTTCCACAGCATATTACTACCTGGATTACAGGCTAATGGCCCGGTTTGCCCAACTGTTGGGTAAAGATCCCCTGCCTTACCGGCAGAAAGCGGAAGCGCTGAAGAAGCGGATTAACGACAAATTCTTCCAGGCGGAAACGGGCGTATATGCCGAAGGAACACAAACGGCGCAGGCTTTAGCCTTGTACCTGGGCATTGTTCCGGAAGGAAAAGAACAACGGGTGGCCGATAAATTACGGGAAGTGGTGGCCCGAACCAACTATTTCCTCGACTTTGGCCTGTTGGGAAGTAAAACGGTTCCCGCCATGCTCACCCAATACGGATACCTGGAAGACGCCATGAAGATGATCACGAAAAAAGAGGCTCCTTCATGGGGTTATTGGGTTGAAACAATGGGATATACAACCCTTCCTGAAACCTGGACATTAAGCCCGCAGTTCCGTGATGCTTCACTCAACCATGTGTTTATGGGGGATGTGTCGGCCTGGATGATGAACCGCCTGGCAGGTATCAATTACGATGCGGAAGCGCCGGGGTTCAAACGTATCCGCATCACACCTTACTTCCCCCAATCGCTGGATTGGGTGCAGGGATCCTATCATTCCGTTCGTGGGCGGATAGCCAGCGAGTGGAAGCGGGAAAATGGGAAGATCACCCTTACGGTGACGATCCCTTCGGATTGCGAAGGGCTGCTGGTGGTGGATGGACGTGAACAAGTGCTGCCTGCCGGCACATCTGTGGTGACCATCTAATTCTACGATATGAAACGAATCCTGCTGATACTGATGGCGCTGTTGCCATCCATCTTCTTCGGATATGCTTTGCGGGCACAGAAGCATGCGGAGCATCCTGTGTTCGGGAAAGCGGAATGGATCCATACCGAACGTTGCCAGAGCGCCACCAATACGTGGCTGATATACCGGAAGGTGGTGGAACTGGCGGATGTGCCCGCCAGCCTGGTGGCCAACATCGCCGTGGATACGAAGTACTGGCTGTGGATCAATGATCGGCCGGTAGTGTTTGAAGGGGGACTAAAACGGGGTCCCACGCCACGGGATACGTACTATGACCCGGTGGAGATTGCTCCCTTCCTGCAGGCGGGTAAGAACACGATCGCGGTGCTGGTGTGGCATTTCGGCAAAGACGGGTTTAGTCATGTCAACAGCGGGAAGGCGGGGTTATTGTTTGCCGCGCGGACGGATAGCGTGGAGATCGTATCCGACAGGAGCTGGCAGTGTGCGGTGTACGACGCTTACCAGGACACCGAAGCTCCTTTCCCCAATCACCGGTTGGCCGAAAGCAATATCCGGTTTGATGCGCGGCGGGAGATCACCGACTGGAACAGCGCTTCGTTTCCGAAACGTCTTCCTCCTGCCACGCCTTTTGCCGAAGCGGGCAAGGGGGCTATGGGCAGGCTGGTGGAGCGCCCCATACCCCAGTGGAAGGATAGTGGCATCGTTCCGTATGTGGCGGTGCGAACATCCGCCAACGGGGATACCCTTTTCTGCCGGTTGCCCTACAATGCGCAGGTCACCCCTTACCTGAAGGTGGATGCCGCCGCGGGTAAAACCATCCATATCCGTACGGATAATTATGAGGGGGGAAGTGAAAAAAATGTACGCGCGGAATACATCACCCGCGAAGGGATCCAGGAGTATGAAAGCTACGGATGGATGAACGGGCATGAGGTGTGGTACCTGATCCCGGAAGGCGTGAAGGTGCTGGATGTGCGGTACCGGGAGACGGGATATGGGGCGGATATATCCGGATCATTCACTTGTAACGATTCCTTTTACAACGAATTATGGAAGCGATCGGCACGAACGCTTTATGTTACCATGCGCGATAATTACATGGATTGTCCGGACCGGGAGCGGGCGCAGTGGTGGGGCGATGAGGTGAATGAACTGGGTGAAACCTTTTATGCGCTTTCACCTGAGGGGCAACAACTGGCGGTGAAAGGGATCTATGAGCTGATGCAGTGGCAGCGAAAGGACGGCTCGCTGTATTCGCCTGTCCCGTCGGGCAACTGGGACAAGGAGCTTCCTTTGCAGATGTTGGCGTCTGTCGGCTGGTATGGGTTCCATACACAGTATTATTATAGTGGCGACAGCAGCTTTGTGCCGCATATATACGACCGGATGCGTTACTACCTGCATGGGGTGTGGAAACTGGATAAAAGCGGACTGGTGATCGAACGCGAAGGCGGTTGGAACTGGGGCGACTGGGGAGAACATGTGGATATCGGCGTGCTGACGAATTGTTGGTACTACCTGGCTCTCAAAGCGGAAAAGGCTTTTGCCGGAATGCTGGGGAAAACAGCGGATATCAAGCATATCACCATGTGTATGGAACGGATCGAAAATTGTTTCGGTACCAAGTTCTGGACCGGATCGGCCTATCGTTCGCCGGGTTACAGGGGGGAGACCGACGATCGGTCGCAAGCAATGGCGGTATTGTCCGGGCTGGCGCCGAAAGAGAAGTATCCCGCCCTGGTAAAGGTGTTGAAAGAAGAATGGCACGCCAGTCCCTATATGGAGAAGTATGTGCTGGAAGCCCTCTTTGTGATGGGCGAACCGCAGTTTGCACTGGAACGGATGAAGAAACGCTATAGCCGTATGCTCGCTTATACGGATTACACCACTTTGTTTGAAGGGTGGGGGATCGGTGCGGAAGGTTTCGGTGGGGGGACGATCAATCATGCCTGGAGTGGCGGGCCGCTGACCATGCTCAGCCAGCAGGTGTGCGGGATCGAACCGCTGCTGCCGGCATTCCGGCGTTTCACCGTCAGGCCTGCCCTCGGTTCGTTGAAAGAAGCATCCGCCGTTGTTCCCACCCGTTTCGGGCAGATCGAGGTACATCTGCAACGCAAAGAAAACCGGATCCATGCCCGGGTGACCGTGCCCGAAGGAACAGAAGCCATCGTCCAGCTACCGGGTCGGACCAAGCGTCTCTCACCGGGTACGCATGAAGTGACAGGAAGATAAACACCAGCATAAATACGACGATAAGCAAATAAAACCGTACTTTTGTGCCCTCGTTAATAAAGGATTAAGTAAGGGATGTCTCTGTATGGCGACAAGTAAAAAACGAACAGCGCGGCCTGCCAGAAAGAAAGCGGCGGGAAGCCGGAAGAAAACGCGTATTTCTTCAGCGCTTTCTTTCACAAAATACCTGGTTATATGGATTGCGATGGTGGTGTTTATTGCCATTTGCACGTTGGCGGTCTATGATTTCTTCTATCCCCGACAGCAGCAGAGGGACGCGCCGCAGGTGACACGCGGACAGCAAGCGCCGCCAACCGGCAAAGCGGAAACCCGGAAACCGGAGGGCGCAGGCAAGGCGGTTACGGGGAAAAAGCAACCGGCGGCACAGCCCGCCTCTGCCGTCTCCTTTCCCGCCCACGCGGAGATACCCCGCTTGCAGGCGGCACGGAAAGAGCAGGTGATCCGCTATACCGGACATACCGTTTCCTACAATGTGGAGTACAAACTGTCTAACTGGGTGGCCTGGGAACTGACCGGGCAGGAAGCAAAGAGCAAAGAGCACGAACGCTCGAACAAGTTCGTTCCCGATCCCACCCTCCGGGGGCAGACGGCGATGAACGAGGATTATTCGCGTACGGGATACGACAAAGGCCATCTGCTTCCGGCCGGTGATGTCAAATGGTCGGCCAAAGCAATGCGCGAATCCTTTTATTATAGTAATATCTGTCCGCAGGTGCCCGGTTTAAACCGGGGTATATGGAAAGACCTGGAAGAACAATGCCGCTTATGGGCGAAAGAATACGGGACGTTGCTCATCGTGACGGGGCCGGTGATGGATGACGACCTGAAGCGGTTGGGCAAAAATAGGGTGGCTATCCCGCGCCGTTTTTATAAAGTGATCGCAACGATTACCGGTCAACGATACGAAGGAATCGCTTTCGTATTGGAGAATAAGGATTACGGCAACGCATCGCTCACCGATATGGCTCTTCCGATCGATAGCGTGGAGACGCTGACGGGCATCGATTTCTTCCCTGCCTTGCCTGATCCGCAGGAAAAGGAAATGGAGACGAAAATCAACCATGCCTGCTGGTCGTTTTAAGCTGCGATTGGATCCCTTTTTAAGATTTTTTTAAAGAATTGGTCTAAAAGTAGGATAGGCTCATCTTGTACGAAGCAGTTGTTTGCATGTACGTAGTCTCTGAAATTGAGTGCAAAACGAATTCAGTAGCCTGGGCTTCCATTCGGGCTTTTGGTTAAAAACTACTATCGGAAGCCCAAAAATTACGTTTTTTTAAAAAAATGTGTTTTATAATATGTTTTTTTATTTGTTCGGACGAAAATTATCCCACATCTTTGCATGCAGATAACCTAAACAATCTTTTTGCCTTAAAGACTAATACCTATTAAAAACCTATAAAAGGGGCCTTTGCGAAAAAGCCCCTTTTATGATTTTATACCATCAGTATCCCGTTTCTTCTATTTTTGCCGATATCTTGTTGACGGCATTTGTCAATTGCTCTTCCGGTGCGATAATGTTGAAATTTTCCCAGAACGCAGGATCGTAAACGTATTCTGTATCTGCAAATACCGAACGGGTCGAGATGGTTTCGCTTCGGGCGAAGCGGTTAACATCGGATGGGTTGGTCAGGCAATTTACCATCTCAAACCAGATATGAACCGGTGCGTTAAAAAAGAGGCGTCCTTTTTTCCTCACTTTAAAATGCAGGTCTCCCCGGATGTGATTCACATAGTAGGTACCATCCCACTGTTTGTACGAAACGGTATAGGCGATTTGCTGGGGCGTAATTTGAATATTCCTGCTTTTCCGTGTAATATACTGCCCGGTGGCTTTCTCTACGAAACGGGGGTTTACTTCGAACCGGGCAGCCAGCAGCGCATGGTTTTCCATGTCCACATACAAATCTCCTTTGAACAGGGGCTCTTCCACGTAAGGCTTTTGTTCGAATGAGATGACATAGGCCAGCCGGTTGTCGATCACTGTCAGGTCGCTTTGTACATAATGGTACCGGTTGTTGTCGCCAAGTTGCAGGAATTCGGGCAGGTTCTTCACCAGATCCAGCAAGAGGCAGGCATCGACGCCCGACTTGAATTTCGTCACCAGTGTGTCTGTCTCATTCCGGTTGGTGATGGTTCGCATCTTGAGCACCTTCACTTGGTCGGATCCCGATTGGATAGGCGATTTGTAGATCTTCATCACCGACTCGGTCATATTCGCCAGCCGTTTCCGGTATTCCACACCTTCCCGGTAGAACGAGGTATGATATACCGGTTCCAGTGCGTAGTTACTCCTCCGGTGGTCGAGCATCTCTTCCAGGATACGGTACGGGCTGGTGACGCGTACCACCACTTCCTGGATGGGGATGACTTTGGGTATCAGTTGTATCTGGTGGTATCCGTTCGCCAGGTAGGTGCAGGTGATCTCCTGTGTTTCATACCCCAGGTAACTGATGAATAGCTGCGCATGGCGGAGCGAGTCGGGTACCTTGAAACGAAACTCCCCGTTCTGGTTGCTGATCGTCCCGATCGGATGGCCGCTGATCCCCACTGTGGCATAGGGAAGGAGCTCTTCCGTATATTGGTCGCGGATGATGCCTTCGATAGTAAACACCGTGTCTGCCGGGGGAGGAGAGGGCAGGGTATCGGCAACCACTGGCGGGGCGGGCGGCGTTTCCTTATTTTCCGGCTGAAATAATAAGATATGTCGGCCAACCACCCGCATCCCGATGTCCGGATTGCGGATGATGGTTAGGATCGCCTCCCGTACGGTATAGGCGCCGGTTTTGATCCGAATCTTTTGTTCGTTGTCGATCAGACGGCTGTCGTAGATAAACAGGAAGCCCGACCGGTCGGATACCTCGCTCAGCAGGGCGTAGGTCGTACCCCTGCTTTTCTTCAGTTCAATCGTTCGGTCGAACACATCTTCTCCCTGCGCCCATGCGGGCTGCATGATCAACCAGGCACATACGCTGATGATCAGGGGTATGGATGTAGCCGACTTTTTCATTCTTTGTGCGGTTACCGTTCTTCAATCAGTAACACCTCTTGTTTCTTTGTGCAGTTCAGGTTGAACGCGGCACAAATGATCCCGGCGATCGCTTCGGGAGGGTCGTTTTCGAAGGTGACGGTCAGTTTCCTTTCGGCCAGCGCCGGTGTGGTGAGCAAGGTTGTGCCGGGATGCTTCTGGTTGATCACCTGTAGGATATCACCCAGCGGGACGTCTTTAAACTCCACCCGGTTCCGGTAGCGTACAAACTGCTCGGTTTCGCCTGTGGCGAACACCTCCAGTCCGGAAGAGGAAAGCTGTATCGTTTCACCGGCAGAGACAAATTCCGTCTGTCCGCTTTCTTTCGAGGTGACTTTTACTTTCCCGTGCTGGACGGAGAGTTCGAAGGGGGCGCCGCGGGTATTTTTCACTTTAAAAGCGGTGCCGATTACTTCGATCTGCATCGTTCCCGCTTCAATCAGGAAGGGGTGTTGCGGGTTACCGCTCACCTCAAAAAAGGCATTCCCCTGCAGGGATACTTCGCGTTTCTCCGAGGCGAAATGTTGGGGGTAATCCAGGCGGGCGTTATCCGCCAGGAACACCATCGACCCGTCTTCCAGCGAGGTTACCAACGTAGTGGAGTTCTCATGGTTACTGATCGAAAGGGTGGGCGTGTCGGCTCGGGTAGCGGAGCCCAGGTAATACAGGGATGCTGCCGAGAGGCAGACCACGGCAATGGCGGCCGCCCATCCGGCTACACGCATGCGGACATTCCGCCGGGGCGCCACTTTCCTGTCATCGGGCAACAGCCCTTCTTTTTCCAATCGGGCGTAGAGTGTATTCCAGCCCTGATCCGTCATCTTACTATGTTTACTGTATGGATTCATGCGATTTGTGTATATTTTTCTACTTCTTTCCGCAGTGTCTGTAATGTTTTGCTCATTTCCGCTTCCACTGTTTTGACGGACAGGGAGAGGGCATGGGCGATTTCGGCATAAGTCATGCCGTTGAACCGGTGCATGTTGAAAATGAGTCGCCTGCGTTCAGGCAGATGCAGCAGGGTGCGGTCGATCACAGTATATAATTCCATGTATTCCAGTTGATCCTGCGGAGAAGATTCAACCGGTGCGGTTGCCGAAGCGACGGTGTCCTGGTAGCGTTTCCGTACAGCCTGATGTTCCAGGTAATGGAAAGCCCCGTTCCGCGCGGCGGCATACAGGTAGCTTTTCAGCGAATGGAGCACGTTCAGGTGTTCCTTTTCTCTCCAGCAGACATAGAATAGTTCCTGTACAATCTCTTCACCCACATCCGGACGTCCGGCCAGGCTGGCGGCATACAGGCACAATGGGGCGTAGTATTGTTTGAAAACCGCCTCAAATGCCTGAATGTCGCCTTCCCTGATCCGTTTAATGATCCCGATGTCGTTGAGCATATCCGTAACCTGCTATGTAACACTTCAAAAGTACAAAAAATCTGTCTGTTTGATCAGTCTTGTTGTTTTTTAAGTTTGCTGACAGCCGATTCCAACGATTCGGTCGGCTCAATGATATTGTAACTGCCCCAGAAATTGTCGTCCATAAAATCCACTACCTTGTCGGAGAGCGACTGGCTGGTTTTGAAAGCCGTCTTGTACGGGATGTTTTCTTCTTCCACCTTGCTGTCGGTCACCACCATCTCAGAAGTGATCGTGTAGTTGGTGGCGAAGAGTTTGCGTTTCCAGTCGCAGCGGAAGCGTACTTCGTTGCGGATATAGCTCAGGTACGTCAGCCCGTCGCGTTCCTTGTAATTCACGTAGAAGGATACTTCCAGCGGACGGAAATGCAGGCCGAAAGGTTTCTTTTTCAGGATGACCTCTGTGGCCTTGTTGCGGTCGTCCATATTCAGGTTGAATTCCGCCCGACTGAACGACAGCCTTTCCTTATCGATAAACAGTTTGCCTTCATACAAGGCGTACGGAAGGATGGCCTGGGGGGTGAACCGGATCACGTAGTGCTGGCGGTTGTCCAGCATCACGCTTTCTTCCATTTTATAGGAATAATAATCCAGTGTTTCCTTGTCTAACAGGATGTCGGGGTTTTTGACGATGTCCACATAGATGGAGAGGTTCGGGCCGCCCAGCAGTTTGACTACCAGCGTATCGTTCGCCCGTTGGCTCAACAGCTTGCGGCCTTTGAATATCTGAACGCGGTCGCGGCTGATGTCCATATGCGTATAGGGTGTTTTATACACGTCGATCACCGCTTCGGAGATATTGATGTAACGGCGTCCCTTCTGTGCCGTTTCCCGGTAGAAGCCCGTCAGCAGGTTGCCGTTCCGGCTGTAGTTGACGCCGATCTTGCTGATGGCTTCTTCCACGAGGTAGCGTGGATCGCGCGCACGTACTACTATTTCTTCCAACACATTGGTGTTAGGCACCATCCAGACGGTGAGGTTACTCAGGTCGCGCCCATTGACGGGGATGATGGAGTTCAGGTATCCGATATGGGATATCTGGACTTCTTTCGCGTTGATGGATTGCTTTACCTTGATGGAGAAAACACCGTCGTTATTCGTGATCGTACCGACGTTGCTGCCGGGTACCGACACGTTCACATATTCCAGTTTCTTTTTGCTTTGCTGGTCTTTTACCACACCACTGACGGTGATGAACGCTTCATCCGTTGTTGTTTCCTGCGCCTGTACGGGAGTGAGGTTCACAACCATCAGGGCGATCAGGATAAGCGCTGCCGTTTGTTTGCCGAACGTTTTCATGCTGTATTGTTTTAGAGTGAATAATTGCTTGTACATACCTAAGATCGTTGAGGGGCGGGATACCCTATGCCGCCAGCCGTTTTTCTTTTTTCCGCTGCCGGCGGTTACTTATTTATTGCTGTTTTTTGCATGTGTTTGTTGATAAAAAACGCTTACTTTGCACCTTGTAATGAACATTTGATTTGTAAAACCCCTGAAATACGAACTAAAAGCGTACAATATTACCATGATCTGGGACGAGACGAAAGAGTGTATGAACCGCGACGAGCTGCGGAAGTTACAGAGTTACCGGTTGAAGAATGTAGTGGAACATGCCTATCACAATTCTCCTTTTTACCGCCGGAAAATGCAGGAAATGGATCTGACGCCGAACGATATCCAATCGATCAACGACATTGTCAAGTTGCCATTCACGGTGAAACAGGACTTGCGGGATAATTATCCCTTCGGGCTGCTGGCGGTTCCGATGTCTGAAATAGTCAGGCTCCATGCTTCTTCAGGCACGACGGGGCAGCCGATCGTGGTAGGTTCCACCCGCAAAGACCTGTCTATCTGGGCGGATGTGGTGGCGCGGTGCCTGACGGCTTACGGCCTTTCCCGGAATGACATGTTACAGGTATCCTACGGCTACGGATTGTTTACGGGCGGACTGGGTGTGCATTACGGGATGGAGCATATCGGGGGCACGGTGATCCCGATGAGCAGCGGTAACACACAGAAACAACTGCAACTGATGCACGACTTCGGTGCGAAAGCGTTGGCCTGTACACCTTCCTACGCGCTGTACCTCGCCGAATCGATCCGCGAATCGGGTATCCCGATGGAAGAGTTCCAGTTGCAGGTCGGCATCTTCGGCGCCGAGCCCTGGACAGACAATATGCGGAAGGAACTGGAAGAAAAATTACGCATCAAAGCCTACGATATCTATGGGCTGACGGAGATTTGCGGCCCGGGCGTGGGTGGGGAGTGCCGGTATCAGGACGGGACGCACCTGTGGGAAGACCATTTCTTCCCCGAGATCGTCGATCCGCATACGCTCCAGCCGGTCGAACCGGGACAGACGGGCGAACTGGTGTTTACCACCCTCACCCGCGAAGGGATGCCGATGATCCGGTACCGTACGCGTGACCTCACCTCGCTCAATTATGAGAAATGCGCCTGTGGCCGCACTGCCGTACGCATGAACCGCATCCTCGGCCGCAGCGACGATATGCTGATCATCCGGGGTGTGAACGTGTTCCCGTCGCAGGTGGAATCGGTGATCCTCGAGCTCCCCGAGTTCGAACCCTACTATTTTATTGTGGTGGATCGTGTGAACAATACGGATACCTTCCAGGTGCAGGTGGAACTGCGCCAGGAATATTATTCGGATGAGATGAACAAGATCATCGCCCTGAAGAAAAAGATCGCCAACCGGATCCAGAATGTGGTGGGTATCCATCCCGATATCAAAATCATGGAACCGCGGAGTATCGAACGGAGCCAGGGCAAAGCCAAACATGTACAGGATAATCGCCAGTTATACAAACAATAAAAGAAGAATACTATGTTAATCAAACAACTGTCCATTTTTTTGGAAAACAAAAGAGGCCGCTTCACTGAAGTGGCCAGGATATTGGGTGATGCCGGTGTGAATATGACTGCCTTTACGGTGTCTGAAAACTCCGATTTCGGCATCCTTCGCCTCATTGTTTCGGATACGGACAAAGCCATTGAGGTGTTGCGCGAAAAACTATACGGTGTCAGTGTCACGGATGTGGTATGCCTGATCTGCCCCAACGAGCCGGGTTCACTGGCGCGCGCCATGGAAATCATTACGGCGGAGGGTATCTTTGTGGAGTATATGTATGCTTTTTCGGAAGGGGATGCAGCGCATGTCATCATCCGTCCCGATCATATCGACAAGTGCGTGGAGGTATTAAAAGCCAATAAATTGAAACTTTTGGCCGCCAGCGACCTGTATAAGTTGTAATTATTAACGTTTTGTGTTTCTTATTCTGCTGGTTAAACACTAACTTTGCGGGCTAAAAGTGTATGGAATGAAAAAGGTTGCGGTTGTATGGATGATGATGGTTGTCTTCTTGTCTTCCTGCGGGGAATACAATAAGATATTGAAGAGTACCGATTATGAATTAAAGTATTCGTACGCGAAGAAATACTTTAACCAGCAGAAGTATGCCCGGTCGGCTACCCTGCTGGAAGAATTGTATCCGATATTCCGGGGAATGCAATCCGCCGAGGAAGCCCTTTACCTGCTGGCGCAAAGCTATTACGGGCAGAAAGATTACCAAACGGCCTCCCAGTATTTTGAGACCTACTATAACTCTTATCCCAAAGGAGAATACGCGGAACTATCTCGCTATTATTCCGGCTATGGGTTGTACCTGGATTCTCCGATCCCGGAACTTGATCAGGCGCAGACCTACAAGGCGATCGAACAGATGCAGTTGTATATGGAATATTATCCGCAGAGCGAACGGGCTGCCCAGGCGCAGGAGATCCTGTTCGAGCTGCAGGAAAAACTCGCCCTGAAGGAATTGATGGCTACCCGGCTGTATTACAACCTGGGTACGTATATGGGGAACAACTATCTGTCGTGTGTCATCACCGCACAGAATGCATTGAAGAATTATCCTTATTCCAAATACCGCGAAGAGTTCATGTACCTTGTCCTCAGTTCCAAATATGAACTGGCGCTGGTCAGCGTGGATGAAAAACTACAGGGACGGTACCGCGATGTGGTGGATGAGTATTATAACTACATGAACGAGTATCCCGAAGGTAAGTACATGAAGCAGGTAAAGAAGTATTACAATTATGCCAGCTCACGGATTACCGATTCGTATTAATCAACCAGTCATTTAATAATAGAAACATCCTATGGATTACAGAAAATCAAATGCACCTTCCAACACGGTAACCCGCGACATGATGAAAATGTCGGAAGATACCGGCAATGTGTATGAAACAGTCATGGTGGTGGGCAAACGCGCCAACCAGATTTCGCAGGAAATGAAACACGACCTGGAAAAGAAACTCCAGGAATTTGCTTCGTACAACGATAACCTGGAAGAAGTTTTTGAAAACCGCGAACAGATCGAAATCTCCCGGTATTACGAGAAACTGCCGAAAGCAACGCTTATCGCCACCCAGGAATACCAGGAAGGAAAGATCTATCACAAGAATCCGGCAAAAGAAAAGAATAATTTTTAATTGCTTATTGTTATACGCCAATCGGGCAGGGGGCTGTTAATCGCACGGTTAACAGTCCCCTGCCGATTGATAATCACCATTATCTATCATGATACAACGCATACAAACCGTCTATTTGTTTTTAATCGCTATGTTGGCGGCCGCCCTGCTTTTCCTACCTTTGGCTGTGATACAATCGGGTGCTGATTTTTATTCGTTCGATGCGACCGGGCTGAATACGGCCGTGGGTGAGGCGCAACTGATGTATCCTACCTGGGGCTTGTTTGCGCTGGCGGCCATTATCTCGTTGCTCGCTTTCGTGACGATCTTCCTGTTTAAGAACCGGATCCTGCAATTGCGGCTATGCGTCTTTAACGCCTTGCTGATGATCGGCTTTTATGGCCTGTTCTTTTTCTTCGCCTGGACTTTCAAGGGAGAGATGGAGGCGAAGATAGGGGTGAAATTCGCCCTTTCCTTCCCGTTGATCATGCTTATCCTGGACTACCTCGCCATCCGCAACATCGGCGCCGATGAAGCGCTTGTCCGCTCCCTGAACCGCCTGCGGTAATTGGAATTACACAGATGATCCCATATGTAGGGGCGCTCCTTGTGGGTGCCCCTTTTCAAATGCCACACGCAGCAAACGCAGACGGACGCAGATGTTTTTTATACAATCTGCGTCCGTCTGTGTTTGCTGCGTCTGTCTGTGTGCGGGGTAATACTCACACACAATCGGAAGCGCCCTTAGGGCATGGGAGCGGCCGATGGTGGGGGTGTAGATGTTCCCCACTGCCGGTTTGCTTTCGGCCCCATTTCCAGTTCGAGCAGTCCCCCGGAGGCAATATCGCTGTGGTTGAACCACGGCTGATCCAACTTCACACCGTTGAGGCGGGCGGATTGGATGTACTTGTTTTCTTTGGAGGCGTTGTTGGCGCGTATCTCAAAGGTACTACCGTTGCTCAGCTGAACCACTGCGTTGGTGAAGGCCGGACTGCCGATATTGTATGTCGGCGAACCGGGAGTGACCGGATAGAATCCCAACTGGCTGAATACGACAAACGCTGACATACCGCCTCCGTCTTCATCACCCGGCACGCCCATCAGGTCGTTGCGGAACCACTGGTCGAGCAGCGTACGGATCCGTTTCTGCGTTTTCCAGGGTTGCCCGGCGTAGTTGTACAGGTAAGGGATATGCAGGCTCGGTTCATTCGCCATCGAGAATTGTCCCACGTTACCGGTATGGTCGGGTAAGGTGGCATAGAACTGCCATTTGGACTGTCCGAGCGGTGTGTTATACATCTGTTCGAGGGCATCGACAAAGGCGTTGTTGCCACCCACCAGTGAGATCAGGTCGGCGATGTTATGCTGCACGTCCCAACGATAGACATATCCGTTGTTCTCGTCATAATAATCGCGCGCACCCAGGCCGCCGGAGATACGGTAGTCGATCCCTTCGATAAAGTGCCCGTCCTTATCCTTCGGATGGAAGAATCCGGTTTCGGGGTTGAACACGTTCCGATAGTTGTACGAGCAACGCAGGTAGTAGTCTGCTTCTTCCTTCTTACCCAGTTCGCGGGCGATGAGGGAGAGGCACCACTGGTCGTAAGCCGTACCGAGCGTAACGGCGATCGGCTGGCGTTTTTCCCAGGCGGAAACGTTTGGCACGGTTTCCACTTCGCCCGGTTTCAGCGACGGGAAATAGCCGTTTGTTTTGTAGAACTCGTCCAGCCATCCGGCGGGAGCTCCCGTCCAGGGTATCAGTGTCTTTTCTTCTATCCCCTGTTTGCAGGCGTAGTAGGCTTTCTCCAGATCGAAGCCGCCCACTCCCTTCTTGTAAGCGTCGATAACGGTGGCGACGCCATGGTTCGAATTCATGCGGCGCGAGTCGCCGGTCACTTCCGGGAAGGTAGGCATCCAGTTTGTACCCATTTGTTCGGCCATCAGGAGGAACGACTGGATGATGTCGCCCTCCCGATCGGCATCGATCAGCACACGCAACGGATGGGTGGCGCGGTAGGTGTCCCAGAGCCAGTCGTCGGTATAGAACGGACGACCTCCGTCTTTGTGGACAGCCCCGTCGAAAGCGCTGTAATACTGCCCATCCTCACTGAGGCAGACCGGGCGTTCGAAGCAACGGTAGAGCGAGGTGTAGAACACCGCCTTATCATCGTCGCTTCCCCCATCCACCTTGATCTTGTTCAATGCCTGGTTCCAGATGGCGCGTCCGGCTTTTGCCACAACGCCTGTTTCAAACCCGGCGATCTCGCGGATCAGGTTCGCCTTCGCCTGTTCTTCGCTGATGAACGATACGCCGTAGCGTACACGGACTGTCTTTGTTTCCGGCGGGAAAAGCAACGCGATGGTCGCATTGGCCCCTTCGGCGGCTGTCGAGGTGTAGTCCAGCTGATCGGTCACCTGTCCGGCTTTGACCGGTTGTAGATCCGTTTCGGCATAGAGATACACTTTCGTTTGCTGGTTCAGGAACTGGAATCCGCTGATGGTATTCCCCGTTGTCTTCATGGCTCCCCGGCGGCTGTTGAATACCAGCCAGGGCGCGGCGTTTTCTTCAAACGTCAGCTCATAGATACCACTCTGGTGCGAGGGGGCGAAGTTCACGTTCACCTTCGCCTCATCCAGATATACCTGGTAGTTGTAGGGCTTGATCACTTCCTGGTCGTACGACAGTTGGGATACCGGCCGTATGTCGCTTTCATTCCCCTGGAAGGGACTGATTTTGAAGGCTGAGCTGCCCCGGTGGCTGGTGATCATGAGCGGAAGTCCGTTCAGGCGGTTGCCGGTATAGTCTGATCGTTCGGGATACACCCGCAACATGCTGTTGGGAAGGTGTACCGTCGGATAGGTGGGCACCAGCAGGTGGCTTATATTTCCCATGTACGGGTTGACATAGTCCACCGGCTCTCCCGAATACTCGGTTGATTGATGCGCGCAGGATATCAGCATCAGGGAAGATGCCAATATACTGCCGCAAATGTTAATAAATGGACGCATGGTGTTACTTCTTTTCGTTAACGGAGAAAGAGTAGGGGAAGTCGGCCGCCTGCACGCCTCTGTTCGTATTCGGTTTGTCGGACATGACGCAGTTGATCGTGCCTCCTTTGAACAGTTCGCCATGTTCGACGTAGTTCTTCGTCCAAGTCTTTCCGTTGAGGGTCATCGACTGGATGTAGCGGTTCTTGTCGCTGTTCTGCGGAGCTTCGATCACGAGGTCTTTGCCGTTTTCAAAATGCAGGGTAGCTTTCTTGAACAAGGGGGCACCCATCACATACTGGTCCGTACCTGGACAAACGGGGTAGAAGCCGAGGGCGGTGAACACATACCAGGCAGAGGTTTGTCCGTTGTCTTCGTCGCCACAGTATCCGTCGGCATTCGGCGTGTACATGCGGTTCATCACTTCGCGCAGCCAGTACTGGGCTTTCCAGGGTTCGCCGGCGTAGTTATACATATAAATCATGTGCTGGATCGGCTGGTTGCCATGGGCGTAGTTACCCATGTTCATGACCGTCATTTCACGGATCTCGTGGATCACGCCTCTGTAATAGCTTTCGTCAAACAACGGCGGTACGCTGAATACGGAATCCAGCATGCCTACAAATGCTTTCTTGCCACCCATCAGGTCGATCAGTCCCTGCGGATCATGGAATACCGACCAGGAATAGTGCCAGCTGTTTCCTTCCGTGAAGGCATCACCCCATTTCAGCGGGGAGAAGGGAGCCTGGAATGTGCCGTCGGCGTTCTTGCCCCGCATCAGGTTGGATTCTTTGTCGAACAGGTTTTTGTAGTTCATCGCCCGTTTGGCATAGAGGTCGATTTCAGCCTGCGGACGTTTCAGGTCTTTCGCCAGTTTGTAGATACACCAGTCGTCGTACGCATATTCAAGCGTGCGTGCGGCATTCTCGTTGATCTTCACATCGTAGGGCACATAACCCAGTTTGTTATAGTATTCGAATCCGAGACGGCCGGTTGATTTCACCTTCGGGTGCACATTTTCAGTGCCGTGGATCAGTCCTTTGTACAGTGTTTCCAGGTCGTCCACTTTCACCCCTTTCATGTAAGCGTCCACGAGGATGGAGGCGGAGTTGTTGCCCACCATGCAGTTGCGGTGTCCGGGGCTTGCCCATTCGGGGAAGAAGCCGCTTTCCTTATACGTATTGATCAGGCCTTCCTGCATCTCCTTGTTCATCGACGGATACATCAGGTTGAGGAAGGGGAAGAGGCAGCGGAACGTATCCCAGAAGCCGGTGTCGGTGTACATGAATCCAGGCAGTACCTGTCCGTTGTAAGGGCTGTAGTGTACCGGTTTGCCGTTGGCGTCGAACTCATAGAACGTACGGGGGAACAGCACTGAGCGGTACAGGCAGGAGTAGAACGTGCGGTATTGATCCAGGTCGCCGCCTTCCACTTCGATCTTACCCAATACCTTGTTCCAGGCGTCTTTCCCTTTGGCAACCAGGGTGTCGAAGCTGTCGTTGCCCAACTCTTTCATATTGATTTCCGCCTGCTCGTAGCTGATGAACGAAGAGGCTACTTTAGCATGAACCATCTCGCCTTTGCGTGTCTTGAAACCGATCACGGCGCCGGCATGGCTGGCCGCCTGTTCGTTGCGGTTTTCCGTCAGCGTGCTGTCGGCAAACGTTGCGGTATAGGTGAACGGTTTGTCGAACGTGATCACAAAGTAGTTCTTGAAATTCTCCGGTACGCCGCCACTGTTCCGTGTGGTGTAACCGATGATCTTATTCTGTTCGGGCATCACCTTCACATACGAGCCCCTGTTAAAGGCGTCGATCACCACGTACGACTGATTGTCGGGGAAGGTGAAGCGGAACATGACGGCGCGGTCGGTGGGTGTAAATTCAGTCACCACATCGTGTTCAGCCAGATATACCTTATAATAATACGCCTTGGCGATCTCTCCCTTGTGGGCAAACCAACTGGCGCGTTTATCCTGGTCGAATTCAGGCTTGCCGGTTACCGGCATGAGGGAGAATTGGCCGTAGTCGTTGATCCACGGGCTGGGCTGGTGCGTTTGCTTGAAGCCCCTGATCTTGTTGGCGGTATAGACATACTGCCAACCGTCGCCCATCTTACCGGTTTGCGGTGTCCAGAAGTTCATCCCCCACGGGCGGGCAATGGCGGGATAGGTGTTTCCGGTGGACAGTTCGAAAGTGGACTGCGTTCCCATGAGTGGATTGACATAATCTACCGGGGTCAGTTTGTCTTGCCCGGATGCGGCAAGCGGGGTTAATAACCAGACTGCCAGCAGAAAGAAGGCAGACATACAGATGTTTTTCTTTTTCATGATAAATCAATTGTATTTGTTTGAATTGAGTTTCTTGTGCAAAGAAACAAAAACAATCTGCTATGTGAAAGAAAATCAATGTTATTTATGGTTAGAAAACAAGTAGAGCCCGAAGAAAACTCCGGGCTCTACAGGTATTTATACGAATCGGCAGCCGGTTCGCGGATGCGACATCAATACCCCGGATTTTGTACCAGGGAGGGGTTACGCTGCATTTCGTTCATGGAGATCGGCCACAGGAGGTGTTTTTCCTGGAACTTTTGTCCCCAGGGATTAGTGGCACCTACCACGTTCACGAACGTGACTTTTCCGGGTTGTGCGTTGGAAGTAGTCGGATACATCCGTGTACGCTGGATATCATCCCAGGTTCGGAATTCATACACCAGCTCACGCATGCGTTCGATCCATACCTGCTGGATGAACGCCTCTTTCGACAGGCCGTTCAGCGAAGCTTCGATCTCGGTGCGCGGTGTTGTGGTGTATGCCCTTGCACGTACATCGGCGAGGTACTTCACGGCTTCGGCTGTCACCCCTTCGCTCTGTGCGATGGCTTCGGCGGCGATCAGGAGCACTTCGGCGTAGCGATACATGGTGAAGTCTTTATCGCAACGGGCGGTGTTCAGGACGGCTTCGGCCTGGTACCACGCATGGGCTGCCGGCGCTTTATCATCCGGGATTACATACGTGATTTCCTGCCCGTCTTTTACATACGTGATGGTATAGGCGAAAAGCTGGTCCTGCTGTGCGCGCAGGTCTTTGGTTTTGTCATATACGTTCATGTATTCCTTCACCGGACGGTAAGCGTTGTTGGTGATATCGTACTTATAAACACCCCAGGTGGAAGCGATGTTGGGTAAAGAGCACTGCGCCCGGGAGTTATTGTCTTCGATACCGGTCACGTATTCCATGTTATAGATGAACTCATCGTCGTCGTCCAGCGTACGGATCATGTTGTAAGCGCTGGAGGCAGGCGTGCTTCCGTTCTGGATCAGCTTGTGCTTACCGCTGTTGATCACATCTCTGGCGGCACTGGCGGCGTTGGCGTAGTTATTGGCCTGCAACGGGTAACCGCTCATCTGCAGATACACATGCGCCAGTACGGTTTCCGCCGTGTATTTGCTGATACGGTGTGCGTTGTTGCAGAAAGCCACAGCAGGCAATGCGGCTACGGCATCTTTCAGGTCTTGCACGATCTGCGCATACACCTCAGCCGTTGCCGTGCGGGGCACGTACAGGTTTGTCAATGATTCGTAGGGCTCGAGGATCAGGGGCACATCACCAAAGGATTTCACCAAATGGAAGTAGTTGAATGCGCGGAAGAACTTCGATTCGCCCATCAGCAGGTTGGCCGCTTCGGTACCCAGGTCGGGAGTGGCCGGGATGTATTTGATGGCGGCATTGGCACGGTTGATCGCGCCATAGGCTTCATCCCATACTCCATCAAGGTAGCTGGAGATATTGCCGGGAGTGATCGACAATTTCTGGCTGTAGTCGCACAGTACTTCCTGGCCTTTATATTCATTGTCGAAGAAGCCGGAGAGGAAACCACCATGGGTAGCCCGTTGCGGCATATACACGCCGCCATCGGAGAAGAACTTGGGCGCCCCTTTCCGATACAGCCCGTTCACCGCATTCTGTGCATCCGACGGTTTCTTGAAAAATTGATCCGCACTCATCTGGTTTCTGGGATTCTCTTCCAGAAAACTATCGCAGGAAGGGATCACGGCCAGCACACCGGCGCAAAGGATTCCAATTATTATCTTTTTCATATTCAGTCGATTCTTAGATTATTAAAATGTTACGTTTAATCCCATTGTCCATGTTCTGGGTTTCGGGTACTGGTAGAAGAACATATTCTGTCCCCACTGGTTATCCCCCTGGGACGTACCTTCCGGATCCAATCCCTGGAAATCGCCCGAATGAATCACAAATGCATTGTTCACGCTGGCATATACGCGAAGAGCGTTGATGCGCAGGGCTTTCAGGATGTTTTTATCAAACGTGTAGCCCAACTGGATGAGGTTGCCGCGGAGGTAGGAACCGTCGCATACCCAGTGGGAGTCGAGTTCCGAGCTCTGGCCCGACAGGTTGGCGTTCCGGATTGCCTGAACCATTGTGTTGGGGTTGGTCCCGTTGTATCCTTCCGTCAGGATGGTCCGCAGGCCGTTGGTATAACCGAAACGGTCTTCGGCGGAGTGATAGAACTGTTGCAGGATATCGGCACCCAGTACGAATTGCAGGTCAACCGTCAGATCCAGGTTCTTGTAGTTGAACGTGTTGATAAAGCTGCCTGTCCAATCGGGGATACCCTTGCCCAGGATCTTCTTTTCATTCGACCGTTTGGCCTGTCCGACATTGGCGCCGGCGGCTTTGGCTGCCGCTTCTTCTTCCTGTGTCCATACGCCCAACCGTTCGTAGCCATAGAATGAACCCAGTGATTCACCCACCCGCAGGATGGTCTGGCTTCCGGATACCCAGTCCGGTCCGGGCAGGATATCTTCGTTGTTTTCTCCCAACTTCTCGATCTTATTGGTGTTGTAGTTCAGGTTGAGCGTGGATGACCAGTTGAAATCTTTCGTCTGTACGTTGACGGTGTTCAACATGAAGTCGATACCCTGGTTGGATACTTCACCGATATTATCCATTACAGAAGTATAACCGGTTGAATGAGGTACCGGACGATCCAGCAACAGGTCTGTCGTCAATTTGTAATAGTACGACGCGTCGATATTCAACCGGTTCTTGAACAGGTTCAGGTTGAAGCCCACATCGAACTGGTTGGTCTTTTCCCACTTCAGGTCAGGATTGGCGAGGCGCGACGCATACGAATAGCCCTGGCGCACGCCGTTGATCAGGTAGGTGCCGGACGACATCAACGCCAGCGAGGTGTAGGGATCGATTTCCGAGTTACCGGTCAACCCGTAGCTGGTGTGCAGCTTCAACTGGTCGATAGCTGTGATGTCGGACAGGAAGCCTTCGTTGGAAATAAGCCAGCCTAACCCGATGGAGGGGAAGAACGCGTATTTATTGTTTTTCCCGAACTTGGAAGAACCGTCCACACGGGCGGTGACTGTAGCCATGTACCGGTCGTTGTACGTATAGGCGCCACGTAAGAAGTAGGAGTTCATCGCCCAACGGTCCCAGTCGGACTGCGGAGCCCCCGGATCGGTAGCTACTCCCAGGTTGTTGAATCCAAAGAAATCGTCCGGAAATCCCCTTGCGGTGACATTCATCGTGCTGATTGTCTGTTCCTGCCAGGACAAACCGAGCATGGCGTTGATACGGTGCTTGCCGATCACGTTCTGGTAGGTCAGGTAGGTTTCTTCCTGCCAGTATAGCTGTTGGGTGTCGCTGACGTAGGCTCTTCCCTTATCCTGTGCCGAGATATTGATCAGGTCGGAGGGGTAGTATTCTTTCCAGTCGTACAGGTGGGCATCTATACCGAACTGTGTTTTCAGATCGAGTCCCGGGAGGATATGGAAGGTCAGCGCGGCATTACCGAAGATCTGTGTACGATAACGCATACGCTGGATGGTCTCCATCATGTGTACCGGATTGGCCATGGCTTCAAAGGCGAAGTCGTCTGTGGACTGTGAGTTGGTCCACGTCCCATCCGGCCATTTCACCGGGAAGATGGAGGGCATCTCGATCATGGTACGACGGGCTACCTGTGAGCCGCCTCCTTCGTCCGTATCATTCTGCCAGGTATGGTTGACCAGGAGGTTGACACCGGTGGATAACCAGCTTGTGGGGTCGGCGTCGTACGTCAGTTTGGCATTCAGACGCTTCATGTAGGTATTCAACATCACACCTTGTTGATCCGTATAGTTCAGGAACGCACCGACGGAAGAGTTCTTACCTCCTTGCTGGATAGATAGCTGGTGGTTCTGGGAGATGGCGGTACGGGTGGCTTCATCCTGCCAGTCGGTGTCATACAGCGGTTTGCCGTTGGCGTCGAACAAACGGGGATCGTCCACCTGGAATGTCTGTGTGCCACCATACCATTTCCGGTCGTTATCGAAAGAGATCTTCATCGCTTCCATAAATTCGGCGGCGTTCATCACATCCATCTTACTGGCGGGTGTGGATATACTGACCGAGCCGTTATAGCCGATCTGTATGCCTTCGCCTTTCAATCCGCGTTTGGTGGTGACCATCAACACGCCATTGGCGCCACGGGCACCGTAGATCGCAGCGGCAGAAGCGTCTTTCAATACCTCGATCCGTTCGATATCGTTCGGGTTGAGGAATTGGAAATCGTTCATCACCACACCATCAACCACATACAGGGGGTTGGATGATGATTTGATCGTACCGATACCGCGGATGATCACGCGGGTGGCTCCTCCCGGCTGGCCGGAGTTGGTGAAGATGTTCACCCCGGAGGCTTTCCCCTTCAACCCGGCAAGGGCGTTGAAGTTGTCGCCCCTCGTGATGTCTTCGCCCGAAGCAACGGAGATAGATCCGGTGACGTCCGATTTACGTTGCGTACCGTAACCTACCACCACCACTTCTTCCAGCGCCTGGGTGTCTTCCAGCAGGGTGATGCTGAACGTAGTCTGGTTTCCCACAGGTATTTCTTTCGACAGATAGCCGATGTAGGAAATCACCAATATGGCAGATGAAGGTACATCTGTGATGGTGAAGTTGCCATTCAGGTCGGTCACCGCCCCATGAGTGGTTCCTTTCAGGATCACATTGGCGCCGATGATCGATACGCCGTTGGCATCCAGTACCGTACCTGTCACTGTCTTACCCTGTTGCTGGGGCACCGATGGCGACGCGTTCCGGGTGAGAACGATGTAATCATTTTCGAAGGCATACTTCACGTCCGACTGGTCAAAGGCTTCTTTCAGACAGCTGGATACCGATTTGGTACCGGATGTCATGGCGAGGGCCTGATCCGTATTCACTTCGCTTTTACTATAGACAAACAGGTAATCTGTCTGTGTTTCCACCTGATCGATAAAACTACCGATCGTCAATTGTTTCCCGTTAATCTGTACATTGGCGTTTTGCGAATGTGTTGTCGTCGCAAAAGCGGTACACAGACAAACGGATAAAAGGAAAGCTGAAATTTTCATGATACGTAGAAAATTCGGTTCTTTTTTCATAACTTTGCTAATTATCCAATTAATACTTAATTTGTTAGAAATTTTGTGTTAGTTTACTTGCCGGCGGGTGTTGCAGCACCTGCCGGTTTTTTTATTGTACTATACCATAGGCAATACGTGTTTTAAATTGTACATATGTAAGTGAAGAAAAATCAGTGAGGGTAAAACGACAAAATGATGCAAAACACATTAAGTTATAGTAATAACATTTTTTTCGTCATCTTTGATGTAGCGGAACGCTTTAATTTTCCGCAGGGTGTGCAAAACGCTTTCGATGCCATCTCTTTGCCTGAATTTGCCACTGAACTTGTAAGTGTTCAATTCCGGGTTTTCAACAACGATGGAAATGTCGTAATACAATTCAAGTTTCTGACGGATCATCTCAAAAGGCAGGTCGTCGAAGGCATAAATCCCGTCTATCCAAAGGAGGAAATCCGTTTGCTGGAAGGGCTGTTTAATGAGCTGGTTCCCGTCCATCACCGCGCGTTCGTGCATGGCTAACTCCATCAGGGGCGTGGATTGATCCCGGGTAAAGAGCGCGACGCTCCCCTCCAGCAGCGAGGTATTGAATTCCGGTTGGCCGTGATAGGCAAATACGTTGAACCGGGTACCGGTCACCTTGATATCTATTTTTTCCGTGGACACGATAAAGGGTTGTCTGTCATTGCTCTTCACCTCGAAGTAGGCTTCACCATCCAGTTCCACCCGGCGCTCATCTGGCGTGAACGTATTCGGATAGCGTAAGGTGGAATGGGAGTTCAGCCATACGGTGGTACCGTCGTGCAAGGTTACCTGGGCGCGTTGGCCGACAGGAGCTGTACATTCCCCATAGCGAATTTCCGGCTCTTCCCGGTTATACGCACGTAACCATTCCGGTTGGGCGAAGGCATAAAAGGCTGCCGAAGTACAGGCGATGGTCAGAAGAATGGCGGCGGCATACCCGAAGAGTTGTTTCCGGAGCTTGCGCGGGTTGTGGGGAAGGCGTTGCTGTTTGAATGCGTGCAAATGGCCGGTCCCTTCCGCCTTGTCGGTATCTGCAGGCAGCCAGGACGTCAGTCCGTAGATGTTTTGCATGGCGATGAATTCTGCTCTCCACGTGGCATCCGTCTTTATCAGGTTAAATAATACAACTTTCTCTTCCTGAGAAAGTTGGTCTTTAAAATAGTTGAAAATGGCATCGTGCATAATGATGGTATCTGCTTATAGAGCGATCAACACCCTATAAGCCACTAAAATGTTTATTAAAATAAATAGTATTTAACAGTCAAAGAAGGAATAGCAGGGGTAGATAGTCTTTCAATTCCACGCGCAGCCTTTTCAATGCAATCCCGATCTGGTTCTCGATCGTGTTGACGGAGAGGTTCATTTCGTCGGCGATCTCCCGGTGTTTTTTTCCTTCGATCCGGCTTTTAACAAAGATATCCCGGCAGCGGTCGGGTAAAGTGTCAATGGCGCGGGTAATAACCTTCTCTATCTCTTCGTCAGACTCGAAGGCGCTGTTAAGTGTCTCAAGAGCAGATAGCTTGGCGGACAATTCATTGTTGTATTCCGCTACGGCCAACTGGTGACGCAGGTAATCCAGGCATTTATTCTTTACCAGGGTAAAGAGGTAGGCGGTGAGGCTTATCCGGATATCCAACACCTCTTTTTTCTCCCAGAGCAGCACAAAAACATCCTGAACGATATTTTCCGCATCTGCTTCCGAAAGGACATACGCTTTGGCAAATCGATGCATTCGTGCAAAGTATGTAACATAAATTTTATCAAAATGATTGTATATTGGGTGTTGCATTGATTGCTATGATATTTGGTAAAATAGGCTGTATTTTGCAAAAATACAAAAAAAAATAGTATCGAATGATTATTTCCGATACTATTTTTATTGGATGCAATACCCTGTATATGAATGTGTTTTTGTCGAATTTTCATGAATAAAGGCGTGCTATATATTGTACACTACACGCCGGAAAGATCGGATCGCGTACTTATAACTGTAGCTCCCGGAGTACCTCCCCTTGTGTATTCAGGACGGTAAGCGTCAGTTCTTTCCCTTTTTTCTTCAGGATCATGACCGTGGCGGATTGCATATTGCTACCTCCACCTATTACAACCGGAAAGTTATTTCCGTCACTGCCTTTCGGAATATAGGCATAGGAGTGGGTATGGGCGTTCAGGCTAACGTCGAATGGCGCTTTCGACAGTTCCGGGCTCCACAACTGGCGGCATGGGATATAGTCTTCCTTTGTCATGCCATAAATGGGGATATGATGGATCAGGATATGGCGGTTTGCTTTTTTATAAGCTTTGCCTGCTAATTCGTCATGTAGGAAAGCTACCTGGTCAAGGCGCAGGGAGTTGAAGTCGTTCAGGTTGTAATATACCCAGGTGGAGTCGGGTTTATCTTCCCCGCAGTCGAGCATGACGAAACGGGTATCTCCCCAACTGAATGCTCCGTAGGTTTTATTGCCCACATAATCAAATAAATCACGTAGCTGGATAGAATAAGCATTGCGGATTTCATGGTTGCCGCGCAGATAGAAAACGGGCACTTGCTCTGCCTTCACTTTTTCATTCATAAGGGCAAGGTATTGGATAGCCTCGGTTTCATTCCTCGGATCGTCAATGCAGTCGCCATTAAAGAAGACGAGATCGTAAGGTGTATTTTTGATCAGATCAGATAAACAGTTGATCACCTGTGTATTTTTATGCAGGTCGTTGAAGATGATGGCTGTAAAGTCGGAAGATGCGGTCGAGGGCATCGTAAAAGAATAGATATCTGATCGTACCGTGTGCCCGAATTCTTTCTTATAGGCTTCATACAGGGTGATTTCGCGCGAACAGATCCGATAGTAATAGGTAACGCCCGGTTGCAGGCCGGTCAACCGAATTTTCTGGTGCGTATTGTTGCAGATCACCTGTCCGTCCACCAGGGTTTCCTTCCGCTGGTTTAGCTGCTCCCGGCTGGTGCCATATTCCACCCAGCCATGAATCGGGACATGGGTGAACCAGGAGACGGTGATACCGTTGTCTGTCGGATTTTGCAGGAACGGCTTGGTGCGGATGATCCGGTCGGCATCCGCGGCAATCCGGATATCGGCATAGAGTGGGAGGTGGTCGGATGCCACCTTTTCTTCCGTGAGGACGGCGCGGCGGAGCACACTGAAGAGGTGGCCGTTCTTGTATCCGTAAATATAATCGATGCAGCGGTTCGGTTGCCCGGCGGGAATGGTATTGGCTTTGGGGTCGTTCAGCGGGGTGAACTGTTCACGGAGAGCGGTCTGGGTGGGAGAGTCATACACCGAATTCATGTCGCCCGCCAGGAATACCGGCTTGCGGATCCCTTCCAGTGCCTTGTTGATAATGGGAACGGAGGCGACCTGATCGTCTTTCGTCAGCGAAAAATGGGAGCAACAGACTACGTAATCCGCAAATTCGGCGATCAGCAGCACCCGTTGTTCTTCCCTGCCCGGCAGGGGGATCGTCCGGGAGTGCAAGGGCTTTTCTTTCGAGAGAATGCCAACACCGTACTTCCCACCCTGGAAATCAATGGCCGGACCGTAGGTGGGAAACATACGGATCCGGGAAGCCAGTTCCTGTAATACGTAAGCTCCCTGGCTGCGTTGCGCACCGCTGTCGAGCTCCTGTACGGCAATCACATCCGCGTTTACGCGGTTCATGATGTCGGCTATCCGCTGATAGTCGGTCACCTCATCCATGCCTCGGGCATTGCGTACATTGTAACAAAGGATACGGAGGGAATTGTCCTCCCGGGGAGGAAGGGATGATTGCGCATGCAGACCGGACAGGCTGAGTATGCAGGCGGCAAATAAAGAAACAAGTGTTTTCATATTATCTGTTTTAGTGAATGGAAACAAAGGTAGTAAGTTTTGGCTAATAGTTTTAAGAAGCTGTTTTGAATTTATTTTCTGATTTTCTCAAGCTTGATCTGACAGAAGGTTATTTACCGCAAGTTATGGTGTACTTTTATTGGCACACCCTCTTGCTATATATACAGGGGATTTGCCCTTTTTTCCTTCCACTGCTTCCACTCCCTATGATAATCAGCCACTTATTGTGGAAGGACCCACGTTTTTGGGCGTTTCCTTCCACACTTCCTTCCACTGGCTGACTTCTGCCATTTGAAGGCCAAAACAATCATAGGTGGTTGTTCAATCTGTCACCTATGTTTGTTTGAACATCCACCTATGTTTGTTGAAACGTTCACCTATGGCAGTTTTTAACTCCTAAGAGCCACTGTATCAGCGCTTAAGAATTTGTGCTG